>NZ_JBITFD010000017.1:187437-187915 GCF_044455765.1 Micromonospora sp. NPDC051141
GCGACGCTCGCCGCCTCGGAAGCCGCTCTCACGACGGTCGCCACCGGAAGCGCCACCGGCACGATCGTCACGGCGGAAGCCACCCTCACGACGGTCTCCACCGCGGAAACCACCGTCACGGTCACCGCCCCGGAAACCACCCGAGCGCTCACCGCCACGGAAACCGCCCTCACGACGGTCACCACCCCGGAAACCACCGTCACGACGATCACCGCCCGGCGCACCACCGGCACGATCATCGCGGCGGAAGCCGCCCTCGCGACGGTCCCCGCTCGGCGCACCACCGGCACGATCATCGCGGCGGAAGCCGCCTTCGCGACGGTCCCCGCCCCGGAAGCCGCCGTCACGGTCACCGCCCCGGAAGCCGCCCTCACGACGGTCACCACCGCGGAAACCACCGTCACGGTCACCGCCCCGGAAACCACCCGAGCGCTCACCGCCACGGAAACCGCCCTCACGACGGTCACCACCCCGGAAA
>NZ_JBITFD010000017.1:188013-188697 GCF_044455765.1 Micromonospora sp. NPDC051141
ACCGTCACGACGATCACCGCCCGGCGCACCACCGGCACGATCATCGCGGCGGAAGCCGCCCTCGCGACGGTCCCCGCTCGGCGCACCACCGGCACGGTCGTCACGGCGGAAGCCGCCCTCGCGACGGTCCCCTCCCCGGAAACCGCCGTCACGGTCACCGCCCCGGAAACCACCCGAGCGCTCGCCACCACGGAAACCGCCCTCACGACGGTCACCAGTGGGTCCGCCGGCGCGGTCGTCACGGCGGAAGCCGCCCTCGCGACGGTCCCCGCCCCGGAAACCACCGTCACGGTCCCCACCGCGGAAACCACCGGAGCGCTCACCGCCACGGAAACCGCCCTCACGACGGTCACCAGTGGGTCCGCCGGCACGGTCGTCACGGCGGAAGCCGCCCTCACGACGGTCACCACCACGGGTGCCGCCGGCGCGGTCGTCGCGACCGCCCCGGTACGAGGGGCGATCATCGCGGCGGGCGTCGCCGCGCCCCGCGCCACGGTCGGCGCGATCCTCGTAGCGACGGGGGCGGTCCCCGCCCTGGGGTCCAGAGCTCACAGGTGCATCCTTCCTGATGGCGTTTCCGCCAGAAACGCTAACGCAGTCGAGGGGCGCCCCCCCAGGGGGGGCCCCCCCCGGGTACGTTTTTCGGCGGGGTGCAACAAAACCACACCCACCCCCATGCACTAA
>NZ_JBITFD010000018.1:0-155752 GCF_044455765.1 Micromonospora sp. NPDC051141
AAGACAAGTTCTGGCTGCTCGCGGGGCGGGGGCCTCAATCGCGGCGCCGGAAGTGAGTGCAACGACCGGAGACCCACCGTCATTCCCGGGCGGGGCCGGCGGCGGGGGCCGCTTACCTTCCTCGGCCGTGCACCGGGATACAACGCCGCCACCCCGCCGACGATTCCGCCGCGAGCGTGCCGCCCACCACCCCAAAACCGGACATCCCACCCAGTCGGGCACACCCCGAGCGTGACTCCTCCACCCCCCGCTCGCCGATCTTGCAGTTGCTGCCTGCGCAACGTCGCTTTTGTGCCGTTATGGGAGGGCGACAACTGCAAGATCGCGCGGTGCGGGGGCCGGGCGGGCGGGGGCGGGGGCGTTAGGCGGCGGGCCAGTCCTGGGAGGCCAGACGTGGCGAGACCGCCCCCGGAGGGGCGGCCTCGAGCCAGGAGAGGAAGCCGGTGACCGTGGATCGCGCCATGGCGATCTCGACCGGAGCATGGTCGCTGGTACAGCGCAGGATCACCCAGTCGGCCGGCATGGAGAAGCGCTCCTGCCCCTCGGGCAGTCGGCGACGCTCCACCGCCAGCCCCTTGCGGGAGAGCACCCGCTTCGGGCGGAGCGCGAAGCTGAACATGCGGTACCAGCGGAGCTGATCGCCGGCGAACCGGCCGAAGCCGGGTGACCAACCACGGCCGTCGAGCATCGTGGTGACCCGGACGCTCAGCCGGATGATTCCCCCGCTACGGGTGAACAGGGCCCGCCGGATGAAGAGGATCAGAAGCGCGACGACGACGACCGCGACGCCGATTCCGATCCCTTCCACGATCTCCATCGGCGGGTCGGCTCAGCGGGCCGGAGTGGCCGGGGTGGCGCTCTCGGCGAGGACGGTCACGCCCTCACCGGTGACCGACAGGAAGCCGCCGGCGACGTCGTACGCGACCTGCTGGCCACCGGCCTGCTTGATGCGCACCTGGCTGGGCTCCGCGAGCTGGCCGAGCAGCGGCGCGTGCCCCGGCAGCACACCGAGCTCACCCTCGGTCGTCCGGGCGACGACCATCTCGGCCTCACCGGTCCAGACCTTCTCCTCGACGGCTACGAGCTCGACGTGAAGCTGCTGTGCCACGCTGTCTCCTTGCTGCGGCGGCGGATTGCCGAAAGTCTAGTCGCGACCCCGAGCGCCACCCAACGCGGGTGGTGAGAGCCGGACCACGGTGCCCCGCACCCGTTCAGGCTACTGGCTCTTCTGCTTGAAGTCGGGGTGCTCCAGCAGGAACGCGTCCAACTGCTCGGCACGCAGGGCGGCGAAGAAGTCGTCGGCCGGCGCGAGGAGCTGTTCGCCCCGGTAGGCGCTGCCGCTCCCGATCGGCCCGCCGGGCAGCTTGATCGTCTCGATGGCGTCGGGACGGATGTCCTTGAGCGCGAGGCCGAAGTCGACCACGCTGTTGCCCCGGCCGTTGAAGACGAGCGACTGCCCGGCGGCCCGCAGCACCCGGTCCAGCTTGACCGGGTTGGCCACCACGTCGGCGCTGAACGCCTGGCTCACCATCGCCTTGACGAACTGCTGCTGGTGCCGCTGCCGGCCGTAGTCCGCGTCCGGCACGCCGTTCTTGGGGTAGCGCTGCCGGACGTAGTCAAGCGCCTGCCAGCCGGTGAGGTGGGCGTCGCCCTTCTCGTACCGGGCCTGCGGGCCGAGGTAGCCGCCCCCGCCGGGCTTGAGCTGGCGCGGCTTGCCGTCCGGCTGGAGGTGCTCGGACTTCACGTCGCGCTCGATGTACATGTCGACGCCGCCCATCGCGTCCACGATCTTCTTGAACCCGCTGAAGTTGATGATCGCGCCGGCGTCGAAGCGCTTGATGCCGGTGACCCCCTGGACGGTCTTGGCGAGCAGTTCGAAGCCCTGCGCGGCGCTCGGGTTCTTCCCCGGCACGTTGCTGCCGTGCGACATGGCGGCGTTGATCCGGTCGGTGCCGCCGGCGTAGTCGGCCTTCGCGAAGGCCGGGATGTCCACCCGCAGGTCGCGCGGGAGCGAGAAGAGGTAGCCGCGGTCCATGCCGGCCGGCACGTGCAGGATCATGATCGAGTCGGAGAGCGGGCGGGCCGTCGAGGTGCGGGGGTCGATGCCGACGAGCAGGATGTTGAGCGGGCCCTTGATGTCGCTCTTCTTCTCGGTGGCGCCGGCGGCCTGGTCACCGAAGAGGTCGCCCTTGCCGACCGCACCCTCGTAGCGCGCGACGAGCGTGTGGTAGCCCACCAGCACCGAGCCGCTGAGCACCATCATGACGATGCCGAGGATGGTGCTGATCCGGGCCCACCGCGGCACGCCACGCCACATGGACCGCTTGCCCCGGTCCGTGCCGCCCTTACCCACGAGCATCTCCTATCGTCGCGCCCACGAAGAGGAGACGGGCGCAGGGGTCCGTTTCGTTGCAGAGATCAACGACGGTGACGCGAATTCGTGTCACGAACGGTACCGCGCGCTTCGGCGAACCGCTTGCCGGCCAACCGGACGTCTGGTACGGACCGGTCGTGAACAGGCGAAGGCCGCCCCGACGAGGTGTCGGGACGGCCTTCGTGGTGTGAGCGGGCTCTCAGCCCTCCTCACCCATCAGCTCCTCGGCCTTGGCCTTGAGGTCCTCCAGGCCGCCGCACATGAAGAACGCCTGCTCCGGGAAGTGGTCGAACTCCCCCTCGCTGATCCGGCGGAAGGCGTCGATGGTCTCCGCGATCGGGACCGTCGAGCCCGGCACGCCGGTGAACTGCTCGGCGGCGTAGGTGTTCTGCGAGAGGAACCGCTCGATCCGGCGGGCACGGCCGACGGTGAGCTTGTCCTCCTCGGAGAGCTCCTCGATGCCCAGGATGGCGATGATGTCCTGCAGGTCCTTGTAGCGCTGAAGGATCCGCTTCACCTCGGTGGCGACGGCGAAGTGGTCCTCGCCGACGAACTCCGGGGCGAGGATCCGGGACGAGGACGCCAGCGGGTCCACGGCCGGGTAGATGCCCTTGTCGGAGATCGACCGCTCCAGGTTGGTGGTCGCGTCGAGGTGGGCGAACGTGGTGGCCGGCGCCGGGTCGGTGTAGTCGTCGGCGGGCACGTAGATCGCCTGCATCGAGGTGATGGCCTGGCCCCGGACGGAGGTGATCCGCTCCTGGAGCTCGCCCATCTCGTCGGCCAGGGTCGGCTGGTAACCCACGGCGCTCGGCATGCGGCCGAGCAGCGTGGAGACCTCGGAACCGGCCTGGGTGAAGCGGAAGATGTTGTCGATGAAGAGCAGCACCTCCTGCTTCTTCACGTCGCGGAAGTACTCCGCCATGGTGAGCGCGGAGAGCGCGACCCGCAGCCGGGTGCCCGGCGGCTCGTCCATCTGGCCGTAGACCAGCGCGGTCTTGTCGATGACGCCGGACTCGGTCATCTCGGCGATGAGGTCGTTGCCCTCGCGGGTGCGCTCACCCACGCCGGCGAAGACCGAGGTACCACCGAAGTTCCGGGCCACCCGGGTGATCATCTCCTGGATGAGCACCGTCTTGCCCACGCCGGCGCCGCCGAACAGGCCGATCTTGCCGCCCTTGACGTACGGGGCGAGCAGGTCGATGACCTTGATGCCGGTCTCCAGCATCTCGGTCTTCGGCTCCAGGTCCGCGAAGGCCGGAGCCTTGCGGTGGATGCCCCAGTGGTCGTCGGCCTGGATGGTCTCGCCCTCGGTGAGGTTGAGGCACTCGCCGATCGCGTTGAACACGTGGCCCTTGACCGCGTCGCCCACCGGCACGCTGATCGGCGCGCCGGTGTCCCGGACGTCGGCGCCACGGACCAGGCCGTCGGTCGGCTGCATGGAGATGGCGCGGACCAGGTTGTCACCCAGGTGCTGGGCGACCTCCAGGGTCAGCGTCTTCTCACCGCCGGAGAGCGTCACGTCGACGTGCAGGGCGTTGAACAGACCCGGCATGGCGTCGCGCGGGAACTCGGCGTCGACGACCGGGCCGATGACCCGGACCACGCGACCCGTGGCCGTCTTGGTCTCCACTGCGGATACAGTCATCACACTTCACTTCCCGACGCGGCCAGCGCGTTCGCGCCGCCGACGATCTCACTGATCTCCTGGGTGATCCCGGCCTGACGGGCCGAGTTCATCTCACGCGTGTACTTCTCGATCATCTCTTCGGCGTTGTCGGTGGCGCTCTTCATCGCCCGCCGACGGGCGGCCGACTCGCTCGCCGCCGACTCCAGCAACGCCGCGTAGATCCGCGTGTTGATGTACTTCGGCAGCAGCGCGTCGAGCAGCGACTCCGGCTCCGGCTCGAACTCGTACGCCGGCAGCAGGCCCTCGGACCGCGGCCGGTCCTCGACCTGCATCGGGCCGACGATCCGGGTCACCGGGTTCTGCGTCATCAGGGACTTGAACTCGGTGTAGACGATGTGCAGCTCGTCCACGCCGAGGATCCCGTCCGCCCCGGCGTGGCCGTCCGCGTCGTCCGCGCCGGCGGTGAACGCCTTGATCAGCGTGTCACCGACCTCGCGGGCGTCGTCGAACGACGGCTGCTCGGAGAAGCCCGTCCAGCTCCCGGCGATCTCCCGGTTGCGGAACCGGTAGAACGCCACGCCCTTGCGACCGATGACGTAGAGCACCGGCTCCTTGCCGTCGGCGCGCAGCCGGGCGATCAGCGACTCGGCGGTCCGGATCGCGTTCGAGCTGTACCCGCCGGCCAGACCCCGGTCGGCGGTGACCAGCAGGACGCCCGCCCGCCGCACCCGCTCACGCGGGGTGAGCAGCGGGTGGTCGATCCGCGCGTTGGAGGCCAGCGCCGTCAGCACGCCGGTGATCGCCTCGGCGTACGGCAGCGAGGCCGCCACCTTGGCCTGGGCCTTGGCGATGCGGCTCGTCGCGACGAGCTCCATCGCCTTGGTGATCTTCTTCATCCCCTTGGCGGAACGGATCCGCTGTCGGAGAACGCGTACCTGGGCGGCCATCGGATCAGCTCTCGGCGGGGCGGTCGGTGGTGCCGTCGCGGAAGCGGGTCACCGTCTCGCGGGTCTGCTCACCCTCCAGCGGCTCGGCCGGGGCCTCGTTGACGCGGACCTCGTCGTCCTTGCCCAGGAAGACCTGCTTGAACTCGGCGATGGCCGAGTCCAGCGAGGCGATGATGTCGTCGCCCCACTTGTTGTCCGCGATCGAGGCCAGCACGCCCTCGTGCTTGTGCCGGAGGTACTGGAGGAACTCCGCCTCGAAGCGGCGGACCTCGCCGACCGGGACGTCGTCCAGCTTGCCCTCGGTGCCGGCCCAGACGGAGACGACCTGCTCGTTCACCGGGTACGGCGAGTAGTTCGGCTGCTTGAGCAGCTCGACCAGGCGGGAGCCACGGGCGAGCTGGTTCTGCGAGGCGCGGTCCAGGTCGGAGGCGAAGGCGGCGAACGCCTCCAGCTCACGGAACTGGGCCAGGT
The DNA here is from genome assembly GCF_044455765.1 of Micromonospora sp. NPDC051141. Taxonomy (NCBI): domain Bacteria; kingdom Bacillati; phylum Actinomycetota; class Actinomycetes; order Micromonosporales; family Micromonosporaceae; genus Micromonospora; species Micromonospora sp. NPDC051141. The sequence goes on from NZ_JBITFD010000018.1 coordinate 5,420, forward strand.
TGAGCCGCAGCGAGCCGGCGACCTTCTTCATCGGCTTCACCTGCGCGGCGCCGCCGACCCGGGAGACCGAGGTGCCGACGTTGATGGCCGGCCGGACGCCCTGGTTGAACAGGTCGGTCTCGAGGAAGATCTGACCGTCGGTGATCGAGATGACGTTGGTCGGGATGAACGCCGAGATGTCGTTCGCCTTGGTCTCGATGATCGGCAGGCCGGTCATCGAGCCGCCGCCCAGCTCGTCGGAGAGCTTCGCGCAGCGCTCCAGCAGGCGGGAGTGCAGGTAGAAGACGTCACCCGGGTACGCCTCACGGCCCGGCGGGCGGCGCAGCAGCAGCGACACGGCCCGGTACGCCTCGGCCTGCTTGCTCAGGTCGTCGAAGACGATCAGGACGTGCTTGCCGCCGTACATCCAGTGCTGCCCGATGGACGAGCCGGTGTAGGGGGCGAGGTACTTGAAGCCGGCCGGGTCGGACGCCGGGGAGGCGACGATGGTGGTGTACTCCATCGCGCCCGCGTCCTCCAGCGTCCCCTTGATGGAGGCGATGGTGGAAGCCTTCTGGCCGATCGCGACGTAGATGCAGCGGACCTGCTTCGTCGGGTCGCCGGAGCGCCAGTTGTCCCGCTGGTTCAGGATGGCGTCCAGCGCGACGGTGGTCTTGCCGGTCTTGCGGTCACCGATGATCAGCTGCCGCTGGCCACGGCCGACCGGGGTCATCGCGTCGATGGCCTTGATACCGGTCTGCAGCGGCTCGAAGACGGACTGGCGGGCCATCACGTTCGGGGCCTGGAGCTCCAGCTCGCGGAAGCCCTCGTTGGCGATGTCGCCGATGCCGTCGATCGGCTCGCCGAGCGCGTTGACCACGCGGCCGAGGAACGCGTCGCCGACCGGCACGGAGAGCACCCGGCCGGTGCGCTTGACGCGCTGACCCTCTTCGATTCCGCCGAAGTCGCCGAGGACGACGACACCGATCTCGCGCACGTCGAGGTTCAGCGCCACGCCGAGCGTGCCGTCCTCGAACTCCAGGAGCTCGTTGGTCATGGTCGAGGGCAGACCCTCGACGTGGGCGATGCCGTCGCCGGCGTCGGCGACGGTGCCGACCTCCTCACGGGAGACGTCGGCCGTGTAGGAGGAGACGTAGCGCTCCAGGGCGCCGCGGATCTCCTCCGTCGAGATGGTCAGCTCGGCCATCCTCTGCTTCCTTAAAGTTCAGGGGCCCGGGATACCAGGTACCGACCGGTCCGATGGCGTCGAAATCAGGGCTGCAAGACGCTGGTCAGCGCTTCGCGAGCGCGTTGCGGGTCTCGTTGAGGCGGCGCAGGACGGTGCCGTCGTACAGGTCGGAGCCGACCCGTACGCGCACCCCGCCGAGCACGTCGGGGTCGACCGTCTGCTTGACGGACACCTCCCGACCGTACATGCCGGAGAGGCGGGCACCGAGGCGTCGCTCCTCCTCCTCGGTGAGCGGGGCCGCCACGGTCACGTACGCGACCTGACGGTCCCGCCGGTCCGCGGCCAGCTCGACCAGCCGGGTGAGCGCGCCGCCGAAGGAGCGGCCCCCGAAGCCCGCGAGCGCGACCTCGACGAGGCGGACGGTGACCGGACGGGCCTTGCCGGCGAGCAGTTGGCCGGCGAGGCCGGACCGCCGCTCGGCCGGGGCCATCGGGTCGGAGAGCGCGTTGGACAGCTCGGCGGAGCCGGAGACGACCTGCCCGAAGCGGAACAGCTCGTCCTCGACCTCACCCAGCTCGCCGGCCGAGTCGGCGCTCGCCAGGAGCGCCTCCACGCCCAGCCGCTCGACGCCGTCGAGCAGTTCCGACGGGGTCGACCAGCGACCGGCGACCAGCGCGGTGAGCAGGTCGAGCGCCTCCGCGCCGACCTTGCCGCTGAGGATCCCGGTCAGCAGGGCCGTGCGGTCCGCACCGGAGCGGGCCGGGTCGGAGAGCGCCCGGCGCAGCCGCGGCTCGCGCCGCAGCAGGGCGGCGACGGAGAGGATGTCGTCGGCGGTGGAGGCCACCGCCGACGGCTCCGCGCCGCGGACGTACGCGTCGAGGCGTTCGACCCCGGCGGCGTACGACTCCCGGCTGGCGGCCTGCATCAGCGGGCCCCCGTGCTCTCGAGACCGCTCAGGAACCGGTCGACGGTGCCCTTGCGACGCGCCTCGTCGGCCAGCGACTCACCGACGATCTTGCTGGCCAGGTCCACCGCGATGGTGCCCATCTCGGTGCGCAGCTCACGCACGATGGTGGCCCGCTCGGCCTGGAGCTGCTCCTTGCCGGCGGCGATGACCCGGTCGGACTCCTCGCGCGCCTTGGCGAGGATGTCCTGACGGATGCCCTCGGCGTCGGCCCGGGCGTCGTCCCGGATCCGGGCGGCGTCGGTACGCGCCTCGGCGAGCTGGGCGCGGTACTGCTCGAGCAGCTGGTTCGCCTCGGCCTGGGCGGCCTCGGCGCGCTTGATGCCGCCCTCGATCGCGTCCACCCGGGCCTGGAACGTCTGCTCCATGCGCGGGAAGACGAACTTCATCAGCACGATGCAGAGCACGATGAAGGCGACGCCACCGACCACGATCTCCTGCCAGACAGGGATGATCGGGTTGTGGGTCGTCTCACCACCCTCAGCGGCGAGGAAAAACATGGAAGACCTCCCGGTCGAAGGGGGGCTGGATTAGAGCTGGCCCTGCCAGATGAAGCCGAACGCGATGCCCAGCAGCGCCAGCGCCTCGATGACGGCGAAGCCGATCCAGACGTAGGGCAGGGTCATCCGGGACGACTCCGGCTGGCGGGCGGTCGACTGGATGTAGGCCGAAAAGACCAGGCCCACGCCGATGCCCGGGCCGATGGCCGCGAGACCGTAGCCGATGGCGGCGGTGCTGCCCTCTACCGCGGCGTAGATGTCCATTGGTTGGTTCCTCCTGGTTATCACGCGTGACTCTCACGCGGGACGACAACGGTTGGTGCGAAAGATCGGATCAGTGCTCGTCGGCGAGCGCGCCCTGCACGTAGCTGGCGGTCAGCACCGTGAAGACGTACGCCTGCAGACAGATCACCAGGAACTCGAGGAAGGTCAGCGCGACCGTCATCGTCCAGGACAGCACCGACACCGGCGCCAACCAGGCGTTGGCGCTGATCATGGCGAACCCGCCGAGCGTGAAGACCAGCAGGAGCATGTGGCCGGCGAACATGTTCGCGAAGAGACGGACGGCGAGCGAGAACGGCCGGACGATGAACGTCGAGAAGAGCTCGATCGGGATCAGCAGCGGCAGGATGAACCAGGGCGCCGGCGGAACCAGAGAGTTCTTGAAGTACTTCACGAAGCCGTGGTGCCGGATGCCGACGTAGTTGAACATCACGTAGCTGATCACGGCGAGGAAGGCCGGGAACGCGATGTGCGAGTTCGGCGAGATCTGGAAGAACGGCACGATCGCGAAGAAGTTCGTCAGCAGGATGAAGCAGAAGAGCGTGGTGAAGTACGGCGCGAACCGCACCCCCGCGTGCCCGATCATGTCCACCGCGATGTTGTTGCGGACGAAGCCGTAGATCGACTCGGCGAACCACTGCTTCTTGGTGGGGACGAGCTGCGGCTTCCGGTAGCTGACCAGGAAGAAGATGATCAAGATGCCGACAGCGACCCACACCATCGCCGTGATCTTGGTGAACCAGTACGAGTTCTCCGCACCCCAGGGCAGGATGCTGGGCAGGTAGAAGTCCCCCACGCTCGGTGGGAATTCCGCCTGGCCCTGAGCCAGGACGTTCGCCTGTCCGAACACCGCGTCCCTTCCTATGTAGGCGTGCCCAGCCGGCGGACGACCAGGATGATGCCCCCGGCCATGCCGAGCACGACCCCGATGCCGGTGGCGACGCCGCCGGTATCGAGCCAACGGTCGACCAGCCAGCCGACGAAACCCCAGACGAGCATGCCCCCGATGAGGTATGAGAGCGCGGTCCAACCCTGACCGGCACCGGACGGAACGTCGCCCGAGCCGCCAGCGTTGGGGGGTTTCTGGTCACCGGCCATGACGGGGCGAACGATATCAGCAAGGCAGAAGAGGTTGTGCCTCACCCCCCGCACAACCTGGTTGTGTGGGACACGGGCGGGCGAAGTCGTCTGGAGGCACCGTACTCCTCCCGCGCCACTGAGAGAATGACCGATCGCGGACGCCGTGGCGCGTCGTCCGAAAGATGGGACGGGTCAGCGCGCGACCCGTCGCGCGTGGACGGTGGCGAGCCACCAGATGTGCACGCCGGTCCAGATCACCACGCCCGCCGCGAGGCCCAGGCAGAACGGGATCAGCCCGGGCCAGCCGGTGGAGGCGACAAGCACCAGCACGCCGCCGAGCGCGGTCATCTTGGCCACGTAGAGGCCCAGCCCGAACGGCAGCACGAGCTGCGGGTCGCGGGCGTCGGCCCAGGCCAGCACCACGGTGGTGAGCGTGTAGCTGGCCGCCGTGACGGCCACCCCGCCGGCCGCGCCGAGCGCGCCGTCCGCGCCACGCCACATCCCGCCGGCCACCGCCGCCACCGCGGCCAGCACGGCCACCGCGGCCAGCAGGACGGGCAGGTGACGCAGTCGCCACCCACGGTCCGCGATCGCCTCCGCCGCACGCGTCCCCGACTCAGCCACGGGGGTACGCCGGGAACACCGTGGTCATCTGCCGCTCCCTCGCGTTCTCCACAGCGAAGGAGTCTACGGAGCCGCACACTGGAGCCCGTGAGATGCCTCGTCACCGGTGCCACCGGCTACATCGGCGGGCGCCTCGCGCCCCGCCTCCTGACCGAGGGGCACACCGTGCGCTGCCTGGCCCGCACGGCCGGGCGGCTGCGCGACGTGCCCTGGGCCGCCGACGCGGAGATCGTCGAGGGCGACCTGCGCCGGCCGGAGACGCTGCCGGCCGCGTTCGAGGGCGTGGACGTCGCGTACTACCTGGTCCACTCGCTCGGCCAGCGTGGCTTTGAGGCGGCCGACCGGGAGGCGGCGACGAACTTCGCGGCGGCGGCGCGCGCCGCGGGCGTACGCCGGATCGTCTACCTCGGCGGGCCGGAGCCGGCGGAACGGGACGGCCTGCCCTCGGCGCACCTGCGTTCCCGGGCGGAGGTGGCCCGCATCCTGCTCGACAGCGGCGTGCCGACCGCGGTGCTGCGGGCCGCGGTGATCATCGGCTCCGGTTCGGCCTCGTTCGAGATGCTGCGCTACCTGACCGAGCGGCTGCCGGCGATGGTCACCCCCCGCTGGGTACGCAACCGGATCCAGCCGATCGCGGTCCGGGACGTGCTGCGCTACCTGGCCGGCTGCGCGCACCTGCCGCCCGAGGTGAACCGTGGCTTCGACATCGCCGGTCCGGACGTGCTGACGTTCGCGCAGATGATGCAGCGCTACGCCCGGGTGGCCGGGCTGCGGCCCCGGATCATCCTGCCGGTGCGCCCGCTCACCCCCGGGCTCTCCTCGCACTGGGTCGGTCTGATCACCCCGGTGCCGAACGCGATCGCCCGGCCGCTGGTGGAGAGCCTGATTCACGAGGCGGTGGCGCACGAGCACGACATCGCCCAATACGTGCCCGACCCGCCCGACGGGCTGACCGGCTTCGACCAGGCGGTCGACCTGGCGCTGGCCAAGGTGCGCGACGCGGAGGTGGAGACGCGCTGGTCGACCGCGAGCGGGCCGGACGCGCCGGCCGAGCCGCTGCCCTCGGACCCGGACTGGTCCGGCGGCACCGCCTACACCGACCTGCGGGAACAGGAGGTGGGCGCCCCACCGGCGGCGCTGTGGCGGGTCATCGAGGGTGTCGGTGGCGAGCACGGCTGGTACTCGTTCCCGCTGGCCTGGTCCGTGCGCGGCTGGCTGGACCGGCTGGTCGGCGGCGTGGGGCTGCGCCGCGGCCGGCGCGACCCGCACCGGCTCCAGGTCGGCGAGGCGCTGGACTTCTGGCGGGTGGAGGAGATCGTCCCGGGCGAGCTGCTGCGGCTGCGCGCCGAGATGCGACTGCCCGGCCGGGCCTGGCTGGAGATGCGCGCCGAGCCGGCCGAGGACGGCCACAGCCGGTACGTCCAGCGCGCCGTCTTCCTCCCGCACGGCCTGCCCGGCCATCTCTACTGGGCCTCGGTCGCCCCGTTCCACGCCGTCGTGTTCGGCGGCATGGCCCGCAACATCGCCCGCAACGCCGAACACCCCACCCCCTGACCCCCTGGTCCCCTCCCCTCCCCCCTCCCACCCCACGCCCCTCAGCGACCGCTTTCACGGAAAGAGTGGCTGTTCCGGGCCGCTTGGCCACTCTTTCCGTGAAACAGCGCCCGACCTGGGGTGGGGTGGGGGGTGGGGGCGAGGGGGACGGGGTCAGTTGCCGGTGCGGGGGGTGGTGTGGTGGAAGGCGACCGCCTCGCCCGGGGGGACGAAGTCCCGGACGGGCTGGTCGCGCAGGGCCCAGGCGAGGATGCGGCCGACGGCGGCGATCTGCCGCTTCTGCACGCCGCCGCCGACCGCGTCGCGCGGGTCGTCCGGGTTGGCGGCGATGGTGGCCACCGCGAGCTGCGGGGTGAACGCGACAACGGTCTCCGTGGCGTTCCGCTCCGAACTGCCGGTCTTGCCGGCCAGCGGGCGACGCAGACCGGGAGCCAGTTCCTCGGCCGTGCCGCCGGCACACCTGCGGTACATCGACTGGTCGCCCACCGGGCAGCGGCTGGCGTCGGCCGCCGCGCGGGCCACCTCGGTGTCCAGCACCTGCCGGCAGTCGGCGTCCCCGGCGGCCACCCGCCGGCCGGTCGGGTCCGTGATCGAGACGACCGGGGTGGGCCGGCACCAGGTCCCCTCAGCGGCCACCGTGGCGTACGCGTTGGCCAGGTCGAGCGGCGTGGTGGCGGAGACGCCGAGGGTGAACGGTCCCCAGTTCGCCGCCCCGTCCCGGGCCATCTTCGCGTCCTGCGGCGCGCGGAACACGATGCCCAGCCGCTGGGCCATCTCGACCACCCGGTCCGCGCCGACCCGCTCGGTCAGCCAGGCGAAGTACGTGTTCACCGAGCGACCGAACGCGTCCCACATGTCGCGGTCGCCGTCCATCCAGTACGTGTTGGCGTTCGCCGGGCACCACCGGCCGCCGCAACTGGCCGGGCCGCCGGAGATCGGGTACTTCGTGACGTACACCCGGGGCGCGTCGAACTCGGTGTCCAGCGGCAGCCCGGACTCCAGCGCGGCCAACAGCGCGAACAGCTTGAACGTGGAGCCGGCCTGGTAGCCGGTGATGTCGCCGCCCCCGGCCACGAGCTGGTTGACCGTGTTCGGGTAGTTCTGCTGCCCGGCCGGGTTGTCGCCCACGCCGTAGCCACGGTTGACCGCCATGGCCAGCACCCGTCCGGTGCCGGGCTGCACCACCGCGGTCGGCGCGGCCCGCGCGATCGTCTCCGGGTAGACCGTCCGGACCTGCTCGCTCGCCTTGGCCTGCACGTCCGGGTCGAGCGAGGAGACGATCGACCAGCCGCCCCGGCGCAGCGTCCGCTGCCGTTCGTCGACGGTCTTGCCGAACGCCGGCTGGGCGTTCCACCACTTGGTGAACCAGTCGCAGAAGAAGCCCCAGTCGTTGTGACCGGCGGGCACCGCGGCGCAGTCGTTCGGGGTGGCGCTGGGCTTGAGGGCCAGTGCGGTCTCCTTGGCCGCGGTCGCCTCCACCGCGCTCGCCCGACCGGTCTCCACCATCCGGTCCAGCACGTACGCCCGGCGGTCCAGCGCCGCCCCGGCGTCGCCGTTGATCGGGTCGTCGTGGTCCGGCGCCCGCACCAGCCCGGCGAGCAGCGCGGCCTGGGCGAGCGTGAGCCGGTCCGGCGTGGTGGAGAAGTAGCGCTTGCTGGCGGCGGCGATGCCGTACGCCCCGGCGCCGAAGTACGCGATGTTCAGGTAGCGCCCGAGGATCTCGTCCTTGCCGACCTGGCGTTCCAGCGTCAGCGCGTACCGCATCTCACGGATCTTGCGGCCGGCGGTGATCTCGGTGGCCGCGGTCCGCTGCGCCTCGGTCAGCCGGGGGTCGCCGGCCAGCGCGTTGCGCACGTACTGCATGGTCAGCGTGGAGGCGCCCTGCCGGGTGCCCTCCGTGCGGTTGGCCGTCAACGCCCGCAGCACGCCCCGCACGTCGACGCCGTGATGCTCGTAGAAGCGCACGTCCTCGGCGGCCACGATGGCGTCCCGCATCACCGGCGCCACGTCGCCGACCGGCACGTCCACCCGGTCCTCGACGTAGAACGAGGTGATCAGCGTGCGGCCGTCGTTGGCGTACAGGTTGGCGCGTTGCGCCGGTTGCGGCGCCCGGAGCGCCTCCGGCAGCTCGGTGTACGGCATCAGGTTCTTCACGCCCAGCCCGAAGACCAGCGCGGCCGGCAGCGCGGCGGCGGCCAGGGCCAGTCCGGCGAGCACGCCGGCGAGCAGCACGGTGAACAGCTTGTCGAGATGGGCGCGGTTCATCAGCTCTCCCCGCAGGAGCCGGCCGTACGGACCCGTCAAGAATGACCGGATTTGCCGTTTTCGCCGGCACCTTCGCTGAAATGCGCAGGAAGTTCGCGAGAAAGGATGAACCTCAGGGGAGCAACGCGGCGGCCAGCGGCTGGACCGTCTCCTCGATCTCGTCGGCCACCCGGCTGAAACACTGGTCGCCCCGTCCCCACGGGTCGTCCAGGTCGTCGGTGGGCAACGCCGGGTCGCCCCGGCGGGCCGCGTCGGCGGCGGCCACCAGCGCCATCCCCCGGGTGTGCACCGCCTCCGGGGTCGGCCCGGCGGGCGGCAGGGCGGACCGGTCCAGCCCACCCAGCAGCCGGCCGAACTCGCCCAGCACGAACGTGCGCCCGGCGGCGTCCGGCCGCAGCGCCACCACGTACTCCTGCTGGTCGGCGGTGGCGGTGAGCACCAGGTCGGCGGCGTCGATCAGATCCGAGCGCAACCGCCGCGCGGCGAACCCAGCCACGTCACCACCGCGGGCGGTCACCTGTCGCGCGGCCGGCGGGTTCATCTCCTCGCCGGCGTGCCAGCCGCCGGTGCCGGCGCTGTGGCTGTGCACCAGCGCGTCCGAGCCGGCCGGGTCGACGTCGAGCCGGGCCAGCCGCTCCCGCACGGCGAGCAGCAGCAGCCGCTCGGCCATCGGCGACCGGCAGATGTTGCCCATGCAGACGTGCAGGACGGTGAAGGGCGGCACTCAGAACCCCCGCTCGTCGAGGAGTTCCGGCGCCACCTCGCGCAGCTTCACCACCGACACCGCGCCCTGGCGCAGCACCCGCGGCACCTCGCCGGTCAGGTCGACGATGGTGCTCGGCACCGGGTCCACCGCCGGCCCGGCCTCGAGGTATGCCCGGACGCCGTAACCGAGCTGGTCGCGGGCCTCCTCGGCGGTCAGCGCGGCGGGCTGGCCGACCTTGTTGGCCGAGGCGACCGCCATCGGACCGGTCTCCCGCAGCACCTCCAGCGCGACCGGGTGCAGCGGCATCCGCACCGCCACCGTGCCGCTGGTATCGCCGAGGTCCCAGGCCAGGCTCGGCGAGTGCTCCACCACGATCGTCAACGCGCCCGGCCAGAACGCCTCGACCAGGTCGCGGGCCACCTGCGGCAGCGAGAAGACCAGGCCGTCGAGGGTGTGCCGGGAGCCGATCAGCACCGGCGGCGCCTGCCGGGTGCCACCCTTGGTGTCCGCCAGGGCCTTCACCGCGTACGGCGTGAACGCGTCCGCCCCGATGCCGTAGACCGTGTCGGTCGGCAGGACGACGAGTTCCCCGTTCTTGACGGCCTCGATGGCAGCGGCGATGCCGCGGTCCCGGTCGGCGGGCGACCGACAGTCGTAGAGCATCACGAGGAGTCAGTCTGCCACGCCGCGCCGGGGTCGGCGTGTCGGCCGTCCGCCCGCCGGGACGCGGTCGCCCAGCGGGGCCGCCCGGCCAGGTCCCGGTGCTCCGCCACGTGCGCGTACCGGCCGTCGGCGGCGAGCAGGGCCGGCACCGCCGTGGCGTGCGTGTCGTCGTGCTCGACGCCGATCACCCCGCCCGGACGCAGCAGCGTCGCGGCGCGGGCCACCACCGGCCGGATCACGTCCAGCCCGTCCGCGCCGCCGAACACCGCCTCGTCCGGGTCGTGGCCGGCCACCTCCGGCGGCACGGTCACCGCGCGCGGCACGTACGGCGGGTTGCACAGCAGCACGTCGACGCGGCCGGCCAGGTCCGCCAGCAGGTCCGGATCGGTGACGTCGGCGACCACCACCTCGACCGGCCGGTCCCCCGCGCCGGCCCGCCCGGCCGCGTTGCGCCGCAGCCAGGCCAGCGCGGCCGGGGAGCGTTCCACCGCCACCACCCGGGCCGCCGGCACCTCCTGGGCGACCGCGAGCGCGATCGCGCCGGAGCCGCTGCACAGGTCGACCACGAGCGGCGCGGCGAGCTGCCGGGCCACCTCGACCCCCCAGCCGGCGAGCAGTTCGGTCTCCGGGCGGGGCACGAACACCCCCGGCCCGACCGCCAGCTCCAGGTGCCGGAAGCCGGCCGCGCCGGTGAGGTGCTGCAACGGCTCCCGGGCCACCCGCCGGTCGAGCAGCGCGGCCAGGCGGTCACGTTGGACCGCGGTGAACCCGTCGGCCAGCGCCAGCCGGCCGCGCGGCACCCCCAGCACGTACGCGGCCAACTGCTCGGCCTCCGCCCGCGGCGCCGCCACGCCGGCGGCGGCCAGTGTCCGGGTGGCGCGGGCGATCATCGGCGAGACGCGTTCGCGTTCTGTCCCTTCGGACGGGTGTTGCGGGAGTGTGCTCACGCAATAATCATGAAGCGTCGCGGGTCGCCACACGAGCGGGTGCGTCCGGGCGCACACGTCAGGGAGGTCGCGAGTGGGCTGGCTCGACCAGGTCGAGGACCAGGTTGACGCCCTCCGACGTGCCCGGGCGTTGCAGGAGGCGAGCCGTTCGGCCGAGGCGTGCGTGCTGCTCGACCGCGTGATCCGCACCACCGACGACCCGTACGCCCGCGCGGACGCGCTTGTGCAACGCCTGTCCGCGCTGATCAATCTCGGTCGGACCGCCGAGTTCACCAGGGCCGTCGAGGACGCCTCCGCCGCCGTGCGCGACCTGGCCGAGCCCTACCTGCACGGGCACCTCAACGCGCTGGCCGCGCTCGCCGCCCACCACCAGGGCGCGCTCGACCGGTGCGTGATGCACCTGGTCCGGGCCGCCCGAGCGCTCGGCGCCGACGACACGCCGGACCGCGACACCGCCTGGGGCTGGCACGACCTGGCGATGGCGTACTCGTACCTCAGCTTCCACGGCCACGCGCTCGGCGCGATCGAACGCGCCCGCGAGGTCGGACTGAGCGCGGGCATTCCGGAGGAGACGTTCGCCGCGCCGGGGATCCGACTGCGCAACGCGGTGGCCCTGGACCACAACGGCGACAGCGACGGCTGCCTGCGGGTGCTGCGCGACGTGGCCGGTGACCTGGCCCGGTTCCTGCGCGGCGGGCAGGCCGCCAACCTGCGGCCCAGCAGCCTCACCGCCTACGGCTACGCCGCCGCCCGTCGTGCCGCGCTCGGCGACCGGGTGGAGTCCGCCGGGGACGCCGACCCGAACCGCCTGCTCGGCCACGGCGGGGACAGCGCCCGCGCCCGCGACCTGCGCCAGCTCGGTCAGGTCTGCCTGGCGGTCGCCGCCGGCCGGCCGATCGAGGCGGTCACCCGGCTGGACACGGTCCGGGCCTCCGACGAGACGCTCGGCGCGGCCGAGCCGCCCCGGCTGCGCAGCATCGCGCTGGCCCGGGCCGGCGACCACGCCGGCGCGCACCGCGCCGACCGGCACGCGTTCCGGCTGGCCGCCCGGCGCAGCGACCGCCTGCGCGACGTCTACATCGACGGCATCGCCGCCCGGATCGACCACGAGGAGATGCGCCGCGAGGCCGCCCGGTACGAGGGCGAGGCGCTCACCGACCCGCTCACCGGCCTGCCCAACCGCCGCCGGCTGGAGCGTTACCTCGGCGCGGTGGTGTCCCGGGGCGAGCGGGTGGTGATCGGCGTCTGCGACCTCGACGGGTTCAAGGCGGTCAACACGCGGCACGGCCACCACTCCGGCGACCTGGTGCTGCAACGGGTGGCCGGCGTGATCAACCGGGTGATGCGGCGGGGCGACTTCGTGGCCCGATACGGCGGCGACGAGTTCGTCGTGGTGCTCCCCGACACCGTCATGCCGGAGGCGGTCGAGGTAGCCCGCCGGATCGAGGCGGCCGTCCGCACCGAGGACTGGGACACGCTGGTCCCGGGCACCCCGGTCGGGGTCACCATCGGGTTCGCGGAGGTCGACGGCAGCACCACGATCAGCGTCCGGGAGGCGCTGGGCGCCGCGTTCGAGCTGGCCGACCGGGAGATGCTGCGCGCGAAGGACCGCCTCCGCGCGAGCTGAGGTGTAAGGCGGGGCCCCCGGTCAACGCCTCCGGTATGGGCCGGGCCCCCTGTTGACAACGCCCCCTCAGCGGCGGGACAGTTCGGTCTCGCCGGCCAGCCGGGCCGCGCGGTCCGCCTCGGTCAGCGCGTCGAGCACCCCGTCCAGCTCGCCGGCCAGCGCCAGGTCGAGGTTGTACGCGGTGTAGCCGATCCGGTGGTCGGTGATCCGGTTCTGCGGGAAGTTGTAGGTGCGGATCCGCTCCGACCGGTCCACGGTGCGGACCTGCGCCTTGCGGGCGTCCGAGGCGGCGGCGTCGGCCTGCTCCTGGGCCGCGGCGAGCAGCCGGGCGCGCAGGATCCGCATCGCCTGCTCGCGGTTCTGGAGCTGCGACTTCTCGTTCTGGCAGGACACCACGATGCCGGTCGGGACGTGGGTGATCCGGACCGCCGAGTCGGTAGTGTTGACCGACTGGCCGCCGGGCCCGGACGAGCGGAACACGTCGATCCGCAGCTCGTTCGCGTCGATGGTGACGTCCACGTCCTCCGCCTCGGGCAGCACCAGCACGCCGGCCGCGCTGGTGTGGATCCGGCCCTGCGACTCGGTCACCGGGACGCGTTGCACCCGGTGTACGCCGCCCTCCCACTTGAGCCGGGACCAGACGCCGTTGCCGCCCTCGGGCACGCCTCTGGTCTTGATCGCCAGCGAGACGTCCTTCACCCCGCCGAGGTCGGAATCCTGGGCGTCGATCACCTCGGTGGTCCAGCCCCGGCGCTCGGCGTACCTGGTGTACATCCGCAGCAGGTCACCGGCGAACAACGCCGACTCCTCACCGCCCTCGCCGGCCTTGATCTCGACGATCACGTCCTTCGCGTCGTGCGGGTCACGCGGGATGAGCAGTTCGGCGAGCCGTTCTTCGAGCGCCGGCAGGGTGGCCGCGATGGTGTCCGCCTCGGCGGCGAACGCCGGGTCCTCGGCGGCCAGTTCGCGTGCGGCGACCAGGTCGGCACGGGCCTGCTCCAGTTCGCCGGCTGCCTTGTGCAGCGGCACCAGCTCGGCGTACCGCCGGCCGACCCGCCGGGCGGTGCCCTGGTCGGCGTGGATGGCCGGGTCGGCCAGCCGCTTCTCCAGGTCGGCGTACTCGTCGAGGAGGGCGGCCAGGCGCTCACTGCTCATGCTGCGGATGCTCCTTCAGAAGACGCCGGGTGGAAACGGACGAACGCCCGTGCCCGGCACGGAGCCGGACACGGGCGTCGTCGACGGAGCTACTTGGCCTTCTTGGCCTGAACCTTGGCGTACTTCTGCTGGAACTTCGCGACCCGACCGGCGGTGTCCAGCACGCGCTGCTTACCGGTGTAGAACGGGTGGCAGGCGCTGCAGGTCTCGACGCTGATGGCGCCGCCCTTGGCGGTGCTGCGGGTCGTGAACGTGTTGCCGCAGGAGCAGCGGACCTCGGTGGTCGCGTACTCCGGGTGGATGTTGGGCTTCATGTCGCCTCGGTCCTTTCGTGGGTGGTCGCCGGGTCGCCGTCGGTGTGCCCCGTCGTGGTGACGGGCTCGGGCGTGAACCGGAACCGGTGGCCGATTGACCAGTGTGCCATGGGCGTCGGCCGGCCGGCACAGCAGGTCCGCCCGCCACAACGCCCGGCCACCTCCCCGCATTCCCGCCCACCGCCGGGGCATGCGCGCGCCCCGCCGGCCGGGCTCCTCCCCCAGGACGAGGAGCCCGGCCGGGGGACCTACGCGGCGGGGCGCGCCTGCGCCGCCGCGGTGGTGGTCACCGTGGCCTCGGCGCGGACGCCGTTGACGGTGACCGTGAGCAGGATCCGTGCGCCGGCACGCAGCGCGGTGAGCTGACCGGTCGACGGGTCGAACCGGGCCACGTGCCACGGGCGTACCCCGGTCGCGTCGCCGACGTGCAGGTTGGGCGAGCCCGCCCAGTCGGCGCTCACCGGCGGCCCCACCGGCACCTGCCGGCCGCCGGGCTGGGTGAGCGTGGCGACGACGGCCGCGGGGGCGCCGAGGCGCACCTGGGCCGGCGCGTCCAGCACGAGCCGGTCGACGTGGGCGTGCGTCTCCGCGGTCACCCACTCCGGCCCCTCGGCGAGCGGGTCGCGGCGGGCCCGCTCCGCCTCCCGCGCGGAGACCGGGTCCACCCCGAACTCGGTCCAGCCGGTGAAACCGCCCTGCCCGGCCGGGGTGGACGGGTCCTTGCCCGCGTTCCCGTTGATGACGTACGGGACGCCGTCCACCCGGTCGGCGTGGAACGTGCCGACGTGTCCGTTGACCATCACCGCGCCCTTGCCGGTGCGGTGCTGGAAGTCGGCCAGCCACTGCTCGACGAGCGCGGCCTCCTTCCGGTCCCCGAGCTGGCTGGCCTTGACCGGGCCCGGGTCCCGCGGCGGGTGGTGGAACAGCACCGCCACCGAGCCGACGGCGCGGTCGGCAGCCGCCTCGTCAAGCGTCCGGCGCAGCAGCTCCACCTGGTCGAAGCCGCCCCCGCGCAGCGAGCCGCTGGCCGTGCTCAGGGTGAGGAACCGGGTGCCCCGGTGGTCGAAGACACGCTTCGTGTCCCCGAACACGCTGCGGAAGTTGTCGATCGGGGCGCCCATGATCTCGTGGTTGCCCGGCACGTAGTGGTAGGGCACCTCGCCGCCCAGCTCCTCGTCGAGGATCCGCTTGGCCAGCGCGAAGTCCGCCGGGTACGCGGTGTCCACGAAGTCGCCGTCGATGATCAGGAAGTCCGGCCGGGCGGCGCGGACCTCGCGCAGCGTACGGCGGGCCTGGGCGACCAGCTCGCTGTCCGGGTCGGCGGCGACGAACTGGGCGTCGGAGAGCACCGCGAAGCGCCAGGGCGCGCCGTCGACGGTGCCGTCGCGCAGCACCACCCGGTCGGTGCGGTTCGGCTCCGCGGGCGCCTGCACGTCCGGCGGCACCCGGGCCACCAGGTCGTCGATCACCACCTCGCTGCGGTACTGCTTCGCCGGGTCGGTCTCGGCCACGTAGAACCGGCGCACCCGCACCGGGTACTGCACGCCGGGCGGCACCGCGAACTCGACGTACTTCCAGCCGGTCCAGTCCAGGTACGGGCCGCGCAGCACGAACTGGGTGTCCTGGGCGTCGTGCAGGTGCAGGCTCGGCCACTCGCCGGCGCCGTTCGCCTTGATCCACATACCGAACGCCTGCGGCTGGCCGGGCACGTCGATCCAGGCCGGCGGGTCGGCGTACGCGGCCCGGGTGCCGGTGGACTGGCTGAAGTCGTACGACATCTTCAGGCCGGCGCCGGTGTGCCCGTCCGCCGGGGCGACCGCGCCGGCGGCCCGGGCCTGGCTGAACCGCCAGGACGCGGCGTCGTCGAAGCCGGCCACCGGCACGTCGGTCAGCCCGACCGTCACCGGCAGCACCGTGCGGTCCCCGCCGACGCGGGCGGTGACCAGCGCCGAGCCGGACCCGCCGAGCGCCGTCACGGACAGGTTGCCGTCGGCGGTGGGGGTGACGGAGAGCAGGTCGTGGTCGTACTCCAGCGTCAGGTCGGCCGGCTCGATCGGCGCGGTGTTGCCCTCGGCGTCGTAGCCGACCACGCCGAACAGGCCGGTGTCGCCGGCCCCGTCGAGGCCGACCCGGTCGACGGTGGCGTCGATCCGCGCCAGCGGGCCGAGCACGGTCAGGTCGAGCGTGCCCCGGGCCCGGCCGCGGGTGGCGGTGACGGTGCTCCGGCCGGGGCTGCCGGCCCGGAAGATGCCGTCGCCGTCCACCCGGCCGTGGGTGGCGCGCCAGCGCGGCTCGCCGGCCGCCGGCCCGTACGTCTCGTCGTGACCGGCGGCGGTGAGCCGGCGGGTGAGGCCCGGGAAGACCCGGTCCGGCCGACCGCCCCGGACCGGGGCGACGCCCGGCGCGGCGGTCGGGTCGCTCGCGGTCTCCAGCCAGTACCCGGTGAGCCGGCCGCTGCCCTTCGGCGCGTAGACGGCCAGCCCGTTCGGCACCGGCCGCTCGCTGCCGTCGGAGGGGCTGTTCTCCACCTGGACCGCCGCCGCGCCGGGCTCCCGGGCCAGCAGCGTGGAGGAGCCGCCGCCGTCGAGGTTGAGCGCGTTCGCGGCGCCCAGCTCGACCATCATCCGGCCCATCTCGGTCTGGGTGACGCCGCGGCTGTCCACCTGCCGGCCGTCCACCGTCAGCATGATCATCCGACGTCCGTCGGCGGAGAACCCGACCGACGTACGCGGGGCCAGCGACTGGTCGGCGATGCTCTGCACCACGCCGTCCCGGACCAGCACGTTCCCGCCGCCCACCGCGGCGCGCAGGTCGCCACCGTCGGAGGCGCGCGGACGCCAGGACAGGTCCACCGCGTCGCCGGGACGCAACGCGGCGAGCGCGTCCGCCCCGGCCTCCCGGCCGAGCAGCACCGTGCTGCCGGCCGGGATCGGCCCCTCCCCCGCCGTGGTGGCGACCGTGGCCACCCGCCCGCCGGTCACCGTCACCTCGACCACCCGCGCCGCGCCGTCCACCGCACGCTGCCGGGCGTACGCGCCCCAGAGCGGCGTGAACACGCCCACACCGTCGCGCTGCACCATGTTGTTGAACTGGGTCAGCGGCACCGGTCCGGCGGGCAGCGCGGCGGTGCCCTCGAAGCCGACCTCGACCACCCGGCCGATGCCGCCGGCGCTGATCCCGACCGCGTTGGGGTGCCCGGCGACCGGCGACTGCACCAGCTCGCCGGAGCGGATGCCCACGCCCTGGGCGGCACCGGAGTTGTTGATGTCGAAGAAGTCGCCGTTGACGGCCGCCACGGCGCGGGACCGGTCCACCGCCGCCCGCAGCGGCTCGTCCCGGGTGACCGCGCCGGAGTTGACGTAGTCCACGGTCAGCCCGCCGGACAGGTCGGCGGTGAGCGCGTCGGCCCGCAGCCAGCCGGCGGCGTCGTACCTGTCGAAGGAGGTCAGGTCGAGACCGGGCGCGACCGGCCGGGTGGTCTTCGCGGTCTCCAGGCCACCGGCGGGTTCCACCGCGGCCAGCGTGACCGCCGACTCGGGTCGGGAGGAGGCCGCCGGCGCGTCCTCGGCCGCGGTGCCCGTCGGGGTCGCCGTGGTCGGGATCGCCGTGGTCGGCGGGGTGGCCGCCGCGGCCGACGGCATCGGCGCGGCGAGGGTGAGCAGCGGCGTCAGCAGCAGGA
Organism: Micromonospora sp. NPDC051141; assembly: GCF_044455765.1. Taxonomy (NCBI): domain Bacteria; kingdom Bacillati; phylum Actinomycetota; class Actinomycetes; order Micromonosporales; family Micromonosporaceae; genus Micromonospora; species Micromonospora sp. NPDC051141. Next base: position 22,948 of record NZ_JBITFD010000018.1, read on the forward strand.
CGCCGGCGGAACGGATGGATCGACTGCGCAGTCGCATGGACGACAGTCAACCCGACTCTGAACAGAAGTTTCAATACCTCACGGCTGAACCGTAGAAAAACTTCAGCCGGCCCGGGTGTCGCGAACGCGAACGAGGGGCACGGCCGGTGGCCGTGCCCCTCGTCGTCGGTCCGTCAGGTCACTCGCCCGGAGTGGACTTCGCGATCTGCATCAGGAACTCGATGTTGGTGCGGGACTGCTTGAGCCGGTCCAGCAGCAGGTCGAGCGCGGCCTGCGAGTCCAGCGAGTGCAGCACCTTGCGGAGCTTGTGGATGATGGCCAACTCCTCCGGCGCGAGCAGGACCTCCTCCTTGCGCGTACCGGTGGGGTTGATGTCGATCGCCGGGAAGACGCGCTTGTCGGCGATCTTCCGGTCCAGCTTCAGCTCGGCGTTGCCGGTGCCCTTGAACTCCTCGAAGATGACCGTGTCCGCCATGGAACCGGTCTCCACCAGCGCCGTGGCGATGATGGTCAGCGAGCCGCCGTTCTCGATGTTGCGGGCCGCGCCGAGGAAGCGCTTCGGCGGGTAGAGCGCGGTGGAGTCGATACCACCCGACATGATCCGGCCGCTGGCCGGCGCCGCCAGGTTGTACGACCGACCCAGCCGGGTCACCGAGTCGAGCAGCACGACCACGTCGTGCCCCAGCTCCACCAGGCGCTTCGCCCGCTCGATCGCCAGCTCGGCCACCGTGGTGTGGTCCTGCGGCGGACGGTCGAACGTGGCCGCGATGACCTCGCCCTTGATCGACCGCTGCATGTCGGTGACCTCTTCGGGCCGCTCGTCCACCAGCACCACCATCAGGTGGCACTCCGGGTTGTTGCGGGTGATCGCATTCGCGATCGCCTGGAGCACCATCGTCTTGCCCGCCTTGGGCGGTGACTGGATGAGCGCCCGCTGACCCTTGCCGATCGGCATGACCAGGTCGATGACCCGGGTGGTCAGGATGTGCGGCTCGGTCTCCAGCCGCAGCCGCTCCTGCGGGTAGAGCGGGGTGAGCTTGTAGAACTCCGGCCGGCGCTTCGCCTCGTCCGGCTCCATGCCGTTGATGGTGTCCAGCCGGACCAGCGGGTTGTACTTGTCGCGCCGCTGCTCGCCGTCCCGGGCCGCCCGCACCGCGCCGGTGATGGCGTCACCGCGGCGCAGGCCGTACTTCTTGATCTGGGACATCGAGACGTACACGTCGTTCGGGCCGGCCAGGTAGCCGGTGGTCCGGACGAAGGCGTAGTTGTCGAGCACGTCGATGATGCCGGCCACCGGGACGAGCACGTCGTCCTCGCCGACCTGCGGCTCGCGGACGGCACCGCCGTCGCCGTTCTCGCCCCGCTCGCCGCGGCCACGCCGACGGTCCCGGAACCGGCTGCGCCGGCCCCGCCGGCCGCCGCTCTCGTCGTCGTCGTCGTTGTCGCGGTTGTCCCGCTCGGCGCGCTGCCCCCGGTCGTTGCGGTCACCCCGGTCGTTGCGGTCACCCCGGTCGGCACGCTCACCCCGGTCGTTGCGGTCGCCCCGGTCGTTGCGGTCGCCCCGATCGTTGCGGTCAGCCCGGTCGTTGCGGTCGCCCCGCTCGGCACGCTCACCCCGGTCGGCACGCTCGTTGCGGTCACTCCGGTCGTTGCGCTCGCCCCGCTCGGCACGCTCGCCCCGATCGTTGCGGTCGCCCCGCTCGGCACGCTCACCCCGCTCGGCACGCTCGCCCCGGTCGTTGCGCTCGCCCCGCTCGGCACGCTCGCCCCGGTCGCGGCCCCGGCCTTCGGCACGCTCGTCGCCGCCATCGGCCCGCTCGGCACCGCGCTCGGCCCGCTCGCCGATCTCGGCGGGCGCCTCCGCGGCGGGTGCCTCGGCCGGACGCGCCTCGGTGGCCGCGGTGGCGGCCCGGGTACGACGGCCACGGGTGCGGCCCTCGGTCGCCTCGGCGGTCGGCGCCTGCTCGGCGGGACGACGCCCGGCCTCGGCCCGCTCCTCACGGACCTCGGCGTGCACCTCCTCGCGTGCGGGAGCCGCCGCGGCTGCAACCTCGGCCCGCGGTCGAGGGGTACCGGCGGCGCCGCCGCCCTGCCGCTCGGTGATCGCACTGATCAGCTCGCCCTTGCGCATGCGAGCCGTACCGGAGATGCCGAGCGACGCGGCCAGGCTCTGGAGCTCCGGCAGCAGCATCGCCGACAGGCCGGTACCGCTACGCCGACGGCGCGTGGGGGCGGCGGTGGTGGCATCGCCAGCGACGTTGGAAACATCCGACGTCACGTCGGTGGTGTCGCTCAATGGATTCCTTCCCTCGATAGGCCGGGGCTGCCCGGGGTCGTGGAACCAGGTGGCCGGGCGGCCTCGGTGCACCCGCCTCGCATGGACGCGTCGCGGGAGTCTGTAACACAGCAGCAGGGCGGTCTCCCGACTCACCAACCTCGGTGAGCAGGTCTCGCCGTCTGCGGCGACCTGCGGAAACTGCGGTGCGGCGTGGGCCTTGGCAGGGGTGACGGGCTGACCGCCGAGAGCTTCGGGGGTGCGCCGAACCGCAGGAAGATCGCATGCTTCGCGGCTGTGCTCGGTCTAGAGGGTAATCAACTCTTCCGACCTGCGGCAACAGGGTCCCGCTCGGCGTGTCAAAGTGTACCCCGGAAAACCCGGGCTCCGCTGACATCTGTCGGCAACTCCCACCGGCGCCATTCTGTTCCCGGCTCGAAGCCCGCCGGCACGTCGGAGAGCGCCAGCACGGTCGGGCCCGCCCCACTGATCACGGCAGCCACACCCGCCGCACGCAGCGCGGCGACCAGCCGGGCGCTGGCCGGCATCCCCGGGGCCCGCTGCTCCTGGTGGATGCGGTCGACGGTGGCCGGCAGCAGCAGCGCGGGGTCGACGGTCAGCGCGTGCACCAGCAGCGCGGCCCGGCCCGCGTTGGCCGCGGCGTCGGCGTGCGGCACGGTGGCCGGCAGTGCGGCCCGCGCCGCCGCGGTCAGGCCCCGCTCGGCCGGCACGAAGACGGTGGGCCGGACGGTCGACGCCACCGGCAGCGAGACCGCCCGGGCGCCGGACGGCTCCGTCCAGGCGATCGTGAAGCCGCCGAGCAGGCACGGGGCCACGTTGTCCGGATGCCCCTCCAGCTCCGCGGCCAGGCGCAGCGCGGCCGCGTCGTCCAGCCGCTGCCCGCCGTCGACCACAAGCGCGCGGGCCGCCAGCACCCCGGCCACGATGGCCGCCGAGGACGAACCGAGACCACGGGCCTGCGGGATCCGGTTGACGCACTCCAGCGCCAGGCCGGCGGGCTGCGCGCCCAGCACGTCGAACGCGGCCCGCATGGCGGTCACCACCAGGTGCCGGTCGTCCGCCGGCAGCTCACCGGCGCCCTCGCCGGCGACCACCACCCGGACGCCGCCGCCGGTCACCTCGGCCGTCACGTCGTCGTGCCGGCCGAGGGCCAGCCCGAGCGCATCGAACCCGGGGCCGAGATTGGCGCTGGTCGCGGGCACCCGGACCCGGACCGGACCGGAGGCGAAAGTCGTCGGCACCGGCTCATGCTAGGGCCTGGCACCGACACCGCGGCGGACCGCCCGCAGCGTGGGACCGCCGGACGGGCCGCCCGTCCCGCCGCGCCCGCTCGCCGCCGTGGCACGACCGGATCACGCCGGCCGGCAGCATCCGCTCCCGGGTCAACCGGCCGGCGACTGCGCCGGGTCGGTGAGCGACAGACGCCGGGTGGCGAACCGCCAGCCGATCGCGTAGACCACGGTGACCAGGCCGCAGCCGGCCAGCACGGTGCGCTCGTCCACCCGGTCCACCACCAGCGCCACCACCAGCTGGCTGAGCGCGATGGCCAGCGTGGCGAGCATCATGTCGGTGGCGAAGACCCGGCCGCGCAGCCGGTCCGGCACCTCGCCCTGGAGCGCGTAGTTGGACAGCACCCAGTTGCTGCCGCCCCCGAGGTGGGCCAGGAAGACCAGCACCAGCACCAGCGGGAACCAGGACACCGCCGAGGCCCCCAGGTAGGCCAGGCCGTACGTCGACATGGACAGCGCCAGGCCGGTGAGCAGCCAGGCCCGGTTGCTGAGCACCCGGCGCATCAGGATCGGACCGACGAGCGCGCCGGCGCCCCGGGCGGCGAACAGCAGACCGGCGCCGACCGCCCCGACCCCGTACACGCCGGCCAGCAGCGGGAAGACGGTCAGCACGCCGTTGCCCAGGCCGACCGCCGACTTCACCGTCACCAGCGCGAGCACGCGCGGCCGGCGGGCGATGTAGCCGAGCGCCTCGCGGATCGCCGCCGAGGGGCGCGGCACGCCCGCCGCCGGGTCCCGGGGCGCCTGGAGGGGCCGCCGGATCAGTGCGGCCAGCGCCGCCGCCCCGGCCAGGCCCGCCGCGGCCACCCAGAAGCAGGCGTACGGGCCGGCGGCGGCGCTCAGGATGCCGCCGAGCGAGGCGCCGACCACCGCCATCGTCCCCCAGGCCGAGCCGGCGACCGCGTTGGCCGCCGCCAGGTCCACCGGGTCGACCACGTTGGGCAGCGCGGCCTGGGCGGCCGGCGAGTAGAACGCCTTCGCCACGGCCACCACCGCGATGGCCAGCAGCGCCAGCCAGGCGGTCCCGGCGCCGCGCACACCGAGCAGCAGCAGAATGCCGGCGAACGCGGCCACATTGGCCGCCATCATCACCTTGCGGCGGTCGAACCGGTCGGCGACGGTGCCCGCGTACGGGAGCAGCAGGGCGGTGGTGCCGGTGTCCACGGCCAGCACCAGCGCGCCCCAGATCCCGCTGCCGGTCAACTCCGGCAGCAGCACGAGCAGCGGCACCATGACGAACCAGTCGGCGCCGAAGACCACCAGCTCGGCGAGGAACAGGTGGCGGAAGTCGCGGTTACGGACGAGGACCGAGAGGGTGGGTGACACGCCGGCACCCTATCGGGCGGCTCCCGGGGCGGTGGTGCGACGCAGCAGGTCGGAAACGGTCACGAACGCGTAGCCCCGGGCCCGCAGCCCGGCGATCATGTCGGGCAGGCCGCGGAGCGCGACCAGCCGCCGCTCGTCGCCGACGTCGTGGCCGAGCAGGATGGTGCCGGGCCGCACGTCGGCCACGATGCGCCGGGCGTGCCCGGCCGGGTCGTGCGGGAACTCGCTCTCCACCATCTGGAGTGTCCAGAGCACCAGCCGGTAGTCCAGTTGGGCCGCCGCGTACAGCACCGCCCCGCCCAGGTGCCCCCAGGGCGGGCGGAGCAGCCGGGGCGCCGAGCCGGTGGCCGCGGTGATCGCGTCGTGGCTGCGGCGCAGGTCGTCGTGGACCGTCGCGGCGTCCATCCGGGCCAGGTCCTGGTGCGCCCAACTGTGGTTGCCCACCTCGTGGCCGCCCATCCGGCCGCGCACCAGCGCGGCGTGCCGGCGGGCCCGCTCACCGACCAGGAAGAACGTGGCCGGCACCCGGTGCTCGGCCAGCGTGTCCAGCACCATCGGCGTCCACTGTGGCCGTGGCCCGTCGTCGAACGTCAGCGCCACCAGCGGCTCACCGGTGCGAACACCCCACACCACCTGCACGCCGCCCCCGCCGACGTCCTGGCGGCGGTTGCCGAGCGTCGCGCTGGCCGGGCCGCCGGCCAGCGGCAGCCGGCGGTCGGCCACCCACGTGCTCTCCAGCGTCGCGGCGGAACCCAGCGCGGCGCCGCCGAGCAGCAGCGCCGACCGGCGCAGCAGCGCTCGGCGACCCCACCGACCCCTGCCGTCCGCCATCGCGCCCCCGCACCCAAAGTAGGCACCAGCTCACCGAGCGTACCGCTCAGCGAGGCCCTACCGGGGGGAGGTGTTGGGCGGGGGCCCCGCTTATGCAGAAAGCGATAAGCGGGGCCCCGCCTTTCACTCGGTCGGGGGAAGCGGGGAACGGCGGCTCTTCGGCAGCCGGAGCACCTCGAACTGGTCCGTGCCGTCGACAAGCGCCCCGGACGGGCGGGCCGGCGGCTCGGTCGGGGCGTCCCCGCCGCCCACGTTCACCGGCGGCGGCTCGGCCCGCTCGACCGGCTCGGCCGGGCCGGTCGGGCCGGTCGGCTCCGGCATGCCCCGGCGGCGGTCCCGGCGGTCCCGGAACGAGCCCTTGGTGCGCTCGACCATGGTGTAGAGCGTCGGCACCAGGACCAGCGTCAACAGCGTCGAGCTGAGCAGACCACCGATCACCACGATCGCCAGCGGCTTCGAGATGAACCCGCCCTCACCGGTCAGCCCGAACGCCATCGGCAGCAGCGCGAACACGGTGGCGACCGCGGTCATCAGAATCGGTCGCAGCCGACGCCGGCCACCCTCGACCACCGCCTCGGTGACACCCATGCCCTGTGCCCGGTACTGGTTGATCAGGTCGAGCAGCACGATCGCGTTGGTCACCACGATGCCGACCAGCATGAGCACGCCGATCAGCGCCGGCACGCCCAGCGGCGTCCCGGTGGCCAGCAGCAGCGCGATCGCGCCGGTCGCCGCGAACGGCACCGAGATCAGCAGGATCAACGCCTGGGTCAGGCTGCGGAACGTGGCCACCATGATCAGGAAGACGATCGCGATGGCGGCCAGCACCGCCAGGCCGAGGTCCGCGAACGCGTCCGCCTGGTCGGCGCTCACCCCGCCGATGACGTACGTGGCACCCGGCACGTTCAGCGCGTCCAGCTTCTTCTGAAGCTCGGACGTGGTGGCGCCGAGGTTCGAGCCGGTGGCCGTGCCGGTCACCGAGACACTGCGCTCGCCGTCGATCCGGGTCACCTGCTGCGGCCCGTCGACCTGGTTGACGTCGGCGATCGCGTCCAGCGTCACCGGCCCCACCCGCAGCGCCCGCAGCTCCGCCACGCTCAGCGGCGGCTTCGCCCCGCTGCTCAGCACCACGTCCTGCGCCGTGCCGTCCAGCGTGACCTGACCCAGCGGCGCCCCCCGGTACGTCTGCGCGACGAGCTGCCCGACGGCCGCCTCGGTGAGACCGGCGCGGGCCGCGGCGACCCGGTCCACGGTCACCTCGACCCGGGGCACCCGGGTGGCCAGGCCGCTGGTGACGTCCTCGACGCCGGAGGTGCCGGCCATCGCGGCCCGGACCTCCTCCGCCGCCCGGGTCAGCGTCTCCTGGTCGGCGGCCTGCACCACCACCTCGACCTGGTTGGCCGAGGCGTCCTGCCCGCCGCCGAAGGTCAGCTCGCCGACCTCCGGGCCGAGCGCGTCGAACTCCTTGCGCAGCGTCTCCCGCACCGCCTTGGCGTCGGTGTCGTCGGAGAGCGCCAGCGACCAGGAGGCGCTGTCACTGCCGCCGCCCCCGGCCCACGGGTTGTCCCCGCCACCGGCGCTGACCTGGTAGGTCTCCACGCCCGGCGTACGCTTCAGCACCTCCTCGACCCGGGCGGCGGCCCGGTCGGTGCCGGTGAGCCCGGTGCCGGCCGGCATCTCCTGCCGGATGGCCAGGGTGTCCTGGCCGGAGTCGTCCAGGAAGTTGGTCTCCAGCTTCTGCGCCAGACCGAACGTGCCCAGCAGCACCAGCAGGCCGAGCGCCACGGTGGCCCACCGGCTCTTCCGCGACCGGGTGGCGAAGCCGATCACCGGCAGGTACGCCCGCTGGAGCGGGCTGCGCAGCTCCTTCTCCTCGGCGGCGCGGCGGGCGGCCTCGTCGTCCGCGCCGCGGCGCGGCCGGAGGAACCAGTACGCCAGCACCGGGATCACGGTCAGCGACACCAGCAGCGAGGCGAGCAGGGCCACCGTCACGGTGATCGCGAACGGCGCGAAGAGCTGCCCGACGAAGCCGCCGACCAGGGCGATCGGCGCGAAGACGGCGACCGTGGTCAGCGTGGAGGCGGTGACCGCGCCGGCCACCTCGCGGACCGCGGCCAGGATCGCGTCGCGTTTCTCCTCGCCGTACTCCAGGTGCCGTTTGATGTTCTCCAGCACCACGATGGAGTCGTCCACCACCCGGCCGACCGCGATGGTCAACGCGCCGAGCGTGAGCAGGTTCAGCGAGTAGTCGCCGGCCCAGAGCACGATCAGCGCGACCAGCACCGACAGCGGGATGGAGACCGCGGTGACCACGGTGGACCGCACCGAGAGCAGGAACACCAGGATCACCACCACGGCCATCAGCAGGCCGAGCAGGCCCTCGGTGGTGAGACTCTCGATGGACCGCTCGACGAACGGGGCCTGGTCGAAGACGACGGTCAGCTCCGCGCCGGAGGCGGTCTGCAACTCGGCCAGCCGGTCGCGGATGTCGTGCGAGATGCCGACCGCGTTGCCGTCCGGGCTGGCGGTCACCGCGATGCCCAGGCTCGGCTTGCCGTTGGTGCGGGTGAACGACGTCGCCGGGGCGAGCTGCTGCTCCACCCTCGCCACGTCACCGAGGCGCACCGGCGCGGCCGGCGCGGTGGTGAGCACGATGCCCCGCAGGTCGTCCACCGTGCGGATCGGCGTGCCGACCTGCACCGGCAGCGACCGGTCGCCGTCGGCCAGCGCGCCGGCCGGCACCGCCACGCCGTTCGACCTGAGCGCCGACGCGATGGCGGTCGGGGACACCCGGGCGGCGGCCAGCTTCGCCGGGTCGGGCGTGATCGTCACCACCTGGTCGCGGGCGCCGGTGACGTCCACCGAACGGACGCCGTCCAGCCCTTCCAGCTCCGGCACCACGGTGGCGCGCAGCTTCTCGGCCAGCGCCCGCTCGTCGCCGTCGCCGGTCGCGGCGACCACCACCGCGGGCAGGTCGTCGGTGCTACCGGCGATCACCTGCGGGTCGACGCCCTCCGGGAGCCGGGCCCGGTTGATCGCGGTCTCCATCTTGTTGACCACGTCGTCCAGGTCGGTGCCGAACTCGTACTGCACCTGGACGGTGGCCGCGCCCTCGCGCGAGGTGGAGGTGACCTTCTCCAGCCCCGGGATGCCCTGGAGGCTGTTCTCGATCGGCTCGGCGACCTGGGACTCGACGATCTCGGGGGCGGCGCCCGGGTACGGCGCCACGATGAACGCCGCCGGGAATTCCAGCGAGGGCAGCAGTTGCTGCTTCAGCGACGGCACGGCGAACGCGCCGAACGCCGCGGTCACCAACGCGATCAGGGCGATCAGGCCCCGGTTGGCAAGACTGAATCTGGCGAGCAACGACATGGGCGTTGGTCACTCCTGGGAAGGGGTCTGCGGGGTGCCCTGAGTCTGCCGCACCCGCTCCCGCTCCCCGCCTGCGGGGCGGGTGGGTTCAGGCCAGGTCGAGGGAGCGGGCGGCGGCGAGGGCGTCGTTGGCGATGGTCACCGGCGCCGGGGCGGTCGAGATGGCCCACTCCGGGTCCTTCAGGCCGTGGCCGGTGACCGTGCACACCACCCGCGACCCGGCCGGCACCTGACCGGCGGCGGCCTGCTGGAGCAGGCCGGCCACGCTGGCGGCGCTGCCCAGCTCGACGAAGACGCCCACCTCGCGGGCCAGCAGGCGGTACGCGGAGAGGATCTCCCGGTCGGTGACCGAGGAGATCAGCCCACCGGAGGCGTCCCGCGCGTCGACCGCCTTCGTCCAGCTCGCCGGGTTGCCGATCCGGATGGCGGTGGCGATGGTCGACGGCTCGGGCACCACCTGGCCGGTGACGATCGGGGCCGCGCCGGCCGCCTGGAAGCCGAACATCCGGGGGGCCTTCGTGGCGTTGCCGTCGTGCAGGTCCTCGGAGTAGCCCATCCAGTAGGCGGTGATGTTGCCGGCGTTGCCGACCGGCAGGCAGTGGATGTCCGGCGCGTCGCCGAGCGCCTCGACGATCTCGAAGGCGGCCGTCTTCTGGCCGTGCAGCCGGTACACGTTCACGGAGTTGACGAGCGCGACCGGGTAGTCCTGGGCGAGCTTGCCGGCCAGCGCCAGGCAGTCGTCGAAGTTGCCCTGCACCTGGAGCAGCTTCGCGCCGTGCACCAGCGCCTGGGCCAGCTTGCCCAACGCGATCTTGCCCTGCGGCACCAGCACCGCGCAGGTGATCCCGGCACGGGCCGCGTACGCGGCGGCCGACGCGCTGGTGTTGCCGGTGGAGGCGCAGATGATCGCCTTGTCACCGCCCTCGACCGCCTTGGAGACGGCGAGCGTCATGCCCCGGTCCTTGAACGAGCCGGTCGGGTTCGCGCCCTCGACCTTGAGCCACACGTCCGCGCCGACCCGGGCGGAGAGCACCGGCGCCGGCAGCAGCGGCGTGTTCCCCTCGTGCAGGGTGACGACCGGAGTGGCATCGGTGATCGGCAGCCGGTTCCGGTACGCCTCGATCAGCCCTCGCCACATGTCGCGCTCCTCGCCTCTCCCGCCCCGGTCCGGGGCCCGTCTCAAGCGTGGACCAGCCCGCCCGACCGGTCACCGGCACACTCCGACCTAACCATCAGGCGGGACGCCGGGGTTACGCCCCGCCCTCGACCCGCAGCACGCTGGTGACCGACCGGACGGTGTCCAGCCCGCGCAGCTCGCGCACGGTGGCCGCGAGCGCGGCGTCCGGTGCGACGTGGGTGACGATGACCAGCTCGGCGTCCCCGCCGGCGGGGCCCTGCCGGACGGTGGCGATGGAGACCTCGTGCCGGGCGAACACCCCGGCCACCGACGCCAGCACACCCGGCCGGTCGGCCACGTCGAGGCTGATGTGGTAGCGGGTGAGCGCCTCCCCCATCGGCCGCACCGGCAGGTCCGCGTACGCCGACTCGCTGGCCGCGTGCACGCCGGCGAGGCGGTTGCGGGCCACCGCCACCACGTCGCCGAGCACCGCGCTGGCGGTCGGCGCCCCGCCCGCGCCCCGGCCGTAGAACATGAGCTGCCCGGCGGCGTCCGCCTCGACGAAGACCGCGTTGAACGCGTCGCCGACGCCGGCGAGCGGATGGCTCAGCGGGATCATCGCCGGGTGCACCCGGACGTTGACCGTCTCGCGGCCGGCCGGGTCGGCGCCCCGGGCCGCGATGCAGAGCAGCTTGATGGTGCAGCCCATGGCCTTGGCGCTGGCCACGTCCGCGGCGGTCACCTCGGTGATGCCCTCGCGGTGCACGTCGGCGGCGGTGACCCGGGTGTGGAACGCCAGCGAGGCGAGGATGGCGGCCTTGGCGGCGGCGTCGAAGCCCTCCACGTCGGCCGTCGGGTCGGCCTCCGCGTACCCCAGCTCGGTGGCCTCCTCCAGCGCCTCGGCGAACCCGGCGCCGGTGGCGTCCATGGCGGAGAGGATGAAGTTGGTGGTGCCGTTCACGATGCCGGTGACCCGGGTGATCCGGTCGCCGTGCAGCGACTCGCGCAGCGGGCGCAGCAGCGGGATGGCCCCGGCGACGCTGGCCTCGTAGTAGAGGTCGGCGCCGCCCTCGGCCGCCGCGTCGTGCAGCGTGGCGCCGTCCTCGGCGAGCAGCGCCTTGTTGGCGGTGACCACGCTCTTGCCGGCGCGCAGCGCCTCGACCAGCCAGCCCCGGGCCGGCTCGATGCCGCCGACGACCTCGATCACCACGTCCACGTCGTCGCGCTTGATCAACCCGAGCGCGTCGGTGGTGAACAACGCCGGGTCGACCGGCAGGTCGCCGCGGTCGCGGCCGAGCCGGCGGACGGCGATGCCGGCGATCTCCAGCGGGGCGCCGATCCGGGCGGCGAGGTCGGCCGACTGCGCGTGCAGCAGGCGTACGACGTCGCTGCCGACCGTGCCGCAGCCGAGCAACGCCAAGCGAACCGGTGAGGTCATCCCACATCCAATGCGAGCAGGTCGTCTTCGGTCTCCCGCCGAACGATCACCCGGGCGTGACCGTCACGCACGGCGACGACCGGGGGCCTCGGCACATGGTTGTAGTTGCTGGCCATGCTCCGGCAGTAGGCCCCCGTGCCGGGCACCGCGACAAGATCTCCGGGCTGCACGTCGGCGGGCAGGAATTCATCCTTCACCACGATGTCCCCGGACTCACAGTGCTTTCCCACCACGCGGGCGAGCATCGGCACCGTGGAAGACGCGCGGTTCGCCAGTGTCGCCGAGTAGGACGCGTCGTAGAGCGCGGTGCGGATGTTGTCGCTCATCCCCCCGTCCACGCTGACGTACGTCCGCAGACCGTCCACGTCCTTCACCGTGCCCACCTCGTAGAGCGTGAACACGGCCGGGCCGACGATGGCGCGGCCCGGCTCGACCGAGAGGTGCGGCACGGCGAGGTTCTCCGCCGCGCACTCGCCGTCGACGATCTTGCGGAGCCGCTTGGCCAGCTCGTGCGGGGACGCCGGGTCGTCCTGCGTGGTGTACGCGATGCCGAAGCCGCCGCCCAGGTCCAGCTCGGGCAGCTCCACGCCGCGGGCGTCGCGGATCTGCGCCTGGAGGGCGAGCACCCGGCGGGCGGAGACCTCGAAGCCGCTGGCGTCGAAGATCTGCGAGCCGATGTGCGAGTGCAGCCCACGCAGCTCCAGCACGTCCTCGTCGAGGATCCGGAACGCCGCCGTCGCGGCGGCGCCGCCGGCGAGGGAGAAGCCGAACTTCTGGTCCTCGTGCGCGGTGGCGATGAACTCGTGGGTGTGCGCCTCCACGCCGACGGTGACCCGCAGCAGCACCCGGGGACGGACCCCGCGCTCGCGGGCCAGCGCGGTGAGCCGGTCGATCTCGGTGAACGAGTCGACGATGATCCGGCCCACGCCGGCGTCCACCGCCCGGGTCAGCTCCGTCACCGACTTGTTGTTGCCGTGGAAGCCGATCCGTTCCGGCGGCATCCCGGCCGACAGCGCGGTGGCCAACTCACCGCCGGTGCAGACGTCGAGGAACAGGCCCTCCTCGGCGATCATGCGGACCACCGCGCGGCAGAGGAACGCCTTGCCGGCGTAGTAGACGTCCGCGTCCGGAAAGGCGGCCCGGAACTCGCGGCAGCGTCCACGCAGGTCGTCCTCGTCCAGCACGTACGCCGCGGTGCCGAACTCGGCGGCCAGGTCGCGGACGTCCAGGCCGGCGACGGTCAGCGCGCCGGCCGGGCCGCGCGCCACGTGCCGCGGCCAGAGCTGCGGCACCAGGGCGTTGACGTCGACCGGGGTACGCAGCCAGGCGGGCCCCCGGTTGCCGATGTCGCCGTGCAGGGCGCCGGCCTCATGCGCGCGCACCGGGGATCACATCCTTTCCGGCGCGGAGACGCCGAGCAGGCGCAGGCCGTTGGCGATGACCACCCGGGTGGCGTCGTTGAGCCAGAGCCGGGCCCGGTGGGTGTCGGTGATCTCCTCGTCGCCCTGCGGCGCGATCCGGCAGTTGTCGTAGAACCGGTGGTACGCCTGCGCGACGCTCTCCTCCAGGTAGCGGGCGATCCGGTGCGGCTCGCGCAGCTCGGCGGCGGTGGCCACCACGGCGGGGAACTCGGCGAGCGCCTTGAGCAGCTCGTTCTCCTTCTCGTGGCCGAGCAGCTCGGGGCGGAACGCGGCAGCGTCTCCCCGGGTCAGCCCGATCTCGGCGGCGTTGCGGGCCACCCCGGCCGTGCGGGCGGCCACGTACTGGACGTAGTAGACCGGGTTGTCGTTCTTGGCCCGGGTCCACAGCTCCACGTCGATGTCGATCGGTGAGTCGGCCGAGTAGCGGGCCAGCGCGTACCGGGAGGCGTCCACGCCGATCGCGTCGACCAGGTCCTCCAGGGTGACCACGGTGCCGGCCCGCTTGCTCATCCGCACCGGGGCGCCGTCGCGGACCAGGTTGACGAGCTGGCCGATGAGGATCTCCAGATTGCGCGCCGGGTCGTCGCCGAAGCAGGCGGCCATCGCCTTCATCCGGCCGATGTAGCCGTGGTGGTCGGCGCCCAGCATGATCACGACCCGCTCGAAGCCGCGCTCCCGCTTGTCGAGGTAGTAGGCGCAGTCGGCGGCGAAGTAGGTCCACTCGCCGTTGGACTTGCGCAGCACCCGGTCCTTGTCGTCGCCGAAGTCGGTGGTGCGCAGCCAGGTCGCGCCGTCGGACTCGAAGACGTGCCCCTGCTCGCGCAGCCGGGTCAGCGCCGCCTCCAGCTCGCCCCGGTCGTGCAGGTCCTTCTCGTTGAAGTAGGTGTCGAACTCCACCCCGAAGTCGCGCAGCGAGGACTTGATCTCGGCGAACATGAGCTGGACGCCCTCGACCCGGAACACCTCCTGGGCGGCGTCGTCGGCCAGCTCCCGCACCTCGGGCCGGTGCGTGACCACCTCGGCCGCGATCTCCGCGATGTACGCGCCGCCGTAGCCGTCCTCCGGCGCCGGCTCACCCTTGGCGGCGGCCAGCAGCGACCGGGCGAACCGGTCGATCTGCGAGCCGGCGTCGTTGAAGTAGTACTCCGTGCCCACGTCGGCGCCGGTGGCGCGCAGCAGGCGGCTGAGCGCGTCGCCGACCGCCGCCCAGCGGACCCCGCCGATGTGCACCGGGCCGGTCGGGTTCGCCGAGACGAACTCCAGGTTGATCCGCTGCCCGGCCAGGGTGTCGCTGCTTCCGTACGCCGGCCCGGCCTCGACGATGACCTTGGCGAGCTGGCCGGCGGCGGCGGCGTCGAGCCGGATGTTCAGGAAGCCGGGGCCGGCGATCTCCACCGACTTGACCCCCGGCGCGTTGCCGAGCTGCTCGGCCAGCGCGGCGGCCAGCTCCCGCGGCGGCACGCCGACCTTCTTGCTGAGCTGCAACGCCAGCGTCGAGGCGTAGTCACCGTGATCGGGGTTACGGGGTCGCTCGACGGTGGTCTGCGCGGGCAACGCGGCAGGGTCCAGCCCCCGCTCGTCGAAGACGGCGTGGGCTGCGGCGAGGACGACCTCGGCGAGTTCTGCGGGAGTCACCGAACCATGTTATCGGGGGTAGACTCGGGCACCGCGGCGGCGACCCAGCATGTGAACAGGCCCCCGCGCTCCCCTGACCGACCGACCTGACGAGGCACGATGAGCATCAGCACCCCGGGCGGCCCGGAACGCCGTCCCACCGTGGTCAGCACCGGCAAGAAGCCGGCCGCCGGCCGGCCCGCGGCTGCCGAGAAGCCCGCCGCCAAGGCCGGCGCGACCAAGCCCGGCGGCGGCAAGGGCCCACGGGCGGGCGCCGGGGGCAAGGGCCGCAAGCCGGTCACCCCGGTCAAGGTGAGCCAGGGTCGCTCGTGGGGCCCGATCGCCCTCTTCGTCGCGGTCGGCGTGCTGGCCGTCGGCATCATCGGCATCGGCGCCTGGGCGGTCTACCAGGGCGCCCAGCCCTGGCAGAAGCGGGCCGACGCGATCGACGGCATGGTCGACTTCCGTAAGAAGGACAAGGACCTGGTCAAGGGCGGAAACCACCAGCCCGGCACGATCAAGTACGACGTGTCCCCGCCGGTCGCCGGCCCGCACAACCAGGCGTGGCAGAACTGCATGGGCGACGTCTACGACGCCCCGATCGCCAACGAGCACGCGGTGCACAGCCTGGAGCACGGCACGGTCTGGATCACCTACCGCCCGGACCTGCCGGCCGACCAGGTGGCGAAGCTCAAGAGCAAGGTGCAGGGCAAGGAGAAGCTGATGCTCAGCCCGTACGAGGGGCTGGACAAGCCGATCTCGCTCCAGGCCTGGGGCTTCCAGCTCAAGGTCGACAACGCCGACGACGGCCGGATCGACGAGTTCATCAAGACGCTGCGGGTGAACGCCTCGATCGAGGGCCCGAACGCGCTCTGCGACCAGGGCGTGACCGCCACCGGCACCACCCCGCGTGACAACCTCCAGCAGAACATGCCCGAGCAGCCCACCCAGTGAGGACGCCGCGATGACCGCCCCGGTGACCACCGACAGCGAGCTCGACGAGGCCCCGGCCGCCGACGAGGGCGGCCGGCCGGCGGCGCGTCGCTACGGCCTGCTGGCCGTGGCCGCCGCCGTCGTGGTCGGGCTGCTCCTCGGGTACGCCGGCGGCCTGCTCACCCCGACGCTCACCCGCCCGGGCCAGAACTCGGCCGAGGCCGGTTTCGCCCGGGACATGACCGCCCACCACAACCAGGCGGTGGCCATGGGTCTGCTGGCGTTCCGCCAGGGGCAGGACGCGGAGGTCCGCCAGGTCGGGGTGGACATCGCCACCGGGCAGCAGGGCGAGATCGGCACCATGCAGACCTGGCTGCGCTCCTGGAAGCTGGACCCGACCGGCGACCGGGCCCCGATGGCGTGGATGCCGGACGGCGCCGGGCTGGTCAGGAACGGCCTGATGCCGGGCATGGCCACCTCCGAGGAGATGGCGAAGCTGCGGGCGGCGAGCGGTCGCGAGTTCGACGTGATGTTCCTGAAGATGATGATCCAGCACCACATCGGCGGGGTCCACATGATCGACGGCATCCTCGCCGAGGGGCACGACGACGACGTGCTGGCGGTCGCCCAGGTCATGAAGAACACCCAGCAGAACGACCTGGCCAACCTCACCGCAGCGCTCAAGCGCCTGGGTGGCACGCCCTGACGGTCCCGCCCCCGCTCACCGGAGCCCGCGTCGCGCCCGTGACGCGGGCTCCAACATGTCCGGGCCCAGCAACTTTGCCCGTTATGTCGGTTCGTAGACTTTTTCTACCTACATATCGTGACCAGTTGTGATTCGGGGTCGTTGCGCAGGACGTGGGGGTTGCACTCAGAGACGCAGGGCGGTCGGTGACCAGCTGGTGCCGACGCCACACCATCGGCGGTGACGGAGCGGTGGCAGCCGTCCGTCGCGGACTGCGGCAGGGCGAGCCGGGAACGCTCAGCCGCGAACAGGAACTCGAACTGATCGACGTGCTGCGGGGCGTCCACCCGGACGAGTTCGGCCTCGACGAGGAGCTGTGGACGCGGCAGAGCCTGACCACGCTCATCGAACGCCGGTTCGCGCTGGCCATGGACGCCGGCACCGTCGGGGCGTACCTCCGGGCCTGGGGCCTGGGCCCCCGCGAGCCGCGCGAGCGGGCCTGCGGGCTCTGCGTGGGGGCGGTCGAGCGGTGGGTACGCAGCGAGTACCCGGCGATCACCCGGGCGGCCCAGGAGCACGCGGCGGAGATCTACTGGCTCGGCCGGGTCCGGCTGCGCGGCACCATGCCCGCCGCCGACGTGGTCTCGGCGGTCTCCTCGCGGGGGCGGGTGCGGTTCATGGTCACCACGCCGTCGGTGGACCCGCCGCTGCCCCGGGACTTCGTCCTACGGCTCAGCGGCGCCGACCAACGCCCCGTGCACCTGATCGTGGACGGCTCCTGGCCGCGCAACGAGTGGCCTCGACGACTGCCCCGCCGCATCGCGCTGCACCCGCTGCCGAGCTGCGGTCGCACCGTCGCCGCCGCCTGACCGACGAAGATCGACTCGCGGGCGATACCGATTCGGTGATCCGGGAAGGGGTTTGCTACTCTTCTCGGGTCGCTGAGCCCCCGTAGCTCAGGGGATAGAGCACCGCCCTCCGGAGGCGGGGGCGCAGGTTCGAATCCTGCCGGGGGCACCAGACATCTCGAAGCCCGGGCCACCGCGCCCGGGCTTTCGCGTTGCCGGTCAGCCGGCCTCCCGGCGGGCCCGGGCCCGTCGCTTGCCCTCGTGCATCGCCTGGACCCGGGCCACCGGGATGGTCCGCCCCTCGGCGACCAGCTCCGCCGGCAGCGACTGCGGCGCGGGCAGCGCCTCGGCCCACGGGTCGCGGTCGCCGAGCAGCGCCGGCACGGTCTTCACGGTGAAGTCGGCAGGCGTCGCCGACTCCAGGTCGGCCCAGCCGATCGGGTACGACACCGGCGCGCCGGGCCGGATCCGCGGGCTGTACGCGGCCACCACCGTCGCCCCGTGCGCGCGGGTCGAGTCCACGAAGACCCGGCCCCCGCGGTCGGCCACGATGAACGCGGTGGTGGCCAGCGCCGGGTCGAGCCGTTCGGTGTGGGCCGCGAGCGCCCGGGTCGCGGCGGCGGCCTCCTCAGCCGTGGTCTCCGGCGTCACCGGCACGATCACGTGCAGGCCCTTCGCGCCGCTGGTCTTGACGGCGCCGGCCAGCCCGGCGTCGCCGAGCGCCTGCCGCACCAGCAGCGCGACGCGTACCGCCGCGCCGAACGTCTTCCCCTCCGGCGGGTCCAGGTCGAGCACCAGGTGGGTCGGGTGCTCGGGCGCCCCGGCGCGGACCAGCGTGGGGTGGTACTCCACCGCCCGCTGGTTGGCGAACCAGAGCAGCGTCCGCCGGTCGTCGCAGAGCGCGTACGAGATGCGCCGGTGCGACGCCTCCGCCCAGACCTCGGTGCGGCGCACCCACTCCGGCGTGTACTTCGGCAGGTTCTTCTGCATGAACGGCTCCTGGCCGGGCCGGACCCGCAGCACCGACAGCGGCCGGTCGCGCAGCTCCGGCAGGATTCGGCCGTGCAGCGCGTCCAGGTAGTCGACCAGGTCGCGCTTGGTCGCACCGGCGGAGTCGAACAGCGGCTGGTCCAGATTGGTCAGCGAGATCCCGTCCCGGGTCTCGTCAGCGGCGCCCATCCGACCACCTTCCCGGCCCGGCGGCGGCTCGGCAACCCCGACACGGCGGCCAGCTCCGGCGGCCAGCTCCGGCGGCCAGCTCCGGCGGCCAGCTCCGGCGGCCGGCTCCGGCGGCCGGCTCCGGCGGCCGGCTCCGGCGGCCGGCGTGACGACCGGCTCCGGGCGGGTGTGCGACCTCGCTGGGCGAACCGGCGACCACTCGGGTGATGGGCAACCACGCTACGAACTTGATGGCGTGAACGAGTCAAGGGGGTCAGGCCACCCAGCCCGTCCGTGCGGGGCGCGACGCACGTCCCGAGTCACGGCGTGGTCCCGGACCGGTTCGGCACCGCTGAGGTCACCCCAACACGGCCCGGACCACGCACAGCAGTCCGGGCACGCACGCACAGCAGCCACGGCACGGTACGGTCCGACACGCACAGTAGTTCGGACGCCCGATCCGGACACGCACAGCAGTTCAGACACGCACAGTCCGACGCGCACGGTAGTACGGACACGCACAATCCGGACACGCACAGCAGTTCGGGCATGCGCAGTCCGACACGTACAGCAGTTCGGACACGCACGATCCGACGCGCACAGTAGTTCGGACACGTACAGACCGGACACGCACAGCAGTCCGGGGGCGGCCCATCGGTCCGGGCAGGCATGGTCCGGGCACAGGGAGGCCGCTGGGCCGGCCTCACGGCGGCTGACCCATCCATGCCATCAAGTTCGTAGGGCGAGAGAACGTGAGGTCTTCGCCCGACCCCCGGCACGTGATCGCCGCACGCACTCCGGCGGTCGGCTGCCACCCGTGGCGCATGATGGTCACCGAGGGCTCCGTCGGGGCCGAGCGGAGGAGGCACGGTGACGACCCAGCACAACCGGTGCGCGTCCGACCCGGCCGACCGGAGCCCGGGCGGGCCGCAGGCGCGGGCCTGCACGGTGCGGGAGGCGCTGGACCGGGTGGGCGGGAAGTGGAGCATCGGCATCCTGATCGCCGCCTCGACCGGCCCGGTGCGCTTCACCGAGCTGGAACGGCGGGTGGAGGGCATCAGCCGGCGGATGCTCACGCTGACGTTGCGCAACCTGGAGCGCGACGGGCTGCTGGTCCGGCACGTGCATCCGACGGTGCCGCCGAGGGTGGAGTACACCGCCACCCCGATGGCCCGGGAACTGTACGAGTCGCTTGTCGCGCTCACCCACTGGGCGGAGCGGCACCGCGAGTCGATCAGCGCGGCCCGGGCCGCGTACGACCGGGAGCATCCTGTGGCGAAGCCCACGCCATCCGTCTGACCGATCGGTCAGATGCTGACCGATCGGTCAGGCATGCTGGAGGGCATGGCACGCGCTACCCCGGCCACCCACGACGAGCTGCTCACCGCCGCGGCCCGTCGGTTCGCCGTCACCGGCTACAAGGGCACCTCGCTCCAGGACATCGCCCGTGAGGTGGGCTGCTCCAAGGCCACCGTGCTCTACCACTTCGCCAGCAAGGACGCCCTGCTCTGCGAGCTGATGGCCCCGGCCATCGCGATGCTGGAGGCACTCGACGCCCGGCTCGCCGACCTCACCGGCGCGCCGGCCCAGCGGGCCGCCGCCGAGGGCTTCGTCGACCTGGCGGTCCGCTTCCGCCGGGAGATCGCGCTGCTCCGGGGCGAGTTCCCGGACCTGCTCCAGCAGCCGGCGTTCGCGCACATCCAGCAAATCTCCGAACGGCTGGTCGCCGCATTCGCCGGCTTCTCCGACCGGCCGGTGGCCCGCGTCGCCGCGCTTGTCGTGCTGGCCGGCATCGCCGAGACCTGCGGCGAGTTCCTGGACATCCCCGACGAGGAGCTGCGACCCGCGCTGCTCGCCGTGGCGCACCGCGCGCTCGAACCCACCACCTGATCCCACCAGTTCGCACCCGAGGACGAAGGAAGGTCCATGGCGACCCTGCTGTACCGGCTCGGCCGGGCATCCCTACGCCGACGGCGACTCGTCGCCGTCGTCTGGCTCGTCGTACTCGTCGGCCTCGGCCTGGCCGCGGCCACGCTGCGGGGCCCGACGGCGAGCAACTTCACCATGCCCGGCACCGAGTCGCAGCAGGCCATCGACCTGCTCGCCGACCGGTTCCCGGCGGCCAGCGGCGCCACCGGCACCATCGCCGTCAAGGCGCCGCAGGACGGCGCGCTCACCTCGCCGGCCGGCCAGGCAGTGGTCAAGCAGGTCACCCAGGAGGCGGCCACGCTGCCCGGCGTGGTCGGCGCGATCGACCCCTACCAGGCGCAGGCGCTCACACCGGACGGCCGGTACGCGCTGATCCAGGTGCAGTTCGCCGGTCGCGCGGACGACGTGACCACCGAGCAGCGCGACGCGTACGAGAAGGTCGGCCAGCAGGCCGAGGCGCAGGGCTGGCAGATCGCCCCCGGTGGCGAGGTGCTCAACGGCGAGCCGGAGGTCGGCTCGACCGAGGCGCTCGGTGTGCTGGTCGCGGCGATCGTCCTGGTCATCACGTTCGGCTCGCTGGTGGCGGCCGGGATGACCATGCTGAACGCGCTGATCGGCGTCGGCGTCGGCATGGCCGGCCTGTTCGCACTCAGCGGCGCGGTGGAGCTGACCAGCACCGCACCGATCCTGGCGCTGATGCTCGGCCTGGCGGTCGGCATCGACTACTCGCTGTTCATCACCTCCCGGCACCGGCAGAACCTGCTCGACGGGCTCTCCCCGGAGGAGGCGGTCGGCCGCGCGGTCGGCACCGCCGGCTCCGCCGTGGTCTTCGCCGGCGCGACGGTGGTGGTGGCGCTGGCCGGTCTGGCTGTGGTGGGCATCCCGTTCCTCACCGTGATGGGCCTGGCCGCCGCCGGCACCGTCACCGTGGCCGTACTGGTGGCGATCACGTTGGCCCCGGCGCTGCTCGGCTTCGCCGGTCGCCGGGTGCTGCCGCGCAAGCTCCGCAACCGCGAGGCGGTCGCGGACCCGGGCACCGGCTCGGAGGACCGCTCCGGCTTCGGGTTCCGCTGGGCGAACTGGGTGACCCGGTTCCGCATCCCGGTGATCCTGGTCGGCCTGCTCGGCCTCGGCCTGCTGGCGATTCCCTCGCAGGACATGCGCCTGGCGCTGCCGGACGCCTCCACCGCCGCCGAGGGCACCCCGGCCCGGGTCAGCAACGACCTGATCCGGGAGGGCTTCGGCCCCGGTTTCACCGGCCGGCTCGCGGTCGTGGTCACCGCCGACTCGCCGCAGGCCACCCAGGCCGCCGTGCCGCAGGTCGCGTCGCTGATCCAGAAGACCGACGGGGTGCTGGCGGTGGCTCCGCCGCAGCTCGACCCGTCCGGCCGCACCGCGCTGCTCGGCGTGATCCCGAAGACCGGGCCGACCGACGAGAAGACCGAGGAGCTGGTGCACGACATCCGCCGGCAGGTCGGCGGTATCGGCAACGCCGAGGTGCTGCTCACCGGCGTCACGGCGATCGGCATCGACGTGTCGGAGAAGCTCTCCGACGCGCTCCCGGTCTACCTGCTGCTGGTGGTGGGCCTGTCCGTGCTGCTGCTGATGCTGGTGTTCCGGTCGATCCTGGTGCCGGTGAAGGCGGCGCTCGGGTTCCTGCTCACCGTGGCGGCCACGTTCGGCATCACGGTCGCGGTGTTCCAGCAGGGCCACCTGGCCGGGCTGCTCGGCGTCGACACGCCGGCGCCGCTTGTCAGCTTCCTGCCGATCCTGCTCATCGGCATCCTGTTCGGCCTGGCCATGGACTACGAGGTCTTCCTGGTCTCCCGGATGCGCGAGGACTTCGTGCACGGGGACACCGCCCGCCAGGCCACCATCAACGGCATGGGGCACGGCGCCCGGGTGGTCACCGCCGCGGCGCTCATCATGATGTCGGTGTTCGGCGGCTTCGTCTTCCTGGACGACCCGATCATCAAGTCGATGGGCTTCGCGCTCGCGATCGGTGTCGCCATCGACGCGTTCGTGGTCCGGATGACCATCGTCCCGGCGGTGATGTCGCTGCTGAACAACGCCGCATGGTGGCTGCCGCGCTGGCTGAACAAGCTGCTGCCCAACGTGGACGTCGAGGGCGAGGGCCTGCGCGCCCACCTGGCCAAGAAGGAGCCCGTCGAGGTGTGAGCCGTCCGGGTGGGGCCCCGCGGGGCCCCACCCGTCACACCCCCGCCGGGTACGTCTCCATCTCGCCCGGTGTCACCAAGGCCGGCAGGGGATGCAGGGCGGTCGTCTCGTCGCACCAGACGAACGCGTCGTACCGCTCCCCCAACCGGGTCGGCACGTAGTTGCCCCACGACTCGAAGCTCGGGTCGTACACCACGCCGACGGCCCGGTGGTCCGCCTCCCCGGTCACCCACTCCGGCTCGTCCGGGCCGCCGAAGACCAGCACCGCCCGGTCCGGCATCAACTCGTGCAACAGGTGCTCCACCGATCCCTCCCGGGCCGGCGGCACCACCATCGTCTCGGCCGGGGAGCCCCACCGCGGGGCGGCGATCACGCTGCCCCGCCAACTGCCGAAACCGATCAGCGCCACCGCGTCCCGGCCGTGCCGTTCCCGACCGAGCTGACCGATGTTCACCATGCCGTCCGCCGCCATCTCGGTGGCCCGCGCGTCGCCGACGTGCGTGTTGTGCGCCCACACGACGCCGCGTGCGTCCGGCCCGTAGCGGTCGAGCAGCCGGTCCAGTGTGTCCGCCATGTGGATGTCGCGGACGTTCCACGACTCCGGACCGCCGCCGATCATGGCCCGGTAGTACCGTTCCGCGCCGGCCACCACCTCCGCGTTCTGCCAGGCCGAGAAGCGGTCCGGGCCGTCCGTGGCGGCCTGTTCCCGGGTACGCGCCAACAACCGGACCACCTCCTCCTCGCACCGGGCGGAGACGAACCGGCTGGCCAGGCCGTACTCCTCGGCCTGTTTGCCGTACGGCTCGAAGCAGCGGTACGCCTCCTGGGCCGCCTCCAGCGACGCCGGGTCCTCCTCGCCCAGGTAGTCGAAGATGGCCTGCATCGACTCCCAGAGCGAGTAGACGTCGAGGCCGTGGAAGCCGGCCCGCTCCCCCTCCGGCCGCTCCAGGTTCCAGGCGCGCAGCCACCGGCAGAACCGGGCCACCTCCGCGTTCGCCCACATCCAGGTGGGCCAGCGCTCGAACCGCTCCAACGCGACCATCGGATCGGCCAGTCCGCCCGGTGCGCCCACCACCGAACGGTGCACCCGGTCGCAGTCCGGCCAGTCCCCCTCCACCGCGACGAAGTCGAACCCCTGCTCGGCGATGAGCCGCCGGGTCAACTGCTCGCGCAGGCGGTAGTAGTCGTAGCTGCCGTGCGTCGCCTCGCCGATCATCACGATGCGGGCGTCGCGGACGCGCTCCAGCAGCGGGTCGAAGTCGCTCGGTGCGCCGAGCCGCTGAACCAGCATGTCCGCGGCTACCCGGGGCCCGCCGGGGCAAACCGCCGTCCGGACCGGCATGCCGCGCCGCCCAGCGGGTAGCCGCGTGACATGACCGTCAGCGGCGCGCAGGTGCAGGAGTTCGTCTCCGGACTCGACTACCCGGTCTCCCGGGAGGACCTGGTCCGCTGGGCTCAGGAGAACGGCGCCAGCACCGAGACGCTCCAGATGCTCCGGACGTTGCCGGCCGAGGAGTTCGACACCCCGGCCGAGCTGGGCGAGGCGCTGGCCCCGTTCATCGGCTAGCCGGCCCGCAGCCGGAGTGCCACTGCTGGCCACTGTTGACCCATACATTCGGGCCCGCATCGGGCATGGCGATCGCTTCGGCGTGCGGATCCTTCAGCCTCGGCGAACTATCGCATGGCGGCAGCGTCGAACGGACGTGCCGGGCCGGCAACGCACGGTTAAGACCCAGCAGGTCGCCGGACAAGTCATCTAGCCGACACTCGGCGGGGATGGGGCGGGCGTTTCCGTACGGTGGTCTACCGTGCGTGTCCCCAGCGTCGCGACTCGAATCCGTCTCACGCTCGCTGTGATCGCTGCGGGGCTGGTTGGTGGCGTCTTGGTCCTCAACTCGCCTCCCCCGCTCGACGACGACGCTGTCCCGACGCCCGAACCGACAGGGAGCTGGTGGCAGGACGCCGGCCACCCGCCGCGCACCGCGTTCGTGAAAGTGCAGGTCGGGATCGAGAAGGATGTCAGTCTGCCGGTTACGGTAAATGTCGACTACGAGGTCATCCTGCAGTCCGACGATCCTCTGCTCGCAAAGGTTACCGCAGGGGAGGTGTCCGGTTCGGAACTCGTCGGGCGCCTGACCGGAGGCAGTTTGGACGACGACCGAACGCCGACCGTACAACGAGGGGGCACCGGCGCGGCCCACGTACTGGTGAGTGGGAAGATCTTCCCCAGCGCATGGACGACCTCGGACGGCCGCCTGCGGGTTCCCATTTCTATCGAGGCCACGTCGGAGGACGACAGTCACGCTCCGACGTCAACGAGCGTTGTGACGCGCCGGTCCCTGACCGTCCAGGCCACCGACATGAAGATTATCGCGGTATCCGGCGGTGGGATCGTCGAACAGACTCCGACAATGGTGCGGTTCGAAGGGCGGCCGGGTGCCGCGAAGGTCACCTTCGAGCTGGAGGATCCGGATGTTGACGACGCCTCCCGGTCATACCCTTTCCAAGACCTTGAGTTGTCCGATTTCGGTGAATTCATCATCTCTGGTCTAATACTTCTAGCTCCCTGGCTGGCACTCTTGATCGCCTTACGGTCGAGCCGAAGAAAAGGCGGCATCGAGACAGCCATCTGGCTCTGCGCGCTGACAATCACCGTCGGCGGCACGATCATCCTTACCGTAGACGAAATATTCGAAGATTTATTTTTCCCATTACTTCTTCCCGGCCTGAGCGGCATCGCCGTCATGTCTACCGCTGTACTTGTTGCCTGTACTGGTCGCGCGCTGCGGGGTTTGTCGGCGTGGGACCGACTCTTGTACCGACGACTCCTCCTTGGTTGCGCGGCACTGACCGCGACCGCGGGTTGCGTCGCCTGGGGCTGGGGAGGCGTACGGGTGAAGCCATCGCCAGCGGAGTGGCTGGGATATCTGATCCTTGTCGCCGCTGCCGCAGCCCTGGCAATGGTATACAACTGGCGTTTCGCTCTGCGGGGCGCTGTGCTCGGCTTGTCTGCGGCGCTCCTGCTCGCCATATCGCCGATCCTGACGAGCGACTTCCTGGCAATAGGATCGGCGTGGTTCCTCGCAATGGCACTGATGCTCGGCGTGGTCTACGTATACATCGCGGAAACCGCGGCTCTAGCTCCTCGACTTCTGCACTACAGAAAATCGGAGCGACGCATTCTATACGCGACCGGCGCACTTGTGTTTCTTCCCGTCCTCCACATGGTTGCCAACCCGTACGCGAAGAGGCCAGTGCTCTACGACAAGTTCAGCGGTCTCACCGTCGCCATGGCGGTACTGGGCATGGTCCTCTTCGCAGTAACTGTAGTTCTGGCCCGCCGGCGAGGCCAGCGCCCCGAAGCAACGGGCGACATTGTGGTATGGGCCCTCGCGCAGGCGAGCACCATCGTCGTCGCCATCGACCGCGGTCACCTCATACAGTTCGATGCCCTCGCCGCAGGGTCGTTCCTGCTGCTCTGGTGGCTGTTGCTCCCACGGCATCACCAGTCCAGAGGGGTAACCCTGGCCGGGGTTAGTCCCGTCACACACACCGCCCTTGTCAAGGCAGAGATGCGGCGCCGCCTGATGGAGCTAAGTGCCCACGACGTCTACCGCTCGGCCCGCGCCCTGCTGCGCGACGGCAGCATCAGCACGCGTGAGTACTATCGTCGACAGCAGGCCATCGATGACGCGGCCGCGACTCGGGGCCGGGTGATCGCAGGAGTGCCCGTGAGCGACGCGCTAGCCACGTCTGGCGGCTGTTCTCCGTGGAACGGAGCGCTCGCGGCGATGCTGTATGCCACACCCCTGTTCCTGCTCATTCTCGGGTACGAGTTGGGCCTGCCAGCGGTGCCGTACACCTTGATCTTCAGCACCCCGTGGCAGGCAGCCCTCGCATTGGCGCACATTCTGCGGTGGATCGTGTACGCGGCAATCTTCGGGTATTTCTACCCGCTGATCCGTGGCCGAACCCCGGTCACCAAGGCCATGGGCCTCGTCCTGCTCATCCTGCCGGCGGAACTCCTATCCGTGCTGTCGTTGATCGAACCTGGAGAGGATCGAGCGTCCGGGAACAGCATCACCACCTCAGGTGAGTTGCTGCTGGCGCTGGGCATCCGGACCGGCCAGGTACTCGTGTTCTGCACCGTCCTCGGCCTCGCGTGGGAGCGGCGGATGGCAATGCTGGCGGGTTATCGCTGGGACCGTCTGCGGAACATCAGGAGCCTGCGAGCCCTCGCGACTCCTGCCGGCACCGTCATCGTTGCCATCGCAACCGCGCTGGGAACAGCGTTGGCCGGTACAGCAGTCGCTGCCCTGCTGACCACCGGGCCCAACGCCCCACCGGCTCCCCAATCGACACCGAGTCCGTCGCAGAGCCCCGAAAAGTAGCACCACCACCCGTTCGTCAAGCCATCTGCACCACCGCGGTGGTTCCTGCGCCGCTACGACGCACCACAGGCACATCGTCAACGACCAACCACTACGAGATCGGCAGTACACCTAGCCGGGGGCGTGCAGCAGGCGGAACAGCACCAGCCACTGCTCGGGCCAGACCAGCCCGACCGGGGTGTCCGGCGCGATCCGGGCGGCCCGTAACGCGCCGTCGACCCGGCGGCGCGGGTGGGCGGTGCGCAGCGAGGCCGCGAGCGAGCCGCCGACCCCGCCGAAGCCCAGCTCCACCATCCTCCGGTACGCGGGCAGCACGCCGGGCGCCAGCAGTGGCACGGTCCGGCGCTCCAGGCGCAGGATGCCGCCGTCCACGGCGGGTACCGGCCGGAACGCGCCCCGGGGCACCCGCCCGGCCAGCCGCCAGTGGTGTTCCGGCCAGGTGAGCACCGTGAGCCGGCTCCACCGGCCGTGGTCGCCGGCGCGTTTGCGGGCGTAGTCGAGCTGAATGAGCAGCGTGGCCGCGCGCAGTCCGGGCGCGGCGAGGCACCAGCGGACCACGGCCGCGGTCAGCGACCAGGGGATGTTGCCGGCCACCGAGAACGGCTCCTCGGGCGGCGGCGCGGAGAGGAAGTCGGCCGCCCGGATCTCGACGTGCGGCAGCGGCGCGCAGGTCGCGGTCAGCTCCGGCAACACGGCCGGGTCCACCTCGTACGCGATCAGCCGCCCGCACCGCGCGGCGAGCGAGCGGGTGAGTTGGCCGCGTCCGGCGCCCACCTCCAGCAGCAGGTCGTCCGGGTCGGGGCGGGCCGCCCGGACGATCCGTGCGACGGCGGCCGGATCGGCGAGGAAGTTCTGGGACAGTACGCGACGGGACCGGTCGCGTGCGGTGGTGCGGAGTCGGCGGGGCGCCACGGGTTCGTCCTGTCTGTCGCCGGACGGCGACGGGTACGGACCGCTGCGCAGGTGTTCCACGCCGCCCTCGGGCTCGGGCGTGCGACCGGTCCTGCGGGCGGGCGCCGCCGGGCGGGACGGGTCGGCAGCCACGACGAGCCGGGTCGGCGTGGAGCGGATGGGGCGGGCGGTCCGAGCGGATCGGGGCTCGGACGACCCTGGATCGGTCGGGACGCTCACCGCGCGAACCACCGCGCCACCTCTCGGCGGGGTGGTGGGATCAGCGCGACTGCCAGCGCCAGCTCGGCGAAACGGCGGGATCAGGCCCGCTGGACGCCGTCAGCCCGGTGACGTGGCGGGTCGGCCAGTCGGGCTCGGGGGCGGTGGTCAGGTCAGGCGCGGCGGTCCGCGTCCCGGCCGGCCAGGGCCGGGCGCCGGACCCGCGGGCGGGCGACCAGAAGGAGCCCGAGCGCGGCCGGCGCGACGGCCACGTCGATCAGGGCATGCGTGAACATGCGCGCGACGCTAGCGGCCGGCCCGCCGCCCCGCGACGGGTTTTCTCAGACGTCGATCGTGCGCCCCTGCGCCCGGGCGGTCTCGGCGGCGTCGAGCACCGCCACCACTTCCCGGCCGAACCGCACGTCGCAGCGGTGGTCGCGGGTGCCGGCGTCCACCTCCGCCAGCAACTGGTCGAGCGCGGCGCCGAACGCCTGGAGCGCGCTGCCGTCACCGGGCGGGATGCTCTCGGTGCCGTTCGCGCCGAACAGGACGAAGTCACGGGTGACCGCCTCGGCCGGCGCGTCGAGGGTGAGGGAGAGCGTGCTGGTCGCGCCGCCGTCGTGGGTGAGCAGCAGGTGCACCAGGCCGCTCGGCCCGTCCATCGCGGCGACCCGGGTGACCCGGCCGAGCACCGGCAGGATCAGCGACAGCGCGTGCGGGCCGATGTCCCACAGCGCGCCCCGGTCGCGCCGCCACCGCGAGTCGCCGTACGGGTTCCCGGGCTGGTAGATCGAGGCGAACATGGTTCCCCGGGCGTGCTGCCAACCGCCGGCCGCGGCAGCCGAGGCGAGGACGCCGGTGACGTTGGGGTGAAAGCGCTGGGTGAAGAAGACCACCGAGGCCACCCCGGACGCCTCGGCGGCGGCGACCACCCGGTCGGCGTCGGGGAGGCTCAGCGCCAGCGGCTTGTCCAGCAGCAGGTGCCGCCCGGCGGTGGCGGCCCGGACCGCGATGTCGGCCTGCACGTCGGGCGGGAGCGCCACGGCGACCGCGTCGACGGCGTCGAGCAGCGCGTCAACGTCGGTGAAGGCCGGCACGCCGTGCCGGGTGGCCAGCGCCTCCGCCTTCGCCGGGTCGCGCCCCCACACGCCGGCCAGTCGGGCCCGGGGGTGGGCGTCGATGGCGGCGGCGTGCGTCTCCGCCGCCCAGTGACCGGTGCCGAACAACCCGAAACGCACCCCTGCCCCCTGCCGTCGTCGTGGGCCACCGGCGTACGCCGGGACCGTGATCCACGCTAGTCGTCCGGCCCGGCCGGCGCGCCCCGACCCGCGCGGAGGCTGGCTACTACACGACTTAGTAGGCTGGGCCGGTGAACGACACTGCGTCGATGACCAGCGCCGCGGCGGCGGGCTCGCCGGTGGACGGGGTCCTCCCCACGATCGCGATCGTGCTGTCGCTGGCGGTCGCGGTCTGGGCCCTGGTCGCCGCCGTACGCCAGCAGCCGCCGGACCGGATCCAGTTCGCCGGGCTGGCCGTGGTGGAGGTGGCGCTGCTGGCGCTGACCGTGGTGGCGCTCGTCGCCCTTGGCGGTGGGGACCGGCCGGGCGAGCCGGGGGCGTTCTTCGGCTACCTGGTGACGCTGGTCTGCCTGCCGCCGCTGGCCTGGGTGCTGGCCCGGATGGAGCCGACCCGCTGGGGCTCGGCGATCGTCTGCGCGGTCTGCCTGGTCACGCCGGTCGTGGTGGTGCGGTTGCAGCAGACGTGGGAGGTCGTCGGTGGTTGAGACCCGGGCACCGGAACGCGCCACCAACCGCGGGCCGGGGCGGCTGCTGATCGCGGTCTACATCCTCTTCGCCATCGCCGCGACGTCGCGGGCCGGGCTCCAGATCGCCACGAAATTCGACGAGGCGCCGGTGGCGTACCTGCTCTCCGCGCTGGCCGCGCTGATCTACATCGTGGCGGCGGTCGGGCTGGCCCGGGCCGGGCACGCCGGCCGCCGGGTGGCGCTGGCCTGCTGTTCGGTGGAACTGGTCGGGGTGCTCGCGGTGGGCGTGCTGAGCATCGCCGACCCGGAGCTGTTCCCGGACGAGACGGTCTGGTCCGACTTCGGCAGCGGCTACGGCTACATCCCCCTGGTGCTGCCGGCGCTGGGCCTCCTCTGGCTGTACCGCACCCGCGCCCACCCCCGCCCCGCGCCCTCCCCCTGAGGCGCGCTTTCTCGGAAAGCGTGGCCATGGAGCGCGGAATGGCCACGCTTCCCGAGAAAGCGTGGCCATTCGTCGTGGGGGTGGGGGTGGGAGTCAGTCCTTGGGGCCGCCGGCCACGTAGATGACCTGGCCGGAGACGAAGGACGCGCCCTCGCTGGCCAGGAACGAGATGGTGTGCGCGACGTCCTCCGGGCGGCCGGTGCGGCGGACCGGGATCTCGGCGGCGGCGTGCTCCTGGAGCGCGGCGAAGTCGACCTTCATCCGGGCCGCGGTGGCCGCGGTCATGTCGGTGACGATGAAGCCCGGCGCGACCGCGTTGACGGTCACCCCGAATGGGCCCAGCTCGATGGCGAGCGTCTTGGTGAAGCCCTGCATCCCGGCCTTGGCGGCGGCGTAGTTCGCCTGGCCGCGGTTGCCCAGCGCGGAGGTGCTGGACAGGTTGACGATCCGGCCCCACTTCCGCTCGACCATGTGCTTCTGGGTGGCCTGGCTGAACAGGAACGCGCCGCGCAGGTGCACGCCCAGGACGGTGTCCCAGTCGGCGTCGGTCATCTTGAACAGCAGGTTGTCGCGGAGCACGCCGGCGTTGTTGACCAGCACGGTCGGCGCGCCCAGCTCGGCGGCGACCCGCTCGACGGCGGCCTCCACCTGGGCCCGGTCGGCCACGTCCGCGCCGACGCCGAGCGCCCGACCACCGGCGGCGACGATGCCGTCGACGGTCTCCGCGGTGGCCGACTCCTCGATGTCGACCACGGCGACGGCCATGCCGTCGGCGGCCAGCCGGCGGGCGGTGGCCGCGCCGATGCCGCGTGCGGCTCCGGTCACGATGGCGACGCGGGGCTCCTCCGACATGATTACCTCCCGGTAACTTGGCTCGATCGGAGGAGCCTAACCCGCCGTCGCGTCGATCAGAGCGCCCCACCCCGGCAGAGCCGGATCCAGCGGTAACCGTGGCCGTTCAGCTTCAGCCGGTCGAGCTTGCCCACCTCGTCGTAGTTGCGGTCACTCAGCACGTCGATCGGCAGGTCCGCCTCCGGCGCCAGGGTGCTCAGGTCGATCTCCACGTCCTCGGTGCCGAGGTTGTGCAGGAAGACCATGGTTCCGGTCCGCCCGTCGGCGCGGTGCGCGAGCACCCCGGCCGGCATCGGCACGTCGATGTGGGTGGTGCTACCGGAGCCGATCTCCGGGGCCTCCCGCAGCGTCCGGATCATCCGCTCGAACCAGCCGAGCAGCGAACGCGGATCCTTGCGCTGGGCGGTGACGTTGACCTGCTGGTAGCCGAACTCACCCTTGTCGATCACCGGGCGGACCAGCTTCTCCGGCTCGGCGGTGGAGAAGCCGGCGTTCTCCTTGTAGGACCACTGCATCGGGGTACGGATCGCGTCGCGCCCCTTCAGCGTCAGGTCCTCCCCCATGCCGATCTCCTCGCCGTAGCGCAGCACCGGCGTGCCGCGCAGCGAGAACTGGAGCGCGTACGCCAGTTCGATGTGCCGGCGGTCGTTGCCGAGCATCGGCGCGAGCCGGCGGCGGATGCCCCGGCCGTAGAGCTGCATGTTCTCGTCCGGGCCGAACTTCGCCAACACGTCGTTGCGCTGGTCGGCGGTGAGCCGGGACAGGTCGATCTCGTCGTGGTTGCGCAGGAACGTCGCCCACTGGCCGCCGGTCGGCAGCTTCGGGGTGTCGCGCAACGCGTCGATGATCGCCTCCGGGTCCTCCCGGGCGAGGGCGAGCATCAGCCGGCCGTTCATCATGAAGTCGAAGAGCATGTGGATCCGGTTGCCCGAACCGCTGCCGTCGCCGAAGTAGACGGGCAACTGGTCCGGCTCGACGTTCGCCTCGGCCAGCAGCACCGCGTCGCCGCGCCGCCACTGGACGTGCTGGCGCAGGTCGGTGAGGAACTCGAAGTCCTTGGTCGCGTTCGGGTTGCCCGGCTCGGTCTTCTCGATGATGAACGGCACCGCGTCCATCCGGAACCCGGAGACGCCGAGCTGGAGCCAGAACGAGGTGATCTTCTTGATCTCCGCGCGGACCTTCGGGTTCTCGATGTTCAGGTCCGGCTGGAACTTGTAGAACCGGTGGTAGAACCACGCCTTGGCGGTCCGGTCGTAGGTCCAGGTCTCGTGCTGCTCGCCCGGGAACACCATGCCCTGGTGCCGGTCGTCCGGCTCGTGGTCGGCCCAGACGTACCAGTCGCGGTACGGCGAGTCGGGCGAGGACCGGGCGGACTGGAACCACGGGTGCTGGTCCGAGGTGTGGTTGACCACCAGGTCGATGATCACCCGGATGCCCCGGTTCTGCGCCTGGTGCAGCAGTTCGGCGAAGTCGCCGAGCGTCCCGAGCCGCGGGTCGACGTTGTAGAAGTCGGTCGCGTCGTACCCGTCGTCCTGGTTGGGGGACGGGTGGATCGGGTTGAGCCAGAGGCAGGTCACCCCCAGCCGGGCCAGATAGTCCAGCCGGCCGATCAGCCCCTGGAAGTCACCCACCCCGTCGCCGTCGGAGTCCGCGTACGTGTCGACGTCGAGGCAGTAGACGACCGCCTCCTGATACCACCTGTCACCCATGCGGGCTCTACTTCTCCGAACGCCCGCGCCGGCAAACCCCGGTACCGTGCCCCCATGGGCGAGGACGCATCGGGCACCGACTGGTCCGGCGGCACGTGGCTCAACCCGCCGGAGCGGACCGAGGCGGTCGACGGCGGGCTGCTTGTCGAGCCGCGCGGGGGCAGTGACTTCTGGCGACGCACCAGCTACGGCTTCGTGCACGACGACGGTTCGGCGCTGCTCGCGCCGTTCGCCGGGGACACCGCCGTGGAGGTGTCGTTCCGGCTCGACTACGCCGCGCAGTTCGACCAGGCCGGCGTGCTGGTGCGGGTGGACGAGCGGCGGTGGACGAAGGCCGGGGTCGAGGTGAGCGACGGCGTGCCGCAGGTCGGCGCCGTGGTGACCGACGAGTTCTCCGACTGGTCGGTGGCGCCGGTGCCGGAGTGGTCGGGGCGGGAGGTGACGGTCCGGGTGAGCCGGGCCGGCGACGCGTTGACGGTCCGCGCCCGGGTCGACGGCGAGCCGTGGCGGCTGGTGCGGGTCGCGCCGCTCGACCCGGCGGCGTCGGCGACGGCCGGGCCGTACTGCTGCTCGCCCAGCCACGGCGGCCTGCTGGTCCGCTTCACCGGCTGGCGGCGGGGGCCGGCGGACGAGGCGCTGCACCCGGAGGGTTAGCCCGGTCACCGGCGGGTGTGAGCAGGACTCACCCGGGTACTACCCCCGGATCTCCGGCACCCGTGTGGAAGGACCGCCATGGCCCTCGCCCAGAACGTCGATCCGAACCAGTTCACCGGGCTGACCGGGTGGGTGGCGAGCGTGATCGACGCGTGGGGCGCGGTCGGCGTGGCGCTGCTCGTGGCGCTGGAGAGCATCATCCCGCCGATCCCGAGCGAGATCGTGCTGGCGATGGCGGGCTACCTGTCCGCCGAGGGCCGGTTCAACGTGGTGGTGATCGTGCTGGCCGCGACCGCCGGCTCGCTGCTCGGCGCGCTGGTGCTCTACTGGCTCGGCGCGGCGCTCGGCGAGGACCGGCTCAAGCGGTGGCTCGACCACATCCCGCTGGTCGACCTGGAGGACCTGGAGAAGGCGGACCGCTGGTTCGAGCGGCACGGCCGGTGGGCGGTGCTGATCGGCCGGGTGGTGCCGGTGGTGCGCAGCCTGGTGTCGATCCCGGCCGGCGCGAACCGCATGCCGCTGGGCGAGTTCATCCTGCTCACCACGCTCGGCAGCGGGGTGTGGAACACGCTCATCGTGGGTGCCGGCTTCCTGCTCGGCTCGCGCTGGGAGGACGTCGACCGCTACAGCCAGTGGTTCAACTACGCGATCTTCGCGGTCTTCGGCGTGATGATCGTGAGCTGGGCGGTGAAGAAGGTGCGCCGGCGGCGCGCCCGGCAGTCGGTGACCGCCGGGCGCTGACCGCCGGGCCCGATCAGCGGCGGAACGTGAACCAGTTGACGTTGACGAAGTCCGACGGCTGGCCGCTGCTGAACGTGAGATAGACGGTGTGCCGGCCGGTCACGGCGCCCACGTTGCCGGGCACCGAGGTCCAGGTCTGCCAGCCGCCGGTGTTGCCGACCGCGAAGCTCCCGATCGGCGTCGCGGTCGGGCTGTCCACCCGCACCTCCACCAGGCCGCTCACCCCGGCCGCCGCGCCGGACGCGACCCGGGCCACGAAGTCCCGTGGCGGCGTGGAGCCGAAGTCGACGTTGTCGTAGCGGGCCCAGTCACCGTTGGCCAGGAAACCGATGTCCTGCCCGCCCTCGGCACACGTCTCCACCTGCACGCCGTTCTGCGCGTTGAACGACTCGGCCTGGATGGTCGCGTACGCGTCCCGCACGCCGCCCGGCGGCGGCGTGGTCGGCGTCGGCGACGGGTTGCTCCCGCCGCTCCGGGAGTAGACCGCCACGTAGTCGACGAGCATCGGCCGGCCGGACACGGTCGACGCGGTCGGCGTGGCGGAGCCGGCGACGCCGTTCGGGAAGCCGCCGCCCATCGCCACGTTGAGCAGCAGGAAGTAGCCGGCGTGACTGGTCATCTGGGTCCAGTACGGCTCACCGACCTGGGTCTGGGTGACGGTGTGGAACTGCTGGCCGTCGACGTACCAGCGCAGTTGCTGCGGGCTCACCGAGGTGTCCCACTCGAACCGGTAGGTGTGGAACGCCGACTGGCAGGTGCTCCCGGGGCAGGCCCGGGACGCGCCCCGGCCGTTGAACTCGTCGCACGGGCCGCCCGGCGCGACGCCGCAGTGCAGCACGCCCCAGACCGAGTTGATCCCGTTGACGTTCTCCATCACGTCGAACTCGCCGATGCCGGGCCAGTTCTGGTAGTTGCCCCGGTAGGGCGAGCCGAGCGCCCAGAACGCCGGCCAGTAGCCGGCCGCCGCCGCGCCGGTGACGTTGGGCATCTGGATGCGACCCTCGATCGCCAGCACGCCGCCGCTCGCCGGCTTGAAGTTGCTGCGTACCGTCTCGATCCGGGCCGAGGTCCAGCGCCCGGCACTGTCCTTCAGCGGGGTGATGCGCAGGTTGCCGGCGCCGTCCTGGGACAGGTTGGCGGTGCTGGAGGTGTAGGTCTGGATCTCGCCGGTGCCCCAGTTGGCCGGGCCGCCCGGGTAGCTGGTGCCGGTGTCGACGATCCAGTTGGCGGACGAGGGCAGCGTGCCGGCCGCGCCGGTGAAGTCGTCGCTCCACACCAGGTTCCACCCGGCGGGTGGGGACGGCACGGCCGCCTGGGCGGTCATCTGGACGCCGGCGAGCGCGGTGGTGGCGGCGACCACGGTCGCGGCCAGCACGAGCCGGCGGCGGGACCGGGGCACGGTGGTGGGGGCGGCCGGGGCCGCCGGAATCGGGTTCATCGGGGTGCCTCTCTGCGGGGACGGGGCGGAGAGCGCTCTCTGAGAGCGATTTGTACGCGCCCGCCCCCGCATTTGTCAACAATCTTCAATGAATGCCGGTGCCGGTGACGGTCAGGACGACTCGCGGACCAGCGGGAAGGGCAACGTCTCCCGGATCGAACGGCCGGTCAGCAGCATCACCAGGCGGTCCACGCCGAGCCCCAGCCCACCGGTCGGCGGCATCGCGTACTCCAACGCGGTGAGGAAGTCCTCGTCCAGCTCCATCGCCTCCGGATCGCCGCCGGCCGCCTGCAACGACTGCGCGGTGAGCCGCCGCCGCTGCTCGGTCGGATCGATCAGCTCGGAGTACGCCGTGCCCAGCTCCATCCCGTACGCCACCAGGTCCCAGCGCTCGGCCAACCGGGGATCACGCCGGTGCTGCCGGGTCAACGGCGACACCTCGGTCGGGAAGTCGAGATAGAACGTCGGCGCCTCGGTTCGCGCCTCGACCAGCCGCTCGTACAGCTCCAGCAGCACCGCGCCGGCCGACCAGCGCGGATCGAACGGCACCCCGGCCGCGTCGGCCAGCTTGCGCAACGCGGCCAGCTCGGTGTCGGCGGTGACCTCCTCGCCCAGCGCCGCCGAGACCGCCTCGTGCACCGTGACCGCCCGCCACTCGCCGCCCAGGTCGACCAGCTCGCCGCCGGGCCGGCGGGCCACCGGCGCACCGTGCACCGCGGTCGCCGCCGCCACGACCAGCTCCCGGGCCAGCACCCGCATGTCCTGGTAGTCGGCGTACGCCTGGTATGCCTCCAGCACGGTGAACTCGGGATTGTGGGTGGCGTCCACGCCCTCGTTGCGGAACGCCCGGCCCAACTCGTAGACCCGCTCGATGCCGCCCACGGCGAGCCGCTTCAGATACAGCTCCGGCGCGATCCGCAGACTCAACCGCAGGTCGTACGCGTTGATGTGGGTGACGAACGGGCGGGCGTTCGCGCCACCGTGCACCCGTTGCAGGATCGGCGTCTCCACCTCCAGGAAGTCCCGCCCGGCCAGCCCGGCGCGCAGGCTGTGCAGCGTCGCGCTCCGGGCCCGCACCATCTCCCGGGCCGCCGGGTCCAACGCCAGGTCCAGGTAGCGCTGCCGGACCCGGGCCTCCGGATCGGCCAGCCCGTGGTGCTTGTCCGGCAGCGGGCGCAGGCACTTGGCGGTCAGCTCCCAGCCGGCCACCCGCACCGACACCTCGCCACGTCGGGTCGCGTACACCTCGCCGGTGGCGCCCACGTGGTCACCGATGTCGACGGTCGACCGCCACCGCTCCAGGTCGTGCTCCAGCAGCACCTGAAGATCGCCGCTGCCGTCCCGGATCGTGGCGAACAGGACCCGCCCGTGGTCGCGGACCAGCAGCACCCGGCCGGCCACCGCCACCGTCTCGCCGGCGCCGGTGTCCGGGGCCAGCCCGGCGTGCCGGTCCCGCACCGCCGCGCAGGTCGCGGTGCGCGGATAGCCCACCGGGTACGGGTCGACGCCGGCAGCCCGCAGCCGGTCGAGCTTCGCCACGCGTACCCGGATCTGCTCCGGCCGGCGCGCGGCGGGCGGCTCCGGCGGGACGGCCCGGACCGCCGCGGCGGCCGGTGGCACGTAGCCGATCCCGCCGCCGGCCGGCGGCACCCCGTGCAGCGGCGTGGGCCGCCCACCCGGCAGGGCCAGGAAGCCCTCCGCGGCGACCGCCGCGAGACCCACCCGGGCCAGCTCCCGGCGCTCGGCGAAGCAGAGGTAACGCGGCGTCCAGTGCGGTTGGTACTTCGCGTTGGAGAGGTAGAGCGACTCCAACTGCCACCAGCGGGAGAAGAAGAGCAGCGTGTGCCGCCAGGCCCGGATGATCGGACCGGCGCCGATCCGCGCGCCCTGCTCGAACACCGACCGGAACGCGGCGAAGTTGAGCGACACCCGGTCGACGCCGAGGCGCGGGCCGGCGGCCAGCAGCGCGGCCACCATGAACTCGGTGACGCCGTTCTCGGCGGCGCGGTCCCGGCGCATCAGGTCCAGCGAGACGCCGTGCGTGCCCCACGGGCTGAACGAGAGCAACCCGCGCACCCGGCCCGCGCCGTCGCACGCCTCGACCAGCACGCAGTCACCGTCGGCCGGGTCGCCGAGCCGGCCCAACGCCATCGAGAAGCCGCGCTCGTGGCCGGTGTCCCGCCACGCGGTGGCCAGCCCGGCCACCTCGGCCAGTTCCTCCGGCGGGATCTCGGCGTGGCGGCGGACCCGGGCGGTGTAGCCGGCCCGCTCGACCCGGTGCACCGCCTGCCGGACCGGCCGCATGTCCCGGCCGTCCAGGTCGAACTCCCGGGTGTGCAGGATCGCCTCGTCGCCGAGCTGGAGCACCTTCAGACCGTGCCGGCGGTACGCCCGCGCGCCGGCCTCGCTGGCGCCGAGCACCGCCGGCGTCCACGCGTACGCCCGGGAGTGCTCCAGCCACGCCTCGATGGCCGGCCCCCACGCCTCCGGGTCGCCGACCGGGTCGCCACTGGCCAGGCTGACGCCGTTGACCACCCGGTAGGTGAGCGCGGCCTTGCCGCTGGCCGAGAAGACGGCCGCCTTGTCCCGCCGGGTGGCGAAGTAACCGAGCGAGTCCCGTTCGCCGTGCCGGGCCAGCAGCTCCCGGATCCGCTCCTCCTCACCGGCGTGCAGCACCGCGTTGGCCCGCTGCGAGCGGACCAGCGTGAACAGCGCGGCCAGGAACGCCGTCGCGCCGAACGCGCCGAGCAGCAGGTTGACCCAGCCGGGCGCCTGCCCCCGACGGGTCAGGTCCAGCGTGATCGCGCCACCGAAGACCTTCTCCACCGCGTAGCCCAGTCGGTCCGACCAGGTGTGCAGGCTGCCCGGCTCGACCAGGAGCAGCAGATAGCCCAGGCCGACGAAGACGGCGGCCAGGCCGGCGAGCACACCCAGCGCGCGCCAGGTGCTGCCGGGCCGGACCCGGGCGTAGAACTCCCGCCGCGCGGCCACCAGCAGCGCCACCGCGGCGGCGGCGAACGCGATGCCGACCCAGACGCCGATCGTCTCCAGCGTGCCGAAGAGACGCTGACCGGCGGCGTGGTTCAGCTCGTTGGCGCCCACCATCAGCAGCAGCCCACCGGCGGTGGCCCCGACCACCAGCGTGAGACTGAAGTAGACCAGCAGCACCCACCAGGCCAGCCGCTTGCGCCGCCGCGCGGCGGCGGCCAGGACGCCGAGGAAGACCGCGTACGCGAGGTTCGCCGGCGCGGGGACCAGCAACGCGTCGATCGCGGTGCGGACCGGTTGGACGTCGGCGGCCACCGCGCTGCTCAGCGCCGCCAGCGCGCACACCGCCGCGATCACCGCGAGCAGGATCGCGAAGCCGCGCGGGACCTGGGCGCGAACGCCGGTCACCGTGCGCGACGTGCCGTTCGGAGTCACCACGACCTCCTCCGGCCCGGCGACCGCCCGCCGGGCCGGCTCATCGTAGTCCCGCGTCCCGTCACCCGACGGCCCTCCGGGGCCGGGCGGCGCACGACCGACCGGGCGGATCGGGCCGACACGCCGTCCGACGCGTTTCCGGGCATCGACACGGTGGGTAACAGGGCGTCGACCACGCGGCACGGTGTCGCGGCCGGTCGGAGAGAGACGGTGGTGGCGATGAGCGGCTCAGTGGCGGAGCAGGAACGGCACGCCGCCGAGGGCGGGACGGACCTGCTGACGGTCGGCGTGGAGGAGGAGTTCCTGCTCGCCGATCCACACACCGGAACCGCCGTGCCCGCCGTCGATCTGGTGATGGAGCAGGTGCCGGCCGAGCTGCGCGGGCAGGTGGAACGCGAGTTCCAGACCAGCCAGATCGAGATCGGCAGCCCGCCGGGGCTGGAGCTGTCCTCGATCCGGCACTCGCTGGGCGTGCTCCGCGCCGAGCTGGCCGACGCGGCCGAGCGGGCCGGCGTACGCCTGCTGGCGATCGGCACCGGGCCGGTCGACGGACCGGTGCCGGCGGTGGTGGACAAGCCGCGCTTCGACCGGATGATCGAACGGTTCCGCCTGCTGGTGCCCGGTCCGGGCAACAACGGCATGCACGTGCACGTCGGCGTGCCGGACCCGGACACCGGCGTGCAGGTGCTCAACCACGTCCGGCCCTGGCTGCCGATCCTCCAGGCGGTCACCACCAACTCCCCGTTCTCCCGGGGCGAGGACACCGGGTACGCGAGCTGGCGCTCGATCGAGTGGGAACGCTGGCCGTCCGTGGCGCCCACGCCCTACCTGGAGTCGCACGAGCACTACCAGCGGCTGATCCGGCAGCTCATCGCCAGCGGCGTGATGCTCGACGAGGGAATGCTCTACTGGTACGCCCGGCTCTCCGCCAAGTACCCGACCGTGGAGCTCAGGATCGGCGACGTCTGCCCGTCGGTGGACGACGCGGTGCTGGTGGCGGCGCTGGTCCGGGGCCTGGTCGCGACCGCGCTCGCCG
Organism: Micromonospora sp. NPDC051141; assembly: GCF_044455765.1. NCBI lineage: Bacteria > Bacillati > Actinomycetota > Actinomycetes > Micromonosporales > Micromonosporaceae > Micromonospora > Micromonospora sp. NPDC051141. The sequence goes on from NZ_JBITFD010000018.1 coordinate 62,944, forward strand.
ACATCGCGGCCGGCCGGCGGGCCGTCAACACCGACCACCACCTGCTGGTCGCCGCGCACTGGCGGGCCGCCCACGACGGGCTGGAGGGCCAGGGCGTCGACCTGACCGACGGCGAGCTGCGCCCGGCCTGGGAGCTGCTGGAGCGACTCGTCGACCGGCTCCGCCCGGAGCTGGAGCGGCACGGCGACCTCGACCGGGTGACCGAGCTGCTGGACGGGCTGCGCCGGCACGGCAGCGGCGCGGCCCGGCAGCGGGCGGTGTTCGCCAAGACCGGCAAGCTGGTCGACGTGGTCGCGGACGTGGCCCGGCAGACCCGTGGTTGAGCCGCCCCGCGGCCCGGTCGGGGCGTGACAGGATGAGCGGCGTGGCGGAGCGGATGATCGTCGTCGGCGGGGACGCCGCCGGCATGTCGGCGGCCTCCCAGGCGCGGCGTCGCCGCGACCGGGCGGACCTGGAGATCGTCGCGTTCGAGCGGGGACACTTCACGTCCTACTCGGCCTGCGGCATCCCGTACTGGGTCAGCGGCCTGGTGCCGGAACGCGACCAGCTCGTCGCCCGCACCCCGGCCGCGTTCCGCGACGACTTCGACATCGACGTCCGGACCCGGCACGAGGTCACCGCCATCGACCTGGACCGCCGCGAGGTGGTCGCCCGGGACCTCGACGGCGGCGGCGAGGTCCGCGCCGGCTTCGACACCCTGGTGTACGCCACCGGCGCCACCCCGGTGCAGCCGGAGTGGGCCCGCGACGACGTGGCCGGCGTGTTCGGCGTGCAGACGCTCGACGACGGCGCCGCGCTGCTCGACTGGCTCGAACGCGAGCCCCGGCCGCGGCACGCGGTGGTGGTCGGCGGCGGCTACGTCGGCGTCGAGATGGCCGAGGCGCTGGTGCAGCGCGGGCTCACGGTCCACCTGGTCGAGCAGGCCGCGCAGCCGATGGCGACCGTGGACCCGGACATGGGCGAGCTGGTCGCCGAGGCGATGCGCCGGGTCGGCATCGGCATCCGCACCGGGCTGACCGTCACCGGTCTGGAGGAACGGGACGGCCGGATCGCCGCGGTGGTCACCGACGAGGGGCCGATCCCGGCCGACGTCGTGGTGCTGGGTCTCGGCGTACGCCCCAACACCCGGCTCGCCGAGGCCGCCGGCCTGCCGCTCGGGCCGTCCGGCGCGATCCGGGTGGACCGCCGGATGCGGGTGCCCGGCGTGCCCGGCGTGTGGGCGGCCGGCGACTGCGTGGAGAGCCTGCACCGGGTCAGCGGCATGCCGGTGCACGTCCCGCTCGGCACGCACGCCAACAAGCAGGGCCGGGTCGCCGGGATCAACATCGGCGGCGGGTACGCCACGTTCCCCGGCGTGATCGGCACCGCCGTCACCAAGGTCTGCGAGTTGGAGGTCGGGCGCACCGGCCTGCGCGAGCGGGACGCGACCGAGTCCGGGTTCGAGTTCGTCACGGTGACGGCCGAGTCGACGAACCGGGCCGGCTACTACCCGGGCGCGCAGAAGATGACCGTGAAACTGATCGCCGAACGGCCCAGCGGACGGCTGCTCGGGGCGCAGATCGTCGGCTGGACCGAGGCGGCCAAGCGGATCGACGCGTTGGCCGTGGCGCTGTGGAACGGCATGACGGTGGACGAGATGACCGCGCTCGACCTCGGTTACGCGCCCCCGTACGCCCCGGTCTGGGATCCGGTGCTGATCGCCGCCCGCAAGGCCGTCGACGCCCTCGCCGCGACGTAAGGAGGGGCCCCCTTCTCGCTTTCCGTATAGGCGGGGCCCCTTCTTGACGCCTTCCGCCGTTACGGGGCGGACGCGTGGCACCGGGGCGCGGTGGGATCGGCGGGTGCGGGCATCCGGGGACGACGCGTCACGGCTGGAGTGGTTGCTGCTCGGGCAGTCCGGGGTGCTCACCCGGGCCAGGCGACGGAGGTGTTGACGCCGGGCCGGGTGCGACACCTGGTGGCGTGCGGTCGCTGGCACCGGGTGTGCCGGGGCATCGTGTGCGCCGCGCCGGGCGGGCCGTACACCCGGGAGCAGCAGTGGTGGATCGCGGTGCTGGCGGCGGGCGACGGCGCGGTGCTCGCCGGGCTGGCCGCCGCGCGGGCCGGCGGCCTGCGCGGCACCTGGCGGTACGACGCGCTCGACGTCCTGGTGCCGCACGACCGCCGGGCGGCCGACCTGCTGCGCCGGCTGCCGCCGGGCCTGCCGGCGGTGCGGGTCCACCGGGCCCGTCACCTGTCCCCCGCCGACCGCCGGCCGGGCCGACCGCCGCGTACCAGCATGGCCCGCTCGCTGGTGGACGCGGCGGGCTGGGCCGGCACCGACGACGAGGCGCAGGCGATCGTGGCGGCCGGCTGCCAGCAGCGGCGGACCACCCCGGCGGAGCTGGGCGCGGTGCTGGACCGGCTGCCCCGGGCGCGACGGCGCCGCCTGATCCGGCAGACGCTGCACGACGTGGCCGGCGGCGCGGAGGCGCTGTCCGAGATCGACCTGGTACGACTCTGCCGCCGCCACGGCCTCCCCGTGCCCGAGGGACAGGAGCACCGCCGGGACGCGGACGGCCGGCAGCGCTACCTGGACGCGTACTGGCGGCGCTGGCGGCTGCACGTGGAGGTGGACGGCGCGCACCACATGGACGTCCGGCACTGGGCGGCGGACCTGCGCCGGCAGAACCGCGTCTGGATCGAGGGCGACCGCATCCTGCGCTTCACCGCGTTCGACGTGCGGCACCGTCCGGTCGAGGTGGCCGCCCAGCTCCGCGCCGCCCTGACCGCCGCCGGTTGGCGCCCCTGACCTTTGGGTGCACTTGTGGTCGCCCCGACGACAAGTGCACCCACATCGACGGCCGGGCTCGGGGCAGGATGGCCGGATGCGGTGGGAGATCCCGGAAGGGTTGCGGTGGACCGAGCGGACGCCGCTCGGGCGGGCCTGGCTGGCGGCGCTGCCGGATCGATTGGCGGAGTGCGTGGCGCGGTGGGAGCTGACGGCCGTCGGGCCGCCGTTCGCGTACGCGTTCGCCTCGCTGGCCCTGCCGGCCGAGCTGCCGGACGGCACGCGGGCGGTGCTGAAACTCCAGTACCCGGACGACGACAGCGTCCACGAGGGCGCCGCGCTGGCACACTGGGCCGGCCGGGGCGCGATCCGGCTGCTCGCCCACGACGCCGACCGCCGCGCGCTGCTGGTCGAGCGCTGCGACCCGGGCGTACCGCTGCACACGCTGGCGCTCGACGCCGCGCTCGACGCCGCGGTCCGCCTGCTGCCCCGGCTCGCGGTGCCGGCCGGCCCACCCTTCACGCCGCTCGCCGAGGAGGCGGCCGGCTGGGCCGAGCGGATGCCGGCCAACTGGCGGCGGACCAACCGGCCGTACGAGCGGCGGCTGCTCGACGCCGCCCTCGGACTGCTCGCCGAGCTGGCTCCGGACCAGGGCGAACAGGTGCTGGTCAACCAGGATCTGCACGCCGGCAACGTGCTGGCGGCCGGCCGCGAGCCGTGGCTGGTCATCGACCCGAAGCCGCTCGTCGGTGAGCGGGAGTTCGCGGTGGTGCCGCTGGTCCGGGGCGCCGAGCTGGGGCACTCCCCGGCGGCGGTGCGGCACCGGCTCGACCGGCTCAGCGCCGAGCTGGGCCTGGACCGGGCCCGGGTCCGCGGCTGGGCGATCGGCCAGACGCTGGCCTGGAGCGTCGGCGGCGACCAGGTCTTCCCCGGCAACATCGAGGCGGCCCGCTGGCTGCTCGACGAGACATGACCCAGCCTGGAACGAGACGTGGCTCAGCCGGCCTGGCAGGTGGGGCACCAGTAGAGGTTGCGACCGGCAAGCGTGCCCCGGCTCACCGGGGTGCCGCAGACGTGGCAGGGCTCGCCCGGGCGGCGGTAGACGTACACCTCGCCGCCGTGCCGGTCGACGCGCGGCGCCCGCCCGGTGGCCTCCGGCAGGTCCGCGTCGCGCACGGTGTCGATCCGGCCGCGCCCGACCGCGCGGGTCATCAGCATGACCAGGTCCGCCCAGAGTTCCGCCCAGCCGGCCGGGGTCAGCTCCCGTCCGGGCAACAGCGGCGGCAGCCCGGCGCGGAACAGCGCCTCGGTCACGAAGATCAGCCCGGTGCCGGCCACCACGGACTGGTCCAGCAGCAACGCGGCGAGCGGGGTGGGGCTGCGCCGGATCCGCGCGTACGCCCGGTCCGGGTCGGCGTCGGCGCGCAGCGGGTCCGGGCCGAGCCGGCCGCGCAGCGCCGCCACCTCGGGCGGGGTGAGCAGCTCGCAGGCGGCGGGGCCGCGCAGCTCCAACCAGTTGCGGTCGCTGTGCAGGCGTAGCCGGAGCTGGCCGACCGGGGCCGGCGGCTCCCCCGGCCCGTCGGCGAACCTGCCGTACAGCCCGAGGTGCACGTGCAGCGTCAACTCGCCAACGTAGTGGTGTAGCAGGTGCTTGCCGTACGCCTCGGTGCCGTCCAGGACGGTGCCGGTGAGCCGGGCCGCGCCCTCGGCGAAGCGCCCCTGCGGGCTGTCGGCGTGCACCTTGTCGCCGGCGAACAGCTCGGCGTGACGCGCGGCGAGTCGGTGGATGGAGTGTCCCTCTGGCACAGGTGCCAAGCGTAGTCAGCGGTGCTCACCGCTGCCGGCTGACCGCCGCCAGGTCGAGCAGGTGGGCCAGGCGGTACCGCAGCACCCCGCGAGCGCGTGCGGCAGATCCTCCGCTCCCACGGCATCGCGCCCGACTAGTCCACACTCCTCGCAGCCGCGACCACGGCACGGGACGCCATTGAATCGACGTCTGTCGAATGCCAGACTGGCTCCGGTCGCGCTCGGGAGCCGGTGCGAGCCGCTCGATCCAGCAGGAGAGTGACGCGCGGGGTGGTGCGCCACCCGGCGCCGGGCAGTCCTCTCCGGCAGTCCGCCGTGCCACCGTCGCGCCGCCGGGCCGGTTGAACGCCACCACCGCCGACCGCGCCACGGGGGCCGCAGCTCAGCTCAGGAGCGCAGATGATTCGTACCCTCGGCGCGGCTCTGGCCGCCGCCCTCACGCTGACCGGCCTGGCCGCCTCGACCGGCGCCGCCCGGCCACCCGCCTCCGCCATGACGACGCCCGCGCCCACTCCGACGGTGGCGTGCCCGCCGGCGCTGCCGGTCAGCGGACAGGTGACCGGCACCACCGCCACCAGTCTCACCATCACCTACTCGATGCTGCTCAGCCCGCCCTGCGGCTACGACCCGCCGATGGTCGTCACGCTCTTCACCAGCCGCGAGGACGCCACCGGTTGGCGCAACCCGGCGGCCGAGGCCGTCTCCGGGCCGGAGCGGTACGGGACGGTGGTCATCAACGGGCTGACGCCCGACACCGACTACTGGTTCCGGTTCAGCGACACCCACGGCACCCGCGACCCGTACATCATCGGTGGGCCGGCGCGGACGCAGCCGGCGTCGACGTGCACCGCGACGACCACCATCGACAGCCGGTGGTACGGCGGCTTCATCGCCACGGTCACCGTGCGCAACACCGGGACCCAGTCCACCAGCGGCTGGGTCGTCTCGTGGCGGTGGACCGGCGACGAGCGCATCGAGTCGATCTGGGGCGGGGTGGCGGAACGCGTCGGCGAGAACGTCACGGTCCGCAACGCCTCCTGGAACGGGACGCTGGCGCCGGGCGGCTCGACCACGTTCGGCGTGCTGGTGGCCGCCAGCAGCGCGTCCGCCGGCATCTCGCCGGTCTGCGGTCGGTGACCGGCATGCGGTCGACGGATCGGGCGGTCCGCCACGGGCGGAACGACCGGACGAGCCGGGGCGGACGACTCGGAGCGGCCCTGGCGGCGCTCACCGTGGCCGTCGCGGCGGTGCTCGTCGGCCCGGCCACGGGCGCGCAGGCGGCGCCGGTGACGGTCGCCAACGGCACGCAGTTCACCGACACGAGCGGCGCGGTGGTGCACGCCCACGGCGGCGGCGTCCTCAAGGTCGACAACTACTACTACTGGTTCGGCGAGAACCGGAACCCGGACAACACGTTCCGGGCGGTCTCCGTTTACCGCTCCACCGACCTGCGCACCTGGGAGTTCCGCAACAACGTGCTGACCCAGGCGTCGGCGACCGAACTCCAGCGGGCCAACATCGAACGGCCGAAGGTCATCTACAACGCCGGCACCGGCCGGTTCGTGATGTGGATGCACAAGGAGAACGGGTCCGACTACACCGAGGCGCGGGCCGCCGTCGCGTCGTCGGCCACGGTGGACGGCACCTACACGTACCACGGCAGTTTCCGGCCGCTCGGGCAGCACATGTCCCGGGACATCACGCTCTACAACGACAACGGCACGGCGTACATGATCTCGGCCGCGAACGAGAACCGCGACCTGCACATCTACCGGCTCACCTCGGACTACCTCAACGTCGCGAGTCTGGTGGGCAACTTCTGGGCCGGCGCGACCCGCGAGGCGCCCGCGATGTTCAAACGGGGCGGCACGTACTTCCTGCTGACCTCCGCCGCGACGGGCTGGAGCCCGAACCAGGCCCGGTACGCCACCGCGCCGAGCATCTCCGGTCCGTGGAGCGGCTGGACCGACGTGGGCAACGGCACCACGTTCAACTCCCAGCCCGCCTTCGTGCTGCCCATCCAGGGCACCGCCACCACCAGCTACCTCTACCTGGGTGACCGGTGGGCGGGGGCGTGGGGCGGGCCGGTCAACGACTCGCAGTACGTGTGGCTGCCGATCTCCTTCCCGACCAGCACCAGCATGAGCCTGACCTGGTACCCGTCGGTCACCATCGACACGGCCGCGGGGACGGTCACCGGCGACACGCCGGTCTCGTACCGGGTCACCGCCCGGCACAGCGGTCGGGTGCTGGACGTGATCGGCAACTCCACCGCGAACAACGCCGAGGTCAAGCAGTGGGCGTGGAACGGCGGCGGGAACCAGCGGTGGGAGTTCCAGGACGCCGGCGGCGGCTGGTTCCGCCTGGTGAACGCCAACAGCGGCAAGTGTCTCGACGTCGCCGACGCGTCCACCGCCGACGGCGCGAACATCATCCAGTACACCTGCGGCGGCGGCGCGAACCAGCAGTGGCAGTGGGCCGCGGTCGGCGGCTGGTTCCAGCTCCGGGCCCGGCACAGCGGCAAGTGCCTGGACGTGGTCAACGCCGGCACCGGCGACGGCGCGGACGTCCAGCAGCTCACCTGCGGCGGGGGCACCAACCAGCAGTGGTCGCGCACCCAGTCCTGACGACGACGCCCGCGTGACGGTGACCGGGCCCGCCCCGGCCGGCACGACGCCGGCCGGGGTGGGGCCCGGTTCCGTCGTCGGGTGTCGATTTGCGCACGCCTGGGTACCTCCTTCCTGTCATGCGCGGCCTCCGCGCCTGCATCAGGAGGTACCAAGGTGAACATCTTGTCCCGCCGGAACTCTCCGGCGCGCAGTACCGATGTGAACGGCGACGGCGTCGTGGACGCCCGCGACGAGATCCCGGCCGCCGACGGAACCCCGGTCGCGGACGAAACTGCCGGCCGACCGGTGGTGACCGACCGCGACGCGGCACGGACCACGTACCGCAGCGGCGCGACCGCCACCGAGGCGGAGCGGGCCGCCGACACCGGACCGGTCGCCGACGCCGGACCGGCCGCCGACGCCGGACCGGTCACCGGCCCCGGACCGGTCACCGACGCCGCACGCGTCGAGACCGCGCCCCGCACCGGTGAGGCGGAGCGGCGGGCGGCGCAGCGGGCCGCCTCGGCCCGGGCGGCGACCAGCCGGCCGCTGGGTCGGAGCACGCGGACCGTCGACCCGGAACCCACCCGGGAGCAGACCGTCGACCTGAACGGGGACGGCCGCCCCGACCGTGCCGTCGACGTGGACGGCGACGGTCGCCCGGACCGTGCCGTCGACCTGGATCGGGACGGCCGCCCGGACCGTCCCGTGGACCTGGACGGCGACGGCCGTCCCGACCGGGAAATCGATCCGGAGCTGACGAAGAAGCCGCGGGCCAGCATGCTCGCCACGCTCGGTCTGATCGTGTCCGTGGTCGGCGCGCTCTTCGTGCTCTCCGGCACGCTGGCCGGCTACGGCATCGGGCTCGGCGCGGTCGGCGCGGTGCTCGCGGTGCTGGGTCTGATCGCCACCCGACGCCGGCACGTGGCCGGGAAGACCGACGCGCTGATCGGCATCCTGGTCGGCCTGGCCGCCGTGGTGCTCGGCATCGTGGCGATGACCGGCCAGTTCGACTGGCCGACCACGGACGGCGAGTGGGTCGGCCGGTTCCGCGAGTGGCTTGATTCACAGTTTGTCGATCGATTCTGAGGGCACTATCCCGATCGCCGGCAGCGACCGGCAGCCCGACAAAGCTCCGGTGGTTCACCGGGCAGCTCCGGTGGTTCACCGGCAGGGCAACACCCTTTCGGGGGGCGGCGATTCGCCGCCCCCCGAAGTGTTTTCACGGTCGGGAAGCGCGTGGACGCAACAATCAGCCGATGAAGCGCCGCTAGACGCAACGATTAGCTGCTCGACGCACGGTTTCGTGGTGGAAGTCGACGCACCGGGCCGCATACGGTTGACCCACGGCGCCAGCCCGTGGGCCGACCGTGGCCGGGCGCGCCCGACCCTGGGAGCACCACATGACGATGGACGTTACCCGCCAGCGCTTTCTGATGTGCCGGCCGACGTACTTCGCCGTCGACTACGCGATCAACCCGTGGATGGACCCCACCGCCCCGGTCGACGCCGACCTGGCGATCCGGCAGTGGGAGCAGCTCCACCAGACGTACCTCGACCTGGGCCACGAGGTCGAGCTGATCGACCCGGTCGCCGGCCTGCCGGACATGGTGTTCGCGGCCAACGGCGGCACCGTGATCGACGACAAGGCCATGGCGGTGCAGTTCCGCGACCCGCAGCGCGCCGACGAGGCGCCCGCGTACCGGGCCTGGTTCGAGGCCGCCGGCTTCGAGATGTACGACCCGAAGCACCTCAACGAGGGCGAGGGCGACGTCCTGCTGGTCGGCGACCACCTGCTCGCCGGCACCGGGTTCCGCACCGCGCACGCGTCGCACGCGCAGCTCCAGGAGGTCTTCGGCTACCCGGTGGTCACCATGCAGTTGGTGGACGCCCGCTTCTACCACCTGGACACCGCGCTGACCGTGCTCGACGAGCGGACCGTGGCGTACCTGCCGGAGGCGTTCTCGCCGGGCAGCCAGGCGGTGCTGCGCCGGCTCTTCCCGGACGCGATCCACGCGACCATGGCCGACGCCGAGGTGCTGGGCCTGAACGCGGTCAGCGACGGCCGCCACGTGGTGCTGCCGGCGCAGGCCACCGACCTGGCCGCGAAGCTGCGCGACCGGGGCTACGAGACCATCGGGATCGACCTGTCCGAGCTTCGCAAGGCCGGCGGCGGACCGAAGTGCTGCACGTTGCGACTCCGTCAGGGAAAGGCGATCAAGTGATCATCGACGACATGCTGCGGACACCCTCCGCGGTCCGGGACGCGGAGCGCCACACGGCGCACAACTACCACCCGCTGCCCGTGGTGATCTCCTCGGCGGAGGGCGCCTGGCTGACCGACGTGGACGGCCGCCGCTACCTGGACTGCCTGGCCGGCTACTCGGCGCTGAACTTCGGCCACCGGCACCCGAAGCTGATCGAGGCGGCGCACGCCCAGCTCGACCGGCTCACGCTGACCAGCCGCGCGTTCATCCACGACCAGTTCGCCGACTTCTGCCGGGAGCTGGCCGCGCTCTGCCGCAAGGATCTGGTGCTGCCGATGAACACCGGCGCCGAGGCGGTGGAGACCGGCATCAAGGTGGCCCGCAAGTGGGGTTACCAGGTCAAGGGCGTCACGCCGGGCCAGGCCAACATCGTGGTGGCGGAGGGCAACTTCCACGGCCGGACGACCACCATCGTCAGCTTCTCCACCGACGAGGACGCGCGGGCCGGCTTCGGGCCGTACACGCCGGGCTTCACCGTGGTCCCCTACGGCGACCTGGCCGCGCTGAGCGCGGCGATCGACGAGAACACGGTGGCCGTGCTGCTGGAGCCGATCCAGGGCGAGCAGGGCGTCGTGGTGCCGCCGGAGGGCTACCTGCCCGGCGTCCGCGAGGTCTGCACCGAGCGCAACGTGCTGTTCATCGCCGACGAGATCCAGTCCGGGCTGGGGCGCACCGGCGCCACGTTCGCCTGCGACCTGGAGGGCGTCGTCCCGGACATGTACCTGCTGGGCAAGGCGCTCGGCGGCGGCATCGTGCCGGTCTCCGCGGTGGCCGCGAACGCCGACGTGCTGGGTGTGCTCCAGCCGGGTCAGCACGGCTCCACGTTCGGCGGCAACCCGCTGGCCTGCGCGGTCGCCACCGAGGTGGTCCGGCTGCTCGCCACCGGCGAGTTCCAGCGCCGCTCGGCCGAGCTGGGCGAGCGGCTGAAGGCCGGCCTGGAGGCGCTGCTCGGCAAGGGTCTGGTCGCCGTCCGGGTGCGCGGTCTCTGGGCCGGCGTCGACATCGACCCGGCGCTGATGAGCGGCCGGCAGGCGTGCGAGCGGCTGATGGAGCGCGGGGTGCTGGCCAAGGACACCCACGGCTCGACCATCCGGCTCGCCCCGCCGCTGGTGATCACCGCCGACGAGATCGACCACGCGGTGGCGCAGCTCGCCGCCGTGCTGGCCGGCTGACGGCGTACGCGAAGAAGGGCGCCGGGACCACGACGGTCCCGGCGCCCTTCGCGTTCGTGGGTCAGGGACGCGGCAGCCGCATCGCCATGGTCGGCGCCTCGGCCATCACCGAGTTCGGCGTGTACGTCGCGTCGCTGGCCGTCTCGGCGGCCCGCCCGATCTGCACGCCCGGGTACAGCTCGATCAGGTCGCCCTCGCCCAACGCCCGGGACTGCTGGGGCGGCAGCGGGATCCGCTCCGTCTCGACCATCGACCCGCCCGGCCGGACGCCGGAGCCGTTGGTGCTGGTGTCGGTGACCACCACCTCGCCACCGCGCCCCAGGTCGAACCGGACGTGGCTGCGGCTGATCCAGCGGCGGGCCTCGTCGTTGAGCCACTGGCCGAGCGTCACGTTGCCCGGGCCGTCCGGGGCCCGGCCGACCGCCACCGGCTCGGCCTCGCTGAGCACGAACCGTTTCCGCACCAACCCGCCGATCCGCACCGCCAGCACCTCGCTGCGCGGGCGCTGCCCGGCGTCGGAGAGGCGGCTGCCGTGCCGGGGGCAGGTCGGCGCGCCGGTGCGCAACGTGGGCGGCGGCTGCTCGGACGGGGCCCGGTCGATCGCGGCCAGGTCGGCGAAGGCGCCGCCACCCCCGCCGCCACCGAACAGCGCGCAGCCCGGCTCGGGGCAGCGCCACTGCCGGGAGAGCAGCTTGACGCCGGCCGGCGAGCGGGTGCCGGTGACCGGGTCCTGGCCGCCGCCGACGTGCGCGATGAACACCGGCCCGCCGGCGCCGGGCACCGGCGCGAGCACCCGGCCGGCCTGGCCGACCCACGGGTAACGGCCGATGACCCCGTCCAGCCGGGCGCGGGTGAGCACCGGCAGGCCGAGCAGGTCGGCCACCTCCAGCATCCGGTCGCCGGGCTGGTCGAGCACCTCCACCAGGCCGTCGTCGGCCCAGCGGCGGACCACCATCCGCTCGTTGGAGGTCAGGTCGGCGTCGGACAGCAGCGCCCGGTGCACGATCGCGTAGACCTGGACGCTGTCCTCGCCGATCTGCCGGGACAACGCGTCGATCACCATCCCGAGCCGCAGCAGGCTGGCCGGCCGCCCGCCGTCCAGGTTCTGCCAGCGGATCACCTCGGCCAGGTCGACCACGGCCCGCGCCAGCAACGGGTCGGTGCAGACCCGTCCCTCGATGGCGTCCAGCACCTTGCTGATCTCGAATCTCATGCCGCGCTCCGCACCATGTCGTCGCTTGACCCGGCCGGGGCCGGTCGCCCACCGGGCCGCGCGTCACCCCGGCGACGCGCCGTCCCACCACTGCGACGACCCTACCGGCCGCGTCCGACGGCGGCGTTCCCCCGCACGCCGGAAGCGGCGCACGCCACCGGCCGGGCCGGGCGGGGGCACCCCCTCGACGCCCCTGCCCGGCCGCCCGACTCAGCCCGCGCGCAGCGGTCGCCCCACGTCGTGCAGGTGCGCCAACCCCTGCCGGTACGACTCGACCAGCCCGGCCTCCGCGTACGGGATGCCCTGCTCGGCGCAGTACGCCCGGACCAGCGGGCGGGCCCGGCGCAGGTTGGCGCGCGGCAGGTTCGGGAACAGGTGGTGCTCGATCTGGTGGTTGAGGCCGCCCAACGCCAGGTCGACGAACCGGCCGCCGCGCACGTTGCGGGCCGTGAGCACCTGCTTGCGCAGGTAGTCAAGGTCGTCGTCGGCGGTGGGCATCGGCATGCCCTTGTGGTTCGGGGCGAACGCGCACCCCATGTAGAGCCCCCAGAGTCCCTGGTGCACGGCGGCGAAAAGCAGCGCCTTGCCCGGTGACATCACCGCCAGCAGCAGGCCGACGTAGCCGGAGGTGTGTGCCGCGAGCAGCGTCGCCTCCACGGCCCGGTGCCGCACCGGGACGCGCCACCGGCCGTCCGGCTGCCGACCGGCCAGCGCCCGGATGCTCGCCACGTGCAGCGCCAGCCCCTCCAGCAGCAGCATCGGGAAGAACAGCCACGCCTGCCGCCGGGCCAGCCACCGGCTCAGTCCCCGGGTCGCCTGCGCCTGCTCGTACGTCCAGACCAACGCGCCCGCGCCGACGTCCGGGTCCTCGTCGGCGTGGTTCGGGTTGGCGTGGTGCCGGTTGTGCTTCTCCACCCACCAGCCGTAACTCAGCCCCACGGCGAGGTTCCCGGCGACCAGGCCGGCCACCTCGCTGGGCCCGCGCCGGCGGAACATCTGCCGGTGCCCGGCGTCGTGCCCGAGGAACGCCACCTGGGTGGTGGCCACCGCCATGACGGCCGCCAGCGGCAGTTGCCACCAGGAGTCGCCGACGGCCGCCACCACCGCCCAGCCGGCCAGGAACGCGCCCAGGGTGAGCGCGATGCGGACCGCGTACCGGCCCGGCCGCCGCTCGAACAACCCGGCCTCGGCGACCCGGCGGGACAGCCGCGCGTAGTCGCTGCCCCGCCGGCCCTCGGATGCCGCCACCGTCGAAGTCGTCATCCGCCATCGCCCCCGCCCTGCCATGGGCCACATCCAGTCGTGACCCTCGGTGACCAGCCTGTCGAATTTCGTGGCCCTGGGTAATCCCGCCATCCCCCGAACCGCAGGTGGTGCTGTCCCCACCCCGGCGACGGGACCGGTCAGGTCAGGCGGGTGACGGCGGCACGCAGGCGGGCCAGGTCACGCCGGCGTCGCTCGTACGTGGCGGCCAGACCGATCAGCGCCAGGCCGCCCAGCGCGAGAAAGACCCAGCGGGGCAGCAGGTCCCAGCTCCGGGCCAGTTCGTGCAGCGCCAACGGCACCAGCGTGGCCGCGCCCAGCAGGACCGGCGCCTGCCAGCGCCGGACCGCGCCGCCGAGCACCGCGCCGAGCGCCACCACGCCCAGCGCCAGCCGGCGCAGCGGTTGCGGGTCCGGCGCCGCCAGCACCGAGACCAGGCTGGGCAGCAGCGCCGCGCCGAGCCCCGGGCCGAGCGCCAGCCAGCTCGTCAGTCCGGGCCGGCGCCGCAGCGCGAGCAGGCCCGCGCCGAGGGCGAGCGCCGCCGCCGGCACCGTGTACGCCTCCAGCACCGCCACCCCGCCGGCCGCCAGCAGCAGCCAGCCGCCGAGCAGCTCGCTGCCGCCCGCGACCGCCGCGAGAGCGGCACGCCGGGCCGGCGTCTCACCACGGCGCAGCACCCGGACCGCCACGACCACGCCCCAGAGCGCGCAGACCGCCGCCGCGTACCGCAGCGCGCCGCCGGTGAGCAGCAGCGCGAGCAGCGCCACCGCCTGCGCCACCCCCTCCAGCACCGCACTCGCCCCCACCGTCGCCGCCGCCCCCACCGTCCACAGCGTCGATCTTGGAGTTGTGGCGCCCGCGATGTCGGGATCACGCCTTTTGCGAACGACCACAAGTCCAAGATCGACGATCCGAGGGGTGGCCCCCAACGCTGGCGCCGCGTGCAGGGTCACCGCCGCGACGGCCAGCACCGCGAACCCGGCGGTACGCAACGGCAGGCCGCCGGCCAACGGCGCGGTGACCGCGAAGCCGGTGGCCGCGGCCACCGCGCCCAGCCAACCGGCGAGCCGGACCGCGCCCGACCACCCGGCCCGGCCCACCACCACGCCGGCCACCACCAGCGCCCCCAGCCCGGCCAACGTCCCCGCCCGGGTGGCGACCAGCCCGCCGAACCCGAACCCGCCGAGCAGCGCCCCCGACAGCACCAGCACCGGCAACCACCAGCCCGGAGCCGACGCCGGACCCGCCCCCACCGGGTTCGCCGTCGGCGCCGGACGCGCCCCCGCCAGGCCCGGGGCCGACGTCGGAACCGCCGGATTCGCCCCCGCCAGGCCCGGGGCCGACGTCGGAACCGCCCCCACCGGGGCGACGCCGCCGGCACCCACCGTCGACACCGGACGCCCGCCCACCGGGGCGGCCGGCCCCGGACCCACCGCGAACGTCGAAGCGTCGCCCACCGGGGCGGCCGGGCCCGGACCCGCTGCGGCGGCGGTCAGCAGCGCGGCCAGGCCGGTGCCGAACGCCACCGCCGGCACCACCGGCCAGGGCGCGTCGGCCGCCGCGAGCAGCACCGGCAGGGCCACCGCGCCGAACGGCAGCGCCGCCCGCACGCGCCGGCCGACCGGCGTCCCGATCCGGGCGTACGCCGCCGCGGCGACGCCCAGCAGCAGCAGGGTCAACCCGGCCCGGGCCGCCTCCGCCGGAGCCGCCGTGCCGGCCGGCGCCCCGGACCAGGGCCGGACCGACAGCTCCCCCAGCACCGCCAGCGCGCCCGGCGCGGCGGCCAGCCCCGCCAGCCCGGCCAGCGCCGCGCCGACCACCCGCGGGGCGTACGCCGGCCGGGTCGTCCCGCCACCGGCGGCCAGTGCCAGCAGCACTCCCGCCGCGGCGTAGAGCGCCACCGGTTCCCGGCCCGGCACGACCAGCGGCCCGAGGCCGAGTGCGGCGAGCGCGACCGCGAGCGCCGTCGAGGCGTACCCGGTCAGGTCGGGCCACCGGCGGCGGACCGCCGGCACGGCGACCACCGGCACCACGACGGCGACCGCCCCGCCCCGCAGTTGCCACCAGGTCGGCGCGTCCAGGCCGAGCAGCGCGACGGCCACCGCCGCCGGTACGGCGAGCAGCGCCACGGCCAGCGCCAGCCCGGCGACGACCGGCTGGGCGCCCGCACCGCGCCGGCCGAGCGCCGCCACCGCCACGCCGAGCACTGCCGTCACCGCGAGCACCGCGACGGCACCGGCCGGCGCGGCGCAGCCGACCAGCAGCGCATGCCCGACCAGCACCGCGCCGGTCGACGCGGCGACTCCGACGACGACCCGGCCCCGGCGCGGCCGAGCCACCGCGCCCAGCAGCAGCGCGGCGGCGACCGTGAGGTCGGCGACCAGCACCGCCGGCCACGGCGTGCCCACCACGGCCGGCGCGGCGAGGACGGTCAACCCGGCGGTCACGACCCCGACCAGCGGCCGGGCGGCCCGGGGCGTCAGCAGCGCCACCGCGCCGGCGACGAGCAGCAACGCGGGCGGCAACTGCCAGCCCCAGGAGGGAACGGACCCGACCGGCCGGTCCCGGAGCGCGGCGACCGCGACCGCCGCGGCCGTCACCCCGGTCAGCACGACGGTGGCCTGTCCCAGCCCGGCGGCCACCACGAGCGCACCGATCCGCGGCCCGGTCCGCAGCCGCGCCGGAAGCGCCCGGACCGCGCCGGCCAGCACCGCCACCGTGAGCCCGGCCGCGAGCAGCAGCAGCCCGGGACGCTCGGCGGCGACCGGACGCACCAGCGCGGCGGCCAGCACCGGCACCAGCAGCCCGGCGGCCACCGCGCGCCACGTCCGGCCACCGGCCGCGTACGCGCCCGCGACCAGGGCGAGCGCCACCACCAGCAGCGGACCGCCGGCCAGCAGCGGGGTGCCGGCCGCGCGGCCGACCGCCAGCGGCACCAGCGCGAAGCCGGCGGCCAGGGCCAGCGCCGCGCCGTGCCCGAGCCAGCCCAGCACCTGCCCGGCCCACACCGCCCCGCCGGCCGGGCCCGTGCCGGCGCCGCTCCCCAGGCGCGCGCCGCCGGCACGGGCGGTCCGGCGGCGCAGGGCGACCACCACCGCCAGGTCACCGAGCGCCAGCACGGTCAGGGCCAACGCCCAACCGGCCGCCGCCGGCCGGGCCCCCGCCACCGCCAGCGGCAGCACCGGCTGGGCCGCCAGCCACGCCGCGAACCACGGCGCGGTCAGGCGGCTGAGTCGCCCGTAGCCGGCCGCCACGGCAGCGCTGACGGCCGCGACCAGGGCGGCGTACCGGCTGCCCGGCCAGCCGGCCACCCCGAACAGGTCCACCGACCACGCGGCGTACCCGTCCAGGAGCACCAGCAGCAGTCCCACCGCGGCGATCGTCTCGGCGGTGCCGCGCAGCCCGCGCGCCCGGGCCAGCAACGGCGCGGCGAGCGCCAGCACGGTGACGGCGAGCAGAATCAGCGCCCGGCCGGCCACCCCGAACGCGGCCCAGGCGACCGCGGTGAAGACGATCGCGGCGGTGCCGAGCAGCAGCCCACCGAGCACGAAGAGCAGACCCTGCACCGCCCGGCCGGACGTCTCCGCGCCACCGGCGCGGGCCGGCCCGGCGACGGGCGGCACCGGCCGCACCGGCCGCACCGGCCGCACCGGCTGCGGCGGCGTCCCGGCGGTGATCGGCGTCCCGGCGGTGATCGGCGTCCCGGCGGTGATCGGCGTCCCGGCGGTGATCGGCGTCCCGGCGGTGATCGGACGGGGCGCGGGGATCTCCAGGCGGATCCGGGCGGCCAGCGCCGCCCGTCGCTGCCGGACCGTGGACAGCCGGCCGGCCAGCTCCTGGTACGCGACCCGGGCCGCGTCCACCCGTGGGGTCAGCGCGACGATCTCCCGGTCCAGCCGGACCACCTCGGCGGCGGGCGGGTAGGGCGGGCGACCGCAGGCGCGGCAGCCGGCGACGAGGTCGGCCGGTGCGCCGCATCCGGGGCAGGGGTAGCCGGTGTTCTCCACCCGGTCAGCCTCGCCGGTGGCGGGGCGGGCGGACAGAGTAGGGGTACCTAGGGACGGGTGTGTTCGCGTACCCAGGCGGTGTAGTCCGGGTTGCCGCTGTCCTCCCGGGCGACCAGGATCTCCGGCACCTCGTACGGGTGGCTGGCCCGGATCTGGTCGACGAGCGCGTCCACCCGGTCCGGCGTGGTCTTGAAACGCACCGACCACTCGGCGGTGGTCTGGATCGCCGACTGCCACCAGTAGGTGCTGTCCACCGGGCCGCCGACCTGGGCACACGCCGCCAGACGGCCGGCGACGGCCGCAGCCGCCAACACGTCCGCCACCCGGCGGGCATCCACCACCGTCGTCACCACGCAGATCTGCTCCACCAGCGCACCCTACGCGGCGTCCGGGCCGCGCCGCCGCAACCGGGCGCGAAAGCCGCTCAGGCGTCGGCCGTGCCGTCCCGGGTGGCGGCGATCCATTTGTCGATCCGGGCCCACCAGTCGAACAGCCAGTCGATGCGCTCCTGCTCACCGGCGGGGATCTCCTCCGGCGGCACGGACCAGAACCGCATCACGATCCGCTTGTCCATCGGCAGCTCACGCCACACGTCCGCGACCGTGAGCAACTGGTCCAGGCCGGTGTGCGCCACGAAGATCACCCCGGCGTCCGGCGCGGCGTCCAGCGCGGCCAGCAGTCCACCGGGCTGCGGGGCGAGCACGTGCTGCATCCGCTCGGCCCGCAGCGCCATCCGCTCCAGCCCGAGCGACCGCAGCCGGGCGATCGCCCGCAGTCGGCGCGACGGGGTGAAGTTGCCGCCCTCCGGGAAGATCACGAAGGCGTCGTCGTCGTCGAGGCCGGTGGCCAGGTGGCTGATCTGCCGTACCGCCGAGTCCCGGCCGTCCGCGCCGGGCGCGATGAACCGGTTGGGCAGCCGGTTGAGCAGCACGTCGATCGCCGGGTCCCACTGGAGGCTCTCCTTGAGCACGATCCGGGGCTCCCGGTGGAACCAGTTCACCAGCGCGTGGATCAGGATGAACGAGTCACCCGGCCCGGCGTGCCGGCAGAGCACCAGCTCGGGACGGCCGGGCAGCGCGGTGTCCGGATCGGTGCCGACCACGTCGATGCTCAGCCGCAGTGTCCACCGGGCCTGCCAGAACAACACCCGCAGGAAGCGGCCGGCGACCACGTAGTGGGCCCGCTGGAACGCCGGCGACCGCTTGTACCGGCCGAACCCGGCGGCCAGCCAGAGCACGAAGAGGGTGAGCAGCGCGGCGGCGTCCCAGACCAGGTAGACGGTGCCGATCCAGAGCAGCCGCAGCGGGCGCAGCCGCCCCGGCACCAGCGGCGACGCGGCCAACGCCAGCAGCGCCCAACCGGGCAGCGTGGTGACCACGACGACGGCGAGCAGCACGACGCCGGGCGCGAACAGCAGCCGGCGTAACCAGCGGGGTGGCAGCGGCATCAACGCTCCAGCGCGGTGTCCAGGTAACGGCGGGAGGCGGTGTACGCCCGGCTGATCCGCCGCCCCACGGCCGCCATGTCCCGGTACGCCCACGGGCTGTCGTCGCGCGGATCCAGGCCGCCGGTCGGCAGCACGTGCACCTCGACGCCGTCGGGCAGCGCCGCCATCTCCCGGGCGAACCGGTGCCGGCGGGCGATCTCGAACGCGACCTGGGCGACCTCCCACGGCCGACGCGGCGGGCTCAGCTCACGCTCGATCCGGCCCACCTGGAGCACGAAGATCCGCGTCGCGCCGGCCGCCACCGCCTCGCCGACCGGGATCGAGTTGACCACCCCGCCGTCGATGTAGTGCTGGCCGGCGATCTGGGCGGGTGGCAGCAGCCCGGGCACCGAGGCGGACGCGAGCACCGCCGGCACCACCGGCCCGTCGGAGAACCAGTACTCGGCGGCGCGCTCGATGTTCGCCGCGCAGCACCGGAACGGCACGGCCAGGTCGGCGAAGGTGGTCGCCTCACCCAGTTCGCTCTCCAGCAGGCGGCGCAGCGGGCGGGGCGAGTGCAGGTGGGTCCGCGCGGCGAAGCGGCGTAGCTGCCGGGCGACCGAGTCGCCGTACACCTCGCTCGCCTCCGGGGAGGCCCAGAGCCGGACCAGCCGGTCGGTGACCGCCTCGGTCGGGTCGGCGGCGACCAGGGCGCCGTTGACCGCGCCGATCGAGGTGCCGAGCACCAGGTCGGGCCGGATCCGGGCGCGGAACAGAGCGCGCAGCATGCCGACCTCGACCGCCCCCAGCACTCCCCCGCCGCCGAGCACGAACGCCACCGGACCGCCTGCCATGCCGTTCATCCTGGCACGGGGCGCACGGTCCGGCCCGGCGTGCCCGGCCGGGCACGGTGCGCCACGGTCGACGCGCGGATCGTGACGGGCTTCCGGACGCCCGTTGACAGGCCGGACACATTCCCGCAACCTGGTAGCGCTCCCGAGCCCAGGCAGGTGCGAGGTGAAGGCGACACTCCAAGCCGGCCGTCTGCTGGCCCGGCGGTACCGGCTCATCGACCGGATCGGCGCCGGCGGCATGTCGGTGATCTGGCGGGCCCGCGACGAGGTGCTCGACCGGGTGGTGGCGGTGAAGGTGCTCGCCCCCTCGCTCGCCGCCGACGCCCGGTTCCGCGACATGGTGCGCGAGGAGGCCCGCTCGGCCGCGCAGCTCGACCACCCGCACGTCACCGCCGTGCACGACTACGGCGAGACGGTCGCGCCGGACGGCTCGATCACCTCGTTCGTGGTGATGGAGCTGCTCAGCGGCGAGGAGTTGGAGCACCGGCTGACCGAGGGGCCACTGCCCTGGGCGGCGGCGGTGGAGACGGGCGCGCAGGTGGCCGAGGCGCTGGCCGCGGCGCACCGGCTCGGCATCGTGCACCGCGACGTCACCCCGGCCAACGTGATGATGACCGGCGTCGGGGCGAAGGTGCTCGACTTCGGCATCGCCACCCGGGTCGGGGCACCGGACGAGGACGAGGACGGCGGCACGTTCGGCACCCCGGCGTACGTCGCGCCGGAACGGCTGGACGGGGCGCCGGCCCAGCCCGCCACCGACGTCTACTCGCTGGGCGTGCTGCTCTTCGAGACGCTGACCGGCCAGCCGCCGTACCCGGCGGACACCTGGGAGCAGCTCAGCGCCGCGTTGGCGGAGCACGCGCCGCCCACGCTGGACGGCGTACCCGGACTGCCCCGGCCGGTTGCGGAGATCTGCCTGCGCTGCCTGGCCCGCGATCCGCGGGACCGGCCCACCGCGCACCGGGTGGCGGCGGTGCTCCGCGACCAGTTGCTTCCCGCCGATCCGCAGGCCGCCACCATGCTGGCGCCGACCATGACGCTGCCCGCGCTGAGCCGGGCGGCGGCCCCGCCGACCCAGCCGGTCCCCGTCCCGCCCGCCCCGGCGGCCCGGCCCGGCCCGGCGGGCGGACCCGGTCCGGCGGCCCAGCCCGGTTCGGCGGCCCAGCCCGGTTCGGCGGCCCAGCCCGGTTCGGCGGACGGACCGGCGCCGGTCGGAGGGCCGGGCCGACGCCGTGTCCTCGCGCTGACGGGGGCCGGGGTGGTGCTGGTGGCCGCCGCCGCGTTGCTGGTGCCGGCGCTGACGCCGGACCGGCCGGTCGAGCCCCGGGTGCTGCCGACCGCCGGGCCGGTGGAGACACCCACCGGCGTGCCGACCGGTGACGGGAACCCGGCCACCACGCCGCCGCCCGAGCCGACCCGTGCGCCGGCCAGCACCGTCCCGGCCGCGCCGACCGACGAGCCGGCGGACGCGGCCGAGCGGGTGGACGGTCTGATCGAGGCCGGGCTGACCGACGGTCAGATCCGCAGCGACGTCGGGGTGGACCTGCGCAACCTGCTGCGCAACGCGGTGGCCGCGAGCGGCGAGGACGAGGTGACCGCCGCGGTGGAGCGACTCCGCGGCAAGATCGCCGAGCGTCGGCGCGAGGGCAGCATCACCCCCGGGTACGCGCGGCAACTCGACGCCGCGGCGGCGGCGCTCGTGGTCGGGCGCGCCTGACCGGTCAACCGGCGACGAGCGGTGCGACCGCCCGCGGGCCGCCGGTCGTCGCCCGCCCGGCCAGGAAGCTGCGGTACACCGCCTCGTAGCCGGCGGCCATCCGCTCCACCGAGAAGCTCTCGGCGACGTGCGCGACGCAGTCGGCCGGGTCCAGGTCGACTACCGCGCGCAGCGCCGCCGGCAACTCGTCGGCGTGGTCGCACACCAGCCCGGTGACCCCGGACCGGACCAGTTCCGGCACCGCGCCCCGGCGCAACGCCACCACCGGCGTACCGGTCGCCATGGCCTCCACCATCACCATGCCGAACGGCTCCGCCCACTGGATCGGCATGATCAGGCACCGCGCGTCGAGCAGCAGCCGCAGCACCGCCTCGCGCTCGGCGTTCACCACAAGCGTGACGTCCTCGCCCAGCAACGGCTCCACCACCTGCTCCAGGTAGCGGCGCTCGGTCGGCTCGTTGCACTTGCCGGCCAGGGTGAGCGGCAGCCCGGCCGCCCGGCAGGCCCGGATCGCCACGTCGGGGCCCTTGTCCGGGCTGAACCGGGCGAGCCAGAGCACCGGCCCGGCCCCCGGCGCGCGCTTGTGCGGGAAGTCCCGCAGCGGCATCGCGTTGTGCACCGTGCCGACCCACGGCAGGCCCGGATTCGCCCGGCGCTGGGCGTGCGAGATCGCGATCAGACCCACCCCCCGGTCGGTGTTGCTGAGCACGGTGCCGTACTCGCCGACCGGGTTGCCGTGCACGGTCGCCACGGTCGGCACCCGACGGCGGCCGGCCACCATCGGGCCGATGGTGCTGTGGTCGTGCACCAGGTCGAAGTCGGCCGGGTCGACCAGGTGGTCGACGTGCGCCAGGTGGGCCAGCTCGGGCAGCGACTCACCCAACCGGTCGAACTGCAGCTCGGCGCAGGTGGAGACGAACTCGGCGGCGGTGCCGTGCTCGGTGCCGGCGCCGAACAGCGTCACCGCGTGCCCGCGCTCGACGAGCGCGTCGACCAGCCCGGCCACCAGGGTCTCCAACCCGCCGTAGCCGGGCGGCGGCACCGACAGCCACGGCGGGACCACCATCGCGATCCGGAGCGGCCCGGCCCGCACCCGGCCAGGCGGTGGCTGGTCGACGGCCACGAGTCCCTCCCCCGCTGGTCCCCGGCGTACCCGATCGGCGGCGGGTTCCCGACGCGGCACGCGGTAAACGGCGGTTGCGCCCGGACCGGTCACCGGGCCGGTGACCGGCTCACCCGGACCGGGTGAGGCACGAGGAGGGGGGGGGGGGGGGGGGGGGGGGGGGGGGGGGGGGGGGGGGGGGGGGCGCGGGGCGCGCGCCCCCGCCCCCCCCCGCGGCGGGGGGGGGGGGGGGGGGGGCGGCGCGCCCCCCCCCCCCCCCCCCCCCCCCCCCCCCCCCCCCCCCCCCCCCCCCCCCCCCCCCGGGAGGGAGGTAGGTCTTGCGGACTATGACGTTTCGGCGAGCGTTACGGTTGCCGTCTCGTCGGATCCGTTTCGCTTGAACTGAAGTTCGACCCGGTCGCCGACCTTGCCGGCCTGCACGGCGCCGACCAGATCGTTGGAATCGTTGATCACCTTGTCACCGAACTTGGTGATCACGTCACCCCGCTGGATCCCGGCCTTCTCGGCGGCGCTGCCCGGGGTGACCGCGGCGACCATCGCGCCACCGTCCTCCGCGGCGTTCACG
Organism: Micromonospora sp. NPDC051141; assembly: GCF_044455765.1. Classification (NCBI taxonomy): domain Bacteria; kingdom Bacillati; phylum Actinomycetota; class Actinomycetes; order Micromonosporales; family Micromonosporaceae; genus Micromonospora; species Micromonospora sp. NPDC051141. Next base: position 85,736 of record NZ_JBITFD010000018.1, read on the forward strand.
CTGACCCCGAGCGACGGGTGGCTGATCTTCTCGCCGCGCTGGAGCTTCTCGGCCACGTCCTTGGCCTTGTTGCTCGGGATGGCGAAGCCGACCCCGATGTTGCCGTTGCTGCCCTGGCCGGCGGTGGCGATCGCGGTGTTGATGCCGATCACCTCGCCCCGGGTGTTGACCAGCGCGCCGCCGGAGTTGCCCGGGTTGATCGGGGCGTCGGTCTGCAACAGGCCGGAGATCGAGCTGGCCCCCTGCTGCGGGGTCTGCTGCTGGCCGCCCTCACCGGCGGAGATGGTGCGGTCGCGGGCGCTGAGGATGCCGGCGGTCACCGAGCCCTGGAGGCCGAGCGGGCTGCCCAGCGCGAGCACCTGGTCACCGACCTGCATGCCGTCGCTGTCGCCGAACTTCGCCGCCTTCAGGTCGCTCACGCCGCTGGCCTTGACCACCGCGAGGTCGGTCTTCGGATCCGTGCCGACGATCTTCGCCGAGGCGGTCTTGCCGTTGGCGAAGACCACCTTCACCGTGTCGCCGCCGGCGGAGGCGACCACGTGGTTGTTGGTCAGCACGAACCCGTCGGCGCTGAGGATCACCCCGGAGCCCTCACCGCTGTCCGTCATGATCGTGACGATGCTGTCCTGCACGGCAGCCGCGATCTTGGGCAGGTCGGCGCTGTTGATCACCGGGGCGGCGGAGTAGGTGCGGGTGACGCCGCCGCCGTCGTCGAGCGCGAGGGCCAGCGCGCCGCCGGCCACGCCCGAGCCCAGCATCAGGGCCAGCGCCAACGCGCCGGCGCCGACGAACTTGCCGGCCCGACTGGGCCGCGCCGGCTGCTGCTGGCCCCACGGCGGGACCGGCTGCCCGGCCTGGTGCGGCTGGTGCGGGGGGTACGGCTGCGCCTGGTACGTCGGAACGGGTCCCCCGGTGTGCGACGACGGGTAGCCGGAGCCGCCCTGCTGCGCCCACCCGCTCTGCTGCGGCGAGCCGTACCAGTTCTGCGGTTGCCCCGAGGCGGGGTACGGCGGCGCGGAGGGCTGGGCGTACGGGCTGCCGGACGGCTGGGCGTACGCGCCACCCGGCGCGTACGGGCTGGCCGGCGCGGCGGAGGACGGCGCGTACGGATTGGCCGGCGCGTCGGACGACGGCGCGTACGGGTTCGCCGGCGCGTCGGACGACGGCGCGTACGGGTTCGCCGGCGCGTCGGACGACGGCGCGTACGGGTTCGCCGGCGCGTCGGACGACGGCGCGTACGGGTTCGCCGGCGCGTCGGCGTGGGCGGTGGTTCCGGCGGCCGGGGAGTCGGCCGGAACCGACGCGGCGGCCGGAGTGGAGTCCGATGTCCCGCTCTCGACGCGGGGCAGCTCGGCGGTGTGGTGCGACGGCTGGGCGTCGGCAGGTGCCGGCGACCGCTGCGGCTCGGTCTCGTGGTCGGTCATGCCTACAGCTTTCCCCGTGGCACTGTCACCAGCCTGGAATCCGCCTGAATGTTTTCTGTAAGTCACTCGCCCGACTCCGGCGTCTCCGGCAGCAGCGGCAGTTTCACCCGGAACGTGGCCCCGCCGCCCGGCGTGGCGACCGCCTCGACGGTGCCGTGGTGCGCCGCCACCAGCGCGGCGACGATGGCCAGGCCGAGGCCGGTGCTGGTCGGTCCGGCGGCCCGGCGGGTCCGTGCGGCGTCCACCCGGTAGAACCGCTCGAAGACCCGCTCGGCCTGCTCCGGGGTCAAGCCGGGCCCGGTGTCCGCCACCTCCACCACCGCGACGTTCCCCGCCTCGGCCCGCAGCCGCAGCGTGACCGCGGCGTCCGGCGGGGTGTGGGTGAGCGCGTTGGTCATCAGGTTGCCGATCACCTGCCGCAGCCGGGCGTCGTCACCGAGCACCACCAGCGGGCCCGCGCCCGGTTCCAGCTCCAACTCGATCCGCCGTTCCGGGTCGACCACCCGGGCCGCCTCCACCGCGTCCGAGGCCAGCACCGGCAGCTCCACCGGGGCCAACGCGATCGGCCGTTCCCGGTCCATCCGCGCCAGCAGCAGCAGGTCCTCCACCAGCAGCCCCATCCGGGACGCCTCGTCCTCGATGCGGCGCAGCAGGTCGGCGGTCTGCTCCGGGGCCCGCGCCGCGCCCTGCCGGTACAGCTCGGCGAAACCCCGGATGGTGGTCAGCGGGGTCCGCAGTTCGTGCGACGCGTCCGCGATGAACTGCCGCATCCGCTCCTCGGACCGGCGGGCCCGCGCCTCGGACGCCTGCGCCAGGGCGGCGGCGTCCCGGGCGCCCGTCTCGGCGCTGCGCGCCGCCGCCTCGGAGGCGGCCCGCGCGGTGAACGCGGCCTCGATCTGGGCCAGCATCGTGTTCAACGCCCGGGAGAGCCGCCCCAGCTCGGAGGTGGGGCAGGCCCGCCCCTCCTCCGGGTCGGGCACCCGCCGGGTCAGGTCGCCGCCGGCGATGGCCCCCGCGGTCCGCTCGATCTCCACGAGCGGCTTGAGACTGGTACGCACGATGCCCGCCCCCACCGACGCCAGGATGATCAGCACCGCGCCGCCCACCAGCAGGTCTATCCAGATGAGCTGCCGGACGGCCTGGTCGACGTCGGTCAGGTGCTCGCCGATCAGCGCCATCTGCCCGTTCGGGAGCTGGGTGTAGAGCACCCGCCACCGCACCGAGCTGTCCCGAGCCCGCACGGTGGACGGGTCGCCGACCCGCTCCTGGAAACCGGCCGCGTTCGCCGGCCACAGGGGCAGGTCCCGTTCCTGGAAGCGACCGTCGTCGAAGGAGTATTTCGCGATCTCGCCGGTGTCGAGGTCGGTCAGCACTACGAGGTAGTCGCTCGGCAGCGTGATGCTGCCGCCGCTCGACGGGAGCGACTGCACCCGGTTCACCGAGTTCCGCAACTCGGCGTCGATCTGCCCGACCAGGTAGCTGTGCAGGAAGTAGGCGGTGGAGACGCTGATCACCAGCAGCGCCGCCGCGACCAGCGCCAGGACGGAGGTGACCAGCTTGAGCCGGAGCGGGATCCCGCGCAGCCAGCTCTTCGCGTCGTGGACGGCGCTCACGCCGCCGGCTTGCGTAGCACGTACCCCACCCCACGCAGCGTGTGGATCAGCCGGGGCTGGGTGTTGTCGACCTTGCGTCGCAGGTAGGAGATGTACGACTCGACGATGTTGTCGTCGCCGCGGAAGTCGTAGTTCCAGACGTGGTCGAGGATCTGCGCCTTGCTGAGCACCCGGTTGGCGTTGAGCATCAGGTAGCGCAGCAGCTTGAACTCGGTCGGCGAGAGCTGCACCCGCTGGCCGGCCCGGTGCACCTCGTGGGTCTCCTCGTCCAGCTCCAGGTCGGCGAACGTGAGCCGGGACGGCGCCTGCTCGCCGGTCGCGGTGCGCCGCAGCACGGCCCGGATGCGGGCGGTCAACTCCTCCAGGCTGAACGGCTTCGTGACGTAGTCGTCGCCGCCCAGCGTCAGCCCGCGGATCTTGTCGTCGGTGGCGTCCCGTGCGGTCAGGAACACCACCGGGGTACGCGTACCGCCCTCGCGGAGCATCCGGATGACCTCGAAGCCGTCGAGGTCGGGCAGCATCACGTCGAGCACGACCAGGTCGGGCCGGTGGTCCTTGGCGGCGTGCAGCGCCGCGCTGCCACTGGTCGCGGTCGCCACGTCGAAGCCCGCGAAGCGCAGGCTCGCGGAGAGCAGTTCGAGGATGTTGGGATCGTCCTCGACGACGAGCAGTCGAGCCTCGGTGTGGGTAGCCGCCATGGCCCCATCATCCGTGCTCCGGCTGCGGTCGCGCTGGGTGGTGGCTGGAAACAACCTGTGAGCTCAGCGGAGCAGTCGCCGCAGCCCGTCGAGCGCGCCGTCGAGCAGCCGGATCGCGGTCCGGAGCTGGTTGTCGCTGAGCCGCCCGGCCCGCACCAGCGCGCCGACCTCGACGGTGAACGCGGCCAGCCGCTCGTCGAACTCGACGAGCAGTGGCGCCTCCGCCGGTCGGGCCGCCCCGTCGTGGTCGCCGGGCCGGGTGGCCGGTGGCGGCGTCCAGCGGCCCTGCCGGGTCTGCCGGGTCACCTCGCGCAGCTCCCGCTTCAGGTCGCGCGCCGAGCCGCGGACCTCGGTGCGGATCTCGCCGGCCAGCGCGGAGAGGTCCTCGACGGAGGCGCTGATGTCGGCCTCCAGCGTGGCCAACTCGTCGGCGCGTTGGCGCAGCTCGGCGCGGCCCGCCTCGGTGATCTCGTAGACCTTGCGCCCGCCCACCGCGGTGTGCGTGACCAACTCCTCCACCTCCAGCCGTTGCAGGCGGGGGTAGATGGTGCCGGCGCTGGGCGCGTACAGGCCGAGGAACCGCTCCTCCAGCAGGCGGATCAGCTCGTAGCCGTGCTTCGGCCCGTCGTCGAGGAGCTTGAGCAGGTAGAGCCGGAGCCGCCCGTGGGTGAACACGGCGGTCACGGCAGGTCCTCCACGTCGTCGGCGTCCGCCACCGGGCGGGCCAGCAGCGCGATGCTGCCGGACGTCGCGGACGCCCAGAGCTTACCCGCGCCCCCGCCCAGCACGCCGTGACTGTCCTTGACCGCGCCGAACCCGTGCTGGCCGCCGCAGATCTGCGGAAAGCCGCTGGTGATCCGGCCGGAGGTGGTGTGCAGGTGCACGCTGAGGTCGCTGTCCTCGCGGACCCGGACGGTGATGCTGCCGGAGATGGCGCTGAGCCGGATCTCGCTGCCCCGCGGATTGTCCAGGTCGCAGGTGATCGAACCGGAGACCGCGTGGGCCCGCACCCGTTCGGGCGCGCTGTCGGCCAGGATCAGCTCCCCGGAGACCGTCTCCAGGTCGAGGTCGCCGCCGATGCCGAGCGCCTCCACCGGACCGGAGACCACCTTGGCGGTGGTGCGTCCGCGCAGCCCCATCAGGGTGACCTGGCCCGAGGTGACGTCGACCCGGGTGTCCCGGCGTAGCCCGGAGGCGACCAGCGCGCCGTCGATCAGGTGCAGGTCGGCGAGCGCCTGGGCCGGCACGGCGACCGACACCTCGGCGCGGAACCGGCGGCGGAGCTGACCGAGCCACCAGAGCACGCCCGGCCAGCGGGGCATCCGCTCGTGCCGGACGGTCAGCCGACCCTCGCGCAGCTCGACCACGACCGGCCGACGGCTGATCCGGGTGACGTCGACCCGGGCCGGACCGTCGGTGGCCACCACGTTGAGCCGGCCGCTGACCAGCCGCACGTCCAGCCGGGTGACCGGCTCGTCGAGCGTGAGCCGGCGCGGACTGTCGACAGTCCAACTGGCCATGGCGTCCTCCCCTCGCCGACGTGCCGGACGACACGTCGCGTGATGGGAGAAGCATAACGCGATACATCGCGACTGAACAAGACTGTGTCGCGTCCCCGACCGGCCACGCCCGGGTGGGTGCACCTGATGTCGCTCCAGCGACCACCAACGCACCCGAAGGTCGCGCGGGGCGGCTCAGGCGGCCAGGCCGAGCCCCGGCGGCACGGGCAGCGCCGCCGGCGAAGGGCGTACCACAGGCGCGGGACGGGGTGCACGCGCGCCGCGGGGCCGGGCCGGATGGATGGCGGCCTCGGCGGCGCGGGCCAACAGCCGCCGGTCCGCCCCGTCGGCCGGGTGCAGCGCGGCGGCCACGGTCACCGACACGGTGAGGTCCCGGGCCGCCAGCACCCGCCGCAGCGACGCCCAGAGCGTCTCCGCGCCGAGGAAGGCGGGCAGCGTGCTCGCGTCACCGGCGTGCCGGTAGCCGATGCCCAGCGGCACCACCGGCGCCCCGGCCACCACCGCGGCCTCGAACATCGCCGGCCGGAAGCCGCGCGTCGGGCGGCAGCCGGACGGCGCGCCGCACCAGGTGGTGCCCTCCGGGAACAGCGCCACCGGATGCCCGGCGCGCAGCGCGTCGGCCACCCGGGCGACGGCGGCCGGCAACGCGCGGGGACGGGACCGGTCCACGAAGAGCGTGCCGGCCGCCGCGGCCAGCACGCCCAGCACCGGCCAGCGGCGCACCTCCCGCTTGGCCAGCATCCGGGCCGGCGACACCGCGAGCACGGCGAGGATGTCCAGCCAGGAGACGTGGTTGGCGACCAGCAGGGCGCGGCGGCGCGGCGGCCGGCCCCGGACCACCAGCCGCACGCCGAGGGCGCGCAGCGTCGTCCGGGCCCAGGCGCGCAGCGCGGCCCGTCGGTCGGCCGCCGGCAGCAGCGGCAGCAGCGCGGCGAGGCCGGCCCCGACCACGAGCATGCCGAGTACGCCGAGCAGCCGGCCGCCCCGGCGGAGCGCGGAGACGTCCGGGGCGGCGGCGTGGGGCAGGCACCGTGGTCCGCAGCCGGACGCGGGGCGCCACAGGTCCTCGCCGAGCGGTGTCACGACGCCACCTCGCCGAGGAAGTGGCGCAGGTGACGCGGGTTCATCCGGTCCAGCGAGAAGAGCACGTAGAAGTCGGCGCAGCCGAAGTCCGGGTCGTACGCCGGCTCGCCGCCGATCCACGCGCCGAGCCGCAGGTAGCCGCGGAGCAGCGGTGGGACCAGCGCCCGGCGCTCGGCCGGGGTGAGCGCCGCCGGCGCGGGTGCCACCGGCGCCTCGGCGAACCAGGGCCGGCGCGGGGTCACCCGCAGCGGCGGCGGGGCGAGGTGCCGCTCGGTGACCTGCGCCCACACCTCGGCGGCGGCGGTCCCGCCGTCGGCGACCGGCACCGAGGCGCAGCCGCCCAGCCAGCGGGAGCCGCGCAGGTGCAGGTAGCGGCAGATGCCGGCCCACATCAGGTTGATCACGGCGCCGGTGCGGTGGTCGGGATGCACGCAGGAGCGGCCCGCCTCGACCAGGTCGTCGTGCAGCGGGGCCAGTGGGGTCAGGTCGAACTCGCCGTCGGCGTACCGGCGGTCGGTGCGGCCGGGCGGCAGCAGGCGGTAGGTGCCGACCACCTCGCCGGTGTCCTCGCGCAGCACCACCAGGTGGTCGCAGTGGGCGTCGAACCCGTCGGTGTCGAGCCCGGCCGCGTCGGGCGGCAGGGCGGCGCCGAGGAACACCTCGTGGCGCAGCCGTTGCGCGGCGGCGACCAGAGTCGGGTCGTCGGCGATCAGCAGGGTGTAACCGCTGGTCGTGATGGGTGCGCCAGCGGCGTGCAGAACAGCCATGGGTCCTGTGTAGGGGCTACGGGTTGCCGGGCCCGGGGTGAGGGGTGTCGATCCGGTGAACGCCGGTCGGCGGCGGCGTGCGGACCCGGGCCGGCGGGTGTGCGAGGCTGCCGGGCGACCACCGGCGACGACGCCGGCGGACCATCATCCGGAGGTGCACGTGCTGGTCGAGGCCCGTTTCCACGGCCCGGACGGTTCCGGCAACGGCGGCTGGAGCGCCGGGATCTTCGCCGCGCTGATCGACGACCGGGGGCCGGTGCAGGTCACCCTGCGCCGGCCGCCGCCGCTGGACACCCCGCTGACCGCCGCCGACGGCGGCATCCACGACCCGGCGGGCCGGCTGGTCGCCGAGGTAAGCCGGGTCGAGCCGGTGGACGCGGTGGTGCCGGCGGTGGACCCGGCCACGGCCGAGGCCGCCGCGCGGGCGTACCCCGGTCTGGTGGACCACCCGTTTCCGCGCTGCTACGTCTGCGGCCCGGACCACCCGGACGGCCTGCGGATCTTTCCCGGCCGGCTGCCGGACGGGCGGACCGCCGCGCCGTTCCGCGCACCGGCCGACGTGGTGCCCGCGACGGTCTGGGCGGCGCTGGACTGCCCGGGCGGCTGGGCGGTGCTCTCCGCCGGCCGCCCGTACGTGCTGGGCCGGATCGCCGCGCAGGTCACCGCGCTGCCCCGGCCGGGCGACGCGTGCGTGGTGACCGGGCTCGCGGTCGGCGGCGAGGGGCGCAAGGCCGAGGTGCGCACCAGCCTGTACGGTCCGGACGGCGCGCTGCTCGGTCGGGCGCGCGCCACCTGGATCGCGCTCCCGGCCGGCTGATCTCCTCCCTGAGGAGGACGGCGCGTACACATCCCGCCTGATTGACCCGGTTGCACCGGGTTGGAAGGCTGAGCGGGGCGCCTCCGCAACGGCGTCCCACCGGCGTGCGTCCAGCGCGCCGGGGCAGGAGAGGAGAATGATGTCCGACGGGCAGCCACGCCCCAGTGCCGCGACCGGCCAGATCATCGTGTCCGGCTTGACCAAGCAGTACAAGAACGTCCGCGCGGTCGACAACCTGTCGTTCACGGTCGAGCCGGGTCGGGTCACCGGCTTCCTCGGCCCGAACGGCGCCGGTAAGACGACCACGCTGCGCATGTTGCTCAACCTGGTCACGCCGACCGCCGGCACGGCCACCATCGGCGGCCACCGGTACGCCGACCTGACCGACCCGCTGCGTACAGTCGGCGCGGTGCTGGAGGCGTCCAGCGCGCACAAGGGCCGCACCGGCATCAACCACCTGCGGGTGATCTGCGCGGCGGCCGGCCTGCCGAAGTCGCGGGCGGACGAGGCGTTGGCCCTGGTCGGGCTCTCCCCGGCGGCGAAGCGCAAGTTCAAGGGCTACTCGCTGGGCATGAAGCAGCGGCTCGGGATCGCCGCCGCGATGCTCGGCAACCCGCAGGTGCTGATCCTGGACGAGCCGGCCAACGGCCTGGACCCGGAGGGCATCCGCTGGATGCGGGGCTTCCTCAAGGGCCTGGCCGCCGAGGGCCGGACGGTGCTGGTCTCCAGCCACCTGCTCTCCGAGATGCAGCTCCTCGCCGACGACGTGGTGATCATCGCGGCCGGCAAGCTGGTCCGGCAGGGCCCGGTCGAGCAGGTGATGGGCTCGATGACGCACGGCGCCCGGATCCGGGTGCGCACCCCGCAGGCGGACGAGCTGGCCGCGGCGCTGCGCGAGCAGTCCGCCACGGTCGACGCCGACCCGAACGGCGCGCTGCTGGTCAGCGGCGTGGACGCGCCGACCGTGGGCCGGGTCGCGCTGGCCGCGAAGGTGGAGCTGCACGAGCTGACCACCGAACGTCCCGACCTCGAAGGGGTCTTCCTGGAGCTGACGGCCGGAAAGGCGGAGATCCGATGACGCTGGTCCGATCCGAACTGCTCAAGATCCGTACCACCAGCACCTGGTGGATCTTCGGGTTGATCACCCTCCCGCTGTGGGGGCTCGCGCTGTTCTTCAACTACCTGCAGACCGACGCCCTGGCCAACGGCAACTTCGGCGAGACCGCCGGTGAGCAGGCCGACCAGCTCCAGGCGGCCGGGGCGGCCGACAACCTGGCCGCCAACCTCTACACCAACGGCCAGTTCTTCGGCCTGCTCATCGTGATGCTCCTCGGCATCGTGGTGGTGACCAGCGAGTTCTTCCACCAGACGGTGACCACCACGTTCCTCACCGCGCCGCACCGCACGGCGGTGATGCTGGCCAAGCTGGCCGCGGCCGGCGTGCTGGCGCTGCTGTTCTGGGTCGTCACCACGGCGCTCAACCTGATCTTCGCGCCGTTGATCCTGAACGCGGTGGGCGTCGACTCGCAGCTCGGCAGCGGCGTGGTCTGGCGCGCGATCGCGCTCAACGGGCTGGCCTACCTGCTCTGGTCCGTGCTCGGCGTCGGCCTCGGCGTGCTGATCCGCAGCCAGATCGGCGCCACCGTGACCGGCATCCTGCTCTACCTGGGCGGCACCATCGGCGCGGCCATCGCGATCGGCCTGCTGGCGGAGCGGTTCGGCGACTGGATCAGCAAGCTCCAGCTTCTGGTGCCGTCGCTGGCGTCCAGCCTGATGGTGGGCGGCGACACGGACATCCCGGGGAACCCACCGCAGTGGGCGGGCGCGGCGGTGCTGATCGGGTACGCGGTGGTGACCGGCGTGATCGGTGTGCTGACCATCCGGCGGCGCGACATCTCCTGACCCGTCGTTCGGATTCGGTCCCGGCCGGTGACCCCGTGTCACCGGCCGGGACCGTCGTCGTCTAGCAGGAGTCGGAACGACACGCAGCGTTTGCCGAACTTCTGGCATCTTCTGTGAAACGGGCCACCAGCCGGAGGCGAGAATGCCGGTGGCAATCGCACGGCGTAGCCTGGGTTCCGTCCCCTGTGCGCCGGAGTGCCGGGCACGGGGCCCCACCGCGTGACATTCACAACCGCGTGAAAGAGGCGATTAGCGGCCGTGTCGACCCAGCAGACATCGCAGGAGAACCCACTGGCGGGTTTCGGCCCGAACGAGTGGATCGTCGAGGAGATGTACCAGCGCTACCTCGCCGACCCGTCGAGCGTCGACTCGGCCTGGCACGACTTCTTCGCCGACTACCGGCCGGCGCCGGGCGCCGCCACCCCGCGCCCGGACGGCCAGGCCAAGCCCGCCGCCAAGCCGGAGCCCGCCGAGCAGCAGGAGGCCGTCGCCACGGTCACCGAGCAGCCGGCCCCGGCCAAGTCCGCGCCCGCCAAGCCGGCCGAGAAGCCCGCCGCCAAGCCGGCGGCGAAGACGCCCGAGCCGGCCCCGGCGAAGAAGGCCGCCCCGGCCAAGCCCGCCGCCAAGGCGCCGGCCGCGAGCGCCGCCGGCACCACCCCGCTGCGCGGCGTCGCCGCCAAGATCGTCCAGAACATGGACGCGTCGCTCGCCGTCCCGACCGCCACCAGCGTGCGCGCGGTCCCGGCGAAGCTGCTCGTCGACAACCGCATCGTGATCAACAACCACCTGGCCCGGGGCCGCGGTGGCAAGGTCAGCTTCACCCACCTGATCGGGTACGCGATGGTCCGGGCGCTGATCGAGCACCCCGAGATGAACAACTCCTTCGCCGAGGTCGACGGCAAGCCGGCGATGCTCCGGCCGGAGCACGTCAACCTGGGCATCGCCATCGACCTGGCCAAGCCGGACGGCTCCCGCAACCTGGTCGTGCCGTCCATCAAGGCCTGCGAGCAGATGGACTTCCGGCAGTTCTGGCAGGCGTACGAGGACGTGGTCCGGCGCGCCCGCCGCAACGAGCTGACCATGGAGGACTACTCCGGCACCACCATCTCGCTGACCAACCCGGGCGGCATCGGCACGGTGCACTCGATCCCGCGTCTGATGCAGGGGCAGAGCGCCATCATCGGCGTCGGCGCGATGGAGTACCCGGCCCCCTACCAGGGCATGAGCGAGGCCACCCTGGCCGACCTCGCGGTCAGCAAGGTCATCACGCTGACCAGCACGTACGACCACCGGATCATCCAGGGCGCGCAGTCCGGCGAGTTCCTGAAGGTGATGCACGAGCTGCTGCTCGGCGAGCACGGCTTCTACGACGAGATCTTCACCTCGCTGCGCATCCCGTACGAGCCGGTGCGCTGGATGCGCGACGTGGCCGTCGACAGTGAAGGCCAGATCAACAAGACCGCGCGGGTGCACGAGCTGATCCACGCGTACCGGGTGCGCGGTCACCTGATGGCCGACACCGACCCGCTCGAATTCAAGATCCGCAAGCACCCGGACCTGGACGTGCTCCAGCACGGGCTCACGCTGTGGGACCTGGACCGCGTCTTCCCGGTCAACGGTTTCGCCGGCAAGCAGCGGATGAAGCTGCGTTCGATCCTCGGCGTGCTGCGGGACTCCTACTGCCGCCGGGTCGGCATCGAGTACATGCACATCCAGGACCCGGAGGAGCGGCGCTGGATCCAGGAGCGGGTCGAGCGCAAGTACGAGAAGCCCAGCTCCGACGAGCAGAAGCACGTGCTCAACCGGCTCAACGCGGCCGAGGCGTTCGAGACGTTCCTCCAGACCAAGTACGTCGGCCAGAAGCGCTTCTCGCTGGAGGGCGGCGAGTCGCTGATCCCGCTGCTCGGCGAGGTGCTGGAGTCCTCCGCCGAGGCCGGGCTGGACGAGGTCGTCATCGGCATGGCCCACCGCGGCCGGCTCAACGTGCTGGCCAACATCGTCGGCAAGCCGTACGAGAAGATCTTCTCCGAGTTCGAGGGGCACCTCGACCCACGGTCCACGCAGGGCTCCGGCGACGTGAAGTACCACCTCGGCCAGAACGGCAAGTTCACCACGCCGGACGGCGACCACGCGGTCAAGGTGTCCGTGGTGGCGAACCCGTCGCACCTGGAAGCCGTCGACCCGGTGCTGGAGGGCATCGTCCGGGCCAAGCAGGACCGGATCGACCTCAAGCTGGAGGGGTACACCGTGCTGCCGCTGGCGGTGCACGGTGACGCCGCCTTCGCCGGCCAGGGCGTGGTCGCCGAGACGCTCAACCTGTCCCAGCTGCGCGGCTACCGCACCGGCGGCACCGTGCACGTGGTGGTCAACAACCAGGTCGGTTTCACCACCGCCCCGGAGTACAGCCGGTCCAGCCTCTACAGCACCGACGTGGCCCGGATGATCCAGGCGCCGATCTTCCACGTCAACGGCGACGACCCCGAGGCCGTGGTCCGGGTCGCCCGGCTGGCCTTCGAGTACCGGCAGGCGTTCAACAAGGACGTCGTGATCGACCTGGTCTGCTACCGCCGGCGCGGGCACAACGAGGGTGACGACCCGTCGATGTCCAACCCGCAGATGTACAAGATCATTGACTCGAAGCGGTCGGTCCGGAAGCTCTACACCGAGGAGCTGATCGGGCGCGGAGACATCACCGTGGAGGACGCCGAGGAGCTGCTGCGGGACTACCAGGCGCAGCTCGAACGCGTCTTCAAGGCCACCCGGGACGCGGCCACCACGCCGCGCCAGCTCAGCCGCCCGAAGCGGGAGGAGGAGCCGGAGCCGCAGGTCGACACCGCGACCGACGCCTCCGTGGTCAAGGCGATCGGCGAGGCGCACGTCAACCTGCCGGAGGGCTTCACCCCGCACAAGCGCATCCAGCAGCTCCTGGAGCGGCGCCGGAAGATGTCCGTCGAGGGCGCCATCGACTGGGGCTTCGGCGAGATCATCGCGTTCGGCGCGCTGCTGCACGACGGCGTCACCGTCCGGCTCGCCGGGCAGGACTCGCGTCGCGGCACGTTCGTCCAGCGGCACGCCTCGATCGTCGACGCCCGCACCGGCGGCGACTACCTGCCGCTGAAGACGTTCACCGCCGACGGCGAGCGGTCCCGCTTCTTCGTGCACGACTCGCTGCTCTCCGAGTACGCCGCGATGGGCTTCGAGTACGGCTACTCGGTGGAGAACGTCAACGCGCTGGTGGCCTGGGAGGCCCAGTTCGGTGACTTCGTCAACGGCGCCCAGTCGGTGATCGACGAGTTCATCTCCTCCGGCGAGGTGAAGTGGGGCCAGCGCTCCGCGGTCACCCTGCTGCTGCCGCACGGCCACGAGGGCCAGGGGCCGGACCACACCTCCGGCCGCCCGGAGCGCTTCCTCCAGCTCTGCGCCGAGGACAACATGCGGGTGGCCATCCCGACCACGCCGGCGAGCTACTTCCACCTGCTGCGGCGGCAGGCGCTGTCGCCCAAGCGCAAGCCGCTCGTGGTGTTCACGCCGAAGTCCCTGCTGCGGCACAAGCTGTGCGTGTCGCCGGTGGAGGACTTCACCACGGGCACGTTCCAGCCCGTGCTGGCCGACACCGCCGCCCCGGCGCCGGAGCAGGTCAAGCGCGTGCTGCTCTGCTCGGGCAAGGTCTACTACGACCTGTTCCAGGCACGGCAGGAGCGCGGCGTCACCGACACCGTGATCCTCCGGATGGAGCAGCTCTACCCGCTGCCGGTCGACGAGGTCCGGGCCGCGCTCGCGCAGTACCCGAACGCGGAGGACTTCGCCTGGGTCCAGGAGGAGCCGGCCAACCAGGGCGCCTGGTCGTTCGTGGCGCTCAACCTGCTGGAGCACCTGCCCGAGGTCCGGCTGCGCCGCATCTCCCGGCCGTCCGCCGCCGCCCCGGCGGTCGGCTCGGCGAAGATGCACGAGGTCGAGCAGAACGCGCTGATCGAGGCGGCCCTGCCCCGCCCGTGACACCCCACCGCACGCGGCCCGTCCCTCCACCGGGGCGGGCCGCTGCCGTACGACGAGAGGACGACCGTGTACTTCACCGACCGTGGCATCGAGGAGCTGGTCGAGCGCCGGGGCGACGAGCAGGTCAGCCTGGAGTGGCTGGGCGAGCGCCTACGCGACTTCGTGGACCTGAACCCGGAGTTTGAGACGCCCATCGAGCGGTTCGCCACCTGGCTGGCCCGCCTGAACGACGAGGACGACGAGTGACAGTTCGCATTTGACTGATGCCGCTGCGTGACGTCCACTGTTGAGGTATGGAACCCGGGAACCGCAGGCCGCCGCAGGACGCGGTGACCGTACGCCACCTGCGCCTCGGCATCGGATCGGTGGGCCTCGCGCTGCCGGTCGTGCTGGTGGTCGGCCACGTCGCCGCCACCCGACGCCTCACCCTGCTGGACTCGCTCAGCGGGTACTACCACTCCGAGATGCGGGACGTCTTCGTCGGCGCGATGTGCGCCGTCGGCGTCTTCCTGATCAGCTACCGGTACCGCCGGCCGGAGGACCTGCTGGGCACCTGCGCCGGCGTACTGGCGATCGTGGTGGCCCTCTTCCCCACCGCGACGGGCGTCCCGGCCGCCACTGTCGACGGCGTCGACCGGACGGCCGGCGTGGTGCACCAGGTCGCCGCCGCTGGCCTCTTCGCCCTGCTCGCGGTCTTCTGCCTGGTTCTCTTCGTCCGCCCGGACCGGGCCGGGGTGCCGCCCCGGCGCGCGGCGCAGGTCTTCTACCGGGCCTGCGGCGGGCTCATCCTGCTCGCCGTCGCGCTCGCGCTGGCCAGCACGCGGCTCCCGGCCGACGTCCGGCACACGCTCAAGCCGGTGCTGTGGTGCGAGACGCTGGCCGTCTTCGCCTTCGGCGCGGCCTGGGTGGCGAAGAGCGACGCGCTGCTGCGCGCCGCCGAGCCGGCCGGCGACCCCGACGTCCCCGAGCCCCGGACGACCACGCCGGCGTGACCGACACTCAGTCCCATCGAGATTCCCGGTACCCCTAGACGCCCCCCACCCCTCCCCCGCGCGATCTTGCAGTTTCCGCCCCGGCAAAGGCCGCTTTCCGGTCGCACGAGGGGCCGCAACCGCAAGATCGGCGGGAGGAGGAGACGGGGACAAGGACCCGGGCGGGGGGATGGGCGATCTTGTAGCGTGAGGTCGTGGCGCGCAGCGTGTACCTGACCGGCGTGGGGTCCGGCGGAGGAAAGTCGACGGTGGCGCTCGGCCTGGCCGAGCTGCTGTCCCGGCAGGTCGAGCGGATCGGCGCGTTCCGGCCGCTGGTCGCCGGCGGTGACACCCCGGACCCGATCCTGACCCTGCTCACCGAGCGCTACCGGGTGGACCTGCCGGTCGACGAGCTGCACGGCGCGACGTACGCCGAGGCCACCGCGCTGGTCACGAACGGCCGGCGGGAGGAGCTGATCTCGGCGATCGTGGCCCGCTACCGGGAGGTGGAGCGACGCTGCCCCGCCGTCGTGGTGGTCGGCAGCGACTTCGCCGACGGGGACGGCACCGGCCCCCGCGAGCTGGCCTTCAACGCCCGCCTGGCGATCGAGTTCGGCAGCGTCGTGGTCCCCGTGGTGGACGGGTTCGACCAGCCGCCCGAGGCCGTCGCGGCGGCGATGCGCGGCGCGTACCACGATCTGGCCGACCTCGGCGCGACGGTGGTGGCGGTGGTCGCCAACCGGGTGCCCGGCCCGATGACGCTGCCCGAGCTGCCGGTCCCCGCGTACGCGATCCCGGAGGTGCCGACCGTCTCCGCCCCGACGGTGGCCGAGGTGGCGACCGCGCTCGACGCCACCCGGCTCGCCGGCGACCGGGCCGCGTTGGACCGCGACGTGCTCGACTACGTGGTCGGCGCGGCGCACGTGCCGACGCTGCTGGACCACCTCACCGACGGCGCGCTGGTGATCACCCCGGGCGACCGGGCCGACCTGCTGGTCGCCGCCGGCGCCGCCCACGTGGCCGGGCAGGTGTCGCTGGCCGGGCTGGTGCTCACGCTCGGCGAGCAGCCCGACCCGCGCGCCATGCGGCTGGTCGAGCGGATGAACACCGGGCTCGCGGTGCTGTCGGTGGCCAGCGACAGCTACGACACGGTCGAGGCGTCCAGCCGGATCGAGGGCCGCCCCAGCACCGCCAACCCGCGCAAGGTCGAGGCGGCCCTGGGCGCGTTCGAGCGCTGCGTGGACACCGACGACCTGGCCGCCCGGCTCCGGGTCACCCGCTCCGCGCGGGTCACCCCGCTGATGTTCGAGAACGACCTCATCGACCGGGCGCGGGCCCGACGCCGCCGGCTGGTGCTGCCCGAGGGCGCCGAACCGCGGATCCTGCGCGCGGCGGAGGTGCTGCTGCGCCGCGGCGTCGCCGAGCTGACGCTGCTCGGGCGGCCGGACGAGATCGCCCGGCGGACCCGCGAGCTGGGCGTCGACGTCGGCGACGCGCAGCTCGTCGACCCGGCGACCAGCGAGTGGCGCGACGAGTTCGCCGCCGCGTACGCGAAGCTGCGCGCCCACCGCGGCATGACGCCGGAGCTGGCGCACGACATCGTGGCGCAGCCCAACTACTTCGGCACCATGATGGTGCAGGCCGGCCGCGCCGACGGGATGGTCTCCGGCGCCACCCACACCACGGCCGCCACCATCCGGCCGGCCTTCGAGATCATCCGGACCGTGCCCGGCGTCTCGGTCGCGTCGAGCGTCTTCTTCATGCTGCTCGCCGACCGGGTGCTGGTCTACGGGGACTGCGCGGTCAACCCCGACCCGGACGCCGCCCAGCTCGCCGACATCGCCATCTCCTCGGCCGACACCGCGGCCCGGTTCGGCATCGAACCGCGGGTGGCGATGCTGTCGTACTCCACCGGCAGCTCCGGTGCCGGCGCGGACGTGGAGAAGGTCGCGGCGGCCACCGAGCTGGTCCGGAAACGACGGCCGGAACTGCTTGTCGAGGGGCCGATCCAGTACGACGCGGCGATCGACCCGCAGGTGGCCGCCACCAAGCTGCCGGAGAGCCCGGTGGCGGGCCGGGCCACCGTGTTCATCTTCCCGGACCTGAACACCGGCAACAACACGTACAAGGCGGTGCAGCGCTCGGCCGGCGCGGTGGCGGTCGGCCCGGTCATGCAGGGCCTGCGCCGGCCGGTCAACGACCTGTCCCGGGGCGCGACCGTGCCGGACATCGTCAACACGGTGGCGATCACCGCCATCCAGGCCGCCACGGAGGCGTCGGAGTGAGCCGCATCCTGGTCCTCAACAGCGGATCCTCGTCGGTCAAGTACCGGCTGTACGACGGCGACGAGGTGCTCGACAAGGGCACCGTGGAGCGGGTCGGCGAGCCCGGCGGCGGGCCGGCCGACCACGAGAGCGCGGTCCGGGAGATCATCGAGCGGCTCGACCTCGACGGGCTGGCCGGCGTCGGGCACCGGGTGGTGCACGGCGGACGGCGGTTCAGCGCCCCGGTGCTGATCGACGACGCGGTCGTCGCCGGGATCGAGGACCTCGTCCCGCTGGCCCCGCTGCACAACCCGGCCAACCTGGCCGGCATCCGGGTCGCCCGGGAGGCGCTGCCGGACACCCCGCAGGTGGCCGTCTTCGACACCGCGTTCCACCACACGCTCCCCGAGGCCGCCGCCACGTACGCGATCGACCGGGCCACCGCCGAGCGGTACGACATCCGCCGCTACGGTTTCCACGGCACCTCGCACGCGTACGTGTCGCGGCGGGCCGCCGAACTGCTCGACCGGCCGTACGCCGAGCTGAACACCATCACGCTGCACCTGGGCAACGGGGCGAGCGCGTGCGCGGTGCGGGGCGGTCGCAGCGTGGCCACCTCGATGGGCATGTCCCCGCTGGAGGGCCTGGTGATGGGCACCCGCAGCGGCGACCTCGACCCGACAGTCATCTTCCACCTGCGCCGCGAGGCGGGGATGGGCGTTGACGAGATCGACGACCTGCTCAACCACCGCAGCGGCCTGCTCGGGCTGACCGGTGTCAACGACATGCGGGAGGTGCTGGCCCGCCGGGACGCCGACGACCCGGCCGCGGCGCTGGCGTTCGACGTGTACTGCCGGCGGATCACCGGCTACGTGGGCGCGTACTACGCGCTGCTCGGGCGCGTCGACGCGGTCGCGTTCACCGCCGGGGTCGGCGAGCACGCCGCCGGAGTGCGGGCCGCGTCGCTGGCCGGCCTGGAGCGGCTCGGCATCGCCGTCGACCCGGCGCGCAACGACGGCACCGGTGACCGGCTGATCTCGCCGACCGGCGCCGAGGTCGCGGTGCTCGTGGTCGGCACCGACGAGGAGCGGGAGATCGCCCGGGAGACCCGCGAGGTGCTCGCCACCTGATCGCGGTCGACGCCACCGCGCCACCGCGTCGAGGTCCGTCGTCCCGGCGCGTTCCGACGCCACGCCGCCATCCCGGCGCGTTCCGACGCCACGCCGCCATCCCGGCGCGTTCCGACGCCACGCCGCCATCCGGCGAGGACAGCGCCACGGCGTGCCGGCCCGCGGGGCCGGGTCAGCCCAGGGCGATCCAGGCGACCAGGGCGACGACCACCACGGCGGCGACGGCGAGACCGGCGATCAACGGCAACCGGGACGGCGCGGGCGCCGCCGCAGCCGGCTCGGGCGTGTCCACGAACGCGCGGAACTGCGCGGTGTTGCCGCTGGGGTCGGTGTAGTTCTCAGCCATGCGGGTGACCCTAGCGAAGCCCACCGCCCACCCGCGCCCCGCCGGCCGGAGTCGGCCCGCCCGGGCAGCCGGGACGGACAAACCCCGGCCGGGTGGTGGAGGCGTGGCCCGGCCGGGTGGCGGGGGCAGCCGCCCGGACGGCGGGCGCGGTCGGCCCGCTCGGCTGCCTACCGTGCAGGCATGACGGGGCGGCGGCTGGTGGCCGTGTTGACGACGGCGCTGCTCGCCGGCTGCGGGTCGGCGGTCGCCACCACCGGCCCGGTCCCGGCCGGCGTCCGGACCGCGCCGGAGCACCCGTACGCGGTGGGAATGCGGCAGTTCACCATCGACCCGGACGGCCCTCGTCCCCTGCCGGTCACCGTCTGGTACCCGGTGGACCCGGCCGCCTTCCCCGAGCCGGTCGCCATCCTCCCCGCCACGCCGCACCCCGCCGACACCCCGGGACCGCACTCCCCCGTACCGCGCTCCGCCGATCCCTCCGGAGCACGCTCCCCCGCCCCCTCCGGAGCACGCTCCGCCGACCCCTTCGGACGGGACCGGGGGGCCGTTCCACCGAGCCCCGGCACGGAGGCCGGGCCGGTGGTGCGGACGCGGGCGCCGGTGGCCGCCGGGCGGTTCCCGGTGGTCGTCTTCAGCCACGGACTGCGCAGCCTGCCCGCGCTGCACGCGCGGCTGACCACCCGCTGGGCCGCCGCCGGTTTCGTGGTGGCGGCACCCACCTACCCCCGCACCAACCTGCGCGCCCGCGCCTTCACCCGCGACGACGTCCGCAACCAGCCGGCCGACGCCCGGCGACTGGTCCGTCACCTGGTCCGCTTGGGCGCCCGCCCCGGCGACGCGCTCGGCGCGCACCTGGCCGTGGACCGGTTCGCCGCGGCCGGGCACTCGGCCGGTGGCCACACCACCCTCGGCATGTTCGTCGCCGGGCGACGGTCCCCGCTACGGGCCGGGATCGTGATCGCCGGTGGCCGGCCGGTCGCCGGTATCGCGCGTCCGTCGACGCCGATGCTGTTCGTGCACGGCGCCGCCGACCGGATCGTGCCGGAGTCGATCGGCCGGGCCGCGTACGCCCGCTGTCTCGGGCCGGCCGCCTTCCTCAGCCTGCCCGGTCAGGGCCACGGCGAGTACCTGAACCCGGGCCGCCCCGGCTTCACCGAGGTGCTCAAGACCACCACGGACTTCCTCCGCTGGACGCTCTACGCCGACCGGGCGGCGCTGCGCCGCCTCCCCGCCGACGCCACCACCCCCGGCATCACCACGTTCACCACCCGCGCCCTCCCCACCTGACCTCCCCTCCCCTCCTCCTCCCGACCACCTCGGTTGATCAAGGAGTTGGCGTCACCCGGGCTGGCGATCGCGGACGTTAACTCCTTGATCACCGGGGCGAGGCGGTCGGGACGGTGGGAAGAGGCGGGGCGGGGGTAGGTTCGGGCGGTGGACGGGCTGGTGGAGCGGCAACTGGGCGCGATCCGCGAGGTGGTCGAGCTCGCGGGCCCGGCCGGGATCGAGGTGTGGCTGCGCGGTGGCTGGGCGATGGACTTCCACCTCGGCGCCGTGAGCCGACCGCACGTCGACGTCGACTGGTACTGCTGGCGGCGCGACGCCGACCGACTGGCCGTCCGGCTCGGCGGGCAGGGCTGGCGAGCCGACCCGCGGATGCCGGCCGCGCAGCAGCTCGACCTGCTCCGGGGCGACGTCGAGCTGAGCTTCGCGTACCTGGAACGGGACGCGGCGGGCCGGGTGGTGGTCGGCGGCGGGCCGTGGGCGGGCACGCCCCTGCCGGCGGGAATGCTCGACGCGCCGGCCGGCCGGATCGGGTCGCTCACCGCACCGGTGATCAGTGTCACCGCGCAGATCGAGTTCAAGGAGATGTTCCCGGTCTGGATGCCGGAGCGGCCCCGCCGCGCGAAGGACGCCGCCGACCTGACCCGCCTCCGGGCCTCGGTCGGCGACCGTCCGGCGGACTGACCCCGGCCGCAGTCCGCCGCCCGTCCAAGGTGTTGAACGGGGGCCCTCCTCTACCGCAGGCGTTAACCGGGGGCGCCCCTCCTTACCCGGCCCGGTGGTGCGTGCACGCGAGGCACAATCGAGGTCATGCGCCGTCGTCCCGTCGCCCTGGCCACCGCCGTCGCCCTGCTCGGCGCCGGTCTGGCCGGCTGCTCGGAACCGACCGCCCCGACCGGGCGGCCCGCCCCCGACACGTCCCCGAAGAGTGCCACCCCGACCCCGCGCGTACCCGCCGGCAAGGCGCCCGCGACGAGCTTCGCGGTCGGCGTACGCCAACTGAAGCTGAACCGCGACGGTGATCGACCGTTGCCGGTGTCGCTCTGGTATCCGGCGGCGGGCCCGGCCGGCGGCGCGGCGAAACGGGCGGTCCCGGCGGCGGCCGGGCGGTTCCCGGTGGTGGTGTTCAGCCACGGGCTGGGCGCCCGGCCGGAGGACTACCAGGTGTTGCTGACGCGCTGGGCGGCGGCCGGGTTCGTGGTGGCCGCGCCGCGCTTCCCGCACACCGGGCGGGGCGGCGACGGCAACCCGCTCGACGTGCTCAACCAGCCGGCCGACGTGTCGTACGTGCTGACCCGGGTGCTCGCGCTCGACGCGACGGCGGGCGATCCGTTGCGCGGCCGGCTGGACCCGGACCGGGTGGCCGCGACCGGGCACAGCGCCGGCGGGGTGACCACCATCGGGTTGTTCACCACCGGCCGGGACGAGCGGCTGGACGCGGGCATCGTCTTCGCCGGCACCGCGCTCGGCGTGGGCACCGCGTTCGCCGGCGCCGCCGCACCGCAGTTGTTCGTGCACGGCGAGGCGGACGAGGTGGTGTCGTACGCGGCGGGCAAGGCGGTCTTCGACGCGGTGCCGTGGCCGAAGGCGATGCTCAGCCTGCCGAAGGGCGACCACGGCCGGGCGCTGCTCGGGGACGGCAAGGCGCTGCGGGTGGTCGCCGACACCACAGTCGAGTTCCTGCGCTGGACGCTCTACGGCGACCCCACCGCAAAAACCCGCCTGCCGGCCGACGCCACCCGAGGCAACCTGGCCACCCTCGACGACCGGTTGTAAGGAAGGGCCCCCGGTTAACGCCTCCGGTAGCGGAGGGGGCCCCGCCCAACAACTCAGGCCGTGTGGTCGACGACCACCTTGCCGAAGACCTCGCCGGAGTGCAGCCGGGCGAACGCGTCGGAGATGTCCCTGAACGGCACCACCCGGTCCACCACCGGCCGGACCCCGTGCTCGGCGCAGAACGCGAGCAGCTCGGTCAGCTCGTCCGGGGTGCCCATGGAGGTGCCGAGGATCTCCAGTTGCATGGCGAAGACGCGGCGCAGGTTGACGGTGGGCTCGTGCCCGGCGGTCGCGCCGGAGACCACGATCCGGGCCATCGGCGCGGCCGACTTCAGCGAGTGGTCGAACGTGGCCGCGCCGACCGTCTCGATCACCACGTCGACCCGCTCCGGCAGGCGTGCGCCGGGCTCCAGCGCGGTGGCGCCCAGCTCGGTGATCCGCTCCCGCTTGGCCGCGTCGCGGCTGGTCGCGTACACCCGCTTGCCGAGCGCGACGGCGAGCGCGACCGCCGCGGTGGCCACGCCCCCGCCGGCGCCCTGGACCAGCACCGACTCGCCGTCGGCGACGCGGCCCTTGGTGGTGAGCATCCGCCACGCGGTGAGCCAGGCCGTGGGCAGGCACGCCGCGTCGGTCGCCGCCAGGCCGTCGGGCAGCGGCAGCAGGTTCATCCGGGGTATGGCGACCAGCTCGGCGAACGTGCCGGGGAAGTGCTCGGAGAGGATGGAGACACCGCGCGGGTCGCCCGGGGTGGGCACCACCGGGTAGATGACCACCTCGTTGCCGTCCGGGTCGGTGCCGACCGCGTCGCAGCCGAGGATCATCGGGAGCTGGTCCGCGGTGAGACCCACGCCACGCAGCGACCAGAGATCGTGGTGGTTGAGCGAGCTGGCCCGCACCCGCACGGTGACCCAGTCGTCCTGCGGGTGGACCGGCTCGGGACGGTCGCCGACGGCGAGCGCGGCGAGCGGGTTGTCGGCGTCGAAGGCCGAGGCATAGGCGGCACGCATGATCGGCACGGTAACAAGCTGAGCGGGCGTTAAGAAGGGCCCCTTCCTGTGCGAAAGGCGATAAGAAGGGGCCCCTCCTTACACCTCAGCGGCGGGCGACGCCGTCGCGGCGCGCGGCTTCGGCGACCGCGTCGGCCACCGCCGGGGCGACGCGCGGGTCCAGCGGGGACGGCACGATCGCGTCCGCGGTCAGCGACTCGGCCACCACGCCCGCGATGGCGTCGGCGGCGGCCACCTTCATCCCGTCGGTGACCCGGGTGGCCCCGGCGTCCAGCGCGCCCCGGAACACGCCCGGGAAGGCGAGCACGTTGTTGATCTGGTTGGGATAGTCGCTGCGCCCGGTGGCCACCACCGCGACGTGCCGGGCGGCCACCTCGGGGTGCACCTCCGGCGTGGGGTTGGCCAGCGCGAAGACGATGCCGCCGGGGGCCATGCCGGCCACCGCCGCCTCCGGGATCTGCCCACCGGAGACGCCGACCAGCACGTCCGCGCCGCGCAGCGCCTCGGTGACGTCGCCCCGGCGGCCCTCGGCGTTGGTCAGCTCGGCCAGCTCGGCCTTGGTGCCGGTCAGCTCGCGGTGCCGGCCGATGATGCCGCGCGAGTCGCAGACCACCACCCGGGCCGGGTCGACGCCGCCGGCGATCAGCATCTTCGTCACCGCCACGCCGGCCGCGCCGGCGCCGCTGACCGCCACCCGCAGGTCACCGAGCTTGCGGTTGAGCAGCGTCGCCGCGTTGCGCAGCGCGGCCAGCACCACGATCGCGGTGCCGTGCTGGTCGTCGTGGAAGACCGGGATGTCGAGCGCCTCGTCCAGCCGGCGCTCCACCTCGAAGCAGCGAGGCGCGCTGATGTCCTCCAGGTTGATGCCGCCGAACGAGGGCGCGAGCGCCTTGACCGTCGCCACGATCTCGTCCACGTCCTGGGTGTCCAGGCAGACCGGTACCGCGTCCACGCCGCCGAACTGCTTGAACAGCACCGCCTTGCCCTCCATCACGGGCAGCGCGGCGCGTGGGCCGATGTTGCCCAGGCCGAGCACGGCGGAACCGTCGGTGACCACGGCGACGGTGTGCGACACCCAGGTGTAGGTGTCGGCGAGCGCGGGGTCGGCGGCGATCGCCTCGCAGACCCGGGCGACCCCCGGGGTGTACGCGAGGGAGAGGTCCTCGCGGCTGGTCAGCGGCACGGTGGAGGCGACGGCCATCTTGCCGCCGAGGTGGAGCCGGAAGACGGGATCAGCGGGGTCCGGGGTGGACGCAGACATGGTGACTCCAGGATCTGTCGAGCAGACGGACCGGCCGGCGCGGTCAGCGGTGGTCAGCGACCGGCGGGGCGGCGGTGCGGGGGTCACCCGGGCACGTTCCGAGCATAGCCACGCACCGGCTCCCAGGATGTGAGCGGGGTCATATCCATGGCTACCCCTGCCGGCCCCTGATCCGTCCCGGACGCGGCCACCACCGGGCCACCACCCGGCCCCGGACGTCGGCCACCCCGTACGCCCGGGAGTCGTCGGTGACCAGGGCGTTGTCGCCGCGCAGCCACCAGCCACCGTCCCGTGGCTCGACCGCGCGCTTCACCACCAGCAGGTCCGGTCGGCTGCGGAAGACCGCGACCACCACGTCGCCGGCGCGGACCGGCCGGCCACCGGTGCGGACCAGCACCGCGTCGCCGTGGCGCAGCGTCGGGGACATGGACGGGCCGGTGATCAGCACGGGCAGCACGGGTTTCACCTCCCGCCCGCTGGAAAGCATCTCCAGGAGTAATGTCGTCTTGGATCATCGCAAACATCCCATGGAGGACCCTGATGCGCCTTCCCCGCATCCTCACGCCCCGGGTGACCGCCAGTGCCCACTGTGACCTGCCCTGCGGCGTCTACGACCCGGCCCAGGCCCGGATCGAGGCCGAATCGGTCAAAATGATCTGCGAGAAGTACCAGGCGAACACCGACCCGGAGTTCCGGACCCGCGCCATCCTGATCAAGGAGCAGCGGGCCGACCTGGTCAAGCACCACCTGTGGGTGCTCTGGACCGACTACTTCAAGCCGCCGCACTTCGAGAAGTACCCGCACCTGCACCAGCTCTTCAACGAGGCCACCAAGCTGGCCGGCGCGGCCGGCGCCAAGGGCGGCACCGACCCGGCCAAGGCCGACGAGCTGCTCTCGAAGATCGACGAGATCTCCAAGATCTTCTGGGAGACCAAGCAGGCGTGACCTCGCCTGGCACGGCACCGACGATCCGGCCGGTACGTCCCCAGGACGTACCGGCCGTCGTCGCGATGGTGCACGAACTCGCCGCGTACGAGCGCGCCCCGGAGCAGTGCCACCTCACCGTCGAGCAGCTCCACGCGGCGCTCTTCCCGAGCGCTCCGGCGCTGTTCGGGCACGTCGCGGTGGACGCGACGGACGCACCGGTGGGCTTCGCGCTCTGGTTCCTCAACTTCTCCACCTGGGCCGGTGTGCACGGCATCTATCTGGAGGACCTCTACGTCCGCCCGGATGCCCGGGGCACCGGCGCCGGCCGGCAACTGCTGGCCACGTTGGCGGCGATCTGTGTGGAGCGCGGCTACCAGCGGCTCGACTGGTGGATGATCGACTGGAATCCGGCGGCCCGCTTCTACGCGTCCATCGGGGCCACCCCGATGGACGAGTGGACGCCGTACCGGCTGGCCGGGGCCGCGTTGCGCGACCTCGCCGCGCTGGCGACGCCCGCGCCCACGCGCCCGGCCGCCCGACCGGGTAGAGTCCCGCACCGGGGGGATGAGGCGTGACTCAACTGACCGGGCAGCCGACGACGGACGACGACGTCGTGCACCTCACCGTGCCCGCCGACGGCGGTTACCTCGGCGTGCTCCGCACCGCCACGGCCGGGCTCGCGGCCCGGCTCCAGTTCGCCCTCGACGAGATCGAGGATCTGCGCATCGCGGTGGACGAGGCGTGCGCCATGCTGCTCGCCATCGCCACCCGCGACGCCGAGCTGGAGTGCCGCTTCGCGGTCACCGAGGACGCGCTCACCGTCGAGGTGACCGTGCCGACCGTGCGGGGCGCCACGCTGCCGTCCGAGTCGTCCTTCGCGTGGAAGGTGCTCACCGCGCTGACCACCGGGGCCGGCGCCACGGCGGTCGACGGGCGCGCCACCATCTCGCTGCTGACCCGTCGCGCCGGCGGCTACTGAGCGTCCGGCCGCGCGCCGAAGCCGAGCGCCCGGTTGGTGGGGCCGCTCACCAGCAGCGCGACCATGCCGATCCCGAGCGCCATCAGCGGCAGTCCGAGCCAGCCCAACCCGCCGGAGATCATGTACCACCCGATCGGCAGCAGCATGAGCTGGAGCACGATGGCCGGTGCGCGGGCGCCGGACCGACGCCGGGCCAACCCGCTCCCGAGCGCCCAGAGCGCGACGGCCCCGGCCACCGCGAACGCCGTGATCAGCAGCGCGGAGGTGAGGTCCGTGGTGCGGGCGGTGAGGTCGGACCAGATCAGCCACACCGCGATCAGCCCGAGCGCCACCGCCTCGACGCGCAGCAGGAGCACCGCCGCGCGGAGCGGGCCGGGGACCGGGTCCGAGTCGATCGTCACGGCCGCCACGATACCGGTGGGTAGTCGCGGTAAGGTGCCGCCCATGCGGGCCGTCCTGGTGGTCAATCCGAAGGCCACCACCACGAGTGAGCGCAGCCGGGACGTACTGGTCCGGGCGTTGCGCAGTGAAGTCGACCTGTCGGTGCGCTACACCCGCCGGCGGGGCCACGCCATGGACCTGGCCCGGGAGGCCGCCCAGGAGGGCGTCGACCTGGTGGTCACGCTCGGCGGTGACGGCACCGTCAACGAGGTGGTCAACGGGTTGATGGCGGCGGAGCCGCCGACGTTCCGCACCGGGCCGACCTCGGCCGAGCGGCTGCCGGCGCTGGCCACCGTGCCGGGTGGTTCGACGAACGTCTTCGCCCGCGCGCTCGGGCTGCCGCGGGAGTGGCCGGACGGCACCAGCATGATCCTGGAGGGGTTGCGCCTGGGTCGGTCCCGCACGATCGGGCTGGGCCGGGCGGACGACCGCTACTTCACGTTCTGCGCGGGCTTCGGGTTGGACGCGGCGGTCATCCGCCGGGTGGAGCAGGCCCGCAAACGGGGCCGGGTGTCCACCCCGGCGCTCTACTTCCGGTCCACGGCGAGCCAGTACTTCGTCGGCTCGGACCGCCGCCACCCGTCGATCACGTTGGAGCGTCCGGGTGAGGCGCCGACGACGGAGCTGTCCACCGCCATCATCCAGAACACCGCGCCGTGGACGTACCTCGGCGACCGGGAGATCAACCCGAACCCGGAGGCGTCGTTCGACCTCGGGCTGGATGTGCTCGCGCTACGACAGCTCAAGGTGGCCAGTACGGCACGGACAGTGACGCAGTTCTTCTCCCGGCAACCCGATCCGCACGGCAAGCAGGTGCTCCGTCTGCACGACCTGTCGGAGTTCACACTGCTCACGGCGCGTCCGCTGCCGTTCCAGTTGGACGGGGACTACCTCGGCGAGCGGGAAAAAGTCAGATTCACCTCCGTACCCGCCGCACTGAGAGTAATCTGCTAGGCCTCGGGTATCCCCGTCGGTTGACGCGGACCGCACCGCGAGGGTGAGGGCCGCCACGCCGAGGAAGGGATGCCGGAAATGTCAGCAACGTCACGCAGACCGTACTATATTGATCCTCGACTGTGGCACGCCGGGTAACGAGAGCCCTCGCAAACCGGGACAAACGGGTGGTGAGGCCGCTCACTGTTCGGAGTTTTTCCGAGCGTCACCCTTGACATCGCTGTAGTTCGTGAAAGTATTCACAAGCGAACTCGTGTTACCGGGACATTGCCTGGATATGCTCGTCAGGTTGAGCTGTTCCAGCAGGTCCAGGGGCCCGCAGCCTGCTCACGCAGAGCCGAATTGACGGATGCTGACCGTCACCGATCGGTAATGCGGATGCATATAGGAATAGCAACGAAGCGTTATCTGGCCACCCACTAAGAATGAGGAGTGTTGCCGCCATGGACTGGCGCCACGATTCGGTCTGCCGCGACGAGGACCCGGAGCTGTTCTTCCCGATCGGGACGTCCGGCCCGGCTCTCCTGCAGGTGGAGCAGGCCAAGGCCGTCTGCCGGCGCTGCCCCGTGACCGACCAGTGCCTGCAGTGGGCGCTGGAGTCCGGTCAGGACGCCGGCGTCTGGGGCGGGATGAGCGAGGAGGAGCGCCGCGCGGTCAAGCGCCGCGGCGGTCTCCGGGTGCTGCGCGCTCACTCCGCCTGACCCACTCACGCCGCACGCCCCGGCCGGGATCCCGGCCGGGGCGTTCTGCTGTTCCGAGCAGCCGGTCGGGCCGGGGGCGGCTGCGCTCCGGGCCGCTCGACGGGTGCCACTCGACGGGTGTGCCGACGACGCGCGCCGGTCAGGCCGCCGCCGTCACCCGCCGCCACACCAGTTCGGCAAGCTCCGGGAGGTCGGCGAGCGGGTCGGCGACCGCCACCGCACCGGCCGAGCGGGCCGCCGCGCGTACCCCGTCGTGGAACCGGCCCGGCGCCAGGAAGTAGGCGGCCACGGCGACCCGGCGGGCGCCCGCCGAGCGCAACCGCCGTACCGCGCCTCCCACCTCCGGAGGCGCCGCCGAGGCGTACGACACCCGGCAGGGCACGCCCAGCCCGGTGCCGAGCGCCGCGGCGACCCGGCCCACCGAGGCCCGCGCGGCGGGATCCCGGGTGCCGGCCGCGGCCAGCACCACCGCGTCCGCGTCCGCCCCGGCGGCCTCGCCCAGCCGACGCCGCAGGCCGGCCAGCAGCCGACCGTCGACCACGCCGCCGGTCGGCCCCAGCACCTCGGTCACCCGCACGTCGAGGCCCGCGCCGGCCGCCGCGACCGCCGCCGGGATGTCCACCTTCCGGTGGTACGCGGCGGTCAGCAGCAACGGCACCAGGACCACCCGGGAGTGCCCGTCGGCGGCCAGTCGCCGCAGCACGTCGGCCGGCCCGGGATCGGTGTGGTCGAGCCAGGCCGGCAGCACCGGCCGGCCGGGACAGCCGGCGCCCACCGCCCGGGCCAGCGCCCGCGTCGCCTCCGCCGCACGCGGGTCACGGCTGCCGTGCGCCACCAGCACCACCGGGGACGCGTCGGTCAGGTGTGCAGGCCGCACTCGGTCTTCTCGAACATCGCCCAGCGCCCGGCCCGCGGGTCCTCCCCCGCCTTCAGGCGACGGGTGCACGGCCAGCAGCCGATCGAGCCGTAGCCCTTGGCGAACAGCTCGTTCACCGGGATGTCGTGGCGGGCCACGTACGCGTCCACATCACGCTGCGTCCAGGCGGCGATCGGGTTCACCTTGACCTTGCCGCGACGCGGGTCGAACCCCACCACCGGCGTGTTCGCGCGGGTCGGCGACTCGTCCCGGCGCAGCCCGGCGGCCCAGGCGTCGTACCCGGCCAGCGCCCGCTCCAACGGCTCCACCTTGCGCAACTGGCAGCAGTCGTCCGGGGACCTGTTGAACAGCCGGGGCCCGTACTGGCCGTCCTGCTGGCCGACGGTCATCCGGGGACGGATCGAGCGGACCCGCACCGGCATCCGCCGGGCCACCTCGTCCCGCACCCGGAGCGTCTCCGGGAAGTGCAGCCCGGTGTCGAGGAACACCACGTCCACGCCGGGCGCGACCCGGGAGACCAGGTGCGCCAGCACCCCGTCGGCCATCGAGCTGGTCACGCAGAACCGCTCACCGAACGTCTGCACCGCCCAGCGGGCGATCTCCAGCGCGGGCGCGTCCGCCAGCTCCCGCCCGGCCTCCTCGGCCAGCGCGCGCAGCTCCGCCGCGTCCCGCCGCGCCGGGTCGGCCGGCGCGGCGCCGCCGACCAGACCCAGACCGGCGGCGGAGACCAGGCCGGTCACCGGGCCACCGCCCGGCCCAACAGCCCGGTGAACTTCACCGAGAAGACCCGCGCGCAGGCGTGGCACTCCCAGGCACCGTGCCCGGCCTCGTGCGGTCGCAGGTCCTCCTCCCCGCAGTACGGGCAGTAGAGAGGCGCAGATCGAGCGTCACTCACCGAAGCTCCTCCTCGTCGACTCTGATGACCCAGTTGGCGAAGCTCTCGCCGTCCGTCCGGCCGGCCAGGTAGCGGCGGGCCAGTCGTTCCACGTACTCCGGAAGCTCGTCGGCCGTGGTCTTCAGGCCGCGCAGCTTGCGGCCGAAACCGGCGGTCTGCCCGGCGGCCATGCCGAGGCCGCCGCCCAGGTGGACCTGGAAGCCCTCGACCTGCCGCCCGTCCGGACCGACCACGAGCTGGCCCTTGAGCCCGATGTCCGCGACCTGGGTGCGGGCGCAGGCGTTCGGGCAGCCGTTCAGGTGGATGGAGATGTCCGCGTCGAAGTCCCGCAGCCGCTCCTCCAGCCGGGCCACCAGCTCCTCGCCACGCCGCTTGGTCTCCACGATGGCCAACTTGCAGAACTCGATGCCGGTGCAGGCCATGGTGCCGCGCCGCCAGGCCGACGGCCGGGCCTCCAGACCGATCCCGCGCAGCGCCGTCACCAGCTCCTCGGTCCGCTCCGGCGCCACGTCCAGCACCAGCAGCTTCTGGTACGGGGTGAGCCGCACCCGGTCGCTGCCGTGCGCCTCGACCACGTCGGCAAGCGCGGCGAGCTGGGTGCCGGACACCCGCCCCACCACCGGGGCCGCGCCGACGTAGTTCGCGCCGTCGCGCTGCGGGTGCACGCCGATGTGGTCGACCGGCTTCGCCGGCAGCTCCGCCGCCGGCCCGTCCAGCAGCGCCCGGCCCAGGTACTCCTTCTCCAGCACCTCGCGGAAGTGCTCCACGCCCCAGTCCGCGACCAGGAACTTCAACCGGGCGCGGTTGCGCAGCCGGCGGTAGCCGTAGTCACGGAAGATGCCGACCACGCCGGCCCACACGTCCGGCACCTCGTCCAGCGGCACCCAGACGCCGAGCCGCTTGGCCAGCATCGGGTTGGTGGAGAGCCCACCGCCGACCCAGACGTCGAAGCCGGGGCCGTGCTCCGGGTGCTCGACCCCGAGGAGCGCGATGTCGTTCGCCTCGTACGGCGTGTCGACCAGCCAGGAGATCGACGTCTTGAACTTGCGGGGCAGGTTGGAGAACTGCTTGTCGCCGACGTACCGGCGGACGATCTCGTCGATGGCCGGGGTCGGGTCGAGCACCTCGTCCCGAGCCACGCCGGCGACCGGGCTGCCGAGCACGATCCGGGGGCAGTCGCCGCACGCCTCGGTGGTCTGGAGGCCGACCGCCTCCAGCCGGCGCCAGATCTCCGGCATGTCCTCGACCCGGATCCAGTGGTACTGGATGTTCTGCCGGTCGGTGATGTCGGCGGTGTCCCGGGCGAACTCGCGGGAAATCTCCGCGACCACCCGGAGCTGGGCCAGGCTGAGCTGGCCGCCGTCCACCCGCACCCGCAGCATGAAGAACTCGTCCTCCAGCTCGTGCGGCTCCAGCACGGCGGTGCGCCCGCCGTCGATGCCGGCCTTGCGCTGGGTGTAGAGCCCCCACCAGCGGAACCGGCCGCGCAGGTCCTGCGGGTCGATCGAGGCGAAGCCCCGGTGGGCGTAGATGTTCTCGATCCGGTCCCGCACGTTCAGCGGGTCGTCGTCCTTCTTGATCCGCTCGTTGGGGTTGAGTGGCTCACGGTGCCCGAGCGCCCACTGGCCCTCGCCGCGCGGCCGGCGGGGCGCCCGGGCGACGGGAGCCGAAGCGTCCGAGCGGGTGGGGGTGCTGCTGACCGCCATCGCGGCGTCCTCCGTTGTCTGCTGCGGTGCCTGGGAGCGCGGACGCGGCGGCCGGCCCTGGGGAGGGCCGTGGACGGCGGTGTCGCTGACGGCCGGCGCGGAGCGCCCGAGACAGATGGGTCGGGCGTCGTCAGTGGGCCGGACAGATCGCGCTGCGCACGCGGCCGTAGTCGACGTGGCGACGGGCCACGAAGCGGCGGACGACAGCGGCGGTCATGGGCATCATGCTGCCACACCCGCCGGACCACCGGCTAGCGGCCGACCCGCTGATCCCACATCACGGGCGTCCCATCTCAATCGACACCCGTCCACCCCTCACCCCCCGTGACCAGCATCACTTCCCCAACCCGCGCCCCGACCCACCCCGCGCCGCCACCCCGGCCGCCCCCGGCCCGTCGATCATGAGGTTGGCGGCGACAAAAGGGCCGACGGAGGCGGTCAACCTCATGATCGACGGGCCGAGAGCCCCGGTGCGGGCCCTCGGCTCGGGGGGGGGGGAATCGGTGGAGCGGGGCGGCGGAAGGGGGCGGGCGTGTGACGCTGCGGAGTGTGAGCGCGTTCACCGAACCCGCGGCGGGCCGGGCCCGGCCCGGGTGGCCCGGTTGGCCGGTGTGGGCGCTCCCCGGGCTGGTGACGCTGGCGATCACGCTGGTCGGGCTCGGGCACGCGCAGCCCTGGCGGGACGAGTTGGCCACCTGGAGCGCCGCC
The DNA here is from genome assembly GCF_044455765.1 of Micromonospora sp. NPDC051141. Taxonomy (NCBI): domain Bacteria; kingdom Bacillati; phylum Actinomycetota; class Actinomycetes; order Micromonosporales; family Micromonosporaceae; genus Micromonospora; species Micromonospora sp. NPDC051141. The sequence continues at coordinate 117,783 of NZ_JBITFD010000018.1, forward strand.
ACCCGACCGCTGCCGGACCTGGCCCGGCTGACCCGCACCATCGACGCTGCCACCGGGCCGTACTACCTGCTCATACACGCGTGGACCGCGCTGGCCGGCACCTCCCCCACGGCGCTGCGGCTGCCCTCCGCGCTCGCCATGGCGACCGCCGCCGCGTTGACCGCCCGGCTCGGCGCGCGGCTCGCCGGCGACCGGGCCGGGCTCCTGGCCGGGCTGCTGTTCGCCGTGCTGCCGGCCACCTCGCGCTACGGCCAGGAGGCCCGCCCGTACGCGCTCGCCACGCTGCTCGCCGTGCTCGCCACGCTGCTGCTGGTCAACGCGTTGTGCCGGCCGTCCCGGCGACGCTGGGCCGGGTACGCGGTCACGGTCGCCGCCCTCGGCCTGCTCCACCTGATCGCGCTCACCGTGCTCGCCGCGCATGCCGTGGCGGTGCTGCTGACCGCCGCTCGCGGCCCGACCGCCGCCGGCCTCGACCCGCTCCCACAGACCCGCCGCGACACCCTCGACGCCCCCCCGCCCAGCCGCGGACACCCATGGCGTTCCACCCACGCCGGAGATCGACCGTGGGTGGAACACCATGGGTGTCACGGCGCTCCCCAGACACCCATGGCGTTCCACCCACCGGCGACACCGACCGTGGGTGGAACGCCATGGTTGTCTGGGCGGCCGGTGAGCGGCGAGCACGAGGCGCCACCCGGTGCGCCCGGGGTGGAACCGTGGGAGGTGGCCGGCGCGGTGCCGGCGCGCACCGGGTGCGCACCGGGCCGGCGGGTGCTCGCGTGGTGGCTGCTCGCGCTGGTCCCGGCCGTCGCGCTGGTCGCGCCGTTGGCGCTGGTGGCCCGCGGTCAACGCGGCCGGCAGCTCGACTGGGTGGACCTCGCCCGCCTGCCGGACCTGGTGTCGCTGCCGGGCGGGCTGGCGCAGAGCGGCGTGGTGGGCGGGTTCCTGCTGGGACTCGCCGCCCTCGGGACGGTTCGGCTCGGTCGGCGGGCGTTGTTGCCCGGGGCGGCGGCGCTGCTGCCGGTGCTGCTGCTCTTCACCGCCGGCACGCTGCTCCCGCTCTGGGTGACCCGCTACCTGCTCTTCATCGTGCCGTTCGGCTGCCTGCTGGCCGGGGCCGCACTGGCCGCGGCGACGCCGGCCGGCACCCGACCGGCAGTGGCGGGACCACTCGAATCAGCGCCGCCCGACACAGGGCCGGCCGAGACAGCGCCGCCCGACACAACGCCGCCCGACACAACGCCGCCCGACACAGGGCCGGCCGAGACAGGGCCGGCTGAGACAGGGCCGCGCAAAACAGCGCCGGGCGGAGCAGCGCCGGGCGGAGCAGGGTCGCGCGAAACAGCGCCGCGCGGAACAGCGCCGCGCGAAACAGCGCCACGCAAAACAGGGCCGCGCGAAACAGCGCCGGGCGAAACAGCGCCGCGCGGAACAGCGCCGCCGAGAGCCGCCCCGGCCGGGACCGGGCTCGGGGCGGTGCTGGCCGTGATCGTGCTGGTCGGGCTGCTGGGGCTGCCCGACCAGGCGGCGTTGCGGCGTACCCACGAGTGGCCCCGCAGCGCCCCGGTCGACTACACGGGCGCGGCCGGGATCGTCGCCGCCGGTGCCCGGCCGGGCGACGCGATCGTGTACTCCCCCCGGGACGGCTGGCTCTTCCCGGATCTGGGCCTGGCGTACCACCTGGGGTCGCGGCTGCCCCGCGACGTGCTGGTGGTCCGTGACCAGCGGGCGGACGCGAGCCTCTGGGCCACCGAGTGCGGCGACCCGGCGCGCTGCCTGGCCGGCGTGGACCGGGTCTGGCTGGTGGTCACCGGCCGTCGGGCCGACCCGCTGGCGGCGGTGCCCGGCGCGAAGGGCGAGGCGTTGCGGGACGGCTTCCCGGTCCGCCAGGTCTGGACCCGTCCAGGGCTCACGGTGGCGTTGCTCGCCCGGTAGGCGGTCGCGCGGGCGTCAGGGCGGCCCCGCCCGGCCGGTGAGACGGTCGGTGGTGCCGCGGGCCAGCGGGACGACGAGCACCGCCTCGGTACCACCGGCGGGGCCGTTGCGCAGCTCGATGGTGCCGCGCAGCTCGCCGGTGACCAGCGCCCGGACGATCTGGAGCCCCAGGTTGCCGCCGCGCTCGGCGTCGAACTGCTCGGGCAGGCCGCGACCGTTGTCGGTGACCGAGACGTGGAGCTGCTTGCGGTGCCGGTGCACCGAGACCACCACCTCGGGTCGCGGCACGTCCGCCGGGGCGGGGGCGGCCTCCTCGTCGGCCGGCGGGAAGCCGTGTTCCACCGCGTTGAGGAGCAGCTCGTTGAGCACCATCACCAGCGACGTGGCGATCTCGGCGGGCAGGACGCCGAAGCTGCCCCTGCGACGCATGCCCACGGTCACCTCGGTGGCGGCCACCTCGGTCGCGGCGCTGGCCACCCGGTCCACGATGCCGTCGAACTCGACCGCCTCGTCGCTGGACATGGAGAGCGTCTCGTGCACCAGCGCGATCGAGGCGACCCGGCGTACCGATTCCTCCAGCGCGACGCGGGCCTCCGGCATGGCGACCCGGCGGGCCTGGAGGCGCAGCAGCGCGGCGACGGTCTGGAGGTTGTTCTTCACCCGGTGGTGGATCTCCCGGATGGTGGCGTCCTTGGTGATCAGGGCGCGGTCGCGGCGGCGTACCTCGGTGATGTCACGGACCAGGACCAGCGCGCCGATCGGCACACCGGCGGGCATCAGCGGCAGCGCCCGGGTGAGCATGGTGGCGCCCCGGGCGTCGATCTCGCGCCGGGGCGGGGCCTCGCCGCGCAGCGCGGCGAGCACCGCGTTGCCGGCGTCGGTGCCCTCCAGGGGGTCGCCGGCGAGGCGGCGGTGCAGCTTGGCCAGGTCCTCCCCGACCAGGTGGGAGGCGAAGCCCAGCCGGCGGTACGCGGACTGCGCGTTCGGGCTGGCGTAGGTGACCTTGCCGTTGGCGTCGAGCCGCACCAGCCCGTCGCCGACCCGGGGCGCCGAGGTGGTCTCGCCCGGGTGCCGGGGCGGCGGGAACGTGCCGTCGGCGATCATCTGGGCCAGGTCGTCGGCGGTGGTCAGGTAGTTGAGTTCGAGCTGGCTCGGGGTCCGCGCGGTGGAGAGGTTGGTGTCCCGCCCGACCACGGCGACCACCTCGCCGCTCTCCCCGTCGCCGGTGCGCAGCCGCACCGGGATGGCCTCGTGCCGGGCCGGCACGTCGCCGTACCAGACCGGGTCGCCCTCCCGCCAGATCCGGCCCTGCCGGTGGGCCACCTCCAGGTGCGCCACCTCGGGCCCGCCGACGATGCGGCCGACCTGGTCGTCGAGGTAGGCGGTCGGGGCGGTGGTGGGGCGGACCTGGGCCACGCAGAGGAAGGTGCCGTCGCCGTCCACCGGGACCCAGAGCAGCAGGTCGGCGAAGGAGAGGTCGGACAGCAACTGCCAGTCGCCGGCGATCCGGTGGAGGTGGTCGATGTCGGCCGGCCGGAGCGTGGTGTGCTCCTCGGCGAGGTCACGGAGGGTGGACACGCCCCACAGCGTGCCACGCCCGGCTCACATCGTGGTCGTGACCTTCTTCAACCCGCGCGGCGCGTCCGGGTCCTCGCCGCGGGTCAGCGCCAGCGCCAGCGCGAGCCGTTGCAGCGGCAGGATGTCGAGCAGCGGCGCGTACCGCTCGTCGACCTCCGGGACCGCCATCCGGGTCTCCCCGACGTCGGCGGAGCCGACCACCACCACGTCGGCCCGGCGTTCGCCCAGCCGGGGCAGCACCTCCCGCATCGACGTGCCGCCGGGGCCGGAGCCGACCACGGCGAGCACCGGCACGTCCGGGTCGGTCATGGCGAGCGGGCCGTGCAGCAGGTCGGCGCCGGAGAAGGCGAGCGCCGGCAGGTACGACGTTTCCATCAGCTTGAGCGCCGCCTCCCGGGCGGTCGGGTACGCGTAGCCCCGGCCGGTGGTGACGAGCTGGGCGGCGAACCGGTAGCGCGGGGCGAGCCGGGCCGGGGTGTCGTCGGCGAGCGTGCGCGCGGCCAGCTCGGGCAGGCGGGCCAGCGCGGCCCGCTCGTCGGCGGGCAGCACGCCGTCGCCGGCGCGTACGCCCTCGACGAGCATGAGCAGCGCGAGCAGCTCGGCGGTGTAGGTCTTGGTGGCGGCGACCGCCCGCTCGTGGCCGGCGGCCACGTCGACGCTCAGCTCGGCGGTCTGCACCAGCGGCGAGTCGGGGTTGTTGGTGATGGCCAGGGTGAGCGCGCCGGAGGCCCGGGCCACCCGCAGCACCTCGGCGAGGTCGGGCGAGCCGCCGCTCTGGCTGACGCCGACGACGAGCGCGTCGGACAGGTCGGGGCGGGCGCCGAAGACGGTGATCGCGCTGGGCGAGGCGAGCCCGGCGGGCAGGCCGAGGCGGATCTCGGTGAGGTACGCCGCGTAGAGCGCCGCGTGGTCGGAGGTGCCCCGTGCGGTGAAGACCACGTGCCGGGGGCGTCGCTCGGCGACGGCCGCCGCGACCCGGGCGATGGCGTCCGCGTGCTCGGCGGTGAGCAGACGCTCGTAGCCGGCCGGCTGCTCGTCGATGTCGGCGGCCATGCCAACCCCTGGACGTGTCACCCCGCACCCCCCTCTGCGCGATTGCCGCGCGTTCGGTGCTCAGTCTTGCACGTTTTGGCCGCAACCAGCAAAGCAACGAGCAGTAGTGCGCAGTGGATCACCACTCGACGACAAGATCCCCTAGGCTTGCCCGGCTGACCGACCGACCCCGCCGGCGAGAGGACGACGTGCCCGAGGACGACGCCGCGCTCTCCGCGGAGGAGGAACTCGCGCTGGCCCGGCTGGCGCTGGGCGAGGGCGACCTCCGGCACGCCGCCGACCACGTGGCCGCCGCGCTGGTGCGCTCCCCCACGCTGCCCGAGGCGCACGAGACGCTCGCCCGACTCGCCGCGGCCAGCGGCGGCGACCTGGATCTCTTCCCGCTCGGCCAGCACGCCTTCGTCGGCGCCGTGGTGGCCCGGGCGCACCTGCTCGCCGCCGCCGGCCGCCCCGCCGAGGGGCTCGACCTGCTGGCCGCCGCCACCGGCTACGCACCCGGCGCGCCGTGGGCCGCCGTACCCTGGGTGACCGCCGCCGACCTGCCGGAACGGCTCGACCCGGAGCACGCCGCCCGGATCCTCATGCAGGTCTGCGCCGCCGCGCCCGACCCGGTCCCGCGCCGGCTGCGCGAGCCGCTCCAGCCGTACCTCACGCTGGCCCGCAACGCGATCACCGTGCATCCGGACCACCCGCTGCTGCTGGGCGCGGCGTCCGCGCTGGCCCGGCGGCTCGGCGAGGTCGCCCTCGCGGTCGCCTGGGCCACCCGGGGGGTACGCGCGGAGCCCACCAAACTCGGCGAGGTGTGGCTCGGGTACGCGTACCGCAGCGCCGGCCGGACCGCCGACGCGCTGGCCGCGCTGGAGCGCGCGATCGCGCTCGACCCGGACGACCTGGCGGTCTACGCCGACATCGCCGGCACCCTGGCCGACCACGGCCGGCTCGACGCGGCGCTGGGCTGGGTCGACCGGGCGCTGGCCAAGGACCCGACGTTCGACTGCGCGGTGCACACCGCGTACCGGCTGCGTTTCCTGCGCGACGGGAACGTGGACCACCTGGTGGCGCTCGCCGACTTCGTCCGCGACCACCCGGACGACACGCACGAGCACGGCGACCTCGCCGAGTGCTGCCGTGGACGGCCCTGGCTCGGCCAGGTGACCCCGGCCACGGCCGACCGGCCGCCGCCGGACGACGCCACGCGCCCGTCGGCCGACGCGGTGCTGCGGCTCCAGCAGGTGGCGCACCCGGCGTGGCCCCATCCCCCGGCCGCGTACGACGCCGCGGTCGGGCTGGCCACCCTGGACCTGACCGACCTGCTCGGCCTGCTGGCGTACCCGCCGGACGCGCCGCCGACCGCGCTGGGCCGGGTGCTCGGCGGTCAGGACCCGGCGCTCTGGGCCCGGTGCGCGCAGGTCTGGGCGTGTCTCGGCCTGCTGCACCACCGCACCGACGAGCCGTGGGCGGAGTCGACCCGCCGCCAGGTGCTGCGGGACCTGGCCGGGGGCGGGCCGGGCGCGGTGGCCGAGGCGGCGCTGTTCGCCCTGATCACCGCCGCCTGGGTGGACCCCGCCGTACGCGCCGACGTGGCCGGTCTGGTGGCCGGGCGGCTCGCCGAGGTGGCGACGGGTCGCGTCCGTCGCACCCCGGCGGCGGTGTCGCTGGCGCATCTGGCGCGGGCCACCCCGGCCCTCGACGCGCCCGCCCGCGCGACGGCCGACGCGCTGGTCGACGCCGCCGACGCGGGCGCGCTGCGCCGGCTGTGGCGACGCCTCACCGGCCGGTTCCGCCGCGGGGGGCGTTAGGCGGGGCCCCTTCACATCGCCAGGCGTTAACCGGGGCCCCCTCCTTACACCGGGGCCTTGCCGAGGGCGATCTCGGCCTCGTCCTCGGGGGTGGCGCCGGCGGGCGGGGCGTCGTTCGTCGCGCGCAGCGGCACCTCCTTGATGAACCAGGCGAGCACCGGAACCGCCACGGTGATGAAGACGGCCCAGAGGAACACGTGCGAGATGGCGTCGGAGAGCGCGCCGAGCACCAGTTCCCGGGCCGGGCCGGTGAGCTTCTTCAGCGCCTCCAGGTCCATCGCACCGCCCTCACCGCCGCCGTTGCCGGCGAAGGCCGGGCCGGCGGCCGAGTCGGCCAGCCGGTTGGCGAAGACGGCGCCGAAGAGCGAGACGCCGAACGAGCCGCCGATGGACCGGAAGAACGTGGCGGCGCCGCTCGCCGCGCCCAGGTCCTTCTGCTCGACGCTGTTCTGGGCGATCAGCATCGACGTCTGCATCAGGAAACCCATGCCGACGCCGAGCACGACCATGTAGAGCGAGGACTGGGTCTTGCTGGTGTCCAGGTCGAGCAGGCTGAGCAGGCCCATGCCGACGGCCATCACCACGCCGCCGACGATCGGGAAGGCCCGGTAGCGGCCGGTCTTGGTGATCGTGCGGCCGACCACGAGCGAGACCACCAGCATGCCGAACATCAGCGGGAGCAGCAGCAGGCCGCTGTTGGTGGCCGAGGCGCCCTGCACGGTCTGCTGGTAGAGCGGCAGGAAGTTCATCGCGCCGAACATGGCGAAGCCGAGCAGGAAGCCGATCACCGAGATGAGCGCGAAGTTGCGGTTGGCGAACAGGCCCAGCGGCAGGATCGGCTCGGGCACCCGCCGTTCCACGAGCGCGAACGCGACGAGTGCCACCACCGCCAGCGCGGCCAGCCCGAGGATCTGCGGCGAGGCCCAGTCGTACTCGTTGCCGCCCCAGGTGGTGACCAGCACGATCGCGGTGATGCCGACGGAGAGCAGCGCCGCGCCCAGCCAGTCGATCTTGTGCTCGGTGCGGTACTTCGGCAGGTGCATGGTGGTCGCGAGCAGCAGCAGCGCCACGCCACCCAGCGGCAGGTTGACGTAGAACGCCCAGCGCCAGGAGAGGTGGTCGGTGATGAAGCCGCCGACCAGCGGGCCGGCCACCATGGCGATGGCCATGATGCCGGCGATCATGCCCTGGTAGCGACCCCGCTCACGCGGCGGGACCAGGTCCCCGATGATCGCCATGACGCCGACCATCAGGCCGCCCGCGCCGAGGCCCTGGACCGCCCGGAACGCGATCAGCTCCATCATGCCGCTGTCGGTGCCGCCGAAGACGCCGGAGCCGGACATGCCGCAGAGCGCGGAGCCGATCAGGAAGACGACCACCGCGGTGAGGAAGACCGCCTTGCGGCCGTACAGGTCACCGAGCTTGCCCCAGATCGGGGTGGAGACCGTGGTGCCCAGCACGTACGCGGTGACCACCCAGGTGAAGTGGTCGGCGCCGCCGAACTCGAACACGATGCGTGGCAGCGCGGTGCTGACGATCATGTTGTCGAGCATCGCGAGCATCATCGCGATCATCAGGCCGAACAGGACGACGCGGACATTGGGTCTCGCGATGTCCGGGGCTGGTTGACTCATCGGTAGGCTCCCCCGCAGATCGGTGATCGACTTACTTGCCGCCCGGCTAGTTTACTTACTAGCCGCACGGTAAGCTGACTACGGGACGAACGTCAAGCGGATAGGAAGGTGTCGGTCGGGTGAGCGAGAGCACAGGCGGCACGCGGCAACGGATCCAGGCCGTCGCGCTGGAGCTCTTCACCGAGCAGGGTTACGAGAAGACCTCGCTGCGGGAGATCGCCGAGCGGCTCAACGTGACCAAGGCCGCGCTCTACTACCACTTCAAGAGCAAGGACGAGATCGTCACCAGCTTCGTCGACGACCGGCTGCGCCGGATGGACGAGCTGATCGCCTGGGCCGCGGAACAGCCCGCCACGCTGGCGACCCGACGCGCGCTCATCGCCCAGTACGCCGACGCCATGTTCGCCGGCGAACTGCCCAAGGTGATGCGGTTCTTCGAACAGAACCAGACCGTGCTCAAGAGCCTCGCCGCCGGTCAGCAGATGCGGGACCGGATGATGCGGCTGGCCGGCGAGCTGAGCCGCGGCGACGACTCGCCGGCCGCCCAGCTACGCGCCGCGCTCACCCTGTTCGCGGTGCACAGCAGTTGGTTCGCGGTGCGCGCACCGGGCGTCACCGACGAGGAACGCAAGAAGATCGCCCTCGAGGTGGCCGAGGAACTCCTCGCCAAGATCGGCGACAGGGGCTGACGCGCCGCCCCGGCGGTCAGGGCGCGTCGGTGCGGGCGCGGCGGTCGGCGGGGGTGGTGGTCAGCACCCGGCGCAGGCCGAGCAGCTCGATCCCGGGCTGCGGGGCCCAGTCCTTCTCCGGCGCGCGGACGAACCCGAACCGGTCGTAGAGGTGCCACGCGGTCGCCGCCATGCCGGCGCGCACGCAGATCACCACCGCCGAGCAGCCCAGCTCGGCGGCGCGCGCCACGCACGCCTCGACCAGCGCCACGCCGGCGCCCCGGCCCTGCGCGGCCGGATCCACCGCGAGCATCCGGAACTCCGCCTCACCGGGCCCGGCGAGTTCCGCGTACGGGGTGCCCGGCAGCACGAACGTCACCGCGCCGGTGCCCCCGTCCACGGCCACCAGCACCTCACCGGTCGTCGCCCGGGCGGCCACGTCGGCGAGCACCGGCGCGTACCCGGTCTCGCCCTTGAGCTGGCCGTCCGCCTCGTACGCGGCCACCGTCAGGCGGGCCACCGCCGGGAAGTCCGCCGGCTCGGCGCGGCGGACGAGCGGGCGGGTCAACCGATCACCGCGATCAGGTCGCCGTCCTGCACCACGTCGCCCTCGTTGACCGCCAACTGCTGCACCACGCCGTCGGACTCGGCCACCACCGGGATCTCCATCTTCATCGACTCCAGGATCACCAGCGTGTCGCCCTCGGACACGGTGTCCCCGGCCGACGCGACGACCTTCCAGACGTTCGCCACCATCTCGGCGCGGATCTCCTCGGCCATCTCCCGGCCCTCCCTCTCACCCGACAGTCCTGCGAACGGTCATCCAATCATGACGCCGGTCACGTCGAATCTCGGACCACCGGCGCTCCGACTCGCCCCACCCCGTCCCGGGCGCGGTCGGCGGCACTAGCATCGTCCGGGTCGGCACCCGGGGTGACCCGGGGACCGTACGCGACCTCCGCCGCGCTCGCCCGCGGCCGGAAACCGTGACCAGCACTAGGAGGCAGAGCATGGCGAAGAAGGCCCGGAAGAAGAAGGCCCGGAAGAAGAGCGGCGCCAACCACGGCAAGCGTCCCAACTCCTGATCACCCGATCAGCGCGAGGGCCGCGTCGGCCCTGAACCGGCCCGTGGGGCCGGACACACCGGTGGGGGGGGGGGGGGGGGGGGGGGGGGCGGCCGCCCCCCGCGGGGGGGGGGGGGGGGGGGGGCGGGCGCCCCGGGCCCCACCCCCGCAACCCGCCCAACCCCCGTAACCCCCCAACCGCGGGGGGCCCGCGCCGCCCCTCACCCGGCCGGGGGGGCCGCCCCCCCGGGGGGCCGGGGGCGGGGGGCCCCGGGCCCACCGGCGTGTGGTCGGTCGTGCTCGTCAGTCGGCCAGCTCGCGGGACTCGGTGGTCTCGAAGACCACCAACTCGGTCAGCCGCAGCCGCAGCCGCTCGCGCAGCTTCTCCGGCGCGGCCTCGTTGCCGCAGCAGCGGGCGACAAGCGCCTTGACCTCCTGCTCGATGCCGTACTCGCGCAGGCACGGCCCGCACTCCTCAAGGTGGTGCCGGATCAGCGTCCGGCGCTCCTCGGCGCACTCCAGGTCGAGGTAGAGGTAGACCTCGGCGAGCACCTCGTGGCAGTCCGTCTCGTGCGGTTGTCCACAGCTCACGGTCACACCTCCCGGCCGGCGGCAGCGGTCGAACCCTTCGACGGCGACGCACTGAATCCGCGCTCCGCCGCGTATCGCTCGAGCAGCTTCCGCAAATTGCGTCGGCCACGGTGCAGGCGGGACATCACGGTGCCGATCGGCGTACCCATGATGTCGGCGACCTCCTTGTAGGAGAAGCCCTCGACGTCGGTCAGGTAGACCGCCAGGCGGAACTCCTCCGGCAACTGCTGGAGGGCCTCCTTGACGTCGCTGTCCGGCAGCCGGTCGAGCGCCTCGGTCTCCGCCGAGCGCAGGCCGCTCGACGTGTGCGACTCCGCCTCGGCGAGCTGCCAGTCGGTGATCTCGTCGGTCGGCGCCTGCACCGGCTGGCGCTGCCGCTTCCGGTAGGAGTTGATGTAGGTGTTGGTCAGGATCCGGTACAACCAGGCCTTCAGGTTCGTGCCCTGCTCGAACTGGTGGAAGGCGGCGTACGCCTTCAGGTACGTCTCCTGGACCAGATCCTCGGCATCCGCCGGGTTGCGTGTCATCCGCAGCCCGGCAGCGTAGAGCTGGTCGACGAAGGGCATCGCGTCCCGCTCGAAGCGGGCCCTCCGCTCGTCCGTCTTCTCGGTGGTCAACCGCACATCCCCTCGCCTCGGATGCTTTCCCGCCGAGGATACGCGTACCCGCCTGGCGGCGGATTCACTTCCCGAGTGTGTGCCGGTGCTCACGGCCGACACCGATGCGGGCCACTCCGGCGCGTCGAGCAGCCGCCTGAGCTGCCGTTCGTCCCGTTCGTCCCGCTCCCGGCTCCGTGTCTCGATCGGCACCGGTCACCCCCCTCACGCTGACGACGTCTTCCAAAGGGCTCAACGCGACCCACCGCCCCCGACATTCCGCTGCCGTCCCGCCGTCGTCCCGACAGCTCGGTGATCATGAAGGTGACCTGGCGATTCGTCCGTTGCGCGCACGCCAACTCCATGCTCGACGCGACGGGGGTGGGGGTGGGTGGGGTGGGGGGTCGCCGTTCCTGGTCCCAGCTTCGGCCGCGACCGGGAGCTGGGACCAGGAAGGGCCTGGGAGGTGACCCCGGGGCCGCCCGGGTCGGGCGGGCCGGCGCCACCCGGTGCAACGATCACCGCCGGACCGGGTCACGCGCCACGGCCGGCGCTCAGGACAGCCAACCCCGGGCGGTGAGCCAGTCCCGGACCACGGCAGCCGTGCCGGCCGGGTCGATCCGCAGGTCGTGCCGCTCCCCCGGCCGGATCACCACCTCGACCCCGGGCCCGGGACCGGGCACGCCGAACGGGTCCCGGTCGCCGTTGACGACCAGCGTGGGCAGGCCGGTGCCCAGCTCGGCGGCCCGCGACCGGTCCGGCCGGCCGGGCGGGTGCAACGGGAACGCCAGCGCCACCACGCCCACCGCCCCGACGGCGCGGGCGGTCCGGCAGGCCACCCGGGCGCCGCTGGACCGACCACCCACCGCCCAGCGACCGGCTTCCGGCAGTCGCCGGCGCAGCTCGGTCAGCACGGCGGTCCACGCCTCGTCGAGGTGCCCGGCGGGCGCCGGCGCGCGCCGGCCGGCGACCCGGTACGGCTGGGTGACCAGGACCACGCCCGCTCCGGCGGCACGGACCGCGTCGCGGACCGCCACCAGGTCGGGCGCGTCGACGTCGCCGCCCGCGCCGTGCCCCAGCACCAGCACGGTGCCGCCGGCCGTGACCGGCGGGTCGAGCCGGATCCGGGCCGGCCCTCGGGGCGTGTCGATCTCGTCGTCGTGCGGCACCGGCCCATTCTGCGCACACCCGTCCGCCCGGCGAGGCCCGACGGGCGGGACGCCGACGCGACAGCATGTCGCCGGGCACCGTACCCGTGCCGTCGCCCGCGCTCCGGCGGACCGGACCGCGGGCGACGGTCGGCCTCAGCTCAACGGCACCAGCGTGAGCAGGCGGTCCCGGACCGGCGGCCCGGGTTCGTCGGCCGCGTCCGGATCCGGCTGCACCTCGCTGCGCCAGGCGACAAGCATCGCCCGCCGCTCACGCGGCGTGGTGCCGCCCCAGACGCCGTGGCAGTCGCCCACCTCCAGCGCCCAGGCCAGGCAGGAGCCCTGGACGTCGCAGGTGCGGCAGAGCGCGACTGCCGCATCGGCTGGTTCGTTCGGCGCCGGAAAGAACGTCTCCGGATCGACGCTCTGGCAGGTGCCCCTGGTGCGCCACGCCTCGTCCTGTCGTCGCTCGCGCAAGGCCCGCAGCAGTCGTGGATCACGCCGCGCGGCGGCCACCTCGTGCGGGCGTGGCATGCGTGCCCGTGTCAATACACCCACCTCCCCCGTGGGACCGGCGAAGACCTTTTCAGAGATCGATGGTTGTCATTCGCCCCGTGCGAACAGACACCCATCACCGGCGCTGTGTTCTATCGCATTCGTACACGCGGGGACAAGAGTCTTCGGTAAACATGACTAAACGGCCGGGCGACGTTTCAGGCGCAACCCCGGCAAATCAGCACGCGACAATGTGCTGGGCGTGGTCAGAAGAGCGTCGGCTCGGCGCCCGCCTCCGCACCCTCCGGAACGACCCGGGCGATCAGCTCGGGACCGTCGTTGCGGACGTCGCCGACCGCCGGGGAGACCGGGCGGATCTCCAGCCCGGCGAGTTGCCCGGCGTCGGGCGGGACGAGCAACGCGGCCGGCTCGTCGGTCGGGCCGAGCCAGGCCGCCCAGCGCTCCCGGGGCACCAGCAGCGGCATCCGGTCGTGCACCTCGGCCAGCTCGCCGAGCGCCGCGGTGGTCAGCACGCTGAACGTGAGCCGGGCCGAACCGGCCGACTCCCACACCGACCAGATGCCGGCGAGGGCCAGCACCGAGCCGTCCCGTGGAGTCATGAAGTAGGGCTGCTTGCCGCCGTCGGGCCGGCGGACCCACTCGTACCACCCGTCGGCCGGCACCAGGCAGCGACGGCGGGCGAAGGACGGCGCGTACGCCCGGCTGGTGGCGATCGTCTCGGCCCGCGCGTTGATCATGCGAGCGGCGCCGGACGCGCTGCGCGCCCAGGACGGGAGCAGGCCCCACCGGCCCAGCGAGAGCAGCCGGTGCCCCTCCGGGGCGAGCCGGACCAGCGGCGCCCGGTCGGTCGGGGCGACGTTGTAGTCCGGCCCGACCTCGCCGGTCGAGTCGACGGACTCGAACAGCGCGCTCAGGTCGCCCGCGCTCCGGGTCGTCGCGTACCTCCCGCACATGGCGCCAACGCTAGCCCCACCCGGCCGTTCCGGCTGTCCCGCCCAACGGGAGCGGGCCCGCGGGCCGGTCCCACCGGGCCGCCGGCTTGGCAGAATGTGAGCGTGGGGAATCTGACCGCTACGCGTCCGCCGCAGCCGTGGACCGCGCCGACCGCGAGTGACCCGGTCGCCGCGACGCTGCGCCTGCCCGGCTCCAAGTCGATGACCGCCCGGGCGTTGGTGCTCGCGGCGCTGGCCAGCGGGCCGTCGACGCTCGACCGGCCGCTGCGCGCCCGGGACACCGAACTGATGGCCGGCGGCCTGCGCGCGCTGGGCGCCCACATGTCGGTCTCCGACGACGACCGCTGGCTGGTCCGGCCGCACCAGCCGGTCGGTCCGGCGCACGTCGACGTCGGCCTGGCCGGCACCGTGATGCGCTTCCTGCCCCCGGTGGCCGGGCTGGCCGCCGGGCGGGTCACGTTCGACGGCGACCCGCACGCCCGCACCCGCCCGCTCGGGCCGCTGATCGGCGCGCTGCGGGCGCTCGGCGTCCGCGTCGACACCCCGCCGACCGGCAGCCTGCCGCTCGTCGTCCTGGGCGCCGGCCGGGTGGCCGGTGGCGAGGTGGTCATCGACGCCTCCGCGTCCAGTCAACTGGTGTCCGGGCTGCTGCTGGCCGCGCCCCGCTTCGACCGGGGCGTGGTGGTCCGGCACCAGGGCCCGCCGGTGCCGTCCGCGCCGCACGTGCGGATGACCGTGCAGATGCTGCGGGCCGCCGGGGCCGCCGTGGACGACACCACCCCCGACGTCTGGGTGGTCGAGCCGGGCCCGCTCACCGGGCGCGGCTGGGAGATCGAGCCGGACCTCTCCGGCGCCGCGCCGTTCTTCGCCGCCGCGCTGGTCACCGGCGGCGAGGTCACCCTCCAGGGCTGGCCGCGCAGCAGCCTCCAGCCGGTCGAGCGGCTGCGCGCGCTGCTCCAGCGGATGGGCGCCGAGGTGACGCTGGGCACCGGCGGGCTGACCGTGCGGGGCACCGGCGTGGTGCGCGGGCTGGACGCCGACCTCTCCGACGTCGGCGAGCTGACCCCGGTGCTGACCGCGCTCACCCTGCTGGCCGACGGCCCGTCCCGGCTGACCGGGATCAGTCACATCCGGGGCCACGAGACCGACCGGGTCACCGCCCTGGCAACGGAGTTCACCGGGCTCGGCGCCGACATCACCGAGACCCGCGACGGGCTGGAGATCCGGCCCCGGCCGCTGCGCGGCGGGACCTTCCGGACGTACGCCGACCACCGGATGGCGCACGCCGCGGCGGTGGCCGGGCTGGCCGTGCCCGGCATCGAGGTCGACGACGTGACGTGCACCTCGAAGACCATGCCGGAGTTCCCGGCACTATGGTCGGGGATGGTGACCGGCAAGAACTGACAGTGGGGGGACGCCCTGGCGACCAAGCGGCGGGAGTACGACGAGGACGACGTGCGGGTGCGCCCCGGCCGGTCGTCCCGCCCGCGCACCCGCACCCGGCCCCGGCACGCCGACGCGGTCGACGGGTTCGTGATCGCGGTCGACCGGGGGCGCTACACCTGCGTGCGGCCGGACGCCGGCCCGGACGACCCGGTCGTCACCGCCATGCGCGCCCGCGAGCTGGGCCGCAAGTCGGTGGTGGTGGGCGACCGGGTGGGGCTGGTCGGCGACGTCACCGGCGCGCCCGGCGCGCTGGCCCGCATCGTGCGCATCGCCGAACGCACCTCGGTGCTGCGGCGCACCGCCGACGACGACGAGTCCACCGCCGAGGGGCGGCTGGAGCGGGTGGTGGTGGCGAACGCCGACCAGCTCGTGATCGTCAGCGCGCTGGCCGATCCGCCGCCGCGCACCGGGTTCATCGACCGCTGCCTGGTCGCCGCGTACGACGCCGACATCGAGCCGTTGCTCTGCCTCACCAAGGCCGACCTGGCCGGCCCGGAGGCGGTGCTCGGCTACTACACCGAGCTGGAGCTGCCGTACGTGCTGATCCGCCCGGGAGCCGACCTGGCCGAGCTGCGCGCGCTGCTGGCCGGCCGCGTCTCGGTCCTGGTGGGGCACTCCGGGGTGGGCAAGTCGACGCTCGTCAACCGCCTGGTCCCGGCGGCGGAACGGGCCGTCGGCACGGTCAGCGCGATCGGCCGGGGCCGGCACACCTCGACCAGCGCGGTGGCGCTGCGCCTGCCCCCACCACCCGACCCGGACGCCGGCGGCGACCCCGGCTGGATCGTCGACACCCCCGGCGTCCGCAGCTTCGGGCTGGCGCACGTGTCCGCGGAGAGCCTGCTGCACGGCTTCCCCGACCTGGTCGAGGCGACAGTGGACTGCCCGGCCAACTGCCCGCACGGCGCCGACGAGGCGGACTGCGCGCTGGACGCCTGGGTGGCCGCCGGCAAGGCGGACCCGCGCCGGCTCGCCTCGTACCGGCGGCTGCTGGCCTCCCGGCTCGGCGAGGGCGACGCGCGGGAGCCCGAGCGCAACCCGGGCGATCCGCTCGCCGGGTCCTGACCGGCGGGCCGGCGGCCACCCGCCGGCACCGGCCGCGTGCGCCGCACTACCGTGTCGACCATGACCGGGTACGCCGACGACCTCGCCCTCGCCCACCTGCTCGCGGACGCCGCGGACGCCGTCTCCGCGGCCCGGTTCCGCGCGCTCGACCTGCGGGTGGAGTCGAAGCCGGACCTGACCCCGGTCTCCGACGCGGACACCGCCGTGGAGCGGGAGATCCGGGCCCTGCTGGCCGCCCACCGACCCGCCGACGGCCTGCTCGGCGAGGAGTACGGCGAGCAGCCCGCCGCCGGCCCGGACGGGCGGCGTTGGGTGGTCGACCCGATCGACGGGACGAAGAACTTCGTTCGGGGGGTGCCGGTCTGGGCCACGCTGATCGCGCTGCTGGAGCACGACCGGCCGGTGCTCGGTCTGGTCTCCGCGCCGGCGCTGGGCCGACGCTGGTGGGGCGCGCTCGGCGCCGGCGCGTTCGCCGGGACCGGCCCGGCGGAGGCCACCCCGATCCGGGTCTCCGGCGTCACGGCGCTGGCCGACGCGAGCGTCTGCTACTCGTCGCTGACCGGTTGGGAACAGGCCGGGCGGCTGGACGCGATGCTGCAACTCATGCGGGACACCTGGCGCAGCCGGGCGTACGGCGACTTCTACGGCTACATGCTGTTGGCCGAGGGGGCACTGGACGTGATGGTGGAGCCGGAGCTGTCGCTGTGGGACGTCGCCGCGTTGGTGCCGATCGTCACCGAGGCCGGTGGCCGGTTCACCGACCTGGCCGGGCGTCCCGCGCCGGCCGACGCGCACTCGGCCGACCTCAGCGCCGTGGCCAGCAACGGCCCGTTGCACGACGACATCCTGGACCGGCTCGGCCGGCCAGCCGAGCGCTGACCGGGCCCGAGCCTCTATCCTCGCCAGGTGGTCTCCTCCGGTTGGTGCTTCCTCGCGGCGATGATCGTCGCGTACGGCTTCGCCAACCTGCTCCAGTCGGTGGCCGCCGCGCGGACCACCGTGCACCACACCTTCGACCCGGGGCTGCTGCTGCGGCTGGCCAGCCACCGGACGTACCTGATCGGGTTAGCCTGCCAGATCATCGGCTTCGTGCTGGCCTTCCTGGCCCGCCGGGACCTGCCGCTGTTCCTGGTCCAGGCCAGCGTGGCGGCCGGGCTGGGGGTGACCGCGGTGCTCGGCGTGCTGGTGCTCAAGTGGCGGCTGCCGGCCGCCGAGGTCGGGTTGCTGGTGCTGCTGTTCGGCGGGATCACCGCGCTGGTGCTGTCGGCCGAGCCGGCGCCGTCCCGGCAGCTCGGCACCGCCGGGCTGGTCGGCCTGGTGGCGGCGCTCGGCGCGATCGCCGCGTCCGGTTTCTTCGCCGCCCGGCTGCACGGCGCGCCCGGGTCGGTGGTGCTCGGGTCACTGGCCGGGATGGCGTTCTCCGCCGCCGCGGTGGCGGCCCGCCCGCTGGCCTCCGCCGACTCGACCGAGGCGTTCGTCCGTGATCCGCTGCTCTACCTGCTGATCGCCCACTCGCTGGTCGGCCAACTCCTGCTCGGTCTGGCCATGCAGCGTGGTTCGACCACCGCGGCGGTGGCCGCGATGGACGCGGCCGGCGCGGTGCCCGCGGCGATCATCGGGGTGCTGCTGCTCGGCGACAAGATCTGGCCCGGCCGGGAGTGGCTGGCCGGGCTCGGCTTTCTGGTCACGTTGGCCGCCGTGGTCGGCCTGACCCGGTACGCCCAGCCGCAGCACCACCACCCGGCCGTCCGGGACCGGGGGCCGGCGATGATCGGTGTCGGGGTGGTGCCGGCTCAGGCCGCCTCGACCGGCCCGCGTTCGGCGACCACCTCGACCGGCGGCGTCGGCTCCACCGGGGTGGCCGGCCGGCGACGCCCGATCACCCGTTCGTAGAGCCGCTCCAGCGCCGCCGCGGTCCGCTCCCAGGTGTAGCTGCACCGCACCCGGTCCACCGCGGCGTGCCCGTACGCGAACCGTCCGGCGTTGTCGGTGAGCACCCGACGCAGGGTGACCCCGAGCGTGCGGATGTCGCCCGGCGGCACCAGCTTGCCGGTCACCTCGTCGACCACCGCGTCGGCGATGCCGCCCATGGCGTAGCCGACCACCGGCACGCCGCAGGCCATCGCCTCCAGCGACACCCGCCCGGCGGACGAGTAGTGCGGCGTGCAGGCCACCACGTCCGCGGAGCGGTACCAGGTGGCCATCTGGTCGTGCGGGACGGCGCCGACCAGGTGGATCCGCTCCGCGACGCCGGCCCGCTCGGCCAGTTGGCGTAGCCGGCGCGCCTCCGCGTGCCCGGCCAGCCGCTCGGCCGGCGGCCCCCCGGCGATCACCAGCTCCGCGTCGCCGACCAGCCGCATCGCCCGGATCAGGTCGTCCTGGCCGTGGCCGGGGGTGAGCCCGCCGACGGAGAGGATCCGGGACCGCTGGTCCCGGGGCGCGGCCTCGCCATCCGGGTGGAAGTGCCCGGTGTCCACGCCGGTCGGCACCATCGCCACCGAGGTGCGTTGCAGGCCCATCCGGGTCAGTTCGTCGACCTCGTCGTTGCACTGGGCGACCGCCACGTCCACGGCCCGGGTCAGCGCCCGTTCCAGCGGGATCCGCTGGCCCGGCCCGGTGTAGCCCCGGCCGAGGTGGCGGAGCTGCTCGACGCCGAGCGAGTGGAAGGTCTGCACGACCGGGATGTCGGTCGCGCGGACCGCGTGGGCGGCGGCCAGGCCACCCACCCAGTAGTGCCCGTGCACCACCTCGGGCGTCCAGTCGCCGGCCCACTCGCCGGCCAGCCAGCGGCCGAACTCGGCCACGTACGGCACCAGCTCGGCGGTGGGCAGCGGATCGGGCGGGCCGACCGGGACACGTTCCAGGCGGTAGCCGTCCAGCTCGGCCAGGGCCGGTTGGGCGGCGGCGTCGCGGCGTTCGTACACGCGGACCTCGTGGCCCCGGGCGGCGAGTTCAGCCGCCACGCGCGCAATGTGCTCCTGAGTCCCGACGGTGGGACCGTCGGTGGACGAGCCGGCGTGCGCACAGACAAGGCCGACGCGCATGGTGCACCTCCATGCGGTTGAGCTAGCGGGGACTCCCGGTCAGAGCGTCCCATTAACCCGGGCCCGGTGCCCGCAAACCTGGCAGATCGGCACGGCGACGCGGCGTCGCGTAGACGGGACACCGGCTCCGACCGAACCTGATCAGCGCGTTTCCGGTCGGCATGACCGGCCGGCTGCGGGGTACCGCTCGGGAATGCCGCTCACCCGCAGTCTCGCCGACGCCACCGTCGTCCTCACCGGCGCCTCCAGCGGGATCGGCGCGGCCACCGCCTACGCGCTGGCCGGGCGGGGCGCCGCCGTGGTGCTGGCGGCCCGTTCCGAGGACGCGTTGCGGCGCGTCGCCGCGCACTGCCGGGAGCTGGGCGGGCGGGCGCTCGTGGTGCCGACCGACGTGACGGACGCGGAGGCGGTGGAACGGCTGGCCGCCCGCGCGGTGGCCGAGTTCGGCCGGATCGACGCCTGGATCAACAACGCGGCCGTCGGCACGGTGGGGCTGTTCGACGAGATCCCGGTGACCGAGTTCCGCCGGGTGGTCGACGTGAACCTGCTCGGCACCGTGCACGGCACGCGCGCCGCGCTGCCCCGCCTCGCCGCGGCCGGCGGCGGGGTGCTGGTGAACAACGCGTCGGTGCTGGCCGAGGTGGCCATGCCGTACCAGTCCGCGTACAACGCCACCAAGCACGCCATCCGCGGGCTGACCGACACGGTGCGGCAGGAGCTGCGGGTGACCGGGCGCGGGCACATCTCGCTCTGCACGGTGCTGCCGGCCAGCATCGACACCCCGTTCTTCCGGCACGCGGCCAACCACACCGGGCGGGAACTGACGCCGCCGCCGCCGGTCTACCCGCCGGAACTGGTGGCCGAGACCGTGGTCCGGTTGCTGCGGCGGCCACGACGCGAGGCGTACGCGGGCGGCGCGGCGCGGTTGATGGGCCTCCAGTGGCGGCTCGCCCCGGCGTTGGCCGAGCGCGCGCTCGGCTGGTACACCGCGCGCACCCAGTTCGGCCCCGGCGTACGCCGGGACGCCGACGGCACCGTCTTCACGTCCGACGCGACGGGGGCCCGGACCGACGGCTGGTCCGGGCGGCGCGGCCAACTGCTGCGGCTGACGGCGGCCTTCGGGCTGGCCGCCGCCGGCACCGCGGTCGGCACCGTCGCGGCGATCAGCCGACGGTCCCGGACGGAACGATCATGAGTCCCGTCGACCGGACCGATGCGCGTACGGCGACCGGCGTGCACAATGGGACGATCATGCCGACGGACGCGCGTTGCCTGGTGGAGCCCGACGAGTCCTCCGCGACGGTCAGGCTGACCGGCGTGCTCGACCGGGCCGGCGCCGAGGCCGTGCGCGACGCGCTGCTCGCCCAGTGCTGGCAGCGACCGGGCCCGGTGCGCGTCGACCTGTCCGGGGTCCGCATCCCCGACCCCGGGGTCCGCGACGTGCTCGACGAGATTCGCGCCGAGGTCGCCGACTGGCCGGCCGCCGAGCTGCTGCTCGATCCGGCCGGGCCGCCGAGCCCCGAGCCGTTCGACCCGGCCGGGCCGCCGAGCCCTGAGCCGCCCGGGCTGCTCGACGCCGACCTGCCGCCGGTGGCGGAGTCCGCCCGCCGGGCCCGGGCGCTGGTCATCGACGGGTGTGTCAGGTGGGGCCTGCCGGAGCTGGCGGAGCCCGCCTGCATCGCGGTCACCGAGATGGTCAACAACGTGGTCGCGCACGCCGCGACGCCGATGACGCTCCGGCTGGCGCCGCGCGGCGGCGCGCTGCACGTGGCCGTCCGCGACCACTCCGCCGGGCGTCCCGCGTTCGCCGGGCCGGCCCCGGTCGACTCCGTCGGCGGCCGGGGGCTGCTGCTCATCGACACGGTGGCCCGCCGGTGGGGCAGCACCGCGCTGCCCGACGGCAAGGTGGTGTGGTGCGTGCTGTACGCCGAGGACGAGGCCGCCTTCCGCAACTGAGGCGGGATTTCGCCGCTTTCCTCCCGATCCGCCCTGCCGCTCGCGGTTAATGCGGCAACGGCAGTGGGTAGTTCACCCGCATGCGCGACGACGAGTACCCCACCCCCGTTTCCGATCCCGAGGCGGAGGGCCTGCCCGACACCGCCGACGACGACTCGACCGCCAACGACGACGTGCTCACCGGGCGCGAGGCGGACGGCCCGGAGCCGGCCCAGATCCCCGGCGACCGCACGCCGGTCGCCGTGGACCGGTTCGGCACCACGGCCGAGGAGCAGCTCGACGGCGAGTCGCTCGACTACAAGCTCGACCGCGAGCAGTACGAGCGTCCCGCCGACGACCCGCTCGCCGGCCCGGTCGACCCGGCCATCGCGGCCGAGGCGGACAGCGAGGAGGCCGCCGCGCAGGCCCAGCTCGACGCGGACGTGATCGACCCGGGCCCGGTCTCCGACCCGCACTCCCCGGTCTCGGTCTACGACCACGGCCAGCTCGGCACCGTGGCCGACCACGAGGTGGGTCGGCTGGTCGAGCCGGACGAGGGCGCGCACACCGACCAGGAGACCGACAACGTCGCCTACGACGCCGGCGCGGCCGGCGGCGGGGCGAGCGCGGAAGAGTTGGCGGTGCACGAGACGCAGCCGCCGCCCGCGCACTGAGTCACTCGTCCAGGCCCCGCTCGATGGCGTACCGGGTCAGCTCGACCCGGTTGTGCAGTTGGAGCTTGCCGAGGGTGTTCTGCACGTGGTTCTGCACGGTCCGGTGGGACAGCCGGAGCCGCTCGGCGATCTGCTTGTAGGACAACCCCTTGGCGACCAGCCGCAGCACCTCGGTCTCCCGTTCGGTGAGCCGGGGTGCGTCGTCGTGCGGGGCCGGTGGCGCGGCGGCCAGCCGGCGGTACTCGCCGAGCACCAGCCCGGCCAGACCCGGCGTGAACACCGGCTCGCCGGCCGCGGTGCGGCGCACCGCGTCGAGGAACTCGGCCGGGGCGGCGGACTTGACCAGGTAGCCGGTCGCGCCGGCCTTGACCGCGTCCAGCACGCTCTGCGGCTCACCGCTTGCCGACAGCATGAGCACCCGCACCTCGGGCAGCGCGGCGCGCAGCCCCCGGACCACCTCCACGCCGGAGACGTCCGGCAGTTGCAGGTCCAGCACGACCAGGTCGGGACGGGCCGCCGCGGCCACCCGGACCGCCTGCCGCCCCTCGCCGCTGGTCGCCACCACGTCCAGGCCGGCCTCGGTGAGATCGCGGGCCACCCCTTCGCGCCACATCGGATGGTCGTCCACCACCATCACCCGGATGCTCATCGGCGACGGCTCCTCGGCACGGTCAGCTCGATCTCGGTCCCGGCGCCCGGGGCGGAGACGATCCGCACCTCGCCGCCCAGGTCCGCCACCCGGCCCCGGATGGACTGGGCCACCCCGAGCCGGCCCTGCGCGGCGGCCTCCGCCAGCCGCCCCTCCGGAATCCCCGGCCCCTCGTCGCGTACCGAGACGGTCACCGTCTCCTCCTCGTCCTCGATCAGCACCCAGGCCCGCCCGCCGGCGTGCCGCGTCACGTTGTCGAGCGCCGCCCCGACGGCCGCGGCCAGTTCCCCGGCCGCCTGGGCCGGCAGCGGCACCGGCGTGGCCGGCGCGGCCACCTGGACCTCGGCCGAGGCGTACCGGTCGAGCAGGTCACGCAGGTCACGGTCGGCGCCGGCCTGCTCCGGCACCGCGTCCACCCGGCCGATCAGCGCCCGTAGCGCGGCCTCCTGCTCGCCGGCCAGCCGGGCCAGCTCGGCCGCCTCCCCGTCCAGGTCGGCGCCGCGTCGCCGCACCAGCGCCAGCACCTGGAGCACCGAGTCGTGGATGTCGCGGGCCAGCCGTTCCCGCTCCCGGGTGGCCGCCTCCAGCTCCACCGCCCGCTGCAACCGGGCCTCCGCCTGGACCGCCAGCCGGGCCACGTGCCCGACCACCACGCCGGCCAGCAGCAGCAGGATCGCCCCGGTGAACGCGGACGGGTTGATCGGGTCCCGGGTGGCCAGGTCCGCGCCGCCGAGCACCAGCGCGGCCACCGTGCCCCGCCGCCGCCCACCGGCGACCGCCCAGGCCAGCACCGGCCCGGCCAGCCAGGCGGAGGTCAGGACCGGCACGCCGGCGGCGAGCGCCGGCCGGCCGACCACCCACGGCGTGGCCAGGATGATCCCCAGCACCACGCCGAGGTCGGCCAGGAGCAGCGGCCAGCGCCGCCCGGCCGGACGCCGGTAGCCGGCCGCGGTCACGCCGCTCCAGGCCAGCATGCCGAGCAGGACGCCGCCGGCGGCCACCGGGTGCGCGTACTGGCCGCCGTCGCGCAGCACCAGCACTCCGACGTACGCCAGCGAGGCGAACCGGAACACCGCGATGGACCGCCAGAGCGGGCCGACCAGGCCGGGGGACGACGGCATGCGCGTCACCCTGCCACAGCCGGTCACGCGCCGACCGCCGGGTGCGGGCCGAGAAACCCTGACGTACGGTGGAAAAGCCGCGAAAGTTGTCGAGGAGCACTGCTGGGACGGGGTCATGACAAACGCAGAACTCCCCGCACCGCGTACGGTTGTGCCCATCGAACCTTCCCTTCTGATCGCCGAAGCCTTCGACCAGGCTCAGGTGACCGAGCTGCGGCACTCGGTCACCTCCTGCGCGCACGCCGCCGGGCTCGCCGGCCAGCGGCTGGACGACTTCGTGCTGGCGGTCAACGAGCTGATCACCAACGCGGTCCGGCACGGCGGCGGGCGGGGCCGGCTACGGCTGTGGCGGCGCGGCGGCGACCTGGTCTGCGAGGTAGCCGACCACGGCCACGGGATCAGTGAACGACGGTTGCACGACCGCGACCGGCCGGCCCCGGAGACCGCCGGCGGCTGGGGCCTCTGGCTGGCCCGGGAGCTGAGCGACACCATGGAGGTCGAGACCGGCGACGCCGGCACGATCGTCCGGATCGCCGCCGCGTTGACCACCCGGCAGCCCGCCACCCGTCCGCTGGACGGCTGACCGGCCGGCTGATCGTCCCGGGCCGCCACAGCGGCGGTGGACGACCCTCCGGGCACGGCGCGGTCAGCCGAAGAGCGCGCTCACCGACTCGCCGTTGTGGATCCGCCGCATCGCCTCGGCCAGCGCCGGCGCCACCGAGAGCACCTCCAGCTTCGGCACCCGCTTCTCGGCCGGGATCGGCACCGTGTTGGTGCAGACGATCTCCAGCACGCCGTCCTGCGCGCTCAGCCGCTCCAACGCGCCGCTGGAGAAGAGGCCGTGCGTGCAGGCCAGGCGGATCGAGCGGACCTGCCGCTCGCGCAGGTGCGAGATCAGCTCGATCACGGTGCTGCCCTTGGCGATCTCGTCGTCCAGCACGATCACGTCCCGGTCCGCCACGTCCCCGATGATGGTGCTGATCTGCACCCGGTCGTCGCTGAACCGCTGCTTCGCGCCGGCCGCCACCGGCGTGCCGAGCATCCGGGCGAACGCCGCCGCCTCCTTGGCGTTGCCCAGGTCCGGCGAGACCACCACCGCGTCGCTCAGGTCGTACCCCTTGAAGTGGGCGGCCAGCTCGCGCAGCGCGTGCAGGTGGTCCACCGGGACACTGAAGAAGCCGTGCACCTGCGGCGAGTGCAGCGTCATGGCCAGCACCCGGTGCGCGCCGGCCGAGGTGAGCAGGTCGGCGACCAGCCGTCCGCCGATGGAGATGCGCGGCGCGTCCTTCTTGTCCGACCGGGCGTACGCGTAGTGCGGCAGCACCACGGTGATCCGGCCGGCCGACGCGCCCCGCGCCGCGTCGATCATGAGCAGCAGCTCGACCAGGTGCTCCTGCACCGGCGGCACCAGCGGCTGGATGAGGAAGACGTCCCGTTCCCGGCAGTTCGCCTGCAACTGCACCTCAAGGCAGTCGTTGGCGAACCGGGACACCCGCACCGGGTGCAGCGGAACGGCGAGGTGGGCGCAGATCTCGGCGGCGAGGTCCGGGTGGGCGGTCCCGCTGAACACGGCAATGTCACGCACGTCTGGTGATCGTACGGGCCGACCGGTGGGAGACGGGGGACGCACCCGGCGGGTACGGTGCCTGCGTGACCGGAGAGTTCGTCGCCGCCATCGACCAGGGCACCACCTCCTCGCGGTGCATCGTCTTCGACGCCGACGGCGAGATCGTCGCCGTGGCCCAGCGCGAACACCGGCAGATCTTCCCGCGACCGGGCTGGGTCGAGCACGACGCGGAGGAGATCTGGACGAACGTCGAGCACGTGGTCCGGGAGGCGCTGGCGAGTGCCGACCTCGGGCCCGAGGACCTGGCCGCGGTGGGCATCACCAACCAGCGGGAGACCACGGTGGTCTGGGACCGGGCCACCGGCCGGCCGGTGGCCAACGCCATCGTCTGGCAGGACACCCGCACCGGCCCGCTGCTGCGTGAGCTGGCCGAGGCGTACGACGAGGAGCGGCTGCGCGCCCGCACCGGCCTGACGCTGGCCACGTACTTCGCCGGCCCGAAGCTGCGGTGGCTGCTCGACCACGTCGACGGGCTGCGCGAGCGGGCCGAACGCGGCGAGGTGCTGTTCGGCACCATGGACAGTTGGCTCATCTGGAAGCTGACCGGGCGGCACGTCACCGACGTGACGAACGCCAGCCGCACCCTGCTGATGGACCTGGAGACGCTCGACTGGGCCCCGGAGCTGCTCGACGCGCTAGGCGTCCCGGCCGCGATGCTGCCCGAGATCCGCTGCTCGGCCGAGGTCTACGGCGCTGCCGAGGGGGTGCTCGCCGGGGTGCCGGTGGCCAGCGCGCTCGGCGACCAGCAGGCCGCGTTGTTCGGGCAGACGTGTTTCCGCCCCGGCGAGGCCAAGTGCACCTACGGCACCGGCAGTTTCCTGCTGCTCAACACCGGCGCCAGCCCGGTGCCGTCGCGGCACGGCCTGCTCACCACGGTGGCCTACCGGATCGCGGGCCAGCCGGCCGCGTACGCGTTGGAGGGCGCCATCGCGGTCACCGGCTCGCTGGTGCAGTGGCTGCGCGACAACCTCGGCCTGATCTCCACCGCGCCCGAGGTCGAGGAGTTGGCCCGCACCGTCGACGACAACGGCGGCTGTTACGTGGTGCCGGCCTTCTCCGGCCTGTTCGCGCCGCACTGGCGCAGTGACGCGCGGGGCGTGATCGCGGGCCTGACCGGCTACATCACCAGGGGGCACCTGGCCCGGGCGGTGCTGGAGGCGTCCGCCTTCCAGACCCGCGAGGTGGTGGACGCCATGAACGCCGACTCCGACGTGGCGCTGCGCCGGCTGCGGGTGGACGGCGGGATGACCGGCAACGAGCTGCTGATGCAGTTCCTCGCCGACGTGCTCGACGTGCCGGTGGTACGCTCCCGGATCACGGAGACCACCTGCCTCGGCGCCGCGTACGCGGCCGGTCTGGCGGTCGGCTTCTGGCCCGACCTGGACACGCTGCGGGACAAGTGGCGCTCGGACGCCCAGTGGGAGCCCGCTATGGACCCGGCCCACCGCCGACACGAGCTGCGCCAGTGGCACAAGGCCGTCCAACGCACCCTGGACTGGGAAGACTAGGTGCCCGCCCCGGAGAGGTCGGGAACCCGGCTGACGGTCCGGCCGGCGAGCGTGGCGGATGTCGCGTCGCTTGTGGAGTTGCGCCTGGCCAACGCTCGGGCGCATCGTGCTCTCGACGCCGGCGCGTACCGCGTTCCACCGCGTGACGCCGTGGTGCGCCACTTCGCGGCCGTGCTTGCCGACGCGGCCGGACGGGACGCCGTCCTCGTCGCCGAGACCTCCGACCGACGGGTGGTCGGGATGGTCGAGGTGCTGCGGTGTGCCGATCCGCCGGACCACCAGATCCTGCGTCCGGAACCGTCGGCGCAGGTCCACACCGTCGTGCTGCCCGACGCCAGAGGGCTCGGGGTGGGAACGGCGTTGGTGGCGGCGGCCGAACGGTGGGCACGCAGCCGGGGGATCACGTACCTGTCGGCCGGCATCCACCACCGCAACGCCGATGCGGTGCGCTTCTACCGCCGACACGGCTACACCGACGCCGGCCTCTCCCTCGGCAAGCCCGTGCCCTAGCCCCCTCCCCCGCGATCTTGCACTTGCTGCCTCGGCCTTTCGCGCCCTTCCGGACAGGTCGCGGGCCGGAAGTGCAAGATCGCGGGTGCGGCGCTGGGGTCAGGCCGGGGTGAGGAGGCAGAACTCGTTGCCCTCGGGGTCGGTCAGGACCGTCCACGGGATGTCGGCGCGGCCGAGGTCGACGCGGGTCGCGCCGAGCGTCTCCAGGCGGGTCGCCTCGGCCGCCAGGTCGGCACCCGGATAGGGGCGGACGTCGAGGTGCACCCGGTTCCACCCGGTCTTCGGGTCGGGGTTGCGGAGGAACTCCAGGTACGGGCCGACACCCTGGGCGGAACGCAGCCTCGCGTGCCGGTCAGTCACCTCGTGCACGGTCCAGTCCGTCGCCTCGCCCCAGAAGCGGGCCATCTGCCGCGGATCCGCGCAGTCGACCACCACCGTCGCGATCGGCCCGGTGTCCCGGTAGACCGGGCGCGGCTCCAGCACGCAGAACTCGTTGCCCTCCGGGTCGGCCAGCACCGTGAACGGGACGTCACCCTGGCCGATGTCGACAGGCGTCGCGCCCAGCTCCGTCAGGCGTGCGACCAGCTCCGCCTGCTGCTCCGGCGACGTGGTGGCCAGGTCGACGTGCACCCGGTTCTTCCCGACCTTCGGTTCGGTGGAGCGGACGAGGTCGATGCAGACGGCGACCGGGTCGGGATAGTCGAAGCCCTCGGGTTCGAGGTTGGTCACCCCCGGTGCCTCGCTGTCGATCCCCCAGCCGAGCGCCTTGGCCCAGAACGCGCCCAGCGCGGCGTCGTCCCGGGCCTTCATAGTGATCTGCACGAGCCTCGTCGACATGCCGACGAGACTAGACCGCCTTCACCTGGGCGACGAAGGCCCGCCAGGCGGCCGGGGCGAAGTCGAGGGTGCCGCCGGCGCGGTCCGTGGAGTCGCGCACCAGCACCCGGCCGGGTAGGTTGTCGGCGACCTCGACGCAGGTGTCGCCGCCGTTGCCGGACCGGCTCGACACGCGCCACCGGGGGGTCGGGGCAGTGTTCACAGCTCGCTCACCAGCTTTCCGATCAGCTCGACGGACACGCCGGCGGGCAGTGCCTCGCTGAGCAGCGTGTCCCACATCACCCTCATGGTAGCCACGGCGTCCGGCCGGTCGACGACGTGACCGAAGACGCCGTCCACGTAGGCCGCCTCGTCGCCGCCCGGCAGGGTGGCCAGCACGAAGCCACCGGCCAGCCCGGGGTGCGCGCCCACGCCGTCGGGCACCACGTAGAGCCGGATGTGCGGCAGCGCGGCCAGCGCGACCAGCCGCTCGCACTGGGCCCGGTGCACGTCCCGGTCACCGACCACGCCGCAGCGCGGTCTCGTCGACGACGGCGGTGAACTGCTTCGGGACCGGGCCGGTCAGCAGCTCCTGCCGGGCCATCCGGGCGGCCACCAACTGGTCCACCTGCTCGGGCGTGTGCGTGCCCTGGGCGCGCAGCACCGCGTGCGCGTACGCCTCGGTCTGGAGCAGGCCCGGCACCAGCGACGGCTGGGACGTGCGGAGGCTGAGCGCCTCGGTCTCGATGCCCCGCCACGGCGCGAACCAGGTCGGCGACTCCTGCCGGGCCGCCACCGCCAACAACTCGGCCAGCAGGCCGCCGGTCTCCAGCGCCGCGTCGGCGGCCTCGGCGAACTGCGGGGTCGGCCGACGCCGGCCGGTCTCGATCGCTGCGATGGTGGACGGACTCCACCTGACCGACTCCGCGAGCGCCTCCTGCGAGACGCCCGCACCGGCCCGCGCCGCCTTGAGCGCCCTGATCCACATGTCGCTGTTCATCCGACCGCCCCGAGATCGACCGAGGGTGACGGATTCATCCTCGATGGTTACGCCGGGTGGGTCCAGCAGGTACGGCCAGATGGCGGTATCACGTTCAGTCCCAGCGGTTGCCGGTGAGCTTCTCGTACGCCTCGACGTAACGGGCCCGGGTCGCCTCCACCACCTCCGCCGGCACCTCCGGCGCCGGCGGGCGCTTGTCCCAGCCGCTCTCGACGGCCCAGTCCCGCACGTACTGCTTGTCGAAGGAGAACTGGACCCGACCCGGCTGGTAGGACTCGGCCGGCCAGAACCGGGACGAGTCGGAGGTGAGCAGCTCGTCGCCGAGCATCAGCGTGCCGTCCGGCGTCCAGCCCAGCTCCAGCTTGGTGTCGGCGATCAGAATGCCCCGGTCGGCGGCGATCTCCGCGCCACGCCGGTAGACGTCGATGGTGATCTCCCGCAGCCGCTCCGCGGTCTCCGGTCCGACCTTGTCGACCACCTGGTCGTAGGTGATCGGCTCGTCGTGTTCGCCCTTCGGCGCCTTGGTCGACGGTGTGAAGATCGGCTCGGGCAGGATCGACGCCTCCACCAGCCCTCGGGGCAGCGGCACGCCGGAGACCGCGCCGGTGCGTTCGTACTCGGCGAGGCCGCCACCGGTCAGGTAACCCCGGGCCACGCACTCGACCGGCACCATCTCCAGCCGTCGGCACCGGATCGCCCGGCCGGCGAACTCCGCGGGCACCTCGGTGGCGGAGACCACGTGGTTCGGCACCAGGTCCGACAGCTGCTCGAACCACCACAGCGACAGCGCGGTGAGCAGGCGGCCCTTGTCCGGGATCGGGGTCGGCAGCACCACGTCGTAGATGGAGACGCGGTCGGAGGCGACCAGGATCAGGTCTCCGCCGTCGGCGTAGACGTCCCGGACCTTGCCCGAGTGCAGAAGTTCCACGGCGCTAAGTACACCATGACGCGGTGCGTCGACCGGCGCGCCCACCGGCCGTCCCGCCCGACGTTGACACCCTCGGCCGGGGCCGATGGAATGATCCGTCCACCCACCTTCGGAGAGACCGTGCGCGCTCAGTGGTCCGTACCCCGTCCCGGCCTCGACCGGCGGCGGTTCCTCGGCGCGCTCACCGGGCTGCCGCTGCTCGCCGGCGGGCTGAGCGGCGGGCTGGCCGGTTGCGGCCCGGCGGAGGACGAGGCGGTGGCCGACGACGGCCCGATCGAGCTGTCGGTGTTCTGGTGGGGCGGCAACCGCCGGGCCCAGGCCACCGAGCAGGCGTTACGTCTCTACACCCAGCAGAATCCCCGGGTCAGCTTCCGGATCACCTGGCAGGGGCTGAACGGCTACTACGACCGGCTCGCCACCCAGGCCACCGGCGGCAACGTGCCGGACCTGTTCCAGATCGACGACACGCTGCTCACCGAGTACGACCGCCGCGACATCCTGCTCGACCTCACCCGCCACACCACCGACGATCAACTCGACCTGCGCGGCCTGCCGGAGCAGTTGGCCCGGTACGGCCAGGTAAACGAGCGCACCGTGGCGGTGCCCGCCGCGCAGACCAACGCGGCGCTGGTGTTCAACCGGGACCTGCTGCGCCGGCTGGACGAGCCCGAGCCGCGCACCGGCATGTCCTGGAAGGAGTACGCCCGCTGGGCCGCCCGCGTCACCCGGGCCTCCGGCAACCGGGTCGCCGGCACCATGGATCCCTCCGGTGACTACCGGGCGCTCTGGCTCTGGCTGCGCGGGCAGGGCAGCGAGCTGTACCAGGGGCGGCAGCTCGGCTTCAGCTCGGCCGAACTGCTCGACTGGTTCGAGTTCTGGGAGGTCGCCCGCTTCGACCGGGCCACCCCGAGCGCCGCCCTGGTCGAGCAGGCGGACAGCGGCGAGCTGGCCCGGCAGCTCGTGGTCACCGGCCACGCCGCGGCGTCCTTCGCCTGGTCGCACCAGTTTCCGGAGCTGCAACGGCTGACCAGGGACGAGTTGGGCGCGGTCGCCTTTCCCGGCACGCCGGCCGCGCAGTGGCCCCGCGCGTCGATGTACTGGGCCGGCTTCCGCGGGACCCGCCACCCGGGCGTGGTGGTGGACGTGCTCAACTTCCTGACCACGAACGTGGCGGCCGGCCGGGTCCTCGGCTTCGAACGCGGCCTCAGCCCCGGCACGCAGGTTCGCGCGTACGTCGCCGCCGACGTGAGCGACCGGGCCGAGAAGCGGATGGCGGCCCTGGGCGTGGAGCTGGACGGGCTGGCCGGCCCGGCGCCCGCGCCGCCGCCGAAGGGGCACGCCACGGTGCGGACCCTGCTGATCGACGCGGCGGAGAGCATCCGGGGCAAGCGGGCCGGGGCCCGTACCGCGACCTCACGCTTCATGGCCCGGGCGAACGCCGCGCTCGCCGGAGGGTAAGGCGGGGCCCCGCTCAACGCATTCGGTAGAGGAGGGGCCCCCGCTTAACGCTCAGCGGCGTCAGCGCGGCGGACGGTTCCGCCGGTTCCGCATCAACATCAGCACCAGCAGCACGATCCCGCCGACCACCACCAGGCAGCAGAGCAGGCCGAGGACGCCGAAGCCACCGCCCCGGGAACGCCGTCGTGCGGCCTCCACCACGACCTCACCGGTCCCGGTCGACGCCCAGGCCGCAACCGGTACGAAGACCGAGAGCACGACCGTACCGATGACCGCGCTCAGGCGGCCCCACCGTCTGTTCCATCCAGCCATGCCCCCATCCTCGCCGAGTCGCGCAACCGGGGCACGCCGGACGGGACGGAAAGATCCGGATACGACAAAGACCCCGGAGTGAACTCCGGGGTCTTTGCGATCTTGTAGCGGGGACAGGATTTGAACCTGCGACCTCTGGGTTATGAGCCCAGCGAGCTACCGAGCTGCTCCACCCCGCGTCGGTATGTGTACAGCCTATCGCATCCGGATCGTGGAGATCAGCCGGGTCCCCGATCCCGCCGGAACCCGCGCCGGACCGCCGAACCCCGGCCGGGCACCGGCATCGGAACCGGGGAAACGACGAAGGGCCCGGAGTGAATTCCGGGCCCTTCGGTTCGAGTAGCGGGGACAGGATTTGAACCTGCGACCTCTGGGTTATGAGCCCAGCGAGCTACCGAGCTGCTCCACCCCGCGTCGGCTCGTTAACCCTAGCGCACCGCCCCGACGAGGCGCAAAACGGTTGCCCGACACGACCCGGGCCCGGGTTCCGGTGACCGTCGGGGCCACCGGACCACGGGCCCGGAGTGTCGTCGCGCGAGGTCAGCCGCTCGGTGACGGCGAGGCCGAGGCCGGCGCCGACGGCGAGGCGCTGCCCGAGGGCGTCGGGTTGCCGGAGGAGTTCGCCGCCGCCTGGGCCTGCTGGAACGCCGTCATCGCCTCGTCCAGCGCCTTCAACGCCCGCCCGTACCGCTCGAAGTCACCTGACGTCTGCGCGGCCTTGACCTCGGCGATGGCGGTCTGCACCTTGCCGGCCGCGTCGGCCAGCTCGCCGGTGAGCGGCGGCGGAGTGTTGTTGCCGCCGGCCGGCGGCGGGTTGTTGCCGTCGTCGCTCGGCGGCGGGGTGCCCGAGCCGGCCCGCTTGCCCTGCTCGACCAACTGTTTGATGCCGTCGCTCAGGTTGTTGGCGAGCACCACGTACGAGCCGCCGTCACCGTACGAGAGCAGCACCTTCTGCAACAGCGGGTACGCGTCCTGGCTGCTGCTCTTCACGTAGACCGGCTCGACGTAGAGCATTCCGTCGGCGAACGGCAACGACAACAGGTTGCCGTACTGCACCTGGGCCTGATTGGAGGAGAGCAGGTTGAGCTGCTGACGGATGTCGCCGTTGTTGGTCATCTGTTGGTGGACCTGGGTCGGCCCGGAGATCCGGGTCTGGTCCGGCAGCTCCAGCACCTCCAGGCGCGGCTGCCCGTCCACGTACGAGCCGGAGACCAGCGCGGCCAGGTTCTGCCGCCCGTTCGGGGTGACCGCGGAGGTCAACTGGAACCGTGGCCCGTCCTGCCCGGGGAACTGCGTGAACAGGTAGTAGGGCGGCTGCTTCTGCCCGCTGTCCGGTGCGTCCGGCACGTTCGGCACCTGCCAGAAGTCCTGGCCGGAGTAGAAGTCGCCCGGGTCGGTCACGTGGAACTTGGTGAGCAGGTTGCGCTGCACCTTGAACAGGTCGGCCGGGTAGCGGAAGTGCTCGGCCAGCTCCGCCGGGATGTCGCCCTTGGGCAGCACGACGTCGCCGCCGAACGCCTTGTTCCACGCCTTCAGCACCGGGTCGGTGTCGTCGTACGAGTAGAGCTTGACCGTGCCGTCGTACGCGTCGACGGTCGCCTTCACCGAGTTGCGGATGTAGTTGACGTTCTCCCGGGCGAGCTGGAACGTGCCCCGACCGGTCAGTTCGTCGGCGGTCTCCGCCTGGAGGTTGACCCGCTCGGCGTACGGGTAGGTCGCCGCCGTGGTGTAACCGTCGATGATCCACAGCACGCGGCCGTTCACCACGGCCGGGTACGGGTCGCCGTCGAGCGTGAGGAACGGCGCGACCTTCTCCACCCGGTCGCGCGGGTTACGCACGTAGAGCAGCTTCGAGTTCTCGTTGACCGCCTCGGAGAGCAGGAAGTTCGACTCCTGCTCCTTGATCGCGTAGAGCAGCCGCCGGGGGAACG
The DNA here is from genome assembly GCF_044455765.1 of Micromonospora sp. NPDC051141. Taxonomy (NCBI): domain Bacteria; kingdom Bacillati; phylum Actinomycetota; class Actinomycetes; order Micromonosporales; family Micromonosporaceae; genus Micromonospora; species Micromonospora sp. NPDC051141. The sequence continues at coordinate 151,339 of NZ_JBITFD010000018.1, forward strand.
AGCCGATCTTGACGCCGCCCTCGCCGGTGTAGGTGTAGTACTGCTCGCCGCCGGTGGAGGTGGGCCGGTCGAACTCGACGTTGCGGTCGCCGGTCTGCCCGACGATCGCGTAGTCGTCGGGCTCCATCCGCTCGCCGTAGTAGATCCGCGGCTGCTGGGCCGGGATCTCCTCGGTCGGCGAGGAACACGCCTCCTGCGCCTTCTCGCCGAGGAAGCCGGAGACGAAGTACGGCTGCCCACCGCAGACCACCTGGTTCGCCGGCGCGGCCACCAGGCCGTACCCGTGCGTGTAGACGGTGTGTCGGTTGATCCAGTTGCTCTGCTGATCGGTCAGCTCGCCGTAGTTGATCTCCCGGACACCGACCACGTAGTCGGAGGTCTTCTCCTTGACCGCGTACCTGTCGATGTCCAGCTTCGAGCCGAAGTCGTAGAAGCCACGCACCTGCTGGAGCTGCGTGTAGGTCTCGGAGACGAGCTGCGGGTCGAGCAGCCGGATGTTCGACACCACCGACGTGTCGGTGGACAGGCTGGCGGGTGGCACGAGGTTGCTGGCCGCGTACGGTGTGGTCTTCGTGCCGTCGAGGCTGAACGCGGACCGGGTCGCCTTGATGCTGCGTTCGATGTACGGCGCCTCCTTGTCCCGGGCGCTCGGCTTCACCTCGAACGTCTGCACCGCCCACGGGTAGATGCCGCCGATCGCCACCGCGGAGACGCCGAGCAGGGCCAGCGAGATGCCGGGCCAGACCAGGTTCCGCATCACCGCGTTGGAGAACACGATGATCGCGACGGCCACCAGGACGGAGATCCAGGCGAGGATCTCCTTCGCCGGGAGCAGCGCGTTCACGTCGGCGTAGCCGGCGCCGTAGAGCTTCGCGCCCTCGTTGTACTCCAGCAGCATGGCGCGCCGGTCCAGCACGTACGCGACGGCCTTGAGCAGGACGAAGACGGCGACCAGCGTGCTCAGGTGGGCGCGGGCGGAGTTGGTCATCCGGTCCCCGACGCCCTGGAGGCGGACCCCGCCGAAGACGTAGTGCACGGCCAGCGCGCCGAGCAGGGCCAGCACCACCGCGGTGAAGCCGACGCCGAGCACGTAACGCCAGAACGGGAGCTGGAACACGTAGAAGCCGACGTCGACGCCGAACTCCGGGTCCTTGACGCCGAAGTTGCCGCCGTTGCGGAACAGCAGCCACTGGGCCCACCGGGTCTGCGCGGAAAGCCCGGCGAAGAGCCCGACGACGGCGGAGACCAGCGCGATCCAGGTGCCGAGCCGGGGGCTCAGCAGCATCCGGTACCGCTCCAGCGTGGCCTGCTCGGCCGAGTGCGGACGCATCCGGGGCCGCAGCCGGTACGCCAGCCAGAGGTTGCCGGCGATGATCACCGCCATCCCCACGCCGACCACCAGGAACAGCAGCAGCCGGGTGGCGAGCACACCGGTGAAGACCTGGGTGTACCGGACCTCGTCGAACCAGAGCCAGTCGGTCCAGGCGTTGACCCCCCACCCGAGCAGGGTGAACAACACGAACACCCCGACCAGGACCCCGATGGTGACGCGTCCGCGTCGGCTCATCCTCGGCAGGGGACTGCTACGCATGACCACTATTGGCTCCGCACGTTTGATGTGATCGGCTCCGACCAGGCACCCAAGAGTACGGGGTGTTCCTGAACACGTCGGGTCAAGGTCACGTCACGATCGCCCCGGTGCCGGTGACCGGTCCTGCTCAGCAGCGTGTCGGCTGCCCCCCGGCACGCAGCGTCTCCAGCGCCTTGAGCGCGTCGTCGAGCGTCGCCACCCTGAGCAACGGCAGATCCGGTTGCGGGTTACGGACCGCCTCGGCGCAGTTGTCCGCCGGGACCAGGAAGACCTTCGCGCCGGCGTCCTTCGCGCCGACCAGCTTCTGCGCGATGCCACCGATCGGACCGACCCGGCCCTCGTCGTCGATGGTCCCGGTGCCGGCGACGATCTTCCCACCGGTCAGGTCGGCCGGCTCCAGCTTGTCGATGATGCCCAGCGTGAACATCAGGCCGGCGCTCGGCCCGCCGATGTCCCCGAGGTCGATCTTCAGGGTGAACGGGTGCGGCTGCTGCTGGTCGATCTCGACTCCGATACGCGGCCGGCCGTCCTGCTCGCGGCTGGTCACCGTGGCGGTGCCCGGCGTGCCGCCCCGGGTGTAGCCGATTTTCAGCGCGGTGCCGGCCGGCTTGGCCCGGATCAGCTCGGTGAGCCTGGCCGCGCTGGTCACCGGCGCCCCGTCGACCGAGGTGAGCACGTCGTCCGCGCGGAGCACGTCCGTCGACGGCCCGCCCGGCGTGACGGTCTTGACCAGCACCTTGATCGGGTAGCCCAGCTCGCGCAGGGCCGCCGTCTCGGCGCTGGTCTGCGAGTTCTGGAAGTCCTCCGCGTTGCGCTTCTCGACCTCCTCCTGCGACTCCCCCGGCGGATAGACCAGTTCGCGGGGCACCACCGCCTCGTCGGAGGAGAACCAGCCGGCCAGTGCCGACCGCAGCCGGACCGTGGGCTGCACACCGACCGTGGTGAGCCGGAGCTGCCCGGCGGAGGTGGACGTCGCGCGGCCGGAAACCTGAATGATCTCCTTGCCGTTCTCACTGCCGAGCGTGTTGACGGTCGGGCCGGGGCCGAGCACCACGTACGGCAGCGGCACGCTCAGCACGCCGACGCTGAGCAGGGCGGTGAGCAGGGCACCGAGCAGGACGGTCACGCCGCGACGTCTCATGCGCCAGAGCGTACCGATCCGTCCCCCGCCGTCCGGCGCGGTGACCGGCAGACTTCGCCCTCAGCGCAACGCCGACGGGCCCGACCTGCGGCGGGGCCCGCGTACCGTAGACGTCGTGCCTGATATTCCGTTCGGCTTCGCGCTCCCGGGTGGGCAACCACCAGACCCCAACGATCCCGCGCAGATGCAGCAGTTCATGTCGCAGTTGCAGCACCTGCTGTCCGCGCCGGGCAGCGGGCCGGTCAACTGGGACCTCGCCCGACAGGTCGCCGCGAGCCAGCTCGCCGCCACCGGCGACCCGGCGGTCTCGCCGTTCGAACGCAACGCGGTGGAGGAGGCGCTCCGCATCGCCGACCTCTGGCTGGAGCCGGCCACCTCGTGGCCCTCCGGCATCCGCTCGTCGGTCGCCTGGAACCGCAACGAGTGGATCTTCAAGACGCTCGACGTGTGGCGCAAGCTCTGCGACCCGGTGGCCAGCCGGATGGTCGGCGCGATGGGCGACCTGGTGCCGCCGGAGGCCCGCGCCCAGCTCGGCCCGATGCAGTCGATGGTCGCCACGCTGGGCGGCGCGCTCTTCGGCGGCCAGCTCGGCCAGGCCCTCGGCTCGCTCGCCGCCGAGGTGCTCTCCGCCGGCGACATCGGCCTGCCGCTGGGCCCCGCCGGCGCCGCCGCGCTCATCCCCGCCAACATCAAGGCGTACGGCGAGGGCCTGGAGCTGCCGGAGGACGAGGTACGCCTCTACGTGGCCCTGCGCGAGGCCGCCCACCAGCGCCTCTTCCAGCACGTGCCGTGGTTGCGCGGGCACGTGCTGACGGCGGTGGAGAACTACGCCGCCGGCATCCGGGTCAACCGGGAGGCGATCGAGGAGGCGATGGGCCGGGTCGACCCGACCGACCCGGAGTCGATGCAGGCGATCGCCCTGGAAGGCATCTTCACCCCCGAGGACACCCCGGCGCAGAAGGCCTCCCTGGCCCGGCTGGAGACCGTCCTCGCCCTGGTCGAGGGCTGGGTGTGCCATGTCGTGGACAGCGCGGCCGGTGACCGCCTGCCCAACGTCGTACGCCTCGGCGAGGCGTTCCGCCGCCGTCGCGCCGCCGGTGGCCCCGCCGAGCAGACGTTCGCCGCCCTGGTCGGCCTCGAACTGCGTCCGCGCCGGCTGCGCGAGGCGACCGTGCTCTGGGCGGCGCTGACCGAGCAGCGCGGCATCGCCGGCCGGGACGCGATCTGGGGTCACCCCGACCTGCTGCCCTCGGACGACGACTTCGCCGCCCCGGAGGCGTTCGCGGCAACCGGCAGCGACCTCGACGAGGAGCTGGCCAACTTCGACTTCACCGCGCCGGGTGCGCCGGAGGAGCCGACCCCGGGCGAGGACGACGGCAAGTCCTGACGCACCACACGTCGACGAGGGCTCGCACGGACGTCCGTGCGAGCCCTCGCTTCGTCCGATCGGTTACCGCCGCGCCGCACCGTGCACCGCCCGCCGCGCCCCACCGAACACCGCCCGCCACACCCCACCGCGCCACGCCCCACCCACGTACCGCCCGCCGCGCTTCACCGCGCATCATCCGCCGCACCCCACCCACGCATCGCCCGCCGCACCCCACCCGCGCACCGCCCGCCGCACCCCACCCGCGCACCGCCCGCCGCACCCCACCCGCGCACCGCCCGCCGCACCCCACCCG
>NZ_JBITFD010000019.1:0-155561 GCF_044455765.1 Micromonospora sp. NPDC051141
GGCGGCCGGCTATGCCTGTCTCCCCGCGGGCCCGGGGGGGGGGGGGCGGGGGCGGGCGGGGCCGGGGGGGGGGCGCCCCCCCCCCCCGGCCGGCGCCCCCCCCCCCCCCCCCCCCACGGGCTGAACGGATCAGTAGTTGAGGGAGCAGAACTCCGGGTGGCCGACCGCGGTGCCGGTGCACTCGACCCGGGCGTCGGTCGGATACACCTTGACCGTCATGGTCGAGGTGAAGTTCGCCGGGGTGAACGTCAGCGATCCGCCGACGCCGAACGGCTGCCCGCTGACGGTGCCGGAGAAGTTGCGCCCCCAGGTGGCCGCCGTGCCGAGGGTGTACGGCCCGCCGACCGCGGTGGGCGGCGTGCCGGACTTGGTGTAGCTCTTCCGTTCAAGGTTGGTGGAGACACCGCCGCTGGTCCGGTCCGCGTTACTGGACACGATCTTGGCGTAGGTGACCGAGCTGCCGTTCGAGCACCACTCGACGTTCATGGTCATGAAGGCGGTGGTGGCGCTGACCGTGCCGGTGCTGCCGTTGGTGTAGACGACGGGCACGTTGAGCTCGTTCACCGGGATCTTCATCTGGAGCCGGTAGGCGCTGCCCGACGCCTGCGCGCAGGTGCCCTGAAGATATCCGGTGTACGTCGCGGCGCTGGCCGGCGGCGCGGCCACCGCGACCAGGCCGGCCGCGCATCCGGCGGCGAACAGCGAACGAATCATGTTGCGGGTGACTCGCGACATTTCCTCTTCCTCTTTTCCGTCCCACGCGAGGTGGGGCGCCGGCAATTGTTCCCGCGTCGGTGCGCAGGGTGGGGTGGAAGCGTCCGGCGTTCGCCCGTACCGCATCAGCGCCGGTCAAGCCGCTTGCCGGTGACGGATCACCGGGTCGGCGGTGTGCCGCGCGGCCGGGCAACGCGAATTCCGTTCCCCGCTTCTATTCGTATCATCCGATCCCGGGAAATGCACCCGGAGGAAGGTGAATTGCTTTTGCTGCCACAACAGTTGACCCCCGAAACTGTCTTAGCATTTTCCTTTCCGCAGCACCGGGCTGGCCCGGACCCGCGGTGTCACCCCTAGGATCGGCCGGCATGAGTGTCGATCCGGCGGACCACCGGCTGCGGCGGGCCCGGCGCGTCACCCTGCTCTCGCTGGGCACGAACGGGTGGACCACGGTGCTGCTGCCCGCCGTCGGCCTGCTCCGGGAGCCGGACCCGGTGCGGGCGGTGCTCGGCGTGGTGGGGTTGCTCGGCTTCACGGTGGCCCAGGTGGCGGTGCTGCACGCGGCGGTCACGCCCTGGCTCGCCGCCCCGGCGCGGCGCCGCCGGCACCTCGTGCTGGCGGTGGCCGCGTTGCTCAGCCTGCCCCTGGTCGGCCCGGTTGCGGCCGGCGCCTGGCCGACCTGGGCGTGGTTGGGCGCGTCGCTGGTCGGCATGACGCCGTTGCTGTTCCGGCCGGCGGTGGCGGTGGTCGCGGCGGTCGGAGTGCTCGCCGCCGCGGCCGGGGTCACCGTGGCGACCGGTGGACCGCTGCCCACGGCGCTGCTGGTCGCCGGCGGGGTGGGCGCCGGGATCGCGCTGCTCACCTGGGTCCAGGTGTGGTTCTGGGACCTGCTGGTCGAGGCTCGGCAGGGGCAGGCGGCCGGGGCGCGGCTCGCCGCGACCGAGGAGCGGCTGCGGTTCGCCCGCGACGTGCACGACCTGCTCGGCCACGATCTCACCGTGATCGCGCTGAAGGCCGAGCTGGCCGAGCGGCTGGCGTCGGTGGACGGCGCCCGTGCCGGCCGGGAGGCGGCCGAGGCGCGTCGGCTCGCCGCGTCGGCGTTGACCCGGGTCCGCGCCGCCGTGCACGGCTATCGCGCCGTCGACCTGGTCGAGCAGGCGGCGGCGGTGGGGGAGGTGCTGCGCTCCAGCGGGGTGCGCTGCACGGTCGGGCCGCCGGTCGGCGCGCTGCCGGCCCCGGTCGCCGCCGACCTGGCCGCCGTGCTGCGCGAGGCCGGCACCAACGTGCTCCGGCACAGCCGGGCCGGCTGGTGCCGGATCGAGATCACCCGCGACGATGGGCTGGTGACGCTCACCGTACGCAACGACGGCGTCCGTGGCCCCGGCCCGGACGCCTTCAGCGGTGGCCTCCGTGGCCTCGCCGACCGGCTCGCACCCTCCGGTGGCCGCGTCCGGGCCTCCACCGAGGACGGCGTGTTCAGCCTGGTGGCGACCGTGCCGGTGACGCCGTGATCCGGGTGCTGCTGGCCGACGACGAGGAGCTGATCCGGCTCGCGCTGGCCGCGCTGCTCGACCTGGAACCGGACATCGAGGTGGTGGCGCACGCCGCCGACGGGCGGGCCGCCCTGGCCGCCGCGCTGGCCCACCGCCCGGACGTCGCCGTGCTGGACCTGGAGATGCCGCCGCCCGACGGCGTGGCGGTCGCCGCCGAGCTGACCCGTCTGCTGCCCGGGTGCGCCCCGGTGATCCTCACCGGTCACGGCCGGCCCGCGCAGCTCCGGCCGGCGCTGGCGGCCGGGGCGCGCGGGTTCCTCGCCAAGGGCGCTCCCGGCGGCGCGCTGGCCGACGTGATCCGCCGGGTGCACTCCGGCGCACGCTACGTCGACCCGGCGCTCGCCGCCGACGCGTTGACGCTGCCCGAGTGCCCGTTGACCCCGCGCGAGCTGGAGACGCTGCGACTGGCCGAACTGGGCACCCCGGTCGCGGTGATCGCCCGCCGGACCCACCTGGCCGCCGGGACCGTCCGCAACCACCTGAGCGCCTGCGTGCAGAAACTCGGCGCCGCCGACCGGGCCGAGGCGGTCCGGCGGGCCCGTGAGGCCGGTTGGCTCTGAGCCGGGCGGTCCGCAACCGGGTACCGGACGTCCCCGCCGTCCGCCGGGGACTAGCCTGGTCCCGTGCGGACGGTGGAACTGCTCTGCTCACCCGAGCTGGACGCCACGGTGCGGGCAGCCTGGAGCCGGCTCGCCGCCGCCGGCCTGCCCAGCCTCGCCCGTAACACGCATCCGACCAACCGGCCGCACCTGACGCTCGCGTCGGTCGACGATTTCCCGCCCGGCGCCGAGCAGCGCCTCGCCGACCTCTGCGACGCCGCGTTGCCGCTGCCCGTCCGGCTCGACCGGCTGGCGGTTCTCGACGGCAGCGCGCCGCTGGTCTGGCTGGTCCGTCCGACGCCGCAGCTCGTCGCGCTGCACGGCGCGGTCTGGGACGTGCTCGCCGAGGCGTCCGGCCCGCACCCGTGGCACCTGCCCGGCCGCTGGGTGCCGCACCTGAGCCTGGCGTTGCGGTTCCGGGGGGCGGACCGCCGCCGCGCCCGGGCGGTCGCCGCCGCGGACCGCCCGGGCGGGGAGTTCGTGGCCGCCCGCAGCTACGACGGCGACACCCGCACCGTCACCGAGCTGACCGCCACCTGCCCGCGCCCCGGCGGCTGAGCCGGGGCCGCCCCGGTTGTGGGGCGGCCCCGGACGCGGTCAGCGGTGGAAGCGGAGGTAGTCGAACTCCGCCGTCACCGCCGGCGTCGCGCCGCCGTGGGCGACCAGGCCGATCCGCGGCGTGGTGTCGGCCGGGAAGGTCCACACCGCGCCCCACGTCCAGTGCGTCCCGTCCCGGCTGGAGCCGGCGCGGAACTCGTGCTCGCCGGTGACCCGGTCGACGTGGTGGGCCAGCCGCAGCCAGGTCGTGGTCCCCGGGGTGCCGACGATGCTGCCGCCGTAGACCGGCTGGCCGGCGAAGGGCAGCTCGTAGCCGAACTCGACCTGCCGGGTGTTCCAGATGGCCACCTGGCTCAGCCGGGCGAACCGGTCGTCGTCGACGTACGCGACGAGGCCGGCCTGCTGGTAGTTGCGGACCGTCTCCTCGCCCAGGTCGAGCGTCACCCTGGTCTCCGCCACGTAGTCACCGGCCGGCGCGTCGCGCAGCAGCACCCCGGCGGTGTTGCCGGTGCCGGAGAGGTCGGCGTCCTGGACCGGCCAGCGCAGCGCGCCGCCGGACACGGTCGCGGCCGGGTCCTGGCGTACCCACCGCCAGGCCGGGTCGAGGCCGCCGGAGAACTCGTCGGAGTAGTCGCGCAGCACCGGGCCGACCCGGGGCGGGGCGACCTCGTGCCGCGCCGGGCGGTACAGGCGGGCGGCGCTGACGTTGTCGAACTCGGCCGTTCCGCCCTCGGCGCGCAGCGCCAGTGGGCCGTTCGCCGGCCGGGCGAGCCGCACCGACACCCGGGCGACCGGGTCGCCGAGCCGGGACGGGCTGAGCGTGGCGACGAGTTGCCGGCCGCGCACCTCCACGGCGAGGTTGTGCCGGTCGCGCAGGTCGGTGCCGGCGGGCAGCGGCACGCTGGCGGCGCCGGCGGCCAGCCGGCCGCCGCCGACCCGGACGTCCACCGTGCCGAGCCGCAGTCCGGCCGTGGTCGCGCCGGTCAGCCGCAGGTCGGTCTCGACCCGCAGGTCGCCGCCGAGGCCGGTACGGGAGGTGAGCGTCCCGGTGCCGGTCAGCACGCCGCCGGCGGCCCGCCACGAGCCGGACCCGGTCCGCCAGTCGCGCAGGTCGGCGGTCTCGAAGCGGGCGTCGACGCGACCGCTGGTGGCCGGCGCGGGGCGGTCGCCGTCGGAGGGGCCGGCGCCGGCGTTGACGGTGGGCCATCCGTCGATCCAGTCGAGGCGGTCCAGCAGCATCGGCCGCTCGTTGACGCCGAACGGCTCGTCCAGGTAGGGGTCGGCCCGGTCGATCGCGTGGTAGGCGATCCAGTCCTGCCCGGACAGGTCGGTGAGCACCGCGTTGTGGCCGGTGCCGATCCACCGGTTGCCGTTCTGGGTCAGCACCGGCGAGCCGCCGGCCCGGGAGACGTCGAGGCGCTGGCCCTCGCGGTCGAGGAACGGACCGCGCGGGTCGCGGGCACGGCCGACCTGGACGGAGTAGCCGGTGGCCGGGCCGGCGCAGCAGTTCGCGGTGGAGGCGAAGAGGTAGTACCAGCCGTCGCGGCGCAGCGCGTAGGCGCCCTCGAACTTGTTGTCCACCGCGACCGGTGTCGACGTGCCGACCGCGCGCAGCCCGTCGGGGGTCAGCTCGGTGACCGAGATGCCGCCGTAGTAGCTGCCGTAGTAGAGGTAGGAACGGCCGTCGGCGCCGGTGAGCTGGCTCGGGTCGATGGTCCACAGGTAGCCGCCGCCGGGGCCGGGGCGCGGGGCGACCACCGGCGTGTCGACGAACGTCCAGGGGCCGGCCGGACTCGGCGCGGTAGCCACGCCGACGGCGGTGTCGAACGTGTCGTCGGAGACGGTGGTGTCGGTGACGGTCAGGTACATCACCCAGCGCCCGCCGATCCGGCGCACGTCGGGCGCCCAGAACGCGGAGCCGGGCGCGGCGTAGGCGGGCCGCTGGTCGGCGCTGAACGCGTCGCCCACGTAGCTCCAGTCGACCAGGTCGGTGGAGCGGGCGATGGGCACCCGGTGGACCCGGCCCTCGCCCTCGCGCAGCGGGTCGGAGGTGCCGAAGGCGTACCAGACGCCGTCGTCGCCGCGGACCACGACCGGATCGGCGAAGGTGTCGGCGAACCCGGCGGAGACCGGGTTGCGGTAGCGGTCGGGCCCGGCGGCGGGCGCGGGCGCCGCCCCGGCGAGCGTCAGGGTGAGTACGGCGGCGAGCACGCCGCCGCGGTGGAGGTGTCGCATCGGGCCTGCCTCGGAGTAGACGGAGGTCACTGCGGTGCACACGTTTGTACAGCGTTGGATACAACGTTGTAAAGAACCGTTCGGAGGAGAGTGGGCGCATTGCCCCCGGCGCTCCCGTCCCGGGTGGTTACGTGAGGTGCAGACCCCGTTGCACCGTGTCCCGACGAGAGGGGGCGCAGACCATGCGAGTGCCCAGCCGTAGCCCCGGTCGCCAGCCCGGCCCCACCGTCACGTCCACCGCTCCCGCCCGCCGGCTGCCGGCCGTCGACCGGCCCGCCGCCGGGCCCGACCTGGCCGCCTACCGGGCGGCGGTGGCGGACCTGCTGGTCGAGGTGGGCGCGTTGGCGGACGCGCCCTCGACCACCGCCCGACAGGTGCTGCTCGACCAGCGGCTGCGCGAGCCGGCCATCGCCGCGGTCCTGGACGCGACCCCGCAGGGACTGGTCGGCGCGCGGGAGACGCTGCTGCTGGAGATGGCCCGCTACCAGCCCAACGCGCGCAGCTCGGCGCAGGACCTGACCGCGCTGGTCCGGATCTTCCTGCTCTCCCGCGTCGACGTGCTGTGGTGGCGGGACAGCCCGACCTTCCGCACCGACGACCAGGTGCGGGCCAGCACCGAACTCGTCGACCTGGAGTGGCTGCGCCGCCGCGGCTTGCTGGAGTTCCGCTACCGCGAGCAGCCCGCCACGGTGCTGGGACGCGGGCTGCACGCGGTCCGGCGCCGGGTCCGCCCGGGTGCCAGCCCGCGTACCGCCGGTCTGCTGTTCCGCCGGGCCCGTCGTGAGATGGTCGCGCTCCTCAACGACCTGGCCCGGGAGTTCGCCACGGTCACCCGCGCCGGCACGCCGCCGCTCTGGGTGACCAGCCTGGCCCGCAGCGCCGAGCACCAGTACCGGCTGCGCCGGCTGGGGTACGCCGCCATGGTGCCCAGCGGGCACTGCCTGGGCTGGGCGGCCGACGTCGAACTCGACTGGTACGAGCGGTTCGGCGCGCGCAACGCCCTGGCCGGGTTGCTGCTGGGCCGGCAGGAGGCCGGCGAGATCAACGTGGTCGACGAGGGACAGGCCTGGCACCTCTGCCTCGCGCCCTCGGCCCGTCGCCGGTACCGGCGGGCGTACGAGGCCGAGATGGGGTGCTGACCCGATGTGCGGGATCGCGCTGAGCATCGGCCCGGAGGCCGACCCGGCCACCTTCCGGCGGATGCTGGCCGCGCTGGCGCCACGCGGGGAGGTGACCGAGACCCGGCAGGAGAACGGCCTGCTGGCCGGCGTACGCCGACTGCGGATCGTGGACCGGGACCGGTCCGCGCAGCCCTGGGTCTCACCCGACGAGCGGCACCTGCTCTGCTTCAACGGCGAGGTCTTCAACCACCACGAGCTGCGCGCCGAGCTGACCCGGCTCGGTCACGTCTTCCGCACCACCGGCGACACCGAGGTGGTGCTCGCCGCGTTCCGCCAGTGGGGCGAGGGCGCGGTGCGCCGGCTGCGTGGCGAGTACGCCTTCGTGGTGGCCGAACGTGCCGGCGGTCGGGCGTACCTGGCCCGGGACCCGCTCGGGGTGAAGCCGCTCTACTGGTCCCGCGGCCCGGGTTGCCTGCACCTGGCCTCCGAGGTCAAAGCGCTGGTCGGGCACGGCGCGCCGATCAACGAGGTGCCGCCCGGGCACCACGGCTGGGCCGGGCCCGACGATCCGGTCCGGCTGCGCCCGCACGTGGACCTGCTCACGCTCGGCGCCGGGCTGCCGGTGATCGACGACCCGGACGAGGCCGCCCTGCTCGTCCGCGTCGCGCTCACCGACGCCATGCGGACCCGGTTGGACACCGACCTCACCGTGGGTGTGGTGCTCTCCGGCGGCCTGGACAGCTCGCTGGCGTTGCTGCACGCCCGGGAGCTGCATCCGGACTGCGTGGCGGTGACCGTCGGCGCTCCGGACAGCCCCGACGTGGCGTACGCGCGGCGGCTCGCCGCCGACCTCGGCGTGCCGCACGAGGTGGTCGAGCTGCGTCCGCGCGACATCCGCCACGCCGACGTGCGCGAGGCCATCCGGATCTCGGAGCTGACCGAGTACGGCGACATCATCAACGCGGTGGTCTCGGTGCCGATCTTCCGGCGCCTGCGCGAGCTGGGCGTGAAGGTGGTGCTCACCGGCGACGGTTCGGACGAGCTGTTCGGCGGCTATCCCATGTACCACCAGGTCGGGCCGGAGCGGTCCCGCCGGCTGTTCCTGCACAGGATCCGCAACCTGTGCCGGACCGAGTTGCAGCGGGTGGACCGGGCCAGCATGGGGCACGGCGTGGAGGCCCGGGTGCCGTTCCTCGACCTCAGCGTCGTCGAGCTGGCCATGCGGCTGCCGTTGGACCTCAAGCTGCGCGCCGGGCAGGAGAAGTGGATCGTCCGGCGGGCCTTCGCCGACCTGCTGCCCGACTACGTCCGGCGCCGGCCGAAGAACCCGATGTCCTACTCGTCCGGGCTGCACGAGCGGGCCCGGCTCTACAAGCCGCTCTTCGCCCGGTTGCACCGCTCCTTCGGCTACCACCTGCTGGAGCCGGTCCGGCGCGACTTCGACAGCGTCCTCACCCGGTGCGGCAACGACCTCGACCGGGCCATCGCCGACGGCGTGGCCCGGCCCGACTACACCGTGCTGGAACACGCCCGGGACCTGGTCGGGGCGGCCCGGTGGAACGCCGCGCCGATGGTGCGTCGGCTGGTCAACCCGCGGCGTACCCGCGGCGGCGACGAGGCGTCCCTGTCGGGGTGAGCCGTCCGCGATGGACATCCGGGCGTCGCTCTTCTAGCGTCGCGGGCATGCGGAGGACTCTCGTCGCCACCGGTCTCGCACTGCTGCTGCTCGGCGCCGGCTGCGGGGAGGGCCGCCCGTCGGCCGGCCCGGTCGGCCCGGCCGACGTCGGCACGCCGACCGCGTCCCGGCAGGACCCGGGCCAGGCCGAGCGCACGCTGGCCAGCCTGCGCAAGGTCGACGACCTGCCGCTGTACGAGATGACCTACGTCGGCGACTACGACCCGACCGCCGGGGTGGCCGACAGCACGCCGCCGAGCCCGTTCGGCTGCTCGCTGTTCGCCGCGCTCGCCGACCGGGACCGGCCGCTGTTCGCCCGCAACTTCGACTGGCAGCCGAACCCGGCGCTGGTGCTGCGCACCGACCCGCCCGACGGGTACGCCTCGATCTCGCTGGTGGACATCTCCTACCTGGGGGTGCCCGCCGACCCGGCCGGGGACCGACGACTGCTCGACGCGCCACTGCTGCCGTTCGACGGAATGAACGAGCGCGGCCTCGCCGTGGGGCTCGCCGCCGACGACGGCGCGCGGGCCGAACCGGTGGCCGGGCGGCCCACCGTCGGCTCGGTGCGCATCCTGCGCCTGGTGCTCGACGCGGCGGCCACGGTGGACGAGGCGGTCGCCGTGTTCGAGCGGTACAACCTGGACTTCGACGGCGGCCCGCCGCTGCACTACCTGCTCGCGGACGCCACCGGGGCGTCCGCCGTGGTGGAGTTCGTCGACGGGAAACTGCGCGTCGACAAGCGGCGGGGCCCCTGGCAGGCCCTGACCAACGTGCCCGCCGTCGGCGTGCCGGACCGGGAACTGCGCCAGGACCACCGGTACGGCGTGCTGGCCCGGGAGCTGGACCGGGCCGGCGGGACGGTCGACGCCGCCGGCGCGCTGCGCCTGCTCGACGCGGTCCGCCAGTCGCACACCCGCTGGTCGGTGACGTACGGGCTGCGCAGCGGCGAGGTGCGGCTGGTGACCGCCGGTGGCGGCGCCCGCGACTACCGGCTGCCGATGGGCTAGCCGACCGGGTGCCCGTGCCGGCGGGCCAGCGCGCCCAGGTCCGGCTCGCCGAACCGCTCGACGAGCGCCGCGAACCGGGCGACCTTGTCCGCGCCGAAACGCCGCACGGCCGCCGAGTACGAGGCGGCGGAGACGAACGTCGGCGGCGTCGTCTTGCTGTGGAACTTGTCCGCGTACATCACCAGCACCTCCTCGTCGGTGCCCGGGGTCCAGTCCGCGACCGGGAGCGGAAGCCGCTGCCGGAGCACGTCCTCGCGGGTCAGGCCCACCCCGGTGTGCCGGGAGCAGAAGCGGCCGAGCGTCTCGGGCAGGCCCGCCTGGAGCAGCAGCGCGTGGCCCAGCACGCCGTGCCGGACGTAGTTCGCCCGGTCCAACCGGCCGGCGGCGTCGTGCAGGCGGTAGACGCCGATGTCGTGCAGCAGGCTGCCGGCCCGCACCAGGGCGACGTCCAGGCCCGCGCCGTGTCGCTCCAGCAGTTGCTCCGCCACCTCGCACACGATCCGGCAGTGCGTCCAGACGAGGTGGAACGCCGCCTCCGTCGGCGCGTGCCGCTCGTGCAGCGCCCGGATCTGCGCGTCCGTCGGCACGGCGGTCCGCTGCTCGGTCGTCATGTTCCCGGGTCCCTCCCACGGGTCGGGCCCGGCCCCCTCGGGGGTGCCGGGCCCGGTGCGGCCGTCGTCAGGTCACCAGCTCAGGTAACCCGCCTGGGTCTGCGCGTTCAGCTCGGGCACCAGCAGGAACTGTGCCAGCCAGGTGCGCGGGTCGCGCAGCTCCAGCACGTCCAGTCCCTTCTGGATGTCGCTGGAGTAGATGTGGCCGTTGTACCAGTACGCCGACCAGGAGCCGCCGGTGCGTAGCTGGGTGGCGTCCAGCGGGCCGCGCTCCCAGTAGGCGATCTCCTTCGGCGTGCGGGAGTCGGTGAAGTCCCACACCGAGATGCCGCCCTGGTACCACGCCTGGACCATGATGTCGCGGCCGGGCACCGGGATCAGCGAGCCGTTGTGCGCCACGCAGTTCTCGGTGTCCGCGTTCACCCGGGGGATCTTGTAGTAGCTGCGGAACGCCAGCTTGCGGGCGTCGCCGCGACCGGTGATGTCGTAGATGGCGTCGGCGCCCCGGTTCGGGCCGACCACCTCGTTGCAGGTGGCCGCGCCGCCGCCGCCCAGCTCGTCGGTGAAGACGACCTTGGTGCCGGTGTTGTTAAACGTGGCCGAGTGCCAGAACGCGAAGTTCTCCGTGTCGGTGACCCGCTCGATGACCCGCGGCGCCTCCCGGTCGGAGATGTCCAGCAGGATGCCGTCGCCCATGCACGCGCCGGCGGCCAGGTCCTTCGACGGGTAGGCGGTGATGTCGTGGCAGCCGGTGGTGGCGGACTTCTCACCCGGGATGCCCGGGTAGCCGCCGTCCGGGAAGAGGTTCGGCGTGGCCACGACCGAGGCGGTGGTGGGGTTCCTCACCGGCACCTTGACGATGGAGATGGAGTCGTGCGGCGGCTGGCAGTCCGGGAACTCGGCGCGCGGGCTGTACGACGAGACGTACAGGTAGACGTCGCGTCGGTCCTTGCCCGGCACCAGCGTGTGGGTGTGCGAGCCGCACGCGGTCTCCACCGACTTGATGTAGCGCGGGTTGCGCTTGTCGCGGATGTCGAAGATCTTGATGCCCTCCCACGACTCCTTGACGGAGGCGGGCTGGGCGGTGCTGGCGCACGAGTCGTCGGTGCGGGACGAGTCGGTGGACAGGAACAGCAGGTCGCCGCTGACCGAGATGTCGTTCTGCGAGCCGGGGCAGAGCACCTGCGCCACGATCGACGGCCGGCTCGGCCGCGACACGTCGTAGACGACGAAGCCGTCGTAGTTGCCGACGAACGCGTACCGGCCCTGGAAGGCGATGTCGGTGCCCAGGGCGGCCGTGGTGTCGAACGGGGCCTGCTTAGGCAGGTTGGCCACCTGGCGCAGGTTGGGGCTGCTGGAGATCTCGTCGACCCCGGGGACGGCGTTGTCCACGGTGGCCGGCGCCGCCTGGGCGCGGGGGAGTTCCTGGGCGCTGCTCGGGGGCGCGGCGACCACGCCGGCGAGCAGCAGGCCGGCGGCGGCGAGGCTGACGGTCCGGGCACGGGACATGCGGATGTTGATCATCGGCAACACCCTTCGAAAGGGGGATGATGATTCGCCACACCTTACCGATCGGTGACCGTCATCAATGTGACGCCGATCACATCGAGGAACTTTACGCTCTGGATAGGATCGCTGTCACCTCGACCGGAGGGAGGGTCGTATGACCGGCCGGCAGGCACGCGTGTGGCTTCCCGTCACAGCGCTGGTGGCGCTCCTGGTGCTCGGCGGCCTGGCGCTGGCCGGGCGCGACGACAGCCGTCCGGCGGCGGCGCGGCTCAGCCCGGCCGCCACCGCCCCGACCACGCCGGCCGCGACCAGCGCGACCGGCTCGGCGCCGCCGGTGCTGGTGCCGGGACGCCCGGGGGAGCCGGCCGCCACCCGCGACGGCGGGCAGGTCCGCAACGCGGCGGCGCGCTTCAACAGCCTCGACGTCTGGTACGTCCGGATGATGATCCCGCACCACGAGCAGGCGCTGGAGATGGCGACGCTCGCCCCCGACCGGGCCGCCGACCCCCGGATCCGCGCCGTCGCCGACCGGATCCGAGCCGCCCAGGGGCCGGAGGTCGGTGTGCTGCGGGCCTGGCTCAGCACCCGCGACCTGCCCGCCGAGGTCGCCGGACACGATCACGCCACCATGCGCGGGATGCAGTCCACCGAGGCGGTGCGGCAGCTCGCCGCCGCCCGGGGCGCGGAGTTCGACCGCCTCTTCGTGCAGATGATGACCGCCCACCACCAGGGCGCGGTGGTGATGTCCACCGACCTGCTCAGGGTCGGCGCGGACCAGGCGATGCAGGAGTTCGCCAACGCGGTGGCCGTCGAGCAGTCCGCCGAGATCACCCGCATGCGGGCCCTCCTCACCCGCTGACCGGGCCAGGGCGACCCGCCCGGCTGGCCCCGTACGCTGGGTGACCGTGGACCGCCTGATCCTCGGCCGCCCGGTGCGCGGCGTCGCGTTCGACGTCGCCGTCTCCGGGCTGGTCGTCGTGTTCGCCGTGCTCGGCCTCCTGGCCGAGCAGGGCGGCCTGCCGGCGTTCGCGGTCGGCGTGGCGATGGCCGCGGCGTTGTTCTTCCGACGCACCCACCCGTCCGCGGTCGCCGTCGTGGTGGCCGCGCTCGCGCTGACCCAGGTGATCGTCGGCTGGGGGCCGCTGGGCTACGACATCGGCGTGCTGATCGCGCTCTACAGCGTGGTCAAGTACGCCGACCGGTCCGCCGACGGCATCCTGGCCGGCATCGGCGCCGCGATCGGCGTGCTGCTCTCCGCGCTCTCCTGGCCCGGGCCGTCGCCCTGGTGGGCGGGCGCGCTCTACTACGGCCTGGTCACCGGCGCGGTCTGGCTGGTCGGGCTGAACGTCCGCACCCGGCGGCTCTACGTGCTCAGCCTGGAGGAGCGCGCCGCGACGGCCGAACGCGAGCGGGAGGCCGAGTCGCGGGCCGCGGTGGCCGAGGAACGCACCCGGATCGCCCGCGAGCTGCACGACGTGGTCGCGCACAGCATGGCCGTGATGATCGTGCAGGCGGACGGCGTGCGGTTCACGCTGGACCGGGACCCGGCGACCGCCCGCGAGGCGGCCAAGGTGGTGGCGGACACCGGCCGGCAGGCGCTGGAGGAGATGCGGCGGCTGGTCGGCGTACTCCGGGAACCCAGCCGGCCGGAGCCGGCCGCGATGGCCGACGAGCCGGCGCACCGGCGTCCCGCGCTGGTCGAGCTGCCCGCCTTGCTCGACCGGTTCCGCGCCGCCGGGCTGCGGATCGACTGCGGTGGCGCCGGCGCGCCGGTGGCGTTGCCGCCCGGCCTGGAGCTGACCGTCTACCGGGTGGTGCAGGAGAGCCTGACCAACGCGCTCAAGCACGCCGGCGTGGGCGCGTCGGTCGAGCTGACGCTCGACTGGGCCGCCGACGCCGTCGCGGTCCGGGCCGTCGACGACGGGCGCGGTCGCCCGGTGGTCCGGCCGGCGCCGTCCGGCGGGCACGGCCTGGTCGGCATGCGGGAACGGGTCGGGGTGTACGACGGCAGCCTCGCCGCCGGCCCCACGCTGGCCGGCGGATGGCGGGTGGAGGTCCGGCTGCCGCTGCCCGCGGCGACCGGCGCCGAGGAGGGGAGCGCGGCGGCATGACCGTGCGGGTGATGATCGTCGACGACCAGGCGCTGGTGCGCGCCGGCTTCCGGATGGTGCTCGACTCGCAACCGGACCTGGCGGTGGTCGGCGAGGCCATCGACGGCGCCGACGCGCTGCGGGTGCTGGACCGGGTCGAGGTCGACGTGGTGGTGATGGACCTGCGCATGCCCACCATGGACGGGGTGGAGGCGACCCGACGGATCTGCGCCCGGTCGGCCGCCCACCGGCCGCGCGTGCTGGCGCTCACCACGTTCGACACCGAGGCGGACGCGTTCGCCGCGCTGCGCGCCGGGGCGAGCGGCTTCCTGCTCAAGAACGTGCCCCCGGAGGAGCTGCTGGCCGCGATCCGGGTGGTCGCCGAGGGCGACTCGGTGGTGGCGCCGTCGATCACCCGGCGGCTGCTCGACCGGTTCGCCGACCAGCTCGGCGCGGCCCCGGCCGAGAACCCGCGGCTGGCCCGGCTCACCGACCGGGAACGGGAGGTGCTGCTGCTCGTGGCGCAAGGGCTGTCCAACGCCGAGATCGCCGCCCGGGTGCACGTCGCGGAGGCGACCGTGAAGACCCACGTGGGCCGCATCCTGGCCAAGCTCCAGCTCCGCGACCGGGTGCAGGCCGTCGTGCTGGCGTACGAGAGCGGGCTGGTCACGCCCGGCGGTTGACCCGGCGTACGCCTCGGGGCGTACCGGCGCGGCCGGGCGGTGCGACCGGAGGCGTACGCGGGTCGCGCGCGCCGGTGGAGATCACCGCCGGGGTGCCGGCCGGTTCGCCGGAACGGCGGTGGCTCAGCGGCCGGCGACCGGCTGGCCGCCCGGGTCGCCGCCCGGGTCGCCGCCGGCCGGGGCGGTCGTGGTGGGGGTGGTCTCGGTCGGCGCGGTGGTCTCGACCGGGGGCGCGCTGGTGGTCGGCGCGGTGCTCGGCGCGGTCGGCGCCGTCGACGGCACGCGCGACGGGCTCGGCTCGACCGACGCGCTGGGCGAGGCGCTCGGCGTCACCGAGGCCGAGGCCGAAGGCCGCTCGTTCGGACCGACCGGGCGGTAGGTGTAGTCCTCGTCGTCCGCCGACGGCCCCCCGGTGACCGCGGTGTCCGCGACCGAGTTGCTCGGCGCCACCGCCGGGCGGGTGGAGTCGATCCGGGTGGCCGGCGCGTCCGCTTCCCGGGCGGCGGCCAGCAGCGCGCCGAGGGCGGTCACCGCCACCAGCACCGCGCCCGCCGCGCCGACCAGCGCGCCGCGTCGACCGGGGCGGCGCGGCGGCGCGACCACGGCCGCCGGCCGGGTCACCGGCTGCTCGTCGCGGGTGTGCCCGGACCCGGCCGCGCCGCGCAGCGCCGCCGGCACGGTCGCGGTGGGCGAGTCGGTACGCGCCGCCCGGGCCGCGTCGGCCATCGCCGCGGCGCTCGGGTAGCGGTCGGCGGGGTCCTTCGCCAGGGCCCGGGCCACCAGCTCGCGGACCGGTGCCGGGATCTCCGCCGGCAGCTCCGGCGGCTCGTCGTCGAGGTGGCGCACGGCGACCTGGAGCGGGTTGTCGCCGGTGAACGGCGGGCTGCCGGTCAGGCAGCAGTAGGCCACCGCGCCGAGCGCGTAGACGTCCGTGGCGCCGGTGACCGGCCGGCCGGCGGCCTGCTCGGGGGCCATGTAGAGGGCGGTGCCGGGCACCGCGTTGGTGCTGGTGATGCTGGTGACGTTGGTGGACCGGGCCACGCCGAAGTCGACCAGGACCACGGTGCCGTCGTCCTGCACGAGCAGGTTGCTCGGCTTGACGTCGCGGTGCACGATGCCCCGCCCGTGCGCCCCGTGCAGCGCCTGCGCCACCTGCGCCACGATCGACATGGTCTCGTCGACGCCGAGCTGGCCGGCGTCCTCGATCCGTCGGGACAGCGGCTCGCCGGCCACGAACTCCATGACCAGGTAGTCGGCCCGGCTTCCGTCGGGCAGCTCGTCCTCGCCGCAGTCGAAGACCTGCACCACGCCGGGGTGGCGCAGCGACGCCATGATCCGCGCCTCGGAGCGGAACCGGGCGATGAAGTCCGGATCGCGGACCAGGGCGGGAAGCAGCACCTTGACGGCCACCTGGCGGCCGAGCACCAGGTCCTTGGCCCGCCAGACGTCGCCCATGCCGCCGGTGGCGACACGGTCTTCCAGGCGGTACCGACCGCTGAGCAAGACGTCGGAGGAGAGCATCCCCATACCGTACCCACAGCGGTCGCGGAGTATTTCCGGCGATCTCTCCTGCGGCCGTCGGCGAGCGGCTGCGCCCCGGTCGGCCGAACGGCCGAGGGCACGGCGGCGGTGGGCTGACCGTGACCGGCCGGGTACGATCGGCCAGAAAATGTCGGTCTCCCGGCGGCCGTCCGCTTTCCGCGCGGGAGCAGCGACTCGACGGTGGCCTTCGTTACACCGACACGCCGTACCCGCCGGTAGACATTTCTCTCGGTTTTTCAGCCGTCCGGGCCATGCCACCCGCCCGGTCGCGCTCCCGACGTCGGCCCGGCTCCCGGTCGCCCCGCGACGCCGGTACGGTATGTCCCGCCGCCCGGCGTGCCCGGCGGCGTTGTCCAGCGTGCGTCCCGGGGCTCGCCCGGCGTCGATCAGTTCAGCGGGGGGCCGGGGGTGCGGATGACGGTGTGGTCTCCCGCGTCGACGGACGCCCGACGCGCGATCGCGGGACCCGGGCGGCGACCGTGACCAGAGAGCTGAACGAGGCGGTCACCGCGGCCCAGGCCGGTGACGAGGAGGCGTTCCGCTTCCTCTACCGCAGCCTGCAACCGGCCCTGCTGCGGTACCTGACCACGCTGGTCGGCGGGGACGCCGAGGACGTCGCCTCGGAGACCTGGCTGCAGATCTCCCGGGACCTGCCCTCGTTCACCGGCGGCGAGTTCCGGGCCTGGTCGGTCACCATCGCGAGGAACCGGGCCATGGACCACCTGCGGCGGCAACGGCGACGGCCGGTGGTACCGGTGCCCGTGCAGGCCCTGAACGACCTGGCCGGGGACGCCGACACCGCCGACCGGGCCGGCGAGGCCCTCGGCACCGAGAGCGCGCTGGCGCTGATCCGCACGCTGCCACCGGCCGAGGCCGAGGCGGTGATGTTGCGGGCCGTCATCGGGCTCGACGCGGAGACCGCCGGGCGGGTGTTGGGCCGGCGGGCCGGCGCCGTGCGCACGGCGGCGCACCGGGGGCTGCGCCGGCTGGCCGCGCTGCTGGAGCGCGCCGCGCCGGAGGACGTGCCGGGCGCGGTCCTGCCCCGGCCCCGTACCGACAGCCAGGCGCCGCACGCGTCCGAGGCCGAGCCGGCGGAGGGCTGACGTGAGGGGAGACGGCATGAGACCTCACCGGTCCGACGGGCCCGCCGACCGGGCGGCGTCCGACCGGCTGCTCGACGCCGCGCACGCCGTGCCGCCGGCCGACGCCGACCCGCTGACCCGGCTGCTCGCCGCCGCGGCGGCCCCGGCCACCGCGGGGGAACTCGACGGCGAGGAACGGGCGCTCGCCGCCTTCCGGGCCGCCCGGGCCGCGCCGGCGTTCGCCGCGCCGGTTCCGGCGTCCCGTCCGCGTCGTCGGCTCCGCGTCGCCGCCGCGCTGTCCGGGCTCGCCGCCACCGCGGTCGCCGGGGTGGCGTTCGCCGCCGTACGGCTGGACCGGGGTCCGCAGCCGGTGGTTCCGCCGGCCCCGACCACGGCCGGCCCGGCCCCGACCGCCGCCGGTCCGTCGCGGTCGGCCCCCGCCGGACCGTCCGGTCCGTCCGGTGCGGCCTCCGGCGCGGCCCCGTCGCCCGGGACGCCGTCCGGGAGCCGGCCCGCCGTCCCGCCGTCGGTCGGCGCGCTGGTCGGGCACTGCCGCGCCTGGCTGGCCAAGCCGGAGCCGCAGCGCGCCCGGGCCCTCACCACGCCGGGCTTCGCCGACCTGGTGGCCGCCGCGGGTGGGCCCGACCGGGTGGCGGCCTTCTGCCGGTCGCTGGTGTCGGCGGCGCCGTCGCCGAAGGGGCCGCCTCCGAAGTCGGCCGCCCCGAAGGCGCCCACGCCCACGCCGCCGTCGGCGAAGGCGACGCCTCCGAAGAAGCCGACGGACGACGGGCGCAGGCCCGGGCCGGACGACCACGACGAGAACTGAGCCGGCCCGGCGCAATCGGATTCCGGACAAAAATTCATCTCTCCGGGCGCGCGGATTCGGTCTGCTAGACAGAGGATGGGGAAGGCGCGGGCCCCGTGCCGGACCGGCCGGGCCCAGGGCGACGGTGGGTCGCCCGTCCCCGGGGAGAGGAGCCGCCACATGGTGATGTCGCCGGAGCTGGATCGGGCCACCGTCCTGGGGGACGAGGCCGCGGCGCGCGGGCACCTGGCCCGGATCTGCTTCAAGACCGGTCCACCCACACTCACCGGCGTCGAACTGGAATGGACCGTGCACGACGCCGCGGACCCGACCCGACCGGTCGACCGTGAGCGACTGCGCGCAGCGTTGGGACGGCACAGCCCCGTCACCCTCGACCCCACCAGCCCGACCGACGAGCTCCGGCGCGGCGGCACCGTGACCGTGGAGCCCGGCGGGCAGGTGGAGATCTCCACCCCGCCGCGACCGTCGGTCGCCGCGCTCATCTCGGCCACCGAGGCCGACATCACGCAGCTACGCACCCGACTGGACGCCGCCGGCCTCGTGCTGGGCCGTTCCGGCATGGACCCGTGGCGTCCGCCCCGACCGGCCGTGGAGACCGCCCGCTACCGCGCCATGCGGGACGTCTTCGACAGGCGTGGGCCGGCCGGGCGGGCGATGATGTACAGCACGGCCGGGCTCCAGGTCTGCCTGGACGCCGGTGAGCCCGACCAGCTCGCCCAGCGCTGGGCCGCCGCGCACGCCGTCGGGCCGCCGCTGCTGGCCGCGTTCGCCACCGCCGACCGGCACGCCGGCCGGCCCACCGGTTGGGCGTCCGCGCGGATGGCCGCCTGGCTGGCGATCGATCCGGCGCGTACCCGTCCGGTCTGGTCGCCGGCCGACGCCGACCGCGACCCGGTGGCGGCCTGGACCGACTACGCGCTCGCCGCGCCGCTGCTGTGCGTCCGCGGCGACGGACCGGACTGGACCCCGCCGGCGGACGTGACCTTCACCGACTGGCTGGCCGGCGCGTTGCCCCGCCCACCCACCACCGACGACCTGGAATACCACCTCAGCACGATCTTCCCGCCGGTACGCCCACGCGGCTACCTGGAACTGCGCTACCTGGACGCCCAGCCGGGCCGGGCCTGGACCGTGCCGCTGGCGGTGCTGGCGGCGCTGTTCGCCGACCGGACGACCACGGGCGACGCGCTCGCCGCGGCCGGTCCGGTCGCCGACCGGTGGCACGACGCGGCCCGGCACGGGCTGGCCGACCCCGGGCTGGCCACCGCCGCGGTGGCCCTGTTCGACCTGGCCCTGGCCGCCCTGCCGGCGCTGGACCTGCCGGCCGACCTGCACGACGAGACGCACCGAGCGATCCGGCGGCGGCACGCCGCCGCGGAGAGGGGACAGCGGTGACCACGACCGAGCGACCGGGCACGGACGCCGAGCGGCTGCGCGACCGGATCGCGGCCGAGCTGGAGCGCACCCGCGCCCGCACCGCGCTGCTGACCGACGCGGTGGACGACGACGACCTGGTCCGGCAGCACTCCACCCTGATGTCGCCGCTGGTCTGGGACCTGGCGCACGTCGGCAACCAGGAGGAGTTGTGGCTGGTGCGCGACGTCGGCGGGCGCGAGCCGGTGCGCCGCGACATCGACGACCTCTACGACGCGTTCAAGCAGCCCCGCAAGGACCGGCCGGCGCTGCCGCTGCTGCCCCCGGCCGAGGCCCGCGCGTACGTGCGGACGGTCCGGGACAAGGTGTACGACCTGCTGGACGGCATCCGGTTCACCGACCGCCGGCTGGTCGAGGACGGCTTCGCGTTCGGCATGATCGTGCAGCACGAGCAGCAGCACGACGAGACGATGCTCGCCACCCACCAACTGCGCGCCGGCGCCCCGGTGCTGGACGCGCCACCGCCGCCGGAGCCCCGGGTCGACGTCGGCGGCGAGGTGCTGGTGCCGGCCGGGCCGTTCACCATGGGCACCTCCACCGACCCGTGGGCGCTCGACAACGAGCGCCCGGCGCACACCGTGGACCTGCCCGCGTACCGCATCGACGCGACGCCGGTGACCAACGGGCAGTACCGCGCGTTCATCGCCGACGGCGGGTACGACCAGCCGCGCTGGTGGAGCGGGGCCGGCTGGCGACACCGGGTCGAGGCCGGGCTGAGCGCGCCGCTGCACTGGCGGCGCGACGGCGACGGCTGGGCGTACCGCCGGTTCGGCCGCTGGTCCGCGGTGCGCGACGACGAGCCGGTGGTGCACGTCTGCTGGTACGAGGCGCAGGCGTACGCGGCGTGGGCCGGCAGGCGGCTGCCCACCGAGGCGGAGTGGGAGAAGGCGGCCCGCTGGGACCCGGCGACCGGCCGGTCCCGCCGCTACCCGTGGGGCGACGAGGACCCGGGGACCGCGCACGCCAACCTGGGCCAGCGGCACCTGTGGCCGGCGCCGGTGGGCGCCTACCCGGACGGCGCCTCGCCGCTGGGCGTGCACCAGCTCGTCGGCGACGTCTGGGAGTGGACCGCCAGCACGTTCCGGGGGCACCCCGGCTTCACCGCGTTCCCCTACCGGGAGTACTCGGAGGTCTTCTTCGGCGACGACCACCGGGTGCTGCGCGGCGGCTCGTTCGGCACCGACCGGTCGGCGTGCCGGGGCACATTCCGCAACTGGGACTACCCGATCCGGCGGCAGATCTTCAGCGGGTTCCGCTGCGCCCGCGACGCCGGCGACGGGGAGTGAACCGGCCGGATGTGCCGTCACCTCGCGTACCTCGGTCCACCGGTCACCCTGCGGAGCCTGCTGTTCGACCCGCCGTACGGGCTGCTGCGGCAGTCCTGGGCGCCACGTGACATGCGCGGTGGCGGCACCATCAACGCGGACGGCTTCGGCGTCGGCTGGTACCCGGACGACGCCGACCCGGTCCGCTACCGGCGGGCCCAGCCGATGTGGAGTGACACGACGCTGCCGGAGCTGGCGGCCGTGACGTCCACCGGGGCGGTGCTGGCCGCCGTCCGCTCGGCCACGGTCGGCATGCCGCTGCACGAGACCGCCGCCGCGCCGTTCGCCGAGGGGCGCTGGCTGTTCAGCCACAACGGCGTGGTCCGGGGCTGGCCGGACAGCCTCGTCCCGCTCGCCGCCGGGCTGCCGGTGCGGGACCTGCTCACGCTGGACGTGCCGACCGACTCGGCGGTGCTCTGGGCGCTGGTCCGGCATCAGCTCCGGGCCGGTGCGGCGCTCGGCGACGCGGTGGCCGACACCGTCGCCGCGGTGGCCGCCGCCGCACCCGGCTCGCGGCTGAACCTGGTGCTCACCGACGGCGTCACGGTCGCGGCGACGGTGGCCGGGCACGCGCTGTCGGTGCGGCGCGGCCCGGGTTCGGTGCTGCTGGCCTCCGAACCGTTCGACGACGACCCCGGCTGGCAGGCGGTGCCGGACGGGCGGCTGGTGCTGGCCACCGCGGCCGGGCTGGACATCCGCGAGCTGACCCCGGCCGGGGCCGGCTCATCCACCGACGGCAGAGAGGACACCTGATGGGCGCGGAGCCACTGGAGATCCACCTGGAGGAGCAGGACCTCGACCGGGCGCTGCGGGAGGACGTCCGGGCCGGGTTGACCGCGTCGCCGAAGTGGCTGCCGCCGAAGTGGTTCTACGACGCCCGGGGCAGCGAGCTGTTCGAGGAGATCACGCGCCTGCCGGAGTACTACCCGACCCGGGCCGAGCGGGCGGTGCTGGCCGCGCACGCGGCCGACGTCGCGGCGCTGACCGGCGCGAAGACGCTGATCGAGTTGGGTTCCGGCTCGTCGGAGAAGACCCGGCTGCTGCTGGACGCGTTCACCCGGCACGGCGACCTGGGCACGTTCGTGCCGCTGGACGTCTCGGTCAGCGCGTTGCGCGGGTCCACCGAGCAGATCGCCGCCGCGTACCCGGGGCTGCGGGTGCGGGGCATCGTGGGTGACTTCACCCGTCACCTGGACCGGCTGCCCACCGGCGGGCGCCGCCTGGTGGCGTTCCTCGGCGGCACGATCGGGAACCTGCTGCCGGGGGAGCGGGCCGGGTTCCTCACCGCCATGCGCGCGACGCTGGAGGTCGGGGACTGGCTGCTGATCGGCACCGACCTGGTGAAGGACCCGGGCGTGATCGTCCCGGCCTACGACGACGCCGCCGGCGTGACCGCCGAGTTCAACCGCAACGTGCTGCGGGTGATCAACCGGGAGCTGGGCGCGGACTTCGACGTCGCCGCGTTCCGCCACGTGGCGGTCTGGGACCCGGACCGGGAGTGGATCGAGATGCGGCTGCGCGCCGAGCGTCCGACCCGGGTGCGGGTGCTGGACCTCGACCTCACGTTCGCCGTCGGGGAGGAGCTGCGCACCGAGGTCTCGGCCAAGTTCCGGCCGGCGGGCATCGCCGCCGAGCTGGACCGCGCCGGGTTCGCGCGGCAGGCGTTCTGGACCGACCCGGACGGGTTGTTCGGGGTGAGTCTGGCCCGGGCCGAGTGACGGCCGCCGCCGCGGCCCCGGTCACCCCCGGCGACCGGGGCCGGCGGTGATCGGCTAGGCTGGTCGGCGCGAAGGGGAGTAGCCCCCAATGTCGTGGTCGACACACTGGTGCGTTCCGCATCCGGCCACGCGGCCCCGGTCCCCGGGGCGGGCGAGACCTTCGACTCAGGCTGTCGCAGCCGGGTCGAGGGCGTCCCTGTCTCTCCTCCCGGCTTGATCGGGAAGGTTCACATGGAGGGTTTCCTCGTCGCGCTGGTGGTCAGCTTCGGCGTCATCTTCGTCGCCGAGCTGGGCGACAAGTCCCAGCTCATGGCGCTGACGTTCGCCACGCGCTTCCGACCGCTGCCGGTGCTCATCGGCATCACCATCGCCACCGCGATCGTCCACCTCGCCTCGGTGGCCATCGGCGTCGGCCTCAACAGCGTGCTGCCCACGGGCTGGATCTCACTCATCGCCGGTCTGGCGTTCCTCGGCTTCGGCGCCTGGACGCTGCGCGGCGACAAGCTCACCGAGGAGGAGAAGCGGAAGGCCGAACGCAGCACCAAGTCGGCGATCATCGCGGTCGGCGTGGCGTTCTTCCTGGCCGAGCTGGGCGACAAGACGATGCTCGCGACCATCACGCTGGCCACCAAGTACGGCTGGTTCGGCACCTGGCTCGGCTCCACGCTCGGCATGGTCGCGGCGGACGCGCTGGCCATCCTGGTGGGCCGGATGCTCGGCCGGCACCTGCCGGAACGGACCATCCGGTACGGCGCGGCCGTGCTGTTCGCCATCTGCGGTCTCTGGCTCGTCTTCGAGGCGGTCCGGGAGCTGACCTGAGCGGCGCTCGGATGATCAGGAACCGGCGCGGTGGGTAAGTGTCCTGGCGGGGGTGTCACGGCACCGCCGCCAGGATTCGGACGACCGGGAGGTTCCGCGCATGAGCAGGCACGATGAGCCCAACGAGTACGGCTTCGCCGGGGGCGCCACGGCGCCGGAACCGCCTCCCGGTGGTCGCGCGGACGAGCAGGACCGCGCCGAGGGGGTCGCGGTGCCCGGTGACGACCTCACCGAACCGTTCGCCGACGCGCTGGAGGAGACCGAGGACGGCGCCGACCGCCGCGCCGAGCGCCACCGCTGATCCCCGTCCCGCGCCGGCCGTCGCCCCGACCGGGGGCGGCGGCCGGCGCGTTCCGGCTCGGGCCGGCCGTTCCTGGACGTCGGCGGCGGTCAGCGCTGGCCGGGCAGCGCCGGCAGCACCGCGCCGATCGTCTCGCAGAACGCCGCCATCCGTTTCACCAGCTCCTCCGGGTCGGCGTACGGGTCCAGCGCGCGCACCTCGTCGGGGTCCAGCGGGGGCACCGGCACGTGGGAGATCAGCGGGTGCAGCGGCCGGCTGTCCGCCTCGTCCGCGCCGAAGAGGTGCTCGTGCAGCTTCTCGCCCGGCCGGAGCCCGGTGTAGACGATGTCCACCGGGTGATCCGCCTCGGCGGACAGCCGCCGCGCCACGTCCGCGATCCGGACCGGCTCGCCCATGTCGAGCACCAGCGCCTCGCCGCCGCGGCCGATGGTCGCGGCCTGGAGCACCAGGTGCACGGCCTCCTGCACGGTCATGAAGTAGCGGGTCACGTCCGGGTGGGTGACGGTGATCGGCACGCCTGCGGAGATCTGCGCCTGGAACGCGGTCAGCACCGAGCCACGGCTGCTGAGCACGTTGCCGAACCGGACGCTGAGGTAGGTGCCGCCGAGCTGCGCGGCCCGGTGGGCGGTGAGCCGTTCGGTGATCCGCTTGGAGTAGCCGAGGACGCTCGTCGGGTTGGCCGCCTTGTCGGTGGAGATGTTGACGAACTCGGCGACGTCCCGGCACGCCTCCAGCACGTTCAGGGTGCCCCAGATGTTGGTCTTGATCGCCTCGCCGGGGTGCCGTTGGAGCAGCGTCAGGTGCTTCAGCGCCGCCGCGTGGAACACCACGTCGGGCTGCCGGT
Organism: Micromonospora sp. NPDC051141; assembly: GCF_044455765.1. Classification (NCBI taxonomy): domain Bacteria; kingdom Bacillati; phylum Actinomycetota; class Actinomycetes; order Micromonosporales; family Micromonosporaceae; genus Micromonospora; species Micromonospora sp. NPDC051141. The sequence goes on from NZ_JBITFD010000019.1 coordinate 24,250, forward strand.
CGGCGATCACCCGGGCGATGCCGTCGGCGTCCCGGATGTCGGCCAGGATCAGTTCGGGGCCGTCCAGCAGCGCCCGGCCGTGCAGGGACATCTGGAGCGCGTGCAGCGCCGACTCGTCCCGGTCGAGCATCATCAGCTCGTCCGGCTCGCAGCGGGCGATCTGCCGGCACAGCTCCGAGCCGATCGAGCCGCCGGCGCCGGTGACCAGCACCCGCCGGCCGGCCAGTCCGCCGCGCTCGACGGCCAGCTCGGCCACCCGGTGGGCGCGGCCGAGCAGGTCGGTGAGCTGGAGGTCGCGGACGTCGGTGGCGTGGACCGGGCGGTCGAGCACCTCGCGGACCGGGGGCAGGACCTTGAACGTGGCCCCGGCCTCCAGCGTGCGGGTGCGCACGTCGCGCAGCAGCCGCGGGTCGCCGCCGGTCATCGAGAAGATGACCGTACGCGCCTGGGTGGCCCGGACCACGGCGCCGACCTGCTCCCGCCCGCCGAGCACGCGCAGCCCTTCCAGCCGGAGCCCGCGGCTCTCCGGGGCGTCGTCGAGCAGACCCACCGGACGGTAGCTGCTGTCCGGGTCGTGCAGCAGCACGCGGACCAGCCGTTCGCTTGCCGCGTCCACGCCGTAGACCAGGCACCGCTCGGCGTGCCGCGCCGGGCGGTGCCGGTCGGCGTGCAACCGCCACAGTCCGCGGCCGGCCGCCATCAGCACCAACGCGACGGTGCCGCCGACCAGCGGGGTGGTCGCGGGTACCGGCCGTTCGGCCCAGGGCAGCACGCCGGCGAGCGTGACCGCGGCGGTGATCGCCGCGGTGCCGGCCAGCCCGCGGGCGTCCCCGGCGCTGCCGATCGGATAGCGGCCGTAGAGCCGGGAGCGCAGCAGCGTGAGCAGCGCGTAGAGCGCGGCGCAGGCGAGCGCGACGGTGAGCACGCGGCCGGTCGCGGCGGCGGTCAGGTCGAACTCGTAGCGGGTCCAGGCGGCGCCGAGAAATCCCCCGCACCACGCGGCCGTGTCCAGCGTTAACAGGGAGAGAGTGGCGGCGCGGTGGGTGGTGTGACTGCGTGTCCGCAGCGCCTCGTCGGCGGCGGCGGCTTCACGATCCATGGTTGCCCTCTACATGTTCATCCGGAATGGGCGGATTTACATAGTCCGCGCCTTCCGGTCGTTTACATTCGTCTGGTCACCTAACGATGTGAATGGGCGATTCGATCCTGGCACGGCTACTGGGGCTTTTAGGGGGCTTTTGTGCAACTTCATCGGCAGGTCGGCGTGTCGCGAGGAGGAGCGGGATGAGCGTCCTCGGCTACCTGCGCCTGGTCCGACGCCACTGGTGGATCGTGCTGGTCACCGTCATGCTGACGCTGGGCGTGGCCGCCCTGGTCACGGTCCGGTCCGTGCCGCGGTACCAGGCCTCCGTGACGTTCTTCGTCACCACGGCCAGTCCGGGCGTGATGGACGCCTACCAGGGCAGCCTGTTCCTGCAACAACGGGTGAAGTCCTACGGTGACCTGCTCACCAGCGACCGGCTGGCGCAGAGCGTGGTCGCCGACGCGCCGCTCGGCCTCACCGCCGACCAGGTGCGCGGCAAGATCTCCACGGAGGTGCTGCCCGACAAGGTGCTGCTCAAGGCGTTGGTCACCGACACCAACCAGACCCGGGCGCTGAAGCTCACCGAGACCCTGGCGACCGAGTTCACCGAGCTGGTGCGGAAGGTGGAGACCCCGGCGGACGGCAAGGCTCCACCGATCAAGATCGAGGTGGTGAGCGGCCCACGGGTCACCTCCAGCCCGGTCTCGCCGCGACCGGCGCGCAACCTGGTCCTGGGCGGGCTGCTCGGCCTGCTGGCCGGCGCCGCGCTGGCCGTGCTGCGCGGCATGGCCGACGTGCGGATGCGCGACGCCGTGGCGTTGCAGCGGGTGACCGGCAGCCCGCTCTTGGGCGAGATCCCGTTCGAGGCCGGCGCGAAGGCCGCCCCGCTGATCGTCGGTGACGCGGCCACCTCGGTCCGCGCCGAGGCGGTCCGCAAGCTGCGCACCAACCTGCGCTTCGTGGACGTGCACGAGCCGGCCCGGGTCATCGCGGTCACCAGCGCCCTGCAGGGCGAGGGGAAGACCACCATGGCCTGCAACATCGCCATCGCGCTGGCCGAGGCGGGCTGGCGGGTGCTGCTCATCGACGCCGACCTGCGCCGTCCCAAGGCCGCCGACTACCTCGGTCTTGACGGCGGGGTCGGGCTCACCGACGTGCTCGTCGGCGACGTGCAGGTCGCTGACGTGGTGCAGCGGTGGGGCGAGAAGTCGCTGCTGGTCCTGCCCAGCGGCGCCACCCCGCCGAACCCGAGCGAGCTGCTCGGCTCCAAGGCGATGGCGGATCTGCTGGTGGCGCTGCGCGAGTCGGCGGACATCGTGATCATCGACACCGCGCCGCTGCTCGCGGTCACCGACGGCGTGGTGGTGGCCGTGCAGGCCGACGGCGCGCTCCTGGTCACCCAGCAGGGACGGACCTCACGCGGCCAGGTGGCCGCCGCGGCGCGGGCGCTCAGCTCGGTGTCGGTGCGCCTGCTCGGCTGCGTGCTCAACATGGCCAAGGTCGGCAAGGCGGACGCCTACCAGTACGAGACGTACAAGGTGGTCGTGCCGCTGGCCGAGCCGGCCGTGCCCACCGGCCGGGTCGGGGCGACCCAGCGGGACGCGCAGACCGCCGAGGGTGACCGGACTCAGGAACTCACCCGGCTGTCGCGATGAGCGCGCGCAGGGGCCGGATCGACCGCTCGATCTCCTCGGCGCACCGGCGGAAGTCGGCCGGGGAGCCGCCGATCGGGTCCCGCAGGTCGTCCGTGCCGTCGGGGGCGGGTTGCAGCCGCCCCCGGGCACGGACGGCCGCCGCCACGGCCGCCCGCAGCGGGGTGGTCCCGGGCGTGCCGTCCGGCCGGGCCGCGGCGGCCAGGCGGGCGAACTGGTGCAGCGTGAACGTCCGGCCCAACGCGGCCGGGGCCAGCGCCGCGCAGGCCGAACGCTGGCGACGGCTCGCGGTCAGCACCAGCGTCGCCGAGGTGAGGTGCTCCGGGCGCAGCCGGCGGGTGCGGAACGCGGTGACGTCCGCGCCGTCCCCGGTGGCCACCTCGACGGCGTACGGGTGCATGCCCGCCCCGTCGATCGCGTCCGTGCCGGCGCTGGCCACCGTCACCGGGAGTCCGGCCAGCCACCGGCGGGCGATGAACTCGGCCATCGGTGACCGGCACATGTTCGCGTGGCAGACGAAGAGCACCCCGTCGGGCATCTGGCCCCCTCTGGTCGGCGCGGTCGCGCGGGGCGGCGCCGCGACGGTGGGCTGCCGGCGGTCGCGACCGGACAGCGAGGGGATGCCGGCATCGTACGCGCCACGGTGGACACGCCTCCGGCAGGCCGCGCCGGGAGCGCGGCCATGAGGATCGGCATCCTGTCGTACCACTTCCCGCCGGAGCCGGCGTTCATCCCGGGCAGCCTGGCCGAGGAGCTGGCCGCCCGGGGCCACGAGGTACGCGTGCTCACCGGGTTCCCGGACCACCCGGGCGGCCAGCTCTATCCGGGTTGGCGGCAACGGTGGGGGCACCAGACGCGCAGCGAGCGGCTGACCGTCCGCCGGGTGCCCCGGTACGCCGGCGGGGCGGGCTCCGCCCGCGCGCGGGCGGCCGGCTGGCTCTCCTTCGCCGGCAGCGCGACGCTGGCCGGCCGGCGCTACCTGCGGGACCTCGACGCGTTGTACGTCCTCCAACTCCCTGCGGTGACGTTCGCCGCGGCCGGCCTGCTGCGGATGCTGGGCCGGGTGCCGACGGTGCTGCACGTGCAGGACGTCTGGGTGGAGGAGGAGCCGGCCCGGCCGGGGGCGGCAGGTGGCTGGTCGGGGCGGTTGGACGCGGGCCTGCGCCGGCTGTACCGGGAGGCGGACGCGATAGCGGTCAGCGCACCGTCCATGCGCGAGCTGGTGCTTGCCGGCGGGGCCGAACCGGACCGGGTGCGCACGGTGCTGAACTGGACCGACGAGCGACTGTTCCGCCCGGCGCGGCCCGGTCCCGCCGCACGTCGGCTGATCCGCCGGGACGACCGCTGCGTGGTGATGCACGCCGGCACGATCGGCGTACGGCAGGGTCTGGAGACCGCGGTCCGGGCGGCGGCGGCGTTGGGGGACCGGATGGACCTGGTCCTGGTCGGCTCGGGCGCGGAGGAGCGGCGGGTACGGGACCTCGCCGCCGAACTGCGCGCGGACAACGTCCGGTTCGTCGAGCGGCGCTCACCGGCGGACATGCCCCAGCTCTACGCCGCCGCCGACTACCAGCTCGTCATGTTGCGCGACCGGCCGGAGCTGCGCGGCACCGTGCCCGGCACCCTGCCGGCCGCGCTCTCCTGCGCCGCGCCGGTGGTCGCCTCGGCCGGCGGCGACACCGCGGAGCTGGTGGAGCGGGCCCGAGCCGGGCTGTCCTGCCCGCCCGAGGACTGGGCGACCCTGGCCGACCGGTTCTGGCTGGCCGCGGCGATTCCGCCGGCCGCCCGGGCCGACATGGGCCGCCGGGGGCGGGACGCCTACCTGCGGCAGATGTCGCTGCGGGCCGGGGTGGACCGGATCGAGGCGCTGCTGCGCGACGTGGCCACGGTTCGGATGAAAAACCCGAAAACCGACTAGAAGCGTACTTTAGTCGATACATACTCCTATCCGACACGAGCACCGCATGGTGATCGCACACCTGTCGACTCCGAGGAGAGTGGCGTGACGGAACACGCGGCGTCGCCCCGCCGACGCCGACACTCACGGCGCCGCCGGCGGGCCCGCGTCCGGCGCGTCCTGCTGGTCGGGCTGGTCGTCGTCTCGGTGCTCGCCACCGCCGGCGGCTGGGTCACGTTCCGGGGCTGGCAGGCCCGGGCCCACCTGGTGAACGCCGCCGGCCTGGCCAAGGATCTCAGCGCCCAGGTGCTCGACGGCGATGTGGCCCGGGCCCAGCGGACCCTGGCCGCGCTCCAGGAACAGGCCGGCGCCGCGCGCGCGGCGACCGGCGACCCGGTCTGGTGGCTCGGCCAGGGCGTCCCGTACGCCGGGGGCAACCTGACGGCGGTGCGGCAGATCTCGGTGGCGGTGGACGACCTGGCCCGGCTCGCCTTCCCCACCCTGCTCCGGGTCGACCTCGCATCGCTGGTGCCGAAGCAGGGCCGGCTCGACGTGGGTCGGCTGCGCGCGGTCGCGGCCGAGGTGTCGGCCGCCGACCAGGCGGTCCGCCGGACGGCGGACCGGCTACGGGCGGTGCCGACCCGCGGCCTGGTGACGCAGGTGCGGAACGCGGTCACCGCGCTGCGGGAGGAGTTGGACCGGTTGGGCGGGCTCACCTCCGCCGCCGACCGCGGCGTCCGCCTGTTGCCGCCGCTGCTCGGCGCGGACGGCCCGCGCAGCTACCTGCTCGTCTCGCAGAACCCGGCCGAGTTGCGGGCCACCGGCGGCATGTTCGGCGCGTACGCCGTGCTGCGCGCGGACGCCGGCCGGATCCGGCTGGCGGGGCAGGGCAACGCCACGGATCTGCGGTACTTCGATCCACCGCTCAAGGTGGACCCGGAGATGCGCCGGCTCTGGACCGACCTGCCGGGGATGTATCCGGCGGACGTCAACCTGAGCCCGAGCTTCCCGACCGCCGCCGCGCTCTACCGCGAGATGGTGCGCCGGCGTACCGGGATCACGGTGGACGGTGTGCTGGCGGTCGACCCGGTGATGCTGTCGTACCTGCTCGACGTCATCGGCCCGGTGAAGGTGCCGGACGGTCCGGCGCTGGCCGGCGGCACCGCCGTGCGGACGCTGCTCAGCGACTCGTACCGGGACCTGGACGTGAAGGCGCAGGACGCGTTCTACGCGCGGGCCGCGTCGGGGGTGTTCGACGCGCTGTTCACGAGGACGGTTGACCCACGAGCGCTTTTAACCGTTATTAGCCGCTCGATACAGGAACGTCGGATATTGTTCTGGAGTGTCCGTTCTGAGGAGCAACGCGCGGTGGCCGGGACCCGGCTGGCCGGGCAGCTCCCGGAGCAGGACACCGTGCCGACGGTCGGCGTGTTCCTCAACGACGGCAGCGGCGCGAAGCTCGGCTACTACCTCAGGTTCTCGGCCACCCTGACGGTCGGCGCATGCCAGCCGGACGGACGCCGCGAACTGCGGCTGCGGGTCACGGTGCACTCCACCGCCCCGCGGTCGGGTCTGACGGAGTCGGTCACGGGCATGGCCCTGTCCGGCGACAAGTACACCGCCCGCACGTTCGTCTCGGTGCACACCCCCAGCGGCGGCGCGGTCCTCGCCGGCCGGCTGGACGGACGGGACACCGCGATGGGCAGCGGGCTCGACCGCCGGCGTCAGGTCGCGGTGGCGAATGTGGAGGTCGGCCCCGGGCAGACCCGGACGCTCGACGTCACGCTGCTCACCGGCCAGAACGGCGCCGGCACGGCCGATCTGGTGCTCACTCCCACCGTCACCCCGTGGACCACCCAGATAACCACCGCACCCAGATGTGAACAGTAGGAGGGAAACCATCATGCGGCTATCCCGCATCATCATGGCGCTCTCGGTGGGCCTGGCCATCGTGGCCGCGCCGACCGCGGCCGGAGCGGCGCAGCCGCAGCCACCGGTCTATCCGCCCGTGGTCGCGTCGCTGACCGTGACGCCGACCACCATCACGCTCGGCGAGACGTTCACGCTCAACGGCCGGAACTTCCTGCCGAACGAGCAGGTCCGCATCGACGTCGCCATCTCCAACCTGCCCGTCGCCGCACCCGCCGAGGGAACCGCGCGGCGCAGCGACGGCAGCACGGTGGCGATGGCGTCGGTGTCGTACACGTCGAGCCTCGCCGGACCCCAGACGGCGCCCACGACCTTCACGGTCACCGCCGACGCGAACGGCAGCTTCACCGTCACCTACCGTCCGACCCGTCCCGGTCGCTACACGTTCACCGCGACCGGGCTGACGTCCGGCCGGACCGCCAGCGCGACCGGCATCGTGTTGCCCAAGCGCCCGCCGCGTCCGCCACACCACGGCGGTCACCTGCCCGTCACGGGTGACAGCATCGGCACGCCGCTGAAGCTCGGCGGTGGCCTGGCCGGCGCCGGTGCGGTGCTGCTGCTCGGGTCCCTGGCCTGGCGCCGCCGTCGCCTCGGCTGACGCCAGGCGCGCCGGGGGAGACCCCGGGCCGATCGTGAGTGCCCGCCGGAGAAGCTCCGGCGGGCACCCGCGTGTCCGGGGCACGTCGCACAATGAGCCGGTGCACCCGACGCCACCGTGGACGGATCCCGCCGGTCTTCTGCCGCTGCCCGGCGGCGTCACCGTACGGGGACGCCGCGTCGCCGCCCCGGCCTCCCCGGCCGACTTCGCCCTGCTGCTGGCGCGCGGGCCGGAGCCGGCCTGGCCGGTCCGGCGGATCCGCTGGCCCGACTTCTGGCTCCCGCTGGACCGCGCCGACGCGCTGGACGCGCTGCGCGAGGCGCGGCGACGCGCGTACGCCGGTCAGCGGGTCGAGGTCGCCTGCTACGGCGGCGTGGGCCGCACCGGCACCGCGCTCGCCGCCCTGGCCGTGCTGGACGGGCTGGACCCCGGGCGGGCGGTCGCCTGGGTACGCGCGCACTACCATCCGCGTGCGGTGGAGACGCCGTGGCAGCGACGGTGGCTGCGCGGCGTCCACTGACCGACGCACCGGTCCCGGCGGGCCGCTCGGGACCGCCCGGCTCCGCGGCTCGACCACGGCGCGGGGCCGGACGATCGGCGCACCGTCACCGGCACGGTGAGCCGCGCCGCCGGCGGAGCCGCGCTGGGTAAGGTGCCTCTTCATGAGAGCCCGGGTCCTGGCCGCCGTCACCGCCGTCACCCTGCTCGCGGCCGGTGCGCCCGCCCCGGCGCGGGGCGCTCCCGCGCCGGCTCCCGCTCCCGGCGCCGTGGCGGCCTGCCCACGGCTGCCCGCGCCGAAGGTGTCCCGGCCGCCGCGTCCCGTCCCACCGGCGGCGGTGCCCGAACAGCAGGTGGTGGGCGGCGAGACGCTGGCCGGTCCGGGCCTCGTCACGCCGCCCGGCAGTCCCGCGCCGCCCGCGGTCACCGCCACCACCTGGCTGGTCGCCGACCTGGACAGCGGCGCCGTGCTGGGCGCCTGCGGGCCGCACGCGTACGGCACCCCCGCCAGCACCCAGAAGCTGCTGCTGGCCGCCACCATGCTCAACCGCCTCGACCCGAAGCAGGTGGCCGTCGCCACCGCCGCCGACCTGGACATCGAGCCGGGCAGCTCGGCGGTGGGCCTGCTGGTCGGCGGGCGCTACCCGGTGGAGACGCTCTGGCTGGGCCTGCTGCTCCAGTCCGGCAACGACGCGGCGAACATGCTGGCCCGGCTGGGCGCCGGCAGTGCCCGGGCCGGGGTCGACCAGATGAACGCCGAGGCACGCCGGCTCGGCGCGCTCCAGACCCACGCCGTCACGCCGTCCGGCCTGGACGGCCCCGGGCAGTTCACCAGCGCGTACGACCTGGCGCTGATCGCCCGCGCCTGCTTCGCCGACCCCCGCTTCGGCCGGTACGCGATGACCGAGCGGGCCCAGATCCCGGCCCAGCCCGCGCTGAAGAAGGGCGGGTTCCAGATCCAGAACGAGAACCAGCTCATCTACCGCTATCCCGGCGCGCTGGGCGGCAAGACCGGCTTCACCGAGCTGGCCCGGCACAGCTATGTCGGCGCCGCCCAGCGCGGCGGGCGCCGGCTGGTGGTGACGCTGCTCGGCGCCGAGGCCCGCCCGGTACGCGGCTGGCAGCAGGGCGCGCAACTGCTCGACTGGGGCTTCGCGCTGCCCCGGGACGCGTCGGTCGGCCGGCTGGTCGACCCGGGTGAGCTGGACCAGCCGGCCGCGCCGGCGGCGACCCGGGAACCCGCGGCCGACGCGCCGGCGACGCCGACGCCCCGACCGTGGCGAGGGCCGGCCGGCACCGCGCTGCACCGGATGGCCGACGGTGACTGGACGCTCATCGTGCCGGCCGCCGGCCTGCTGGCGCTCGCCGTCGGCGGGACCGTGGCGGCGCTCGTCGCCCGGCGGGGCCGGTTCCGGCGGCCCGCGCGCCGCCGCGCCTGACCGCCGCGCCGCTCCCCTCGGACCCGCCGCCGGGCCGTGCTGACCGGGCCCCCGCTCGGATCGTCCGCCGGTCGCGTTGACAAGGGCCCGGTCCCCGCTCGGACCGCCCGTCCGGGCCTGACCGGTCCCGGGCCCGCCGCGTGGACGCCGTCCGGGCGGGTATGCGCCGCCCATGGCGCACCCGGGACGGATCGTGGTGGTCTCCGCGGACATCGGCGCCGGACACGACCGGGCCGCCGACGAGCTGGCGGAGCGCCTGCGCGGCCGGGGCTTCCAGGTGGACCGGTTGAACCTCCTGCACCTGCTGCCCGGACCGGTGCACCGCGCGGTGCGGGAGACGTACCGGGGGGTGTTGCACCGGCTGCCCCGGGGCTACCACCTGCTGTTCCGGCTGACCAGCCGGTCCCGGGTGTCCGTTCGCGCCATCCGTGCGCTGCTGCGCCCGTTCCGGACCCGGATCCGCCGCCGCATCCCACCGGACACGAGAGCGGTGGTGACCACCTACCCGTTCGCCAACCAGCTTCTCGGCCCGCTGCGGCGCGGCGGCCGGCTCCGTGTCCCGATCCTCACCTACGTGACCGATTTCGTGGTGCACCCGACCTGGCTCGCGCCGGGCGTGGACGTCTACTGCACGGTGCGGCACGCCGAGCTGCAACGGGATGCCGATGTCGACGTCGCGGTGGTCGAGCCGCTGGTCTCCCGGGCGTTCGCCGGCGGCGCCGGCCTCGACCGGCGGCGGGCCCGGGAGCGGTTCGGCCTGCCGCACGACGGCGTGCTCGCCCTGGTGGTGGCCGGCTCCTGGGGCGTCGGCGAGGTGGCGGCCACGGTGGCGGAGGTCGGCGCGACCGGGGCCCGGGCGGTGGTGGTGTGCGGGCGCAACGGGTCGCTGCGCCGGCGACTGAGCGGTCCGGGCCGGCACGTGCTGGGCTGGGTGGACGACATGCCGACGCTGATGCGGGCCGTGGACGTGGTGGTGGAGAACGCCGGCGGGCTGACCTGTCAGGAGGCGCTCGCGGCCGGGGTGCCGGTGGTCACCTACCGTCCCCTGCCGGGGCACGGGCGGGCGAACGCCGACGTCCTGGCCCGGTCCGGCCTCACCCGGTGGGCGGGCAGCCCGGAACAGCTCGGCCCGGTGCTCGCGGCGGTGCTCGACGCCGGCCCGCCGCCCCCGCCGCCGCACCGCGCCCCGCCGCCGGGGACCGCCGGGCCGCGCCCCGACCCCGCCCCCGAGGACCCGGCCGGGGCGCGCGCCGGCCCGGTGCCGGAGGACGCGGTCCGACTGGTCGCCGAGGCCGCGCGTCGGGCCGCCCCGGCCGGTCCGGCCGAGCCGGGGCGTCGGCCGCTGCTGGACCCGGTCGGCGACGCGGTGGCCGTCGTCGCCGCGTTGCTCCAGTCCACCGGTGGACTGCGGTGAGGACCGCCGCCCTGGCCGCCGCGGTGGTGCTGCCGCTGGCTCACGCGGCGCCGGCGGTCACCACGCTCCCGGCCCTTCGGCGGCGCCTGCTGCCCGGCCTGCACGGCCTCGGGCCGCCCGACCGGGTCGCGCTGACCTTCGACGACGGCCCGGACCCGGAGTCGACGCCCCACTTCCTGGACGTGCTGGCCGCGCACCGGGTCCGGGCCACGTTCTTCGTGCTCGGCGTGATGCTGCGGCGCCGACCGGACCTGGGCCGCCGGCTGGTGGCGGCCGGACACGAGGTGGCGCTGCACGGCTGGGCACACGACAACCTGCTGCTGCGCGGGCCGGCCGGCACCGTCCGCGACCTGACCCGCGCGTACGACCTGGTGGTGGACGTGACCGGCCGGCCGCCGGCGTTCCTGCGCCCGCCGTACGGGGTGCTCACCGGCGCGGCCCTGGTCGCCGCCCGGCGGCTGCGCCTGCGGCCGGTGCTGTGGAGCTGCTGGGGGCGGGACTGGACCACGTCGGCGACCGGGGACGGGGTCCGCCGCCGCGTCCTGGCCGGGTTGCGCGGCGGCGGCACGGTCCTGCTGCACGACTCCTCCTGCGCCGCCGCGCCGGACGCCTGGCGGGCCGGGCTCGCCGCGCTGCCCGGACTGCTCGCGGAGTGCCGTCACCGGGGATGGCGGGTCGGCCCGCTCGGCGGCCACGGGCTCGCGGCGCGCTGACCGCGGAGCCGGGACCCTACGCCACCACCCCGCCGCCGGGGCGCGAATCCCGGAGCCGGTGACCCGTTCGGGTCGGCGTGGCTAGCGTCCGGGACATGAGGACCTGGGGACCATCCGTGGCGCTGGCCGCCGCCCTGCTCCTGCCGCTGTCGACGCCGGTGACATCCGCCGTGGCGGCGATCCGGGCCGGCGGCCCGGCCCGCCGGTTGCCCGGTGGGGCGCCGCCCTGCCCCAACGTGCCGGCCCCGGTGACCCGTCCGCCGCAGCCCCCGCCGCCGCCCGACCGGGCGGCCCGGTCCGTCGGCGGCGCGGCGCTGGACACCGCCGGACTCGTCGTGCCGACCGCGGCGACCGCGACGCCGCCGCCGGTGACCGCGACCTCGTGGCTGGTCGCCGACCTGGACACCGGCGCGGTGCTCGGCGGCTGCGGCCCGCACGAGTACGGCGTCCCGGCCAGCGTGCAGAAGCTGCTGCTGGCCGCCACCGTGCTGCCCCGGCTGGACCCGGACCGGGAGGTCACCATGACCGCCGGCGACCTGGCGATCGAGCCGGGCAGTTCGGCGGTGGGGCTGGCCGAGGGCGGGCGCTACCGGATCGAGACGATCTGGCTGGGCCTGCTGCTCAAGTCGGGCAACGAGGCCGCCAACGCGCTGGCCCGGCTCGGCGGCGGCCCGGACGGGCTGGCCGGCGGCGTCCGCGCGATGAACGACGAGGCGCACCGGCTCGGCGCCCGGCAGACGCACGCGGTCACGCCGTCCGGGCTGGACGGCCCGGGGCAGTTCACCAGCGCGTACGACCTGGCGTTGATCGCCCGGGCGTGCTTCCGCGAGCCGGCCTTCCGGCGCTACACCGCCACCCGCACCGCGCAGGTGCCGGCCCAGCCGGCGCTGCACGAGAAGGCGTTCCAGATCCAGAACGACAACATGCTGCTGGACCACTATCCGGGCGCGCTCGGTGGCAAGACCGGCTTCACCGATCTGGCCCGGCACACGTACGTCGGCGCGGCCGAGCGCGGCGGACGCCGGCTGGTGGTGACGCTGCTCGGCGCGGAGATCCCCATCCAGCGCGGCTGGCAGCAGGGCGCGGCGTTGCTGGACTGGGGATTCGGGCTGCCCCGGGACGCGTCGGTCGGCCGCCTGGTGGAGCCGGGCGAGCTGGACCGCTCGCCGACGCCCGCCACCGGGCCCGCGTCGGCGCTGGCCGGGCACGCCGACCTGGGCGGCGGTGCGGCGCGGGCCGGCACCGGGTCGGGTGTCGGCGTGCCGCTGACGGTGGGCGCGGTGGTGGTGGTCGGGGGAGCGGTGCTGCTGGCCCGTCGCCGTCGGCACGCCGCGGCGGTGGCGCTGTCGGCCGCGCCCGGGCTGCGGAAGCCGGAAATTCCGGAAGGGGACTGAGAAGTCCGGCTGGTCAGCGGCCGGCGGGGGCCGCCGTGCTGTCCCGCACCACCAGTTCGGTGGCCAGTTCGATCCGGGGCGACTCGATCTCCTCACCCTGGGCCAGTCGCAGCACGGTGCGGGCCGCGAGGCGGCCCATCTCCACCAGCGGCTGGCGCACGGTGGTCAGCGGCGGCGAGGCCCACCGCGCCTCGGGCAGGTCGTCGAAGCCGACCACGGAGACGTCGTCGGCGACCCGCAGGCCGCGGCGGCGCACCGCCTCGTAGACGCCGAAGGCCATCTGGTCGCTGGCCGCGAAGATCGCGGTGGGCGGGTCGTCGAGGTCGAGCAGCGCGCCGCCGGCCGTGTAGCCGGCGGCGTGGTAGAAGTCGCCGGGGTGCACCAGCCGGTCGTCGGCCGGCACGCCGGCGGCGGCCAACGCGGCCCGGTAGCCGTCCAGCCGGGCCCGGCTGCACAGCAGGTGCGGCGGGCCGGCGACGAACCCGATCCGCTGGTGGCCGAGGCTCAGCAGGTGTTCGGTGGCGGACAGGCCGCCGGTCCAGTTGGTGGCGCCGATCGCCGGCACGTCCGTCCCGGCCACGCCGGCGTCCGGGTCGACCACCACCACCGGCACGTTGAGCCGGCGCAGTTGCGCGTGCACCGCCGGGCTCAGGTGCGAGGTCACCACGATCACCCCGTCGGAGGCGCGGGCGCGCAGGTTGTGCAGCCACTGCCGGGTGGAGCTGGACTCGCGGTGCACGGCCGACACGACGATGCCCACCCCGGCGGCGTGGCCGACGTCCTCCACCCCGCGGATGATCTCCACGGCCCAGGGGCTGTCCAGGTCGTTGAAGACCAGGTCGATCAGGTCCGCCCGGCGTACCGTGCGGCTGTTGCGGCGTCGGTAGCCGTGGTGGCGCAGCAGTTCCTCGACCCGCTCCCGGGTGTCCGGCGCGACGTCGGAACGCCCGTTGAGCACGCGCGACACGGTGGGCACGGAGACACCCGCCTCCCGTGCGATCGCGGTGATGGTCACCCTGCGCTCGTCGTCCGCGCTCACCCGTGTTCCCTTCGCCGGCTGCCGGACCGACCGGAAAACCGTCCCGCCCCACGGACATCTTGCCGTACGCCGAGGGCTTGACGACAGATCGACCCGGCCCTAGCGTTCGGACAACTTGCGGAAACCTTCCGGAAACGCGTCGGCGACCGTGCCGCGACGTGCCATGCCGACCCGACGAGGAAGCCCAGGCGTGTTCACCGACCTGACCGAGGCCGAGCTCCGCCAGCACCGCAGTGACCTGCGTGAACCCGCCGACTTCGACGCCTTCTGGGCCGAGACGCTGGCCGAGGCCCGCTCCTGCGGCGACCCGGTGACCGTGACCCCGGTGCCGACCCCGCTGGCGGCCGTGGACGTCTTCGACGTGACCTTTCCCGGGTTCGCCGGGCAGCCGGTCCGGGCCTGGCTGCGGGTGCCCCGCGGCGCGTCCACGCCGCTGCCGACCGTGGTGCAGTACGTCGGCTACGGCGGCGGACGGGGCCACCCGCTGGAGAACCTGCTCTGGTCCGCCGCCGGCTTCGCCCACCTCCAGATGGACACCCGTGGCCAGGGCTCGGGGTGGAGCCGCGGCGACACCCCGGACGTCGCGGCGGCCGGGCCGCAGGCGCCCGGCATGGCCACCCGGGGCGTGGAGGAGCCCCGCCGCTACTACTACCGGCGCTTCCTCACCGACGCGGTCCGGGCCGTCGACGCGGCCCGGGAACTGCCGGGTGTCGACCCGACCCGGATCGCCGTGCTGGGCCACAGCCAGGGCGGGGCCGCCGCGCTGGCCGCCGCCGCGCTGGCCCCGGGGGTGCGCGCGGCGGTGGCGTACGTGCCGTTCCTCTGCGACATCCCCCGCGCCGTGGGGCTCACCGACTCGGCGCCGTTCCGTGAGATCCGGGACTACCTGGCCGTGCACCGGGACCGGGCGGAACAGGTGTTCCACACGCTCGGCTACGTCGACGGCGTCGCGTTCGCCAGGCGCGCCGACGTGCCGGCCCGCTTCTCCGTCGCGCTGATGGACGAGATCGTCCCGCCGTCGACGGTCTACGCCGCGTACCACGACTACCGCGGCGAGAAGGAGTTGATGGTCTGGCGCTTCAACGGCCACGAGGCGGGCGGCATCGACGACGACGCCGCCGCGGTCGACTTCCTCCACGCGACGCTGGGGTAAGGAGGGCCCCTTGTTAACAGACGTCTGTTAACAAGGGGCCCCTCCTTACCCCGTGGTAGACACGGCAGCGTGCGCAGACGTACGGCAGTGGTCCTGGTCGTGGTGGTCGCGGCCCTCGCCGCCGGCTGCCAGCGACCCGCGCCGCGCCCGACGCCGTCGGCCACCCCGACCGGCCCCCGTGCCCCGGCCGACATCGTCGACCTGACCACCGTCGACGCGGGCGTGCGCACCGACATCCGGTACGCGGGCGCGCACAACTTCGTCGGCCGGCCGATCGACGGCTACCCCGAGCCGCTCTGCCTGCTCACCCGCCGGGCCGCGGCGGCGCTGAGCCGGGTGCAGGCCGCCGCGCTCGACCGCGGCCACAGCCTGAAGGTGTACGACTGCTACCGCCCGCAGCGGGCCGTGAACGAGTTCGTCGCCTGGGCGAAGCGCCCGCAGGAGCAACAGATGAAGGCGGAGTTCTACCCCGACGTGCCGAAGGAGCGGCTCTTCGCCGACGGCTACCTGGGCGCGCCCACCGCGCACAGCCGGGGCAGCACGCTCGACCTGACCCTGGTCCCGGCGCCCACCCCCACGCAGCCCGGCTACCGGCCGGGCCAGCCGCTGCTGCCCTGCACCGCGCCCGCCGGCCGGCGCTTCGCCGACGACTCGGTCGACATGGGCACCGGGTTCGACTGCTTCGACCCGCGCGCCCACACCGCGGCCCCGGGGCTCACCGACACCGCCCGCCGGAACCGGGCCCTGCTCAAGGAGTTGATGACGGCGCAGGGCTTCGAGAACTACCCCCGCGAGTGGTGGCACTACCGGTACGTGGACGAGCCGTACCCGGACACCTGGTTCGACTTCCCGGTGGCCCGCTCCTCGCTGCGGTAACCCGGTTGCCTCATGATCCACGACGGTTAGGCTCCGGAGGACCGACCCCGCCCCGGAAGGACGTCCCCGGTGACCATCGAACGGATCGGCCCGCCGCTGCGGGCCGGCGAGCGGGAGACGCTGCGCGCGTTCCTCGACTTCCACCGCGCCACGCTGGCCCGCAAGTGCGAGGGGCTGACCGACGAGCAGCTGCGCCGACAGTCCTCGCCGCCGTCCACGCTGTCCCTGCTCGGCCTGGTCCGGCACATGGCCGAGGTGGAACGCGCCTGGTTCCGTCGCGTCATCGCCGCCGAGGACGTGCCGCTGGTCTGGTCGGAGACCGACGACTACCAGGCGGCGTACGACGCACGCGAGGCCGACCGCGCGGAGGCGTTCGAGGCGTGGCAGCGGGAGGTCGCGCACGCCCGCCGGATCGAGCTCGCGGCCAAGTCGCTCGACGTGACCGGCCACCAGGCCCGCTGGGGCGAGGACGTCTCGCTGCGCCTGGTGATGCTGCACATGATCCACGAGTACGCCCGGCACAACGGCCACGCCGACCTGCTCCGGGAAGCCGTCGACGGCGCCGTCGGCGTGTGAGCGTGCCGGTCAGCGACCGCGCAACGGCAGCCAGGCGAGCACGTTGGCGATCTGGGCGTCCCAGTAGGCCCAGTCGTGGTCGCCGGGGGCGAAGTCCACGGTGAGCGGCAGGCCGCGCCGCCGGGCGGTGTCGACGAACCGGACGTTGTCCTCGTACAGGAAGTCCTCGGTGCCGCAGGCGACGTAGAGCGCGGGCAGGTCGTCGCCGGCCCGCTCCAGCAGCGCCACCGTGTCGTCCCCGTCCGGCGCCGGGCCGTCGCCCCAGACGGTGTGCCACACCGCCGGGTCGAGTGGGCTGGACGGGTGGTGCCGCCGGTGCACCACGTCGAGCGCGCCGGAGAGGCTGGCCGCCGCCGCGAACCGGTCCGGGTGGCGCAGCGCCCACTTCACCGCGCCGTAGCCGCCCATCGACAGGCCGGCCACGAACGTGTCCTCCCGGCGGGTGGAGAGCCGGAAGAAGGACCGGCAGACCTCGGGCAGTTCCTCGGTGAGAAAGGACCAGTACCGGTTGCCGTGCGCCTCGTCGCAGTAGAAGCTGCGCTGCGCCTGCGGCATCACCACGGCCAGCCCCAGCGGGGCGGCGTACCGTTCGACCGACGACCGCCGGGTCCACGCCGTGTCGTCGTCGCTGAGGCCGTGCAGCAGGTACAGCACCGGCGGATCTCCGTCGCCGGCCGCGCCGGCCATGCCGATCCCGGCCGCGCCCCGGTCGGGCAGCAGCACCGTCATCGAGGTGCCCATGCCGAGCGTCTCGGAGAAGAAGTCACACCGTATCCGCGCCATGAGCCGGCAGCGTACCGGTGGTCCGATGGGGGCGGATTGACCGTTCCTATTGCCGCGGGCCCTTCGCGCGGGACAGGATGGGCATGCATGCCGGAAACGTGTTCGTAACCTGCGCGTTGCTGGTCTCTGTCACGAGGAAGTGGGAGTCAGTCATGAGCGACGTCTCGGCGGCACTGGGTGTGCGCCTCTACCCGGATCTGGTCGAGCCCGGCGGTCTGGCTCCCGCGCTCGCGCAGACCGCGACCGCCCACCAGCTCGACATCGGGCGGGTCAGCGCTCCCGAGCAGGGCCGCAGCCGGTTCACCTGCGCCGAGCTGACCTCCGACCGGGGCGTGGTCTGCGTGAGCCTCGGCGCCCAGGCCCGCTACTTCATGATCGACCTGCGGGTCGACGGCGAGGTGCAGGCCCGGGGCGACGCCACCGACCTGCTCCAGGTCGCCCAGGTGGCCGCCGCCTGGCGGTCCGGCACCACGCTCACCGACCTCACCGCTCGTTTCCCCTTCATGGAGGAGATGAAGCGTCACCCGGTGGCCCAGGCCGGCTAGGGCCGGTGGCCCGGCCCGCGTCAGCGGGTGAGGCCGACCGCCGCCGCCAGGTGCGCCACGCCGGCCGGCGCGGGTCCGCCGCGCGCCACCTCGGCCAGCACGGTACGCGCCACCGGCCGCATCCGGACCTCGGCCGGCGCGAGCCGGTCGGCCTCGGTCAGGGCCCGGCCCGCCCGCAGCAGGTCACCGATCTGGAGGTACGCCCGCGCGGCGTCGACCAGGTGCGCGGCGCGATGCTCGACGGGCAACCACCGCCAGCCCGCCGACCGGATCGCCGTCTCGTGCCGGGTGACCGCCTCGGCGCCGTCGCCGAGTTCGACGGCCACCGTCACGTGTGCCACCTGCACGGCAGCCGGCCCGAACCCGTCGAGGTGGGGGTCGGCCCGCCCGGCGATCCCGGCGGCCACCCCCAGCCACTCCGCCGCGCTGCGCGCGTCGCCGCAGGACGCCGCCGCGAGCGCCGCCTCGACCCACAGTGTCCCGGCCAGGGCCGCTCCGACGGGCGAACCGCCACGCGCCGCCGGGGCGCCGGTCCGGTTCGCGGCGGCGATCGTCACCGTCGTCGCCAGCCGCCCCCGCCCCGTGGCGCGCAGCGCCTGCCCGAGCGGCACCGCGGCAACCGCCGTCCACCTCGGATCACCGGCCGCCACCGTCACCGCCCGGTCGGCCGCCAGCCACGCCAGGTCCGGCTCGCCGAGTTTCACCAGCACCGACGCCGTGATCCGGTACGCCCGCACCAGCAGCCCGCCGGCGCCGTCGCCGTCCCCGGCGTGCGCCGCCCGGGTCGCGTCGAGCAGTTCCGGCACCAGGCGCAGCACCTGCGGATAGCGTGCGTGCCGGTACGCCGACCACGCATGATCCACCCGCCGGCCCAACTCGTCCGTGGACGCCGAATCCTGGCGGCCGGAACCGGCCGGGAACAGGTCGTAGCGCGCCAACGCCGCGCGTACCCCGTCCACCCCCTCGTCGCCAAGGACCGGCGGCGGATCCTCCCGGCCGAGCAGCGTCGCCGGTTCCACCCGCAGCACCCGGGCGACATCCTGGATGACGGAGAAGCGGTCCAGAGCGCGTACGCCGCGTTCGACCTTGTCGACCCAGCTCTTCGACTTGCCCAACCGGTCGGCCAGCATCTGCTGGGTCATCCGACGCCGGACCCGCCACTGCGCGACGCGGCGGCCGACCGGCACGTCACCGCCGGTCATGCCGCCGGTCCGGCACCGCCCGGGTCGTCTCCTCGACCGGTATCCGGTCCGCCTCGGCCTGCGCGAGCAGCCGCTGCCGCGCCGCCTCCCGTTCGGCGGCCTGAATCTGCTCGCCCCGATCAGCAGTCGGCCTGTCGCCACGCTTCGGCATCGCCACCTCCATCGGCGGAGGCGCGTCGACGCGCCTCACCAGCACAGGTTGCGGTGACTCAGGGTGATCAGAAAGGTGCGGATGGTGCGATCCGGAGATCGTGAGTCATCGACTCGGACGCGTTGTACCAGTCACCGCACACCACCCATCAGCTCGGCCAGCGCGGCCAGCTCGTCCGTCATCGCCCGGCGGCGTCCGGTGGCGATGGTGTCCACGATGTCCCGCGCGTACCGCTGCTGCCGCAGCCAGGTCGGCGCCGTGTCGCGCAACTGTGTCAACACCGCTGTCGCTTTCCCGTAACGCCGCAGATCCGCGTATGCCCACGCCAGGTCCAGTCGGTGCCGGCGCCATGCCGACGTGCTGATGGTGGGCGCCGGCGGCACCGACGCGGACAGCTCCAGCACCCGTCCCGCCTCACCGGCCACCGCCGCCGCTTCCGCCCGCTGCATCTGCACCTTGGCGCTGTCGAAGCCACCCACCAGCATCAACTGGTCCGCCGCCGGTATCCGCTCACCGATCCGGACCGCGGCGGCAGCGGCGACGCCGATCAGGTCGGCCACCTCGTCCGGCCGGTTGTCCCGGGCCCGCGCGGCGGCGGCGCCCAGCAGCAACCACCCCCACGCGGCCAGGTCGGCGGGCGTCGCCCGGGACAACCGCGGCTCCACCTCGTCGGCGGTGACCACCGCCAGTTCGGCCGCCTCGCTGATCCGGCCCTGACGCATCAGCAGCCAGCACATCGTCCGGATGACGGTCGCCGCCACCACCTGGTCCCCGGAGCGCTGCGCGGCGTCGAGGGCACCCGAGAGCGCGGTCTGCGCCAGGTCGTCGGCGCGAAGTTGGATCAGCAGACCGCCGGCCAGGTGATACGTGCGGGCGAGCAGGTCGTACGCCTCGGCCTGCCGCTCGTCGCCGGCCAGACCGACCGCCGCGCGCACGTCGACCAGCAACGGCGGCACCACCCGCAACGCCACCGCGTAGTCACCGGCGTTGTAGACCCGATCGGCGGCGTGCAGGTTCCCGCGCAACGTGCGGAGGTCGGGTGGCTCGCTCCGCGGCACCATGAACGGCGTGCCGTCGATTCCCCGCAGCGGGGTGACGACCCGGCGGATCTCCGCCAGCGACAATGGCCGGTGCTCCGCCTCGCCGCGCGCGGCGGCCTGCGACGCGTCGCCGAGCAACCCGGACGTCGACACACCCAGGGCCCGCGCGAGCGCATGCAGCGTGTCGAGGCGAGCCGTGCCCCGGCTGCCCTGCTCCAGCTTCCGGATCACCTCGACGCTGACCCCGGAGCGCTCGGCCAGTTGCTCCTGGGTCAGCCGCGACTCACGACGGAGCCCGGCGAGACGCTCCCCGACGGTGGGTTCAGCCATGCCATCTCCCGCTGCCGCAACGACCGGCCGCCCATCGACGTGCAGGCGGATGAGCTGCCACTTCGGACGGTACACCGGTCTGAGCTGTGCGTGACGTCCCGCGGGTGGGATCGACTCAGGTTCGCCGACGTGGTGGTATCACGCCGCCGCGTGCGCTACACGGACAGCTCGCGGACGGCGGTCTCCGCCTGGTCGACGAGCGTGGCCGTGCGGGTGGCTCGGCCGAGACTCTGGACCCGCTCGTAGAGGTCGAGGGCTTCGGTGGTGTCCCCGGTGTCCGCGAGCGCCGCCGCGAGGCGTAGGAGATAGGGACCCGTCCACGCGGCCCCGGCCGCCTCTGCCGGCAGCCCGGCCAGCCCGCGCCGGAGATGCTCGATGGCGTCCGCGTCGCGGCCGAGGAGCCGGTACGCGAGTCCACGTTGCATGGTGAGATAGGCGGGCGAGTGGAAGTAGATCCACGGCGGCTCCCGGTCGAGGGCCTGACCGGCCGCCTCGTGCAGGTCGGCGGCTCGATCGAGCAGCCCGGTCACGGCGCTCGCCTCCCCGGTCAGGGCATGACCACGGGCCTGCTGCTGGACCGCGATCGCTCGCACACCCGGGCTTGCCGGCTGCCGGGCCGCTGCTGCGGAAAGGTCGATGACCGCATCCACGCGGCGTTCCGACCAGGCCAGGTGCCCCCGCATGCTGAGTACGGTGGCGATCATGTCCGGGTTGCCGGCTTCCGTACTCCACTCCAGCGCGGTGCGGTACCAACGCCCGGCAAGACGCCGCCGATCACTCGCGGCGTGCAGCCAGCCGCCGAACTGTGCCCACTGCGCGGCGACGTCGACCACCTGTGGTCGGAGGGTGCCAGTGGCCTCGGCTACCAGCGTGGTCAGCATGTCCAGTTGGGCGCGGACCGTCGGCAGCAGCGATGTGGAGCCGAGGGTGTCTTCGAGCCGGCGGTGGGCGGCGAGCGACTCTGCCAGGGCATGCAGCGTCACGTGGTCGACCCGGCGGGGATGTCGGGCAACGTAGGCCAACCGCTCCGGATCGGCCGGGGCGGCAGCCTGGTGGTGCCGCATGCCGGCTAGCAGGCCGTTGGCTCGGAGCGCGGTGTCGAGCCGGCCGACCAGGTCGACTGTCGGCTGACGTCGTCCCGTCTCCAGGTCGTGCAGGTGACCTCGGCTGGAGAGGACGAGTGGAGCGAGCTGCCGCAGCGAGAGCCCTGCCGACATGCGGAGCCGGCGTAGCTCAGGACCGAATCGGCCATCCCAGACAGGCGGCACGGGCGTCACCCCCAAACTCCACTGACGCGGCAGCCTGCCCGACGCGACGTAGAAGGCCACTTCGGACGGTACACCGGTCTGAGCTGTGCGTGACGTCCCGCGGGTGGGATCGACTCCGCTACGCCGAAGTGGTGGCATCACGCGGTTGGCCATGCCGCCACTTCGGCGAAGTGGTGCCGATCAACGCCCTCGTGAATATCGCGTTGCCGGCCGGATGACGCGGCCGTACCGTGAACGGGCAACGTCAACCGGTTCCAGCCCCCAGGAGCACACCGTGTCGCGGCAGAATCGCACCCGAGCCGAGCGGCCCGCGCCGCGCGCCGGTGCCCTGCTGCCCGAACCGGGCCGCGGTGGCCGCCGGGAACAGCGGTGGCAACCGGGGTGGTGGCGCGCCTAGCGCCGATGCGACGATCCGCGCGAACCGCCCGCCCCAGACCGGAGCCGGGCGGTTCTCCGTGTCCGGGGCGCATTCCGGCACGGACACCAGCACCGCCCGGGACGTCCGTCCCGACACGGGCCGTTGGAGCAAACGGGCAGCTCACCCGGTTCTCACCCGGGAGGCTACGGGTTCGAGTCCCGTACGGCCCACATCCCACGAGCAAGGAGACGATCATGGGTTTCACCCCGCTGGCCGGTACCCGGGCGCCGGTCCGGGTCTGGACCGACCCGTACGCGATCGAGGCGCAGGCGGCCCGGCAGCTTCGCAACATCGGCGCGCTGCCCTGGGTGCAGGGCGTCGCGGTGATGCCGGACGTGCACTTCGGCAAGGGCGCGACGGTCGGCTCGGTCATCGCCATGCGGCAGGCCGTCTCGCCGGCCGCGGTCGGTGTGGACATCGGCTGCGGCATGTCCGCGGTGCGGACCTCGCTCACCGCCGCCGACCTGCCCGACGACCTCGGGCCGCTGCGCTCGGCGATCGAGGCGGCGATCCCGGTCGGGTTCGCGATGCGCGACGACGCGGTCGACCCGCGTCGGGTGCGGGGCCTGGAGCAGGCCGGCTGGGTCGACTTCTGGCGTCGGTTCGGCACGCTCGACCGGAGGGTGGCGCAGCTCGAGACGCGGGCGCAGCGGCAGCTCGGCACGCTCGGCGGCGGCAACCACTTCATCGAGGTCTGCCTGGAGCAGGGCGGCCCGGACGACGGTCGGGTCTGGCTGATGCTGCACTCCGGTTCCCGCAACATCGGCAAGGAGTTGGCCGAGCGGCACATGGCGGTGGCGCGCGGGCTGCCGCACAACACCGACCTGCCCGACCGTGACCTGGCGGTGTTCCTGTCCGGCACGCCGGAGATGGACGCCTACCGCCGGGACCTGTGGTGGGCGCAGGAGTACGCGCGGCGCAACCGGGCGGTCATGCTGGCGCTGCTCTGCCAGGTGGTCCGGGACGCGTTCCCGCTGGTCGGCTACGACGAGCCGATCTCCTGCCACCACAACTACGTGGCGGAGGAGCGCTACGACGGGGTGGAGGTGCTGGTGACGCGGAAGGGGGCGATCCGGGCCGGCGACGGCGACCTGGGCATCATTCCCGGCTCGATGGGTACCGGCTCGTACATCGTGCGCGGCAGGGGCAACCTCGACGCGTACTGCTCGGCGTCGCACGGCGCGGGGCGGCGGATGTCGCGGGGGCAGGCGAAGCGGACGTTCAGCACGGCCGACCTGGCCGCGCAGACCGCCGGCGTGGAGTGCCGCAAGGACGCCGGGGTGGTCGACGAGATCCCGGCCGCCTACAAGGACATCACCGAGGTGATGGCCCAGCAGGAGGACCTGGTCGAGGTGGTCGCCCACCTCAAGCAGGTCGTCTGCGTGAAGGGCTGACCGGCGGGGCCGGCGTCGAGGGGGCGCCGGCCCTACCGGGTACGCCGGGCGACGCGCACGGCGACGGCGACCGCGCCGATGACGAGCAGCGCGGACAGGAGCTGGAGGCCGGGGGAGTCGTCGACTTCCCCGTACCCGAAGCCGGCGACGCCGAGCGCGACGGCGAGGACGGCCAGGGCGGTGAGCGCGTATCTCATGCTTCCTCCCCGTCGGCGACCCATTCGAGCAGGTCGCCGGGTTGGCAGTCGAGGACCCGGCACATGGCCTCCAGGGTGCTGAACCGGACGGCCTTGGCGCGGCCGTTCTTGAGCACCGCGACGTTGGCCGGGGTGAGCCCGACCCGCTCGGCGAACTCGCCGACGCTCATCTTGCGTTTGGCCAGCTCGACGTCGATGCGGACGACGATGGGCATCAGATCACCGCTTCCATGTCGGTGCGCAGCGTGGTGGCCTGCCGCAGCAGCGCGCGCATCACCACCATCAGCAGCCCGAGCACGCTGACGCCGGTGGTGAGCAGGAACAGCAGCAGCGGCAGCCCCGGGTCGTTCGCGTGGAACCCGACGTAGAGGAAGACGGCGACCAGGCTCGCCCAGGCGGCGGCGACGGCCCAGACGATCCCGTCGACCCAGGCCAGCGACGCCTCGGTGAAGATGCGGTCGGTGCGGACCAGGGTGAGCAACTGCCAGGTGCACATGATCACCACCTGCACGCAGAGCACCCAGAACACGGTCACCGCGGTGGCCGGCCAGCGCAGGTATGCCATCTCCGGATCCTCCCGGGCCAGGTGCGCGAACTGGCCCGGCAGCGACATGGTCTGGAACAGCAGCAGAATGCCGAACAGCAGGACGAGGAAGGCACGCAGTGCGGTCACCGCACGTTCGGTAGTCACCATGAATCGACTATCACTCGTAAGCTATCGAAAGTCAATCGGTTCGGGGTTCATCCGTGCACCGGGTGCTCGGCCTGGAAGGCCAGCCGATGGTCCGCGCCGGCGGCCAGGTCGGCCAGCACGTCGTCGAGGTCCAGGAACGTCTGCCAGGGCTCCTGCCCGGTGATGTCGGCGAGTCGGTCCACCACGAGCTGCTCCAGGTCGGTGACCCGCCGGCCCTTCCACACCTTGTCGGCGAGGCTGACCAGCAGATCCTCCAACTGCACGCCGGGGGAGTGCCAGGCGGCGTGGGTGACCGCGAAGCGGGCCCGCTCCTCGGGCACGCCGAAGCGCAGCAGCAACTGGTAGCCCGCCTCCTCGTGCGCCGAGCCGGGACCGGTCAGCTCGGCCGGGTGCTCGACCTTGCCGAGGTCGTGCACCGCGGCGCCGAAGAGCACCGCCTGCCTGTCGAACGGCACCGCGGCGAAACGCTCGGCGAACGCGGCGGTGAGGTGCCAGGCGACGTCGTGCACCAGCCGCAGGTGCGCGCCGAGCCGGGGCGGCGCGGACAGGGCGGCCAGCAACTCGACCGCCACCCCGGGCAGCGGGAGCAGCGGCGGGTCACCCGGTTCGGTCAGGGCACGGCGCAACGCGTCGGAGGTCACCGGGGCGAGGGTACCGGGCGTCGACGCCGCTCACCCCGCGTCCTGACCGAGTGGCCGACGGTGAACGGTCCGCTCGCCCGATCCCCGCGTCTCCGTCCTGTCAGGAGGGTGGAGCGATGTCTACCACGGGGGATTTCGCATGATCGAGTTGAACCGTCGTCATCTGCTGCGCGTCGCCGCGCTGACCGGCGTGGCCGCCACGACCGGACTGGCCGGCGGGACGGCCGCCGCGACACCGGCCGCCGCTGCTGAGACCGTCAACGGGCCCTGGCTGGTCAGCGTCGGCTGGGGAGTGCGCCAGGTCGACCCCGGCCGCACCACCCCGCGATGGCTGCTGGAGGACGGCGACCACGCCAAGACCTCACCCGACGGCCGGTACGTGGCCTGGGTGAACACCGCCTGGTCGGGCGACGGCACGCTGCTGCCCTACGTGGCGGTCCACGACCGGGTCACCGGCCAGAGGCGCACGCTGCTCGCCGACCCGCCCGGCGTTCACTACGGCGCGCCCACCTGGTCGCCGGACGGCCGGGAGATCGCCCTGGTCACCGGCGCGCAGGACGACACGCTGATCGCTGTCGACGTGGCGACCGGCGCCACCCGGGTGCTGGCCCAGGGGCACGTCATGCGGGACCCGGACTGGTCCCGGGACGGCTCCATGATCGTCCTGCACTGGCTCAGCCGCTCCGAGGGCTGGCAGTTGCGGGTGCTGGAGCTGGCGACCGGCACCGTCCGGCGGCTCTACGCGCCGCAGGCGGGAGAGCGGGTCAGCGGGCCGGTGTTCACGCCCGACTCCCAGCGCGTGGTGTTCTGCACCACCCGCTGGTATCCCGACCGGGACACCTACAACCAGTCGCTGGCGTCGGTGCGGCTCGGCGGCACCGGGCTGAAGCAGCTCACCGACCAACCGCGGTTCTACCTGTCGCCGGTGTTCTCCCCGGACGGCCGTTACTGCGCGGCGCTGTCCATCCCGCCGGAGAACACCGAGCCCGACGGTGGCAACATCATCGTCTCCACCAGCGGCTTCGGTGAGCCGTGGTGGATCCCCGGCGACGAGTACGACGACAGCACCCGGCTGGACTGGGCCCGGGCGCTCACCACGGAGGTGCCCGCATGAGCGCGATGAACCGTCGAGCCCTGCTGCGCGCCGCCGTGCTCACCGGCGCCGCCGCCGCGACCGGGCTGGCCGGAGGACTGGTCGCCGGCGCGCCGGCCGCCGCCGACGACGTGGTGAACGGGCCGTGGATCGTCACCGGCCCCGGCGTGCTCCAGATCAACCCCGGCCGGACCACCCCGCAGGTGCTGCTCTCCCAGGGCAACGCCGCGACCGCCTCCCCGGACGGCCGCCACCTGGCCGTACTCGGCCAGAAACCCGGCCCGGCCTTCGACCCCACCCTCGACCTGTACGACCGGGTCACCGGGCAGAGCCGCACGCTGATCACCGACCCGTTCGGCGTCTACTACGAGTGGCCGACCTGGTCCCCGGACGGCACCGAGATCGCGCTGCTGGTCAACCACAACACGCTGATCGCGGTGAACGTGGCCACCGGCGCCCGCCGCGTCCTCGTCGCGGGCCACGACATGGCGCGACCGAACTGGTCCCGCGACGGCTCGCTGATCGTGATGGAGTGGTCGAGCCGGTCCGAGGGGCGCCAACTGCGGACCCTGGAGCTGGCCACCGGCAAGGTGCGCCGGATCTACCAACCCGATCCGGGCGAGTTGTTCGGCTGGCCGGTCTTCACCCCGGACACCGGCCGGGTGGTGTTCGTGAGCAACCACTGGACCCGTGACGTCGACGTCTTCGGCGGCTCGCTCGGCTCGGTGCGCGTCGACGGCACCGGTCTCAGGCGGCTCACCGACGAACCGCGCTTCTTCCAGTCGCCGGTGTTCTCCCCGGACGGGCGCTACTGCGCGGCGCTGTCGGTGCCGCCCACCAACCCGGAACCCGACGGCGGCAACATCATCGTCTTCACCAGCGGCTTCGGTGAGCCGTGGTGGATCCCCGGCGACGAGTACGACGACTCCTCCCGGGTGGACTGGGCGCGGGCCATCTGACCCGCCCGGACGACGCGGCGGCCGGGCCACGGCCGCCGCGTCAACGTATCCGGGGTGGAGATCCCCGCAACCGGGCGCGCGTGGTGCGAGGCTTGGGGTGGACGCCGCCGACGGGGCCGGCGACCGCTGTGGAGGATGCGATGGCCGAGCCGCCGACCGGGACTTCGGCGCACCGCGCGCAGGCGCACGGCCGGCACGCCAACCACCACAGCTACCACGACGGCGCGCAGGTCGACGGGTACGTCGACGACCCGTACCACCGGGTGCGCCGCGCCGTCGCGGCCCGGCTGATGGGCGACGGGGTGACCGGCGACGGACCGGTGCTGGAGTTGGGCTGCGGGTCGCGCGGCATGCTCGACCCGGCCGCGCTGCCCGGCCCGCTCGTGCTGGCCGACATGGCCGAGACCGCGCTGGGCACGGCCCGGCGGGCGGCCGGCGGGCCGGCGCTGCCGGTCTGCCTGGACGCCACCCGGGGCCTGCCGTTCCGGGCGGGCAGCTTCGCCGGGCTGCTCGCCGGCGAGCTGATCGAACACGTCTACGATCCGCTGGCGCTGCTGCGGGAGTGCCACCGCGTGCTGGCCCCGGACGGCCTGCTGGTGCTCACCACCCCCAACCTGGCCCCGGTGCAGGACCGGCTGGCCTTCCTCGCCGGCCGGGCGCCGCGCCAGGTCGACCCGCTGCACCCCTACCTCTGGCTGCACATCCGCCCGTTCACCGCGTCGCTGCTGCGGCGCACGCTGCGCCGCGCCGGCTTCCTCCCGCTGGCGATGCGCTCCAACGAGGTCGGCTGGCGGCTGCCGGGCGGACGCTGGGTCGCCTCGCGGTGGCTGGCCCGGGCCGCGCCGGGTCTCGGCGGTTCGTTGATCTGCGCCGCCCGGCGACGCGGCACACCGCCGCCACCGGCGAGACGGGGCGTGATCGAGCATTGACAACGGGCTATCATGGAGGCTCCGTCGTCGACCGGGGGATGTCATGGCGCGCCTGCTCGGCTGGGTCGTCAGCAATCTCGACGCGTTCATCGGTCTGCTGCTGGCCGTCACGGTCGCCGTCCTCGGCCTGACCAACACCGTCAGCCAGGACGTGGTCAACAGCGCCATCCTGCTGGTCCTCGGCCTGCTCGCCCAGGCGGTGCTGCGCGACCGGCTGCGCCGCCGGACCGCCGAGCAGGAGGTCCGGCAGGTCATGGTGGACGTCCGCGCCCGGCTCACCGACCTGGTCCCGCCGATGGCTGCGCTCACCGGCCCGGAGGGTGCGCTGACCCGTTCCCGGGAGGCGATCCAGAGCGCCTCCATGGTCCGGGTGCTGCACGGCAGCGAGGTCGGCCAGGCGCTCGACGAGGCACGACAGCACACCGACCAGTGGCACTTCAAGGGCGGCACCGGCACCTACCTGCGCGCCGTCACGCTGCCCGAGTGCCTGAAACACGCCCGCCGCCGCAACGCCACGCTCAGCCTCGCCATCGAGATCATCGACCCGACCGACGAGGAGGTCTGCGAGCGGTACGCGTGGTTCCGGCGCAGCCTGGAAGCCGACGAGCCGACCGAGCCGAAGGAGCCGTGGACGGTCGACCGCACCCGCAAGGAGTCGTACGCGACGGTGCTGGCCGCCTGCTGGCACATGCAGCGCTCCGGCCTGCTCACCGTCGACATCCGGCTCTCCGCGCAGATGACCACGTTCCGCTACGACCTCTCCTCCTCCTGTGTGGTCATCACCCAGGAGAACCCGCAGACGCCCGCGCTGCGCATCGACCGCGGCGAGGTCTACTACAACCGGTTCAACATCGAACTCGACTACAGCCGCCGGCAGAGCCGCCGGGTGCCGATCGAGTCCGCCGGTCAGGTCCGCCTCGACGACGAGCCGTCCGTCGAACAGGTCCGCCGGCTGTTCGCCGCGCTCGGGCTGCCGCTGCCCCGGTCCTTCGGTGACCGGGAGGTCGGCGAGATCGTGCGCAAGGCCCTCCAGGCGAGGAACCCGTACGCATGACCAGCTACGCCGACCTGGCCCGCGAGATCGACCGGGGCACCCGGCCGGAGCTGCTGCGCGACTGGGTGCTGCACGTGCTCGCCGACGTCGCCGACGGGCGGCGACCACTGCGGGCGGTCCGGCACCCGCTCGGCTTCACCTGCCTGCCGGTGGAGCGCGACGGTCCCGACGGGATCTGCGTGCACGCCTGGCCGGCCGACCCGCCGCCGGTGCGCCCCACCACCTCGACCATGCACTCGCACAGCTGGGACCTGCTCAGCCGCGTGCTGTACGGCACGGTCCGCAACGAGCTGATCGACGTCACCGACGCGCCCGCCGACCCCTCCTGGCGGATCTACGAGGTGCACAGCCTCGGCGAGGTCGACGAGGTGGCCGCCACCGACCGTCTGGTCACCGCGATGACCGCCACCGTGGAGACGCACACCGCCGGCGACTCGTACGCGCTGCGCGCCGGTGGCTTCCACACCTCGGAGGTGGCCGCCGGCACGCCCGCGGTGACCGTGGCGCTCGGCCGGACCACACCCGGCGCGTGCGACCTGAGTCTCGGCGCGGTGGACGGGCGCAGCCACCGGGTCCGCCGGGACCGCTGCGACGCGGCGGAGACCGCGCGGATGGCGCGGGAGATCGCGCGACTGGTGGCACGGGGCTGACTGGCTGGAGGAGCCGTGGACGTGGAGCCGAACAGAGGCGGGCCCGACCTGCGCGACGCGCACCGGTTCGCGGTGGACGCCGCCCGGGCGGCCGGCCGACTGCTGCGCCGGGGCATCCGGGGCGAGGTGCACGCCCGGGCCAAGGACGACTCCGGTGACCTGGTCACCGACCTCGACCTGGCCGCCGAGCGGTTGATCGTCGACCGGATCCGGGCCCGCTGGCCGGAGCACGGGGTGATCGCCGAGGAGGGCGGCGAGTACGCCCCGGACACCACCTGGGCGTGGCTGGTCGACCCGCTCGACGGCACCAACAACGTGGCGATCGGCCTGCCGGCGTACGTGGTGGGCATCGCGTTGTGTGAACGCGGCTCGCCGGTGCTCGGCGTGGTGCACGACCCGGTCGCCGGCCGGACCTGGTCCGCGCTGCGCGGCCACGGCGCGTTCGTGCACGGTGCGGACCCGGCCGGCCGTCCGCTGCGCACCGCCCACCGGCCGGTGCCGGCCGCGCCGGTGCTGGCCTGGACCCAGGGCCACGGCGTACGCCGCGACGACAGCACCGCCCGGGCGCTGAAGGTCGTCCTCGACACCACCGCCCGCCGGGTGCTGCAACTGTGGGCGCCGCTGCTGTCCTGGGTGATGCTGGCCCGGGGCGACATCGACGGCATTGTCGGCTACCGCCCGGAGGCGGTCGACCTGCCGGCCGGGCTGCTGCTGGCCGCCGAGGCCGGCATGGTGGTACGCGCGCTCGACGGCGGCCCGTTCGACGACCGCTACGGTTGCCCGGCCGACCGACGCAGTTTCGTCGCCGGCCCACCGGAGACGATCGACCGGCTGGTCAAACTGGTCACCGCGGCGCAGTGGATCGAGCCCCAGGTCCGCCAGCTCACCCCGATCAGCCTGGGCACGGTCGGCTGGTGAGACATCCGCGGTGCGCGTGGCCGGCCCGGCTCACCGGGTGCCGTCCCTACGCGTGACCGGTGTCGGATCGGCATCGGCCAGGATCTGTTCGGTCATGCCGGCGAGGCGTCGCGCCGCGGTCGGGTCGAGGGTCTTCAGGTCGAGCGGCACGGGCCTGCCGCGGTCGACTGCCGTCAACGGGACCGTGGGTGGCGAGTCGAGAAACTCGTGCACCGGCGCGATCGCCCGTGCCACCGGCCGGGCGGCAACCGAGGCGAGGGCCTTGATGACGGCCCGGGTCAGGGGGTTGACCTGCTCCATCGCGGAGTCGCCGCTGCGGGTGAACCCGGGGTGGTAGAGGACGTAGCGAACCCGCTCGCCGAACCGGCCCGCCATCGACACTCCCAGGAGATCGTTGGCGCGTGCTGCCTGGAGTTGTGCCGCGATGGTGCGATATCGGTTCCGCAGCTGCGGATCGTCCCAGTTGATCTTTCCGGAGGTGAGTCCGACACCGGCGATGTTGACGATCACCGGCTTCGAGGCCGCCGACAGCGCGGGCATCAGGCCGTGGCCCAGGAGGTGGCGGCTCAGGTAGTAGAGCGCGAAGGTCGATTCGAATCCGTCGCCGGTCTCGACGCGCCGAGGTGACTGGCGGTTCGCCGCCAGCACCAGGCCGTCGACGGTCCGGTAGGTGGCCGCGACATGATCGATCACCGCCTGGTTGCCGGCGATCGTGCTGAGGTCGGCCGCCAGGAACTCGACCCGGTCACCCGCCCCGGACGCCGTGGCCTCGGCAAGCAGGGACTCGCCCTTGGCCGGGTTGCTCCCGATCGCGAGGACCCGGTCGCCGCGTGCCGCTCGGCCGAGCACGACGCCTCGTCCCATGCCGTCGCTGCCTCCGGTGACGACAACGGTCCGGCCCCGCGCTGCCGCATCCGGGCCGGTGCCGTCGTGCTGAGGGGTGGCCATCTCTTCTCCCTGGTTACTCTTGGTAAGTACCGCCATCATCGGTAACCCGGCTGGATCGCGGAAGAAGGCAGTTCAATGTCAGCAGCGAACACCGATGTGCCTGCCCCACTCGACACCGTGTTGCCGAGCCCGGTGCCCGGGGACGAGCACGATCAGTGCCCGGTGACCGACGTCCTGCGCCGGGTCGGGGACAAGTGGACGGTCCTCGTGGTGGTCCTGCTCGGGCAGCGACCGCATCGGTTCAACGACCTTCACCGAGGCATCGAGGCGATCAGTCAGCGCATGCTCACCCGCACGCTGCGCGGGTTGGAGAAGGACGGACTGGTCCACCGGGAGGTCTTCGCGACGACCCCGCCCAGCGTCGAGTACCGCCTCACACCCCTCGGCAGATCCCTCTTGGAGCCGCTGTCGGGCCTGGCCAGATGGGCCATCGCGCATCAACCAGCCATCGCGGCCAGCAGGCGCGTCAACAACCTCCCGCCCCGTACCGGCTGACGGGCGGCGGTAGCGCCGTGCCACGGTGCGGGGATCGGCGGTCAGGCCCCGGCCAGCTCGGCGAACCACCGGCCGTCCGCCGAGCGCAGGTCCCGCACGGCCAGCCCGGCGGTCGTGGCCGGGCCGTGCACCGCATGGGTGTCCAGCCGCGCCCAGCCGAAGCTGGGCCCCCGCCGCCGCCCGGAGACCACGTGCGCCCGGCCCTGCCAGGCGCCGCTGCCGGGCGGGTCCAGCTCGACCAGCACGGTGCCGTCCGGGTGCAGCAGCTCCCGACACCGCCGCAGCAGCCGGATCGGGTCGCCGCCGATGCCGATGTTGCCGTCCAACAGCACCACGTGCCGCCACCGGCCCTCGGCCGGCAGCGGGCCGAACAGGTCGGCGCGCACCGCGACCGCGCCGCGCGCCCGGGTCGACGCCACCGCCCGCGGGCAGACGTCGACGCCGAGCGCGGCCAGGCCGGCCCGGGTGAGCGCCGCGGTGAGCCGGCCCGGCCCGCACCCCAGGTCCAACGCCGGGCCGTGGCAGCGGGCCACCACCGTGGCGGTCGCCGCCTCGGCCGGGCCGTGCCACCGGTCCACCGGCAGCCGCCGGCGAACCCCGTCGGCCTGCACCAGCCAGTGACTGCCGGTGCGCTCGCGCAGCGCGATGCCGAAGGCGTCCACACCGGCCGGCACGCCGGTCGCGCTCGCCGGGCTGGTCCGGGCCGGCGACTGGCGGGCCCGCAGGCCCGGCGCGCTGGTCGCGCTCGCGGGGCCGGCGCTCACCGAACCGCCTTCGGTCGACGATCGGGTGTCATCGCCACCAGGGCGGGGCTACCCCGATCGCGGTGGTCTCCGGGCTGTCCCGGGCGGCCCGCCGGTCGCAGCGTGGCGACCTCGCGGGCGAACCGGCCGCCGGGCACGCCCCGGGCGACCGCGTGGGCGTCGGCCCAGTCGTCCACGTCGCGCAGCGTGGGCAGGGCGCCCACCCGCAGGCCCGCGTCGCACAACGCCGCGTAGGTGAGCCGCCCGGTCTCGGCGGTGGACATCGGCACCGCGCGCAGCGCCGCCGCGCGGCGCGGGTCGCGTAACCCCAGCGCCCACCAGCCACCGTCCGCCGCCGGGCCGAGCACCGCGTCGACGCCGGGCGCGGCCAACCGGCGTACGCCGTCGGCGAGCAGCGCCGGCGTCACCTGCGGGGTGTCCATGCCGATCTGGAGCACCGGCCGCCCCGGGTACGCGTGCGCCACGTCGGCGTGCGCGTGGGCCAGCCGCTCGGCGAGGCCGTCGCCCCACTGCGGCAGCACCGGCCAGCCGGCGACCGCGGCGGCGAGGTCCGCGCCGTCCTCGGCGTCGGCCAGCCGCCCGGCCAGCGCCAGCACCGGCGTCACCCCGCCGGTGGCGGCGACCGCGTCCAGCGTGTCGCGCAACGCGGCGGCGGCGATCCGGGCCGCCTGCGCCGGGGTGGCCGGCGGGCACAGCCGCGTCTTCACCGCCCCCGGCACCGGGGCCTTCGCCACCACCAGCAGGACGGTCACCGCCGGCCGTCCACACTGCGCAGCACGGTGAGGAAGTCCCGGGTCGCGCGGACCGTGCCGCGTACCGAGCCGGACACCTTGGACCGCGTACCGGCGGCGCGCGGGGCGTAGCGGACGTCGTGCTCGTGGATCCGCCAACCGGCCGCCGCCGCCCGGATCATCAACTCCAACGGATAACCGAACGCCCGGTCGGTGACGCCGAGCGCCAGCAACGCCTCGCGGCGGGCCACCCGGATCGGGCTGAGGTCACGCAGCGGCACCCCACGCTGCCGGAGCAACGCGGCGACCAGCGCGGTGCCGGCCCGCGCGTGCCACGGCCAGGCGCCGGCCGACACCGGCCGACGGCGCCCCACCGCCAGGTCGGCCGTGCCCGCCGCGACCGGGGCGACGAGCGCCGGCAGCTCCGCCGGGTCGAACGAGCCGTCCGCGTCCAGGACGCAGACCAGCTCCGTCCCGGCGGCCTCCAGCCCGGTGTGCACGGCCGCGCCGTAACCGCGACGCGGTTCGCTCACCACCCGGGCGCCGTGCCGGGCCGCCACCTCGGGCGAGCCGTCCCGGGAGCCGTTGTCCACCACGATCGCCCGGTAACCGGGCGGTAACGCGTTCAGGACGCCGGGCAGGGCGGCGGCCTCGTCCAGGCACGGCAGCACCACGTCGATCTGTGTCCGCATGCCGCCGACGCTAGGCCGACCGTCACCCGGCAGAGCCCTCGATCGTGCTTACGGAACCG
Organism: Micromonospora sp. NPDC051141; assembly: GCF_044455765.1. NCBI lineage: Bacteria > Bacillati > Actinomycetota > Actinomycetes > Micromonosporales > Micromonosporaceae > Micromonospora > Micromonospora sp. NPDC051141. The sequence continues at coordinate 58,467 of NZ_JBITFD010000019.1, forward strand.
TTACGAGCAGGCACTTCTTACCATCCCGTGACGGGCCGGCGGTTGCGGTCCCGTCCCGCGCCGGCCCCCCGTACCGTGCGGTCGTCATGAGATCCGCACCCACCCTGCGTCGCGCCCCCGCCGCGGACCGGACCGGCTCCCCGCACCGGGGCGATCTGGTCGTGGTCGCGGTCGAGGCGGCGCTGCTCGCCGCCGCCGTCCTGGTCGGCCTGGTGCTCAACCGGCGTGGCGTGGGCCTGCACGCCGACGCGGCGCCGCTCTACGCCACCTGGCGTCCGCACGCCGGCTGGAGTACGCCGCTCGCGGCGCTCGTCGCGCTCGCCGTGCTCGGACCGGGACTACGCTGGGCCCGGACCGCCCGATGGGGGCCGCTGCTGGCCGTCGGCTGGCTGGCCGCGGTGGCGTGGACGCTGGCGCTGGCCCTGGTGGACGGCTGGACGACCGGGCTGACTCGACGGTTGACGCCGCAGGCGGAGTACCTGCACGAGGTGCCCGGGGTGACCGACATCCCCCGCATGCTGGCCGGCTTCACCGACCGCATCCTGGACTTCCAGCCCGACTCCTGGTCCACCCACACCGCCGGGCATCCGCCGGGCGCGCTGCTGGTCTTCGTCTGGCTGGACCGGGTGGGGCTGGGCGGGGGCGCCGCCGCCGCGCTGTGCTGCGTGCTGGTCGGCGCGACAGTGGTGGTCTCCGTGCCGGTCACGCTGCGCGCGCTGGGCGCCGCCGACGCGGCCCGGGCGGTGCTGCCGTTCCTGGTGCTGCTGCCCGGCGCGGTGTGGCTGGGCGCCTCCGGCGACGCGGTGTTCACCGGCGTGGTCGCCGCCGGGCTCGCGCTGCTGGCGGTACGCGGACCGCTCGCCGCGCTGGCCGGCGGCCTGGTGCTCGGCTTCGCGCTGCACCTGTCGTACGGGTTCGTGCTGGTCGGCGCGCTGGCGCTGACCGTGCTGGCGTTGCGGCCCGACCGCCGCCGAACCGCCCTGCTCGCCGCCACCGCCGGCGTCTCGGTCGTCACGGCGCTGTTCGTGCTCTCCGGCTTCCGGTGGTGGGAGGGGTACGACCGGGTCGTCGAGCGTTACTACCAGGGCTGGGCGGCCGACCGCCCGTACGCGTACTGGGTGTGGGCGAACCTGGCCGCGCTGCTGCTCTCCGCCGGTCCGGTGCTCGGGCCGGCGCTGCGCCGTACCGCCGTCGCGGCACGCGCCGCCTGGTCGGCTACCGGCCCGGCCAGCACCCGCCGCCCCGGTTGGACCGGTCGGGCCGGGCGGGCCGGTCGGACGGGTTGGGCCGGTTGGACCGGTTGGACGGGTTGGACGGGTTGGGCGGGTTGGACGGGTCGGGCCGGGCGACTGGTCGGGCTCGGGCCGACGGTGCTGCTGCCGGCCGCCGCCGCGCTGGCGGTGGCCGCCGCCGACCTCTCCGGGATGAGCAAGGCCGAGGTGGAGCGCATCTGGCTGCCGTTCGTGGTCTGGCTGCTCGTCGCCGCCGCGCACCTGCCTCCGTCGACCCGCCGCCGCTGGCTCGCCGCCCAGGCCGTGACCGCCCTCCTCGTCAACCACCTCCTCCGCACCGTCTCCTGATCCCACCCTCGCCCCTGCCGGCAAGGCCGCGCAGTTTCCCGGAAAGAGTGGCTGTCCCGGGCGGAATGGCCACTCTTTCCGGGAAACTGCGGCCCGAAGGGCGGGAGGGCGGGAGGCCCGAAGGGCGGGAGGGAGGGAGGGAGGAGGGAGGGCGCGGGCGGGTCAGGCGGGTTGGGGGGAGAGGGTGGCGGGGGAGCGGAGGGGGTCGGTGGCGAAGGCGTTGACGCCCTCGGCGAACGTGACCCGGGCGGTGTAGCCGAGCAGGTCGCGGGCGCGGGACGGGTCGGCCACCACGTGCCGGACGTCGGCCGCCCGCGCGCCGCCGGCGATCTCCGGCGCCGGGCCGCCCATGGCCTCGGCCAGCGCGGTGGCCAGGTCGCCCACCGTGTGCGGTTCGCCGGAGCAGACGTTCACCGGCACCAGGCCGTCCGGCGGCGGTGCGGTCAACGCCAGCAGGTTCGCCCGCGCCACGTCCGTGACGTGCACGAAGTCCCGCCGCTGCCGGCCGTCCTCCAGCACGACCGGGGCGCGACCGGCAGCCAGCGCCGAGCGGAACAGCGAGGCCACCCCGGCGTACGGGGTGTCGCGGGGCATCCGGGGGCCGTAGACGTTGTGGTAGCGCAGCGCCCACACACCGCCGCCGGTCTGCCGGGCCCACGCCGCGGCGTAGTGCTCCTGGGCGAGCTTGCTGGCCGCGTACGTGCTGCGCGGCTCCAGCAGCGCGTCCTCGGGCACCAGCGCCGGGGTGAGCGGGTCGCCGCAGCCGGGGCAGGTCGGGTCGTAGCGGCCGGCGGCCAGGTCGGCGGCGCGGCGCGCGGCGGGACGCACCACGCCGTGCCGGGCGCAGGTGTAGCGCCCCTCGCCGTAGACCACCATCGAGCTGGCCAGCACCAGCCGGCGTACCCCGGCGCGGTGCATGGCGGCCAGCAGCACCGCCGTGCCGAGATCGTTGTGCCCGGCGTAGTCCGGCGCGTCGGACGGGTCGAGCCCGTGCCCGACCATGGCCGCCTGGTGGCAGACCGCGTCCACACCGGCCAGCAGCCGGTCCAGCAGGTCGGCGTCGCGGACGTCGCCGACGGTCGGCTCGTGCCGCCGGGACCATTCCGGCAGCGCGCCGCCGTGCGCCTGCGGCAGCAGGGCGTCCAGGCAGACCGGCTCGTGGCCCTCGGCCGCCAGCAGGTCGGCGATCTGCGATCCGATGAAGCCGGCCGCGCCGGTGAGCAGTACCCGCATACCGGCCCACGCTAGGGCACCCGGGTCGGGCCGGCGGCCGGTTCACGTCCGACGTCAGCGGTCCGTAAGGACGACCGCGGTAAGGCGGTCCGTAAGGACGACCGCGGTAAGGCTTCGGTAATGCGGCAAACGCCGTCGCGGGCGACCGGCGGCGTCTAGCGTCCCATCCCGGAAGCGCCGGCCGGCCGGTCGGCCCCGTCGCCGGAGGAGGTGCCCGTGCCCACCGACGTCCCACCGCCGGACGACCCCGCGCCCGCCGCGGTCGAGCCGCGGTACGCCGCGCCGGCCCGGCTCTGGCGGGCCCTGGACCGCCACCGCCCCCCGGGCGTCGACGCGGTCGACCGCGCCTGGCGCAGCCCGGTACGCGGACCGTGGTTGACCTCGATGCTGGGCGCCGTGCTGCTGGCCACCCTGCCGCTGGTGATCGTCACCGGGCTGCTCGACTGGATCGCCTACGGCCCCCGCTTCGACCAGGCGTTCCCCCGGGACGTGGGGTGGCTGCACCCGCCGGTGTTCGACTGGCCGACCCGGCCGGCGTGGCTGTTCCGGGTCACCCAGGGGCTGCACGTGACGCTCGGGATCGTGCTGGTGCCGGTGGTGCTGGCCAAGCTCTGGTCGGTGGTGCCGAAGCTGTTCGCCTGGCCACCCGCCCGTTCCGTCGCGCAGGTGCTGGAGCGGCTGTCGTTGCTGCTGCTGGTCGGCGGCATCCTGTTCCAGAGCGCCACCGGCCTGCTCAACGTGCAGTACGCGTACCTGTTCGGCTTCGACTTCTACACCGCGCACTGGTACGGCGCCTGGATCTTCACGGTGGCGCTGGTGGTGCACGTGGCGGTCAAGCTGCCCCGGCTGGTGACCGCGCTGCGCGGGCCGGGCTTCGCGCGTACCCCGCCGGCCCGGTCCCGGCCGGAGCCGGCGGACCCGGACGGCCTGGTGGCCCGCCGCCCCGGCCCGGCGACGATGAGCCGACGCGGCGTGCTGGCGCTGGCCGGCGGCGGCGCGTTGCTGCTGGCCGCGCTGACCGTGGGGCAGAGCGTGGACGCGCTGCGGGGCACCGCGCTGCTGCTGCCGCGCGGCCGGAGGATCGGCGACGGGCCGACCGGTTTCCCGGTCAACCGCACCGCCGCCGCGGCCGGCGTCACGCCGGACCGGACCGGGCCGGGCTGGTCGCTGACGGTGCGCGCCGGCGACCGGACCGAAACGCTCGACCGCGACCGGCTGCTCGCGCTGCCGCAGCACACCGCCGCGCTGCCGATCGCCTGCGTGGAGGGCTGGTCGACGTCGCAGACCTGGACCGGGGTACGCCTGCGGGACCTCGCCGCGCTGGTCGGCGCCGCGGAGCCGGCCACGGCACGGGTCCGTTCGCTGGAACGCGGCGGGCTGTTCAGCCGGGCCACCCTGCACGGCGGTGAGGTCGGCGACCCGGACGCGCTGCTCGCGTTGCGGGTCAACGGCGTCGACCTGAGCCCCGACCACGGCTTCCCGGCCCGGATCATCGTGCCGGCGCTGCCCGGCGTGCACTGCACCAAGTGGGTCGAGGAGATCGAGTTCGATGGCTGAGTTCCGGCGGGCGTACGGGGCGGCGTGGTGGCACCTGGCGCTCCTGTCCGGTTGCTTCGCGGTGACCGGCTGGATCGCGCTGCGGCTGGCCGGCGAGCCGACCGCGGGGCGGATGCTGCTCTGGTTCGTCGGCGCGGTGATCGCCCACGACCTGGTGCTGTTCCCGGCGTACGCGGCCCTCGACCGGCTGCTGCGGCGCGTCGCCCCGGCGGTGCGCAACCACGTGCGGGTGCCGGCGCTCGGCTCGGGGCTTCTGCTGCTTGTCTATCTGCCCGGCGTGCTCGGGCTCGGTGACGGCACGTACTCGGCGGCCACCGGGCTGACGCCCGAACCACTGCTGCGCCGCTGGCTGGCGCTCAGCGCCGTGCTGTTCGCTGCGAGCGCGCTGCTCTATGCGGTCCGTCGGCTGCGCCACCGTGGACGCTGACCGCCAGGCGACCCGGGCTGGCGGGATATGTCCGGTGCTGCCCGGCTCGGCTCGGCTGGGCTCGGCTGGGCTCGGCTGGGCTCGGGCTCGGCTGGGTCCGGCTGGGCTCGGGTGTGCCTGGCTCGCCCGGTGGCTGCCCGGTCCGGTTCGGCCCGGTGCTGCCCGGTCCGGTTCGGCCCGGTGGCTGCTCGGTCCGGTTCGGCCCGGTGCTGCCCGGCCCGGCGAGCGGTTCCACTGGCTGCGGGTGCTCAGCGGCTGACCGGCGTGTCGCGACGCCTCGGCATCGTCCGGTGAAGCGATATACCGCAGAGGCATAATTATGCCTCTGCGGTATATCGCTGGTACCGCATGCATTGTTCCCTGTCGTTACCCACAGTGATGCCGTGTATCTCGTCGGTCGTCCGAGCGGGCCGAGGCCGTCCGAACGGCCGGGCCGGGCAGCGCCGAGCCGGGCAGCACCGGGCCGAGCGGGTCGGGCGGGCCGCCGGAGGAGAGGGACGGGTCAGGCGCCGGGGCCGATCAGCAGCGCGGCCACCGTGCCCGCCGTGGCGAGGGCGGCCAGCGCGGCGCTGGTCGTCACGAACCGGCCCAGCGGCACCGCCACGCCGGCGGCCCGGCAACGCTCGTACCAGATCAGCGTGGCCAGCGACGCCCACGGCGTGGCCAGCGGACCCACGTTCGTGCCGATCAGCAGCGCCAGCAGTTGGGTGTGCCGGTCGGCGGCGATCACCGCCTCGCCGGCCACGTACGCCGGCAGGTTGTTGACCACGTTGCTGAACAGCGCGCCGACCGCGCCCGCCCGCAGCGCCCCCTCCGCACCCGGATCGGCGCCGATCAGCGCGCCCATCACGCCGTCCAGGCCGTGCCGGCCGATGGTCTGCACCACCAGGAACAGGCCGGTGACGAACACCAGCAGCCGCCACGGCACCAGCGCCGGCCGCAGCCGGTGCCGGGCGCGCGCCGCGAAGCCGGCCACCACGATCGCGGCGGCCACCCCGGAGGCGACGCCGATCTCCACCCCGGCCAGGACGCCGCCGACGAAGAGCAGGCAGGCGGCCAGCGCGGTGCGGTAGAGCAACCGGTCCGGCGCCACGTACGGCGGCGGCGGGACGAACGGGTCGGCCCCGGCGCGGGCCGGTCGCCAGTACCACCACCACAGCAGCAGCATGGTGATTGCGATGGCGACGAGCTGCGGCCACCACATCCGGGCCGCCCACGGCACCGGGTCCAGGCCGATCCGGTCGCTGGCCAGGATGTTGGTCAGGTTGGACACCGGCAGCAGCAGGCTCGCCGTGTTGGCCAGCCAGACCGTGGTCATGGCCAGCGGCGTCGGCGGCACGTTCAGCGTCCGGGCCAGCGCGATCATCACCGGCGTCAGCAGCACCGCGGTGGTGTCCAGGTTGAGCGCGATGGTGGTGACCGAGGCGAAACCGACGCAGAGCCAGAACAGCGCCCGGAAGCTGCCCCGCGCGGTGATCGCCACCCGGGCGGCGAGCGCGTCGAACACGCCGGCCACCGCGGTCAGCTCGGCCAGCACCACCACCGTGCCGAGGAAGATCAGAATGGGCACGATCCGGCGTACGGTGGCCTCGGCGTCGGTGCGGGGGAGCAGGCCGGTGAGCACGCAGAACACGCCGACCACGGCCAGCCCGATCGCGATCCAGTCGAGCACGTGCAGCCGGCTCCGACGGGATCGGGCCGGCGCGGCGGAGGGCGGATCGCCGACGGTCTCCACGAACGACGATCCTCGCACATCCGCCCCGACCGGTCCGGCCCGACATGGGCGGCATACCGAGCTGCCCGAGGGTGTCGATCTGTTGACCGTCGGTGGTCATAATGACCATGTGGCTGTAGGCGCGCACCCCACCCGGTCCGACCGCCCCATCGACTTCTTCATCAGCTACTCGCCGGCCGACGAACGCTGGGCGACGTGGCTGGCGTGGGAGTTCGAGACCGCCGGCTACCGCACGATGATCCAGGCGTGGGACTTCGTGGCCGGCACCAACTTCATCGACTTCATGGACCGCGGGGTCCGTGAGGCCGAGGTGGTGGTGGCGGTGCTGTCCGAACGCTACCTGCACTCCACGTACGGCAAGCTGGAGTGGCAGGCCGCGTTGCGCGCCGACCCGGACGGCACCGGCAACAAGCTGGTCACCGTGCGGGTCGAGGACTGCCCGATCGACGGTCTGCTCGCCACCATCACCTACGTCGACCTGGTCGGCGTGGACGACCCGGCGCAGGCGCGCGCCCGGGTGCTGAACCGGATCCGCGAGACGCTCGACGGTCGGGCCAAGCCGATGCGGCAACCGGCGTTCCCGCACCACCCGGACGATCCCGCCGGGCTGCTCGCCGCGCCCGCCGCCGGGGCCCCCGCGCAGCGTCGCCCCCGGCGTACCCCGATCAACCCGCCGCCGTTCCCGCCGGCCGCGGTGGCGCCGCCCACGGCGCGCGACAGCGTCACGGTGCTCCAGGTGGCCGGGCCCCGGTTCGGCCGCGGCGTGCTCGACCCGGGCGCCCCGGTCACCCCCGGCGAGGTGCAGGAACACCTGATGGGTGACCTGACGCTGCTGATGAACGACGGGGTGCCCCGCCCCGACCTGCTGGTGGTGGCCGGCAACCTGACCGAGTCGGGCAGCCCGCGCGAGTTCTCCGACGCGTTGAGCTTCCTCACCGGGCTGCGGGTGCTGCTCGGCCTGGAACCGCACCGCCTCGTGGTGGTGCCCGGCCCGCGGGACGTGACGATGGCCGCCTGCCGGGCGTACTTCGCCACCTGCGAGGCCGACGACGTCGACCCGCAGCCGCCGTACTGGCCCAAGTGGCGGCACTACGCGCGGCTCTTCGACGACCTCTACCAGGGGCTCGACGACCGGCTCTTCGACAGCGAACAGCCCTGGACGCTGTTCCCGATTCCCGACCTGCGGGTGGTGGTGGCCGGGCTGAACTCCACCATCGCCATCACCCACCGGGAGGAGGACCGCTACGGCTTCCTCGGCGAGGCCCAGTCGAGCTGGTTCGCCCAGCGGCTGCGCCACTACCAGCAGTCCGGCTGGCTGCGGCTGGGCGCGATGGCGCACGCCCCCGGCCCGCGCAGCCCGTACGCCGACGAGGTCCCGCCGGACCGGGTGTCGCTGCGCGACCGTGGCTCGGTCAACCGGCTGGTCGGCCCGATGCTCAACCTGCTGATCTCCGACGCGGCGCCGACCGGCCGGATCGACCCGGTGGTGCCGCTGGCCGCCGCGCCGCGCGACGGCCGGGCGCAGGTGCTGCGGCTCGGCGCGGACGGGATGACCCGCTGGGTGCTGGGCCGCGACGACCGCCTGGACGTCGGCGAGTCGACGGCGGTGAGCTGGCCCCGCGCCGAGGCCACGTTCGGCGCGGCCGGCCCGGCCCAGGTGCCCGACCCCAGGCGACCGGCCCTGGTGGAGGGCGCCACCCAGGGCGCTGCGCCGGCCGCGGCGGCGACGCCGGCGGCGCCGGTGGAGCGGCTGCTGGACCGGCTCGCCGAGGTGTGCGAGGCCCGCTACGACCGGGTGGTGGTGCGGCGTGTCGACGGCGACCCGCCGCACCTGTACGTCAGCTACCGCTCCGACGGGGTGGTCCGGCAGCAGCGGGTCGGCGCGCACGTGGGCACGCCGGGGCCGGACGACGTGGACCGGTTCGCCCGTCGGGTGCACGCCACCGACCCGGACATCGGGTCCGAGCTGGTCTACGACGGCGACCGGGTGCCGCGCGGGCTGGCCGAGGAGGCGCAGCGGCGCGGCGTGCGCGTGCTGCACCTGACCGAGTTCCAGGGCCTGCTGGACCTGCGCGACTACGTCGCCGCGCAGACCGCCCGGCTCCAGGCCGACCGGCTCTACCCGCCCGGGCAGTACGTCCCCCAGCGCTACCGCCACCTGGTCGGCGCGGACCAGCGGGTCCGCGAGGACGTGGTGGACGAGCTGCTGGAGACCGTCTCCGCCCCGGACGGCCGGTTCGTGCTGGTGCTCGGCGACTTCGGCCGGGGCAAGACGTTCGCGCTGCGGGAGGTGGCCCGCCGGCTGCCCACCGCCGCACCGGACCTGATCCCGATCCTGGTCGAGCTGCGCGCGCTGGACAAGGCGCACTCGGTGGACGGCCTGGTCGCCGCGCACCTGGCCAACCACGGCGAGCAGGTGATCGACCTCAAGGCGTTCCGGTACATGCTGCGGCAGGGCCGGATCGTGCTGCTCTTCGACGGGTTCGACGAGCTGGTGGCCCGGGTGACCTACGACCGGGCGGCCGACCACCTGGAGACGCTGCTCCAGGCCGCCGAGGGCGCGGCGAAGATCGTGGTGAGCAGCCGGACCCAGCACTTCAAGACCAACTCGCAGGTGCTGACCGCGTTGGGCGAGCGGGTCGGCCTGCTGCCGCACCGCCGGGTGCTGGCGGTGGAGGACTTCACCCCCGGCCAGATCGAGGCGTTCCTGCGGCACCGCTACGACGGCGACGAGGCCGCCGCCCGCGAGCGGATGACTCTGCTGGCCGGCGTCAAGGATTTGCTCGGACTGTCCCGTAACCCGCGCATGCTCGGGTTCATCGCCAACCTGGACGAGGGCCGGCTGGCCGCGGTGGCCGGCGCCGGGGGCACGTTCAGCGCCGCCGCGCTCTACCGGGAGATCCTGGAGTCCTGGCTGGACTTCGAGGAACGGCGCACCCAGGGCATCCCGGGGGCCCCGGTCAGCCTGCGCCGGCCGGAGCTGTGGCAGGCGGTGAGCCGGCTGGCGTTCCAGCTCTGGGAGAGCGGCGAGTCCTACCTGCGGCTCGCCGAGCTGACCGAGTCCACCGGCCAGCTCGCCGGGCGGGCCGAGTCCCGGCTCTCCGGGCCGCAGGCCGCGCACGCGGTCGGCGCGGGCAGCCTGCTGGTCCGCACCGACGACGGGCTGTTCGGCTTCATCCACACCTCGGTGATGGAGTGGCTGGTCGCCGACGGTGTCGCCGAGCAGCTCAACCGGGGCGAGGAGCCGACCGCGCTGGCGGTCCGGTCGCTGTCCGCGCTGGCCGTGGAGTTCCTCGGCGACCTCGCCGACCCGGCCCGCTGCACCGCGTGGACGGCCCGGGTGCTCGGCGACGAGTCGGCCGGCGAGACGCTGCGCGCGAACGCGCTACGGCTGTCCGCCCGGCTGCGCCTGCCCGACCGGGCCGACCTGCGCGGCGCGGTGCTGCGCGGCGAGGATCTGTCGCACCGGGAACTCGCCGGCGCGGACCTGACCGGCGCGGACCTCACCGACACCCGGCTGGTGGCGACGAACCTGACCGAGGCGCGGCTGGAGCACGCCCGGCTGCGCGGTGCGCGTCTGGACCAGGCGCGGCTCGCCGGGGCGGACCTGCGTGGCGCGGAGCTGGCCGGCGCCCGGCTGTTCCGGGCCGACCTGCGTGGCGCGCGGATCGCCGGCAGCAGTTGGCACCGCACCGCGCTGATCGACGTGAGCGCCGACCCGGCGTTGCTGCGCGCGCCGGAACTGCGCGGCGCGGTCGTCGCGCCGGGGCGGCCGGTCGCGCCCGGGCTGGCGCCGCCCGCGGTGGGCGTCGGGTACGGCTTCGAGGTGGGCCGGCTGCCGGTGCCGGTGGCGTACAGCCCGGACGGCGCGGTGCTGGCGGTGGGCAGCGACGACGGTGGCGTGCTGCTCTGCGACACAGCCACCGGGCTGCCGGTGCGCACGCTCCAGGGGCACCGGTCCCGGGTGTACGCGGTGCGCTACGACGCCGCCTCGCACCAGCTCGTCACCGGCGCGGCCGACCTGACCGTACGGCTGTGGGACGCCGACCACGGCGACGTGCGGCACGTCATCGAGGACGTCTTCACGGGCTGGGTGTGGCCGCTGCTCACCGACGAGCGCCGGGGCCGGCTGGTGGTCGGCGACGCGGCCGGCGTGGTCCGGCTCTTCGACACCCGCACCGCCCGGCTGCGCCACGAGTGGCCGGGGCACGACGCGCCGATCTGGGGCACCTCGTTCAGTCCCGACGGCCGGCGGGTGGTGGTGGTGGACAGCGCCGGCGCGGTCCGCGGCTGGGACATCCACACCGGCCGGCTCGCGTTCGAGGTGCGGGAGCCGGAGGTGGTCTACCGGGTGGTGCACTCGCCGGACGGTCGACTGCTGGCCGCCGTCGGGCAGCACGGCCGGGTCTGGGTCCGCCGGGCCTCCGACGGCGAGCTGCTGCGGCAGCCGCGCGGCCACGAGGCCGACGTGTACGCGCTGGACATCAGCCCCGACGGCACGCTGATGGCCACCGGGGACACGCACGGCGCGCTGCGGCTGTGGGAGACCGAGACCGGTCGGCCGGTCCGGGTGCTCGGCCGGCAGCGCGGTGCGATCTACAGCGTCCGGTTCAACGGGGACGGCAACCTGCTCGCCACCGCGGCCAGCGACGGCGCGATCCAGCTCTGGGACACCGCCGACGGCCAGGTGCGGCACGAGTTGACCCGGCACCGCGGCTCGGTCTGGCCGGTGGTCTGGCGGCCGGACCAGAACCAGGTGGCGACCAGCAGCAACGACGGCACCACCCGACTGTGGGACGTGCGCACCGGGCAGCTCCAGCACACGCTGCGCGGGCACGGCCGGCGGGTCACCGCGCTCTCCTTCCGCGACGACGGGGAGGTGCTGGCCGCCTGCGGCAACGACGGCGTGGTCCGGCTCTGGGAACCGCGCACCGGCCGCCTGCTGCGTCAGCTCGCCACCCCCGCCGACCGCCTGCTCTCGGTGATCTTCTGCCCGGACGAGCCGCTGGTCGCCACGCCCAGCGGCGACGGCGGCGTGCACCTGTGGAACACCGACACCGGCGTGGACGAGCGGGAACTCAACGTGGACACCGACCACGTCTGGGCGGTCGCGTTCAGCCCCGACGGCGACGCCCTGGCCACCGCGAACGACGACGACACGGTCCGCCTCTGGTACCGCCGCACCGGCCGGCACTTCGCCACGCTCACCCCGCACCGGGGCCGGGTCCGCACGGTGGCGTTCAGCCCGGACGGCGAGACCATCGCCACCGGCTGCGACGACCAGATGGTCCGGCTGTGGGACGCGGCCACCGCCACCTGCCGGCTGACCCTGGAGCACCACACCGAACGGGTCTACTCGATCGGCTTCAACAGCGAGGGAACGCTACTGGCCAGCGCCGGCAACGACGGCACCGCCGTGGTGTGGGACGTGGCCACCGGGGAGGCGCGCACGGTGCTCACCGAGCACACCGGTCGGCTCTGGTCGTGCGCGTTCAGCCCGGACGGCAACCTGCTCGCCACCGCCGGCGACGACCTGGTGATCCGGCTCTGGGACCCGGGCACCGGGCGGCTGCACGGCACGCTCGCCGCGCACACCCGGCGGGTCTGGTCGGTGCACTTCAGCCCGGACAGCAGCCTGCTGGCCAGCGCCGGCGACGACGGCACGGTCCGGCTGTGGGACGTGGCCGACCCGGAGCACGCCCAGTTGCGGACCACGCTGATCGGTCTGCCGGACGGCTGGGCGGCGGTCAGCCCGGACGGCCGCTACAAGCTGGACGGCGACCCGGGTGGCCAGTTCTGGCACGTCATCGGCACCTGCCGCTTCGAGGTCGGCGAACTGGACCCCTACCTCACCCAGGTCCGTCGCCTGGCCGTCGACGCCCCCTTCTGACCACCCCGCCCCGCCCCCACTCCGCCTCCGCCTCGGCACGTTGATCAAGGAGTTCGCGTCAGGATTTCGCGTCGTCGCCGACGCGAACTCCTTGGTCAACTTCAGGAGGTGGGGTGGCCGGGCCGGTCCAGCGCACTTCGCCGTCGTGCCAAGTGTCGGTGGGGGAGAGGCCGCAGGCGGTGGCCACCGCCGCCGACGCAAGGTGGTCGGGATGGATGTGGGCCACGAGGGTACGCACACCGCGCTGCCCGAGCCAGCCGGTCATCCCGCGGGCGGCCTCGGTGGCGATCCCGCGCCCCTGCCACGCTGTGCCCACCACCCAGGCGATCTCCGCGACCGGCCCGTCGTCGACCCGGTCCGTGTCGTCGAGGTGCCGGTGCCCGTTGGCCCGCGCGCCCGCCGTGGCCGCGTGACGGGGCGGCCCCAGGGGTGCGGTGACGGTGGCCTGGACGAACCCGGCCAGCCGGCTGTCGTCGCGGAGTTGGATGCCCCAGTTGCACCACGACTCCGTCGGGTCGGGCGAGCCGGCGACCAGCCGCGCGTAGCGGGCGCGCAGCGCCGCCGGGTCGGCGGGGCTGCCGCCGATGAAGGTGTGCAGCGCCGGGTCGGCGAGCACGGCGGCCATCTCCTCGGCGTGCGCGACGGCCAGCGGCAGCAGAAGCAGCCGGGCGGTCGGGACGACTCCGGTGGTGAACCCGCTCATGGCGTCGCCGTCCCGGGAAAGAGGGTGAGGTGGGGTGGCGCCGCGTCATCGTACCGGCGGGGCGGGCGGTGAGCGCCGCCCGCCCCGGCTCACCGGTCGGTCAGCGCCGCCACTTCTGGTTGGCGCCGCCGGTGCAGTCCCAGATCTGCAACCTGGTGCCGTCGGCCGAGCTGTTGCCGGTGGCGTCCAGGCACTTGTTGGCCTGCGGGTTGACGATGTCGCCGGCGGCGCTGAACACCCACTTCTGCGCGCCGGTGCCGTTGCAGTCGTAGAGCTGCACCTTGGCGCCGCTGGCGGTCGACCCGGCGGCCACGTCGAGGCACTTGCCGAGCGCGCGCACCGAGCCGTCGGCGTTCCAGGTCCAGCGCTGGGCGGCGGTGCCGTTGCAGGTCCAGAGCTGCACGGCGGTGCCGTTGGCGGTGCTCGCGCTCGCCACGTCGACGCACTTGTTGCCGTACCCGACGATCGGCCCGCCGGTGCCCCCGCCGCCGGTGTCCCAGGCCTGCACGCGGACGTAGTCGACGGTCATGGTCTGCGGGAACGTGGTGGAGCCGTCCGGCGAGCCGGGCCAGTTGCCGCCGACCGCCACGTTCATGATCATGAAGAACGGGTGGTCGAAGACCCAGCGGTTGCCGCCCGCGTCGGCCGGCGTCTTGCGCGAGTAGGCCACGCCGTCGAGGTACCAGGTGATCGAGTCGGGGGCCCAGTCGACGGCGAACGTGTGGAACGCGTCGGCGAGCGCCTGGCCGTTCGGCAGCGAGGTGGACGCGCCGATGCCGTTGGCCCCGGAGTAGCCCGGGCCGTGCAGCGTGCCCCACACCGTGGAGGGGGCGTAGCCGACGTTCTCCATGATGTCGATCTCGCCGCTGTTGGGCCACGGGTTGCTGCCGATGTCGTTGCCGAGCATCCAGAACGCCGGCCACAGCCCCTGCCCGCGCGGGATCTTGATGCGTGCCTCGAACCGGCCGTACGCCTGGGAGAACGTGCCGTTGGTGAGCAGCCGGGCCGACGTGTACTGGCAGCTTCCGTACCAGCAGCCGTAGCCGGCCGGGTTCTCCTTGCGGGCGGTGATGACCAGGTTGCCGTTGCCGTCGAGCGCGGCGTTGCGGGTGCTGTTGGTGTAGTACTGCAACTCGTTGTTGCCCCAACCGCCGCCGCCGATGTCGTAACGCCACTTGCTCGCGTCGGGGGCGGCGCCGGCCGGGCCGGTGAAGTCGTCGGACCAGGTGACCGCGCCGGGGGCGGCCATCGCCGGGGTGCTCGGGACGGTGGTGAGGGCGGCCGTGAGGCCGACCGCCGCCATCGCCAGGGCGGCGGCGGTACGGATGCTGCGCACGGGGTGCCTCCTGCGGTGGTGGGTCCGCCTACCGTCCGGGCGGCCGGCCCCGCAGAACGGTAAACAAACTATAAAGATAACCTTCGATGAAGGTATGAACGAAGCCACCCGTTGTCAAGAGAGCGCTTCCTCCGGCACGGCGCGCCGCGGCGCCGGCACCGGTCGGCGCATCTCGCGCCACGGGCCGCCGAGCAGCGGGGTCAGCACCACCAGCAGGTAGCAGGCACCGATGGTGAGCAGCGTGGGCGTGGTGCCGAACCGGTCGGCGGCCAGCCCGGCGCCCAACGCGCCCACCGGCATCGCCGCCCAGGCGCCGGCGCCGATCACCCCGTACACCCGGGCCCGCATGGCCGCCGGCACCCGCTCCAGCTCCACCGCGCCCATCAGCGGGTTGAGCGCGCCGGCGGCCAGCCCGGCCACCGCGACGACCGCGACCACCACCGGCAACGGCGGCGCGGCGGCGAGCGCCCACAGCGGCGGGGCGCCGCAGACCGCGTACGCGGTGACGAACGTGGCCCGGCGGGGCAGCCGGTGCCCGATCGCGCTGAACACCAACGAGCCGATCAGCGCGCCGCCGCCCATGACGCCGACCAGCAGGCCGAACGCGGCCGGCCCACCCAGGTCGCGATTGGCCACCACCGGCAGCAGCACGTTGCTCTTGGCCGCGTCGAACAGGTTCGTGACCAGCACCAGCAGCACCATGGCGCGCAGCAGCGGCTCCCGGACCAGGAAGCGCAGCCCGGCGGCGAACTGTCGCCAGTAGCCGCCGGTCTCCGGCTCGGCCTCCTCGGCGGCGGGGCGCAGGCCGCGTGGCACCAGCAGCGTCACGACCAGCGCCGAGACGGCGAACGTGGCCGCGTCCACGGCCAGCACCGGCAGCGCGCCCAGCACGCCGACCAGCAGGCCGGCCACCGGTGCGCCGATCATGCGCGCGCCCCGCGACGTCGCCTCGTGCCAGCCGATCGCCCGCTCGATCGGCACCCCGGCCGCGGTCGCCGCCTCCGGCAGCAACGCGGTGCGGGCGGTCTGGCCCGGAGTGTCCAGCAGCCCGCTGACGAAGACCAGCGCCAGCAGCACCGGGAACGGCAGGCCGACGGTGGCGTGCAGCAGTGGCACGGCGGCGACCGTCACGCCGGAGACCACGTCGGCCAGCACGCTGGACCGGCGGTAGCCGATCCGGTCGACAAGCACGCCGCCGAACGCGCCGCCGAGGACCACCGGCGCGGTGGCGAACGCGCCGGCCAGCCCGGTGGCCGCCGGCGAGCCGGTCTCGGCGAGCACGTAGAGCGGCAGCGCGATGAGCGTCAGCACGTTGCCGGTCAGCGAGACGGCGTGCCCGACCAGCAGCCCGACCAGCGGCCGGCGGTCCCGGCTCACTGCGGCCCCCGGTAGGCCTGCCAGATCAGCGTGACCATCTCCGCGCCCGGTCGGCCGGGCGCACCGCGCTCCCGCCACCGCCGGCCCAGCGCGGACAGCTCGTCGCGCAGCTCGCCCAGCTCGTCGGGGGTCAGGTGCAGCACCGTGTCGCTGCTGGTGGTGCCGCGCACCCAGGCCAGGTCGAGGCTCGCCTCCGACTCCAGGTAGGCCTGGTAGCGCGCCACGTACCGCTCCATGGCGGCGCGGCGCAGCAGGTCGCCGGCGAGCCGGCGTTCCGGGTCGTCGAGCAGTTCGACCGGGTCCCAGTCGGTGGTGGCGTGCGCCGCCCGCCACCACCGTTCGCGGCGGTCGCGGGCCAGGTCGGGGGCCTCGGTCACGAAGCCGTGCTCGGCCAGCTTGCCGACGTGGTAGCTGACCGAGCCGACCGCCTCGCCGGTGCGTTCACTCAACATGCCCACGGTCTGCGGGCCACGCAGGCGCAACTCGCCCAGCAGCCGCAGCCGGGTGGGGTGGGCCAACGCCCGCATGGCCCGGGGGTCGGTCAGGTGCACGTGGTTCGGCTGGTCCGCCATGCCGCCACGCTAGACCGACAAGAGATGAAGTACAAGATGTCTTGTACTAGTCGAGGCAGAACTCGTTGCCCTCCGGATCGGCCAGCACCAGGTGCCCGGCGCCGAGCGGCGGAGCGGGCTCGTGCCGGGCCACCCGGGTCGCCCCGAGCGCCACCAGCCGGTCGGCCACCGCCTCCAGCGCCGCCATCCGGGCCGCCCCGGTCAGCCCGGGCGCGGCCCGCACGTCCAGGTGCACGCGGTTCTTGCCCCGTTTCGGCTCCGGCACCCGCTGGAAGAACACCCGTGGCCCGGTGCCCTCGGGGTCGACCACGGCCGAGGCGTCGCCGTGCCGCTCCGGCGGCACGCCGAACGCGGTCAGCGCCTGCTCCCACGAGTCGAAGCCGTCCGGCGGCCCCTGCACCCGGTAGCCGAGCGCCTCGGCCCAGAACGCGGCCAGCGCGGCCGGATCGGCGCAGTCGAAGGTGAATTGCACGTCGAGGCCCATGGCGGCTCTCCTCTTCCTCGGGTCGGTCCCGGCCAGCGTTCCCGACGTAGCGGTCAGGAGCTGACCGCGACCCGCGGAGGCGTCACGTCCGGCGCGTCGCCGTCCGGCCCTTGAGCCGGCGCCCCATCTCCCGGGCGATCTCCCGCTTGGCGTCCCGCTCGGCGAGCGCCTGACGCTTGTCGTACGACCGGCGCCCCCGGGCCAGGCCCAGCTCGACCTTGGCCCAGCCGTCCGCGAAATACATCGACAGCGGCACCAGCGTGACCCCGCCGTCGCGAAGCTTCTCCAGGATCCGGGCGATCTCCACCCGGTGCAGCAGCAACTTGCGGGTGCGCCGGGGCGCGTGGTTGGTCCAGGTGCCGAAGCCGTACTCGGCGATGTGCAGCCCGTAGAGCCAGAGCTCGCCGTCGCGCTCCTGGGCGAACGCGTCGACGAGCGACACCCGCCCCTCGCGCAGCGATTTCACCTCGGTGCCGGCCAGCACGATGCCCGCCTCGTAGGTCTTGAGGATGTCGTAGTCGTGCCGCGCCTTCTTGTTCGAGGCGATCGCCTTACGCCCGTTCTCCCTGGCCACGCCGGCAGGATACCGGTCGGCGCCGACGCCGGGCTGGCGGCGGCGAGGGGCGCCACTGCCGGCCGGCCGTTACCGAAAATGAGGGGCCCGGGGGTGGAGATGGTCGACGGGTCCGGCCCCTTTGCTCTGCAGCCTTATCCGCATCGGCTACGCATGGTTATCGAAGCAACGCGGCTCGGCGCGGCGGCCTTTCGAACCGGCGCAGCTCACGGCCATGCTGCGTCCGTAGCTGCAGAGCAAAGGCGTGAGACCGACCCGACCTGCGCACCGCGCAGCGTTCACCGTGCGTGAAAAGGCGATCGATCACCCAGCGTCAGGAGATCCGCCGGAACCGACGGGCCGGCCCATGCGCTCGCCGAGCCTTAACCGGAACCAGAGCTTCTCTTGGTCCGACGCTACGGCACGGCCCTCTACCGTGGCCCGGTCGCATCCACAAGGGATACGGGGCCCAGGAGGAGAAAGAGGGCGAGCCGTCGTCCTGCTTCGAGACCGACCGGACGGTCTGGTATTCGTACACTCCGACGGTGACCCGGATGGTCACCGCCAACGCCGGGCCGGACCATCTCGGCGTGGCCGTCTACACCGGCGACTCCCTCGACACCCTGGCCGAGGTGGAGTGGAGCGTCTTCGACGAGGTGGCGTTCTGGCCCCGCCTGTCCGATCCGGCCGGCCTGGGCGTCGACCTGGGTTCGCTGCGCTGGGACTTCGGCGACGGCACCACCTCGACCGAGCAGTACCCCCGCCACCGCTTCGCCGGCGACGGCGACCACCAGGTGCGGTTGACCGCGCGCACGGTCGACGGGCGCACCGCCTCGGCCACCCACACGTCGGTGGTCCGGACCCACGACGTGGCGGTCGTCAAGCTGAACACCCCCTCGACGGCCCGCGCCGGGCAGCTCGTCGGCGTCACCGTTGACGTGCGGAACACCCGTTACGACGAGAACGTCGACGTCCGGCTGCACCGCAGCGGTCCGTTCGGGTACGAGGCGGTGGGCGTCGACACCCGGCCGGTGCCGGCGCGGAGCGGGAGCACCTCGTTCTCGTTCGCGTACACCGTGACGCCGCAGGACGCGGCGGCCGGCAAGGTCACCTTCCGCGCGGTGGCCGCGGTGCGCGACCATCGCGACGCGCTCCCCGCCGACAACGAACTGCTCTCCGCGTCGGTCCGGGTCCGCTGACGCGGGGGTGGCGGTGGGCGACTCCCGCGCACCGCCACCCACCCCGTCAGACGGGCGCCACCTCCGGCTCACGGGTGGTGTCGTGGGCGGCCACCCAGCCGGTGGTGATCAGCAGCAGCGCGGCGCAGTAGGTGCCCATCACCAGCAGGCCCGCGCCGGGCAGCTCGGTGCCGGCCGCGCCCACGCCGATGAGCAGGTCGGAGACGAGGAAGAACGCGCCGCCGGCCGCGACCCGCGCGGACACCCCGGTCGCGGCGGCGGCCATCAGGCACAGCGCCAGGCTGTAGCCGAGCACCGGCAGCCGCAGCGGCCCCAGCGTGCCCCACAGCAGCGCGTTCCCGGCCGCCCAGGCGAGCAGGTAGCCGGCCCAGGCCGGCGCCGGCGGTCGGCCGTGACGCCGGAAGCCGGTCAGGAACGCGAGCTGCGCGACCAGGAAGAACCCCATGCCGACCAGGAACGCGGCCGGTCCGGGCACGAGCAGCGCCACGTCCCCGGCGGTGGCGGCGACCAGCCCGGTCGCCACCGTGTCCCACCGGCCCCGGCGCCGCCAGAGGTACGCCAGCAGCACCGGCGCCAGCAGCGGCTTGGCCAGCCACTGGAGCGCCGTCGAGTCGAGCGCCACCCCGACCAGCTCGACGGCGGCGACGAGCGCGAACAGGGTCAGCCAGGAACGCCTCACCGGGCCGGCTGCCAGCCGGGACGGCCGAGCAGGTAGCCGAGCCGGTGCCGCCAGCAGGTGGCCCGGCGGACATCGGACCAGATCGCGGCGAACTCGTGCGTCGCCACCCGCAGCGGGTTGTAGGTGCCGATGTTCTTCGTCAGCCCGTAGCGCACCGCGGCCCGCTCCGGCGCGAAGCTGCCGAACAGCCGGTCCCACACGATCAGGATGCCGCCGTAGTTGCGGTCCAGGTACTCGGTGTTCGAGCCGTGGTGCACCCGGTGGTGCGACGGGGTGTTGAACACCCACTCGATCGGCCGGGGCAGCCGGCCGATTCGCTCGGTGTGCAGGAAGAACTGGTAGAGCAGGCTGATCGACTGCTGGAGGAAGATCATCCAGGGCGGGATGCCGAGCAGTGCCAGCGGCAGCCAGAACGGCAGCGAGGTCATCGGCGTCCAGCTCTGCCGCAGCGCGGTGGAGAGGTTGTAGTGGACGCTCGAGTGGTGGACCACGTGGCTGGCCCAGAGCACCCGCACCTCGTGGTGCGACCGGTGGAACCAGTAGTAGGCCAGGTCGTCGGCGAAGAAGACGATCGCCCAGGTCCACCAGTCGCCGGGGGACAGGTGCACCGGCGCGACCGTCCACAGCGCCGCGTAGAGACCGACCGTGAGCAGCTTCCACGGGAAGCCGATGAGTTGGCTGCCCAGCCCCATCGACAGGCTGGTGGTGGTGTCGCGCAGCTCGTAGCCGCGTTCGTCGTCGTCGGGCAGGAAGCGGTAGGAGACCGCCTCGATCACGATCAGCAGCAGGAACGCCGGGACGGCGTACAGCACGGCGGGGATCATGCGCGCGCTTCCCTTCCGGTGGTGGGGGTGGGGGTGACCGGGGCGGTCAGCAGCGCCCGGGCCTGCCGGGCCGCCGCCTCACCCCGGCCGGACGCGACCGCCGCGGCGAGCCGGCGGTGCCCGGCGACGTCGAGCAGCTCGGCGGCGCGGGCGTCCGGGGGGACGTCGCCGACCGCGAACGTGCCGGCGACCAGGCTGTTGAAGGCCAACTGGTAGGCGGTGCTGCCGCTGCCGCGCACCACCAGCCGCCAGATGCGGATGTTCGCCTCCGCCATCCGGTCCAGGTCCGGCGCGAGCGCGCCGTACTCCTCGGCGGCCCGGACCAGCGCGGCGACCACCGCCTCGTCGCCGCGTTCGGCGCAGAGCCGGGCCGCGTCGACGCCGACGCAGGCCCGCATCTCCAGCATGTCGCGCACCAGCGTCTCGACCGGGAGTACGTCTCCGGAGCGGGCCAGCGACAGCGCCAGGTCGAGCCCGGCGTGCACCCGCCAGTCGAGCACCCGGGTCGCACCGCCCTGGCTGACCCGGACCAGGCCGAGCTGTTGCAGTCGACGCAGCGCCTCCCGCACCGCGTGCCGGTTCACCGCGAACGCGGCGGCCAGCTCCCGCTCGCCGGGCAGCGTCTCGTCGGGCCGGTGGCGCCCGGACACGATGGCGTCGCGGAGCTGGCCGAACACGTGGTCGGAGACCGAGGCGCGCGGCGCGGGGGTGAAGGCCATGGCCAGCAGTGTGGCCCCGAACACATCAACCCGTCAACTGGTTGGACCAGTTTGCTTCCCCGGGCCGGCCCGGCCGGTGGGTGCCGTCGCGGTCACGCCTCGTATCCTTTTCGCGGTAGGACCGCCACGGTGAAGGGAGTCGGTGTGAGCGACCGGGTCGAGACGTTGGAGTTCCAGGCCGAGGCGCGTCAGCTGTTGCAGCTGATGGTGCACTCGATCTACTCGAACAAGGACGTCTTCCTGCGTGAACTCATCTCGAACGCGTCCGACGCGCTGGACAAGCTGCGGCTGGAGTCGCTTGTCGACAAGGAGCTGTCGGCCGACACGTCCGACCTGCACATCGAGATCGAGACCGACGCCGAGGCCCGCACGCTGACCGTGCGGGACAACGGCATCGGCATGTCCCGCGACGAGGTGGTGGCGCTGATCGGCACCATCGCCAAGTCCGGCACCGCCGAGATGTTGCGCAAGCTGCGCGAGTCGAAGGACGCCGCCGCCTCGCAGGAGCTGATCGGCCAGTTCGGCGTCGGCTTCTACGCCACCTTCATGGTCGCCGACCGGGTGACGCTGCTGACCCGCCGCGCCGGGCAGACCGGTGGCACCCGCTGGGAGTCCACCGGCGAGGGCACCTACTCGGTGGAGGCGGTCGAGGAGGCGCCGCAGGGCACCTCCGTCACGCTGCACCTCAAGCCGGTCGACGCCGAGGACAACCTGCACGACTACACCGCCGAGCGGACCATCCGGGAGATCGTCAAGCGCTACTCCGACTTCATCGCCTGGCCGATCCGGATGGCCGTCGACAAGCCCGGCGAGGACGGCGACACCACCCGCGAGGAGCAGACGCTCAACTCGATGAAGGCGCTCTGGGCGCGGTCCCGGGACGAGGTCGACGAGGCGGAGTACAAGGAGTTCTACCGGCACGTCGCGCACGACTGGGCGGACCCGCTGGAGACCATCCACATGCGCGGTGAGGGCACCTTCGAGTACGAGGCGTTGCTCTTCCTGCCCTCGCACGCCCCGGTCGACCTGTTCTCCCCGCAGGGCCGGCGCGGCGTGCAGCTCTACGTCAAGC
This sequence comes from Micromonospora sp. NPDC051141, assembly GCF_044455765.1. Classification (NCBI taxonomy): domain Bacteria; kingdom Bacillati; phylum Actinomycetota; class Actinomycetes; order Micromonosporales; family Micromonosporaceae; genus Micromonospora; species Micromonospora sp. NPDC051141. Next base: position 80,407 of record NZ_JBITFD010000019.1, read on the forward strand.
GCGTGTTCATCATGGACGACTGCGAGGCGCTGATCCCGAACTACCTGCGCTTCGTCAAGGGCGTGGTGGACGCGCACGACCTGTCGCTGAACATCTCCCGCGAGATCCTCCAGCAGGACCGGCAGATCAGCGCCGTGCGCCGGCGGCTGGTCAAGAAGGTGCTCGCCACGCTCAAGGGCCTGCCGGCCGACTCGTACCGCACGTTCTGGTCCGAGTTCGGGCCGGTGGTCAAGGAGGGCCTGCTGGAGGACGCGGACAACACCGACGCGTTGCTCGACCTGGTCCGCGCCGCCTCCACCCACGACCCGGCCGAGCTGACCACGCTGCGCGACTACGTGGAGCGGATGAAGGACGGCCAGACCGAGATCTACTACGCCACCGGCGACAACCGGGCCACCATCGAGAACTCCCCGCACCTGGAGGCGTTCCGGGCCAAGGGCTACGAGGTGCTGATCCTCACCGATCCGGTGGACGAGGTGTGGGTCGAGCGGGTCGGCGCGTACGACTCCAAGACGCTGCGCTCGGTGGCCAAGGGCCAGGTCGACCTGGAGACCGAGGAGGAGAAGGAGAAGGCCGAGGCGGAACGGCAGGAGTACGCCGAGCTGCTCACCTTCCTCGGCGGCGCGCTCGCCGACAGCGTCAAGGAGGTGCGCCTGTCCACCCGGCTGACCACGTCACCGGCCTGCGTGGTGGGCGACGCGTACGATATGACGCCGACGCTGGAGAAGATGTACCGCGCGATGGGCCAGGAGGTGCCCCAGGTCAAGCGCATCCTGGAGCTGAACCCGACCCACCCGCTGGTCACCGGGCTGCGCAAGGCGCACGGCGAGGACGGCGACAGTGCCGCGCTGACCGAGACCGCCGAACTGCTGTACGGCATGGCGCTGCTCGCCGAGGGTGGCGACCTCGCCGACCCGGCGCGCTTCACCCGGATCCTCGCCGACCGCCTGGCCCGCGGCCTCTAGTGACGAAAGGAGGGGCCCCTTCTTGACGCCCGGCGTTAACAAGGGGCCCCTCCTTTCACAGCTGGCCGGGGAAGAAGCCGTGGCGGGCCAGCGGCTCGACGATCTGGTGCTCCTCGTACGACAGGTGCGACAGCAGCGTGTCGGTGAGCAGGTCCACCGCGTCCTGGAGTTCGGTGAAGTCGCCGGGGGAGCGGATCAGTTCCACCAGCGCCCGGTCCACGCTCTCCACCACGTCGTGGATCACCACGTGTTCCTCCGTCAGGCGGTCCAGCACCGGCGCCAGCCCGCCGTCGGCCCGGCGCAGGTGCGGGAAGATGGAGGCGTCCTCCAACCCGTGGTGCTGGGTCACCACCGTGCAGTAGGCCGCGCAGTAGGCGCCCAGCGTCCAGTTGTTCTGCCGCATGGTCATCTCGTTCAGCGCGGCCCGCGCCCGACCGGGCGAGACCGCGCCGCGCCGGACCTGGTCGAGCAGGTCGCGCACCTGGGCCAGCTCCCGGCGCAGGTGGTCGTGCACGTCCACCAGGTGCTGCCCGGCCGCCTGCCCGCCGGCCGGGTAGACCTGACCGGCCGGCGCCGGCGGGGCGGTCGGCCGGGTCGACTCGTCCCAGGGGCGGCGCGCGCTCAGGCGTACCCCGGGGTCGGGGGTGGGGGTGACCGCGAGCGCGGTCGGACCGCCGGCTGCGGCCTGCTCCCCGGCGACGGCCCGGGCCCCGCTGCCGGGCGTGGTGCGCTCGGCGGCGACCAGCTCCCGCACCGCCGGCGCCACCTCCTGCGCGAAGAGCTGGATGGCGCGTGGCTCGTCACCGGCGAGGATGAACGTGGTGATGCCGTGCGCCAGCGTGAGCCCGGCCAGCTCCTCCACCCACTGCTCCGGCGGGCCGGCGAGGAAGCCGGTGGACGAGCGGGCGAACGTGCCGTTGACGTTGAGCATCCGGCGGATCGCGCCCGGGTCCCGGCCGGCGGCCCGCGCGCCGTCGTCGACAAGCGCGTTGAGCGCCGGCAGGTCGTCCGGCCCGTTCGGCAGGTACGACAGCGACGGCAGCCAGCCGTCCGCGGTGCGGCCGACCAGCCGCAGCATCCGCGGCTTGTACGCGCCCACCCAGATGCCCACCGGATGCGCCGGGGCCGGCCCGCGTTTCGCCCCGACCACCCGGTAGTGCTCGCCGGGCAGGCGGACCATGTCGCGCCGGTCGGTGTCCCACACCTCGCGGATGACCCGGATCGCCTCGTCGAGCGCGTCGACCGCCGCGCCGGGGGAGAGCCGCCGCCCGCCGGCCGCCTCGATCCCGTCCCAGAACGCGCCCGCGCCGAGCCCCAGCTCGACCCGGCCGCCGGTGAGCAGGTCCAGGCTGGCGACGCTGCGCGCCAGCACCACCGGTTGGCGCAGCGGCAGGTTGAGCACGTTGCCGGCCAGGCGGATCCGGTCGGTGGCGGCGGCCACGTACGACATCAGCGTCCAGGTGTCCAGGAAGGCCGGCAGGTAGGGATGGTCCTGGAACGTGACCAGGTCCAGCCCGGCCCGCTCGCAGAGCGTGGCGAGCGCCACCACCTGCTCGGGCTGCCCGGCGGCCGGCGTGAGGAAGCTGCCGAAGCCCAGCTCGGGTCCGTGGTCGGTCATCCACCCGCCTCTCGCGCGATCTTGTCCGGTCCCGCCCACGGTAGCGCCGCTGCCCGCCCGGCGTCCGCCGTCCCGCGACACGCCGGGCCGTCGGGTGTCCGTGCTGCTCCGGGCGCCGGTGACCGGCCGGGGTGGCCGGGGACCCGGTTCCGTCGCCGCCGGTTGCTATGGTCACGGGTGCTTGGCTAAGACGTGAAGAAAGCGCGGATATGACCAACGATGCGTTCTCGGCCGCCGCGAGCCTCGACGAGCTGCTGACCCGCACGCAGCAGGCGTTGGCCGCAATGCGGTCCCGGGCCACCGTGCACGCCGACGGCGAGCCGGGCGACCTGCTGCGGGCCGAGGGCGTCGCGGCCGGCGGCCGGGTCCGCGCGGTCGCCGTCCAGGGTGGCCGGCTGGATTCCGTCGCGGTCGACCCGGAGTTGGCCGGCGAACCGCTGGAGGCGCTCTGCGGGCACGTCGTCGCCGCCGTCAACGCCGCGCTCGCCGAGTTGGACGCTCAGGTCAGCGCCTCGGCCCGGGCGGACGCCGACGCGCTCGCCGCCCGGCTCGGCGGGCTGCCCGACCAGGCGGAGCTGTTCAGCGCGACGATGCACGAGGTGGCCGCGCGGATCCGCCGCGACCGCGCCGCCGCGTCCCGCGCCGCACGCCCGGTCTGATCGGCGGCGGGCCGGTCGCCGGAGACGACGGAGCGGCCGGCCGTCTCCGAGGAGGACGACCGGCCGCTCGCGTTGCGGTCAGCTCAGGTTGACCGCGGTGTCGTCGACGACGAAGGACGTCTGGAGGGAGGCGTCCTCCACGCCGCTGAACGAGATGGTGGCGGTGGTGCCGGCCAGCGACGAGATGTCGAAGGACCGCTGCACGTAGCCGGTGGCCTTGTTCAGGTTGGAGTAGGTCGCCAGCGTGGTGCCGCCGGCCTTGACGGTCAGCTTGTCGTACGCGGTGCTCGTGGTGGACTCCGCGCTGTCGATGTGCAGCCAGAAGCTCAGCGTGGCCCGGCAGCCGGCCGGGATGCTGACCGACTGGCTGAGCGTGTCGGTGTGCGAGGAGCCGTAGCCGTCGAGCCACGCCTTGTACGAGCCGCCGTGCGCGGCCTGGCCGCTGTCGGTGGTGATGACGCCGGACGAGGCGCTCCAGTTCACGTTGCCCGACTCGAAGCCGGGGTTGGCCAGCTTGTTGCCGGAGCAGCCGCCCGACGGCGGGGTGGAGGTGGTCGGCGTGGGCGTCGGGGTGCCACCGCCGGAGCAGGTCGGGTCACCCGACTGCGCCGGCACGCTGACCGCGTCCCAGGCCGCCTTGACGGTGTTGAACTCGGTGCAGCCGCTCGGGTAGAGGTTCTTCGCCGCCTGGAGCGTCCAGGTGCGGTACTTCAGGTACGACGAGGACGAGGTCTTCAGCAGCATCGCGTTGTACATGATCTTGATGGCCTTCTGGATGCCCAGGCCGGTCACGCTGCCGCCGTTGCAGGTCGAGCTGGACGGCTGCCCGTTGGTCGGGCTGTTGCCGTTGGCCAGCAGGTAGAACCAGTGGTTGCCCGGCCCGGCGGAGGCGTGCACCTCGCCACCGGGGACGCTGCTGGAGTAGCAGTTCGGGTCGCCGAGCGCCCCCGGGTTGTACATGTTCCGGATCGGGCCGGAGCCGACCAGGTTGATCTTCTCGCCGACCAGGAAGTCCGGCGCGTCGTAGCTGGACGGCTCGTTGGCGAACCACTCGGTGGCCGCGCCGAACGTGTCCGCCACGAACTCCTGCGTGCCGCCCCGGGAGATCCCACCCGGGGTGTGGTCGTCGATGCCGTGGCCGATCTCGTGGGCCACCACGTCGAGCGAGCCGATCCACTGGCCGGCGGTGTTCTTGCCGATCTGGACCTGGGTGCCGTCGTAGTAGGCGTTCTGGTCGTTGAGGCCCACCCGGATCGGCCAGTAGCCGCCGCTGCCGTCGGCGCCGTTGCGACCCAGCCACTGGTTGAGCATCTTGTGCTCGGTCTGCGCGGAGAACAGCGCGTCGACGCAGCCGGTCTCCTTGTTGGTGGCGGTGCCGTTGCCCCAGGCGTCGTCGGTGCCGCTGAACGTGGTGTTGTTCGCGGCGTCCTGGCAGCTGAGGTTGGTGACGGTCGGGTCCTTCATGGTGTACGTGCTGCCCGACTGGGTGGTGTTCAGCGTCAGCGGGCTGGGCCCGTTCCAGGCGCCGGTGCCGGTGCCGGCCACGATGTGCTCCTGCGTGTCCAGCACCGCGCCGGTGCGGGCGTCGACGTCGACGGTGAGCCGGCTCGGGCCGTGGGCGCCGGTGCCGCGCACGGTGGTCTCCCAGGCCAGCGTCGGGCTGGCGCCGAGCGTGTAGACCACGAGCGTGGTGCCCTCGACCGCGCTGACGGTCTTGAGCTGGGCGCGCGCCGTCTTCGCGCCGGCGGCCGAGGTCAGCTTCGGGGTGGTGGCGAGCGTGCCGATCGGCCGCTGCTGGGCGACCGAGGCGTACTTCAGGTTGCCGGTGGCGTCGGTGGCGAGCACGAAGTCGCCGCCGACCACCGGCAGGCCCCGGTAGGTGCGCTCGTAGGGCACGTACTGGGTGCCCTCGGAGGAGATCACGGGCTGCTGCACGAACGCGTCGTCGGAGCTGGCCTGGAGGTAGGCGGGACGGTTCGCGACCAGCGCGCGGGCCGAGTCGGCGGCTGCCGCGCGGGCCTGGGCGGGGTTCGGGGCGGCGGGCCCGGGGGGCGCGGCCTGCACGGCCGCGGCGGTGCCGGCGGCCAGCACGCCGGCCGCGGCCGCGCCGGTGAGCGCGGCGAGGCGGGGTGAGAGCTTCAAGAGGGTGTGCTCCTGTTCCTAGGCGCGCCGCACGGAGCCCGGTGGGGACGGGCGGCGCGATGGTGCGAGGCGGGGTGACGGTCGGTCACCGGAGCTGCCGGCGTGGCTCCGGGTCGACAGATCGACCGTCCGGGCCGTCGGGGGTCGGCGGCTCGTTGGCTGCACAATCACACGGCGCGTGAGCCGGGAGCAATGGGTGACCGGGGCAACCGACACCTGCCGGACGGTAGGCCGTCGACGCGAATTCAGGAAGCCATGATCTTCAATAGGCCCTGATCAGGGTGAACATTGTCGTCCGTGGACGGTGGCCGGTTCGAGATGCGAGGATTGCCGCTCTACGCGACTGGTGCACATAGATTCAGCGTGGACGGGCGGCCGGGCGGTCCCGGTGGCAGGCGTGGGCCGGGCGTGCTCCGGGTACGAGGGCGCCATGACAACGAGCACCACCGACCGCCCGGCCCGCACGGGCGTGATCGCGGTCGTGGCCCACCGGAAGAAGACCTTCGGCGGCGGCCTGGACGAGCTGCGCGCCCGCCTCGTCGGCGCCGGCGTCGGCCGGCTGCTCTGGTACGAGGTGCCGAAGAGCCGCAAGGCGCCGAAGCGGGTCCGCGCGGCCCTCGACGAGGGCGCGGAGCTGGTGCTGGTCTGGGGCGGCGACGGCATGGTGCAGCGGTGCGCCGACGCGCTGGCCGGCACCGACGTGCCGATGGGCATCCTGCCCGCCGGCACCGCCAACCTCTTCGCCGTCAACCTCGGCATCCCCGCCGACCTGCCCGAGGCGGTCCGGGTCGCGTTGCACGGCCGGCGCCGCCGGCTGGACCTCGGCCGGATCAACGGGGAGCACTTCGCGGTGATGGCCGGCGCCGGGTTCGACGGCGACCTGATCCGGGACGCGGACCGCCGGCTCAAGGGCCGGCTCGGCCGGGTCGCCTACGTCTGGACCGGGCTGCGCCACGTGCGCGGCGAGTGCGTGCGCACCCGCGTCCGGGTGGACGGCGCCGACTGGTTCGACGACGAGGCGAGCTGCGTGCTGTTCGGCAACGTCGGCACCATCACCGGCGGCATCCCGGCCTTCGACGACGCCCGGCCCGACGACGGCGCGCTCGAGGTGGGCGTCGCCACCGCCAGCGGCGCCGTGGACTGGGCCCGCACGCTGGGGCGGATGGCCGCCGGGCGCTCCGACGAGTCGCCGTTCGTGCGGATCACCCGAGGCCGGAAGATCACCGTACGGTTCGCCGCGCCGAAGACGTACGAGCTGGACGGCGGCGCGCGGGGAACCGCGAAGCGGCTCAAGGTCAAGGTGGTGCCGGGCGGGCTGACGGTCTGCTGCCCGGAGCCGGTGGACTGACCCGGCCGCCGGCGCCGGTGACCGCACCGGGCAGGATGCCGACATGCGTGACGACGTCCGCGACTACCTCGCCGACCTGGTCGAGCGCGCCCGCGGCGTGCTCGGCGACGACCTGACCGGCGCGTACGCGGCCGGTTCGGTCGGGCTGGGCGGCTACCAGCCGGGGCGCAGCGACGTGGACGTGGCGTTGCTGGTCGCCGGCCCGGTCCCGGCCGCCGCGAAGCGGGCGCTGGTGGACCGGCTGCGGCACGAGGCGCTGCCCTGCCCGGCGCGCGGCCTGGAACTGGTCGTCTACCGGCGGGACGTGGCCGACTCCGGCACCCCCGAGCCGGGCTTCGAGGTGGAGCTGAACACCGGCGCCGCGATGGCGTTCCGGGCCACGTTCGACCCGGCCGACCGGCCCGCCGCCGACGGGCGGTTCTGGTACGCGCTGGACCGCAGCATCCTGCGCCAGTCCGGGCTGACCCTGCTCGGCGCGCCCGCCGCCGACGTCTTCGCCGACCCGTCCCCGGCGGCGCTGCGGACCCTGCTGGTGGACGCGCTGCGCTGGTGGCTGGCGCGGCCCACGCCGCCCGGCGACGGGCCGGCGCCGGGCGCCGAGGACGCGGTGCTCGGGGCCTGCCGCGCGCTGGTGCGCCACCGCGACGGGGTCTGGCTGGGCAAGGTCGACGCCGGCCTGCGGGTGGCCACCACCGACCCGGACGCCGCGTTGATCCGGGCGTCGATCGCCGCCCGCCGCGGGGCCCCGCCCCCGACCGGCTCGGCCGCCCGCGCGTTCCAGCGCCGCGTCCTGTCCCGCCTCACCGCCGGCGGCGACCCGCGACGATCATGAGGTTGGCAGCCGCCGCCGTCCGGATCCTCGCGGCCAACCTCATGATCGCCGCCCGACCGACCGGAGCGGACCGGGGACGGGACTAGGGTGGGGTCGGGAGGTTGGTGATCATGGGAGAGTTGAGCGCGTCGGTCCGCGCCGGGCTGGAGACGGCGGTCCCCGGCGGCGTGAGCACCCGGGCCGCGGACCGGCTGCGGCTGGCCCACGACGCGTCGCACTACCTGCTGCACCCCGGCGCGGTGGCCACCCCGGCCGACGCCGGCCAGGTCGCCGCGCTGCTGACGCAGAGCCGCCGCACCGGCACCCCGCTGACGTTCCGCTCCGGCGGCACCAGCCTCAGCGGCCAGGCGGTCACCGACCGGCTGCTCGTCGACGTCCGCCGGCACTTCCGCGACCTGACGGTCCTCGACGACGGGCGGCGGGTACGGGCGCAGCCGGGCGTGGTGCTGCGGCAGGTCAACGCGCGGCTCGCGCCGCACGGTCGCCGGCTCGGCCCGGACCCGGCCAGCGAGTCCGCCTGCACGGTCGGCGGCGTGGTCGCCAACAACTCCAGCGGCATGACCTGCGGCACCGAGGCCAACACCTACCGCACGCTGGAGTCCCTGGTGCTGGTGCTGCCCAGCGGCACCGTGCTGGACACCGGCGCCCCGGACGCCGACGCCCGGTTGCGCGCCGCCGAGCCGGCGCTGCACGCCGGCCTGCTCCGGCTGCGCGACCGGGTCCGCGGCAACCCCGACTCGGTGCGCCGGGTCCGCGCCCAGTTCGCCATGAAGAACACCATGGGGTACGGCGTCAACGCGTTCCTCGACCACGACGACGCGGCCGACCTGCTCACCCGGCTGGTGGTGGGCAGCGAGGGCACCCTCGCGTTCGTCGCGTCCGCGACGTTCCGCACCGTACCCGTGCACCGGCACGCCGCGACCGGCCTGCTGGTCTTCGACACCCTCAACGCGGCGATGGCCGCCATGCCGGCGCTGGTGGCCGCCGGGCCGGCGGCGGTCGAGCTGCTCGACGCCGCCGCGCTGCGGGTGGCCCAGCGCGACCCGAAGGCGGACGCCGCGCTGCGCGCCCTGGCCGTGCGCGGGCACGCCGCGTTGCTGGTGGAGTGGCAGGAGTCCGCGCCGGACGCGCTGGCCGACCGGGTCGCCGCCGCCGGGCCGGTGCTCGCCGACCTGCCGCTGACCACCCCGGCCCGGCTCAGCGGCGAGCCCGCCGCCCGAGCCGCGCTGTGGCACATCCGCAAGGGGCTGTACGCGGCGGTGGCCGGTGCCCGCCCGTCCGGCACCACCGCGCTGCTGGAGGACATCGCGGTGCCGGTGGCGGCGCTCGCCGACACCTGTGCGGCGCTGGCCGACCTGTTCGGCCACCACCGCTACGCCGACAGCGTGATCTTCGGGCACGCCAAGGACGGCAACCTGCACTTCATGCTCAACGAGCGGTTCGCCGACGGCGCGGCCCCGGCCCGCTACGCCGACTTCACCGAGGAACTGGTCGACCTGGTGCTCGGCCACGGCGGCACACTCAAGGCCGAGCACGGCACCGGCCGGGTGATGGCCCCCTACGTGCGCCGACAGTTCGGCGACGAGCTGTACGACGTGATGCGGGAGCTGAAGACGCTCTGCGACCCGTACGGGGTGCTCAATCCGGGCGTGCTGCTCAGCGACGACCCGACGGTGCACCTGCGGCACCTGAAGACCGTGCCGACCGTCGAGGAGGAGGTGGACCGCTGCGTCGAGTGCGGCTACTGCGAGCCGGTCTGCCCCAGCCGCGACCTGACCACCACGCCCCGCCAGCGCATCGTGCTGCGCCGGGAGATCGCCGCGGCCGAGGCTGCCGGCGACGCCGCGCTGGCCCGGGAGCTGACCGACGCGTACGACTACGACGCGGTGCAGACGTGCGCCGTGGACGGCATGTGCGCCACCGCCTGCCCCGTGCTGATCAACACCGGTGACCTGGTCAAGCGACTGCGCGCCGAGGAGCAGGGCCGGGCGACGCGGGCCGGCTGGCGCGGCGCGGCCCGCCGTTGGGGCGCCACCACCCGGGGCATGGCCCGTGGGCTGGACCTGGCCGGCGCGCTGCCGCCGGCGCTGCCCGAGGCGGCCACCCGGGCGGCCCGCGCCGTGCTGGGCGCCGAGCGGGTGCCGCAGTGGCGGCGGGACCTGCCGCGCGGCGGCACGCCCCGCCGACCGCACCACGCCGACGAGCCGGACGCGGTATTCGTCCCGTCCTGCCTCGGCACGCTGTTCGCCCCCGCCGAGGGCGGGACCGGCGTGGCCGACGCGCTGCGCGCCCTCGCCGACCGGGCCGGCGTACGCCTGCTCGTGCCCGATGGCGTCGGCGACCTGTGCTGCGGCACCCCCTGGTCGTCCAAGGGGCTCACCGACGGGTGGCGGGCGGTGCGGGACCGGGTGCCGGCGGTGCTGCGCGCGGCCAGCCGGGACGGGGCGCTGCCGGTGGTCAGCGACGCGGCCTCCTGCACCGAGGGCTTCGACCGGCTGCTCGCCGACGCCGGCGGGCTCCGCGTGGTCGACGCGGTGGAGTTCACGGCCACCACGCTGCTGCCACGGCTGACCGTGCGCCGCCGGCTCGGCTCGCTGGCGCTGCACCCGACCTGCTCGTCGGTGCGGCTGGGCCTGGACGACGCGGTCCTCGCGGTGGCCCGGGCGGTCGCCGACGAGGTGGTGGTCCCGGAGGGCTGGCAGTGCTGCGGCTTCGCCGGCGACCGGGGTCTGCTGCACCCGGAGCTGACCGCGTCGGCGACCCGCGCCGAGGCCGCCGCCGTCACGGCCCACGCCTTCGACGGGTACGCCTCGGTGAACCGCACCTGCGAGATCGGCCTGACGCGGGCCACCGGGCAGCCGTACCGGCACCTGCTGGAGCTGCTGGCCGAGGCCACCGTCGGATCCGGCGGGTCTGCCGGGCACGGCGATCGTGTCTAGGCTCGGGCGATGCGTCGGTCCCGCCTGTACGCCCTGATCATCGACGCGCCGAAGGAGTCGGCCGGGGAGGTGAGCGCGTTCGGGTCCGCCCCGGCACCACCTCGACATCGGGACCGACGACGTGCCCGCCGAGGTCGAGCGGCTGCGCGGGCAGGGCGCCACCCCGGTCTCCCGCTGGCAGGACTGCCACGTGCTGCGCGCCCCCGGCGGTCACCTCGTCTGTGTCATCCCGGTGGCCAGCGACCCGGAGCTGTTCGAGGCCACCGCCAGCCGCTGGCCGTGACGGCCGGCGCCCCGACCCGTCGACGGGTCGGGGCGCCGGTCCCCGGTCACCGGGAGTAGGGCAGGGTGATCGTCGAGCGGTCGCCGGTGCCGACGGTGCTGGGGTTGTTGCCGATGGCGTTCCACACCTCGACCTTCACCGTGCCACCGGCCAGGTTGCCCAGCGTGCCGGTGGCCGAGGCCAGGCCCTGGGTCTGGCGGTAACGTTCGAACCCGACGATCGGGTCGGTGGCGAAGTACCGGTAGGTCTCCACCCGGTCGAAGCTGCCGTCACCGGTCAGGTCGTACGAGACCCGGGCCTGGACGCCGTTGCCGACCGCGGTGCCGGCGTCGACGCCCAGGTCGAAGGCGGTGGTCCCGCCGGTGTACGTGCCGGTCAGCCCGGTGGCGGTGAAGACCTGCGGGCTGGTCGGCGTCCCGTCGTGGTTGCCGTTCGCGGCGACGACGGTGACCGTGCCGGCCGGGCCGGCGGTGCCGGCCAGCCCGCCGCCGGCAGCCAGGTAGCGGGTCGGCTCCAGCGTCGGCGTCGAGGTGCTCGGGCTGGGGCTCGGGTTGGTCGGCGTCGGGCTGGCGGTGGTCGGGGTGGGCGTCGGGGTGGTCGGGGTCGGCGTCGGCGTGCCGGTCGGCGGGGGACCGGTCGGCACGGTCACGCCGCCGGTGGCGTTGCCGCCGCTCCAGGTGTACGCCCCGGAGGTGGCGGTCTTCCCGGCCGGCACGGTGAGCCGGGTGCCGTCGGAGAACGTGACGGTCAGCGGCGCGGCGGTGATGTTCGACGCCACGTAGGTGCGCGCGGTGCCCTTGCGGAACACCTTGGCCAGCGGGTGGTTCGCGGTGACCGTGGTGTCCACGTTGCCGAGCGCGGCCAGGTTGCGGATCCAGTGGAAGGTGTGCGCCTTGCTCTCGCCCTCCTCGCTGGCGAACGTGCTGTTGGCCCGGAAGTTGCGCAATGCCTCGTCGCCGTCGCCGAGCGCCAGGAACTCCCAGATGATGTCCTGCCACACCGTCGGCGGGCCGTTCTTGTTGGTGAGCAGTTCGGCGTAGTTGGCCTTGACGTACTCGGGGTGGTCGCCCAGGTAGAGGTGACCGCCGGTGATCGGCAGCATGTTGATGCCCTGGATCATCTCCGGCGCGGAGGAGAACCAGGTGGAGTACGCGCCGCCGTCGCCCCACACCATGCCGACGGTCTTGTGCCCGAAGCCGGCCGGGAAGTTCTCGTCGTGCACGTCGAACCAGTATTCGGAGATGGCCGCCGACTGCGTGGTCCACAGGTAGACGCCGGCGTCCCGGACGGCGGTGTCGCCGGTGGCCTGTCCCCACTGGATCAGGGCGTTGGCGAAGTTCATCCCCTCCGAGGAGGACTCCTGGTTGTTGCCGGCGAAGAACGGTGCCAGGCCGGAGGCCCAGTCGTGGCCGGCGTAGATGTCGAAGTCCCGCAGGTACGGGAAGCGCCGGTCGGCCCGGTCGTAGTTGTTGGCGTCGCGGATGAGCAGGTCCACCATGCCGCCGTAGCGGGTGTCGTCGGCCCAGCCGGGGTCGAACTTGGCCACCGTGGCCGCCGCGGCGACGAAGTAGCCGTAGTGGAAGTGGTGGTCGTTGAGGTCCTCGTCCGAGCCGTACGAGGCGGGGTAGCCGATCAGCGTGCCCCAGTTGCGGTCGTAGTAGAAGAGCTGGCCGGTCTCGCCGGAGCCGGCGGTGAGCCAGTTGGTGAGCCGGGTCTTCATCGCCGCCACGGCCGCGTCACGGACGGTGGTGATCCCGAGCTGGTCGGCGATCTCGGCGATCCGGGCGGCCCGGCCGAGGCCCTTGCCGGCCCAGTAGGTGTCCGTGCCGCTGATCCCCTCCGGGTTGGCCAGCTCGGCGTTGAGATAGTTGGTGACCGTGCTCAGGTCCGCGCCGGCGGCGTCGCCGACGGCCGGCACCTCGGGCAGCACACCGGTGAAGCGCATGGCGGTGGTGAACGACGGCACGCCGGCGAGCACCCGCATGGCGCCGCGGGGCGAGACGTACGTCGGGGTGATCGGCGTGGCGCCGCTGAGGCTGCGCCACTGGTGCGGGTAGAGCGCCACCACCGTCTTCGTCTCGGTGCCCTCGCGGGGCGTGGTGGTGAACGCGTACGTGGTGCGCACCGAGCCGGTCGCCGGGTCGTAGGCGTAGCTCATCCGGGTGCCGGTGACGTGCGCGTGGGCGTACCGGCCGTAGGTGTCGGCCAGGGCGGCCCGGTCCGCGCCGCCGGGCAGCACCGCCACCGAGAAGTAGCCCTTGCCGGCCAGCGTGGAGCTGATGCCGGCGCCGTTGACGGTCCAGCTCGACCCGGTGGGCCCGTACGCGACGTAGTCGTGGCCGTTGACGGTGAAGCCGATGGTGGCGCCGGAGTTGCGCCACACGGTCGGCGTCGCGGTGGCGGTGAGCTGCGCGGCGCCGCCGCCGGTCACGGTGTAGTAGCTGAACGGCAGGCCGTGTCCGATGGTGGCCCGCATGCTGCGGGTGCCGTCGCTCCAGTCGGCGGTGACGGTCCAGTCGGTCCAGTCGGCGGCCTTGACCACCGGCGCGGCCAGCCCGGGCACCCCGACGCGGACGTCCTCGCGGTACGGGTAGTGGTACTCGCCGACCCCGGTCGCGGTGCCGCTGATCGCCGGCGTGGTGGTGTAGGACAGCCCGAGCCCGTTGTTCTCGGCCTTGAACGCCAGCGGGTGGGCCTGGAGGTTCTCACTGGTCCCGCAGTTGTTGCGCTTCCAGATCAGCGAGGACCACCAGTCGTTGGTGGGAATCGCGCCGGCCGGCGCGTCGGCGGTGGCGAAGATGCGGGGGTTGGTGCTGACCGTGCCGCAGCCCTTGGGCAGCGCGGCCCCGGGCGGCAGCGTCTCGGTGTAGCTGCCCGCGCCGACGGTGCCGGCGGTGGCGGTGCCGCCACCACCGACCACGACGCCGAGCAGGCCGGCCGCCAGCAGGGACGCGGCGGCGAGGGCGATCGCCCGGCGACGCCGGGGAGTGGACGGGAGCGGGGTGGACGGCGGTGCGGCGCCGGGGGAGACGTCCCGCAGGGGGAGTGTCATGGAGGTCCCCTTCAGAGGAGAAGGTGGTGTCCGGATGGTGGTCCGACGGTGAGAGAGCGCTCTCTTGAAAAGCGAGGTTAGGTTCCGGTTACGCGTCCGTCAATGTCTTGTTGCCAAAGAGAGCGCTCTCCCGCCCTCACCCACACCCTCACGAGCGCCCTCTTTTTCACGGAAAGAGTGGCTATCCGGTGCCCGATAGCCACTCTTTCGGTGAATTTGGGGTGGGTCAGGCGGCGGGGGCCAGGCGCTGCGGAGGGGTGGTGGGGGTAGTGGGGGCGGTGGGGGCCGCTTCGGTCGGGGACGAGTGGGGACGGGCGGCGCTCAGCCCCGCCTGTGCGGTGTCCCAGGCGGCGCACGGCCAGGCCGCGCCGGCGCAGCTCGGGCTGGCGCACGCCCGCTGCGCGTCCGGCTGGTGCGCGTCGGCCACCGCGGCGGACAGATCCCACAGCAGTGGGTCGGTCACCTCCGCCGGACGGGCGACGGCGCGGGCGGTGCTGGATTCGGACATGGTCGATCCCCCCTGTGGTGAACGGCCCCCACCTGTTTCCGGAACCGGCCCCCGGCAAACCTGCGGATGATCGGGACGGGGCATAGGCTGGCCGGCGTGGCGCGGTACTACGACCTGCATCCGGACAATCCCCAGCCCCGGGTGATCCGGCAGGTGGTGGACCTGCTCCGGGCCGACGGCGTGATCGTCTACCCGACCGACTCCTGCTACGCGCTCGGCTGCCGGCTCGGCAACCGGGCCGGCGTGGAACGGATCCGGGAGATCCGGCGACTCGACGAGCGGCACCCGTTCACACTGGTGTGCCGCGACTTCGCCCAACTCGGCCAGTTCGTCAAACTCAGCAACGCGGTCTTCCGGCAGGTCAAGTCCGTGATCCCGGGCAGTTACACGTTCCTGCTGCCGGCCACCTCGGAGGTGCCGCGCCGGTTGCAGGACCCGCGCCGGCGGGTGGTCGGGGCGCGGGTGCCGAAGCACACCGTCACCCAGGCGCTGCTCGCCGAGCTGGGCGAGCCGCTGCTCTCCAGCACCCTGCTGCTGCCCGGTGAGACCGAGCCGATGACCCAGGGCTGGGAGATCAAGGAACGCCTCGACCACCTGGTCGAGGCCGTGGTCGACGCCGGGGACTGCGGGCTCGAACCAACCACCGTGGTCGACCTGTCCGGCCCGGAGCCGGAGATCCTGCGCCGGGGCGCCGGCGACCCGTCCCGCTTCGAGTAGCGATCGGCCCGTTCCGCCGCACCGGGCCCACGAGGTGCGGCACGGTGGTTCCGGCGGACGGTGACGGGGGTACGGCGTGGACGCACTGGTGCTGATCGGCGTGCTCGGCGCCACCGTGCTCGTCGGCACCACGATCGGTGGCCGGTACAGCGTCGCGCCGCCGGTGCTGCTGATCGTCATGGGCGCGCTGCTCGGCCTGCTGCCCCCGTTCGAGAACGTGGTCCTCGAACCCGAGGTGGTGCTGGTGCTGTTCCTGCCGGCGATCCTCTACCGGGAGAGCCTGGTGATCAGTCTTCGCGAGATCCGGGCCAACCTCGCGGTGATCGTGCTGTTGGCCGTCGCCCTGGTGATCATCACGATGGTCGCGGTCGCGTACGTCACCCGGGCCCTCGGGGTGGAACCGGCCGCCGCCTGGGTGCTCGGCGCGGTCCTGGCGCCCACCGACGCCGCCGCCGTCGCCGGCCTGGCCAAGCGGATGCCGCGGGGCATCCTCACCACGCTGCGCGCGGAGAGCCTGGTCAACGACGGTACGGCGCTGGTGCTGTTCGCGGTGGCGGTGGGCGTGATCGCCGGCGGGAAGGTGCCCGGGGCGCTCTCGCTGACCGGGCAGTTCGTCGGCAAGTCGTTGGGTGGGGTGGCCGCCGGGCTGCTCGTCGGTGGGCTGGTCGTGCTGATCCGCAAACACGTCGACGACGCGATGCGCGAGGGCGGGCTGAGCATCCTGACCCCGTTCGTCGCGTTCCTGCTCGCCGACGCGGTGCACGCCAGCGGCGTGCTCGCGGTGGTCGTCTCCGGCCTGCTGCTGTCGTGGGCGGGCCCCCGGGTGATCCGGGCCCGCTCCCGGGTCACCGCGTACGCGTTCTGGGACCTCTCCACCTTCATGATCAACGGCAGCCTGTTCGTGCTGCTCGGCATGCAGGTGCCGCGTTCGCTGCGCAGCATCACCAGCCACTCGCCGGTGGCGTCGTTCGGCATCGCGGTGCTGGTGGCGCTGGTCGTCGTGGTCACCCGACTGGCCTGGGTGCACCTGTCGGTCTCGGCGCTGCAAGGGGTGGACCGGCGGGAGTCGCGGCGGTCGCGCCACTTCGACGCCCGGATGCGTACCGCGGCGGGCTGGGCCGGGTTCCGGGGCGCGGTCTCGCTCGCCGCGGCGCTGGCCGTGCCGGTGGCCACGCACGACGGCACGCCGGTACACGAACGTGACCTGATCATCTTCGTCACCGTGGTGGTGATCGTGCTGATCATGGTGGTGCAGGGCACCACGCTGCCCGCGGTCGTGGGCTGGGCCGGCCTGACCGGCGACCGGGAGCGCGCGGACGAGACGCGGGTGGCCCGGATCCGGGCCACCGAGGCGGTGCTGGAGGCGCTGCCGGGAACCGCAGCGGAGCTGGGCGTCGCGCCGGACACCGTGGCGCGGCTCCGCGCCGCTTACCAGGACCACCTGGACGACGTCCGCAACCCGCGCGACGAGGCGACGGACCGGGAGCGGGAGCTGGCCCGGCGACTCCAGTTGGAGATGCTGGACCGCAAGCGTCGGGAGGTGACCCGGCTGCGCAACACCAACCAGATCGACGAGGCGGTGCTGCGGGAACTCCAGGCGGCCACCGACATCGAGGAGCTGCGCCTGCTCGGCCCCGAACTGGAGGACTGAACGTCACGTCGACGGCCAGTCCCGCCCCCGCCCGCGCCCCGTCCGCCGGCGCCGCGCCCGCCCGCGCCGCGCCCGCCCGCCGCGCCCGCCCGCGCCGCCCGCGCCCGATTCACGGAAAGAGTGGCTATCCGGGCCCGGATAGCCACTCTTTCCGTGAAACAGGGGGACAGCGAGGGAGGGATCAGCCGGCGGTGCAGCTCGGGGCGCCGGCGGGGGCGGTGCCCGTCCCCTGGAACCCGAACTCGGTGCTGCCGCCGGCGCCGACCTGGCGGTTGTAGTCGACGTTGCGGAACGTCACCGCGCCGGTGGAGCCGCTGGCCTGCGCGCTCCACGCGTTGGTGACCGACGAGCCGGAGGGCAGCGTCACCGACACCGACCATCCGTTGAGCGGACTGCCCCCGGCGGTGACCCGCACGGTGGTGACGAAGCCGCCCTGCCACTGGTTCGTGGTCAGCGTCGCGGTGCAGGCGCCGGCCGGCGGGGGCGTCGTCGGCGGCTCCGACGTGGGCGGGGTGGTGGTGGGCGGCGTGCTGGTCGGCGGCGTCGTGGTCGGCGGGGTGCTGGTCGGCGGCGTGGTGCCACCGGCGTTCAGCGCGTTGAGCACCGACGTGTACGCGGCCTTCTTGTTGCCGTTGCCGTCGAACAGCAGCGGCGTGCCGCTGGCCCGCCACGAGTCGCTGTCGCGGATGCCCCAGACCGTGATGCCGTTGCAGCGCGCCACGGCCAGGCAGTCCTTGACCACGTTGCCGTACGTGGTGGCCTGGGTGGTGCCGGAGCCCTCGATGTCCAGCTCGGTGATCTGCACGTCGACGCCGAGGTCGGCGAAGTTCTGCAACGTGGTGCGGTAGTTGCCCGGGTAGGGCGAGCCGCTGTTGAAGTGCGACTGGAAGCCGACGCAGTCGATCGGCACGCCGCGGGCCTTGAAGTCCTTGACCATGTTGTAGACGCCCTGCGTCTTGGCCCAGGTCCAGTTGTCGGTGTTGTAGTCGTTGTAGCAGAGCTTGGCGCCCGGGTCGGCGGCGCGGGCGGTGCGGAAGGCGACCTCGATCCAGTCGTTGCCGGTGCGTTGCAGGTTGGAGTCGCGCCGGCCGCCGTTGCTGTCGTCGAACGCCTCGTTGACCACGTCCCAGGCGTAGATCTTGCCCTTGTAGTGCGTGGCGACCTGGGTGATGTGGTTGACCATGGCGTTGCGCAGCGCGGTGCCGGACAGGCTCTGCGCCCAGCCCGGCTGCTGCTGATGCCAGGCCAGCGCGTGCCCACGCACCCGCATGCCGTTGGCCTGGGCGTGCGCCACGATCCGGTCGGCGCTGGAGTAGTTGAACTGGTTCTGGGACGGCTCGGTGGCGTCCCACTTCATCTCGTTCTCCGGCGTGACCATGTTGAACTCGCGGTTCAGGATGCCGACGTACGTGCTGTCGGACAGCTTGTTCGCGGCCACCGCGGTGCCGAAGTAGCGGCCCTGTTCCGCCGCCGACGCGCCGAGCGTCGTGCCGGCGCTGGCGCTGGTCGCCACCGCGATCGTCGCGGCCACGGCCGCGGCTCCGGCCACGATCGACACCACCGCGGCACGCGGACGCGACCGGGCTGCCGCGCCTCCGCTGTCGCGGGCGAGCACCTTGTCCATGTGAAAGCCTTTCCTAGCTTGGGCGAATGGGAGGTCGCCCCGACCACCGCCCGTCACGGTGTCGGCTCGTGCGCAGCCGCCCGGAGGCCGCGCGGGATGGGGAGTGACTCCCCGCCACCGTGGGTCGATCGAAGCAGATCCCTGGCCGGAGAGCCTACCGGAACCGTTCCGAAAACTTAACGGCGTCGATGCCCGAGTTTCCCGGCGGGGCCGGCGGACAAGAGTGTGAAGATGCGGGTCGGGTGGTCGGCCCGACCGGCGTGCCGCCGCCGGAAGTTTCGGCGTCGGAGATGCCCAGCCGGCCGGGGTGTGCCGCTGTCCGGGACCGGACGGGGGCCGGCGCTTGAACGCGGGCGGACCGGGGTCGATGCTGAACGGAATCGACTTCCACCGATGGAAGGATCTCCGGATGCGCCGACCGTCGCTCGTCGTCCTCGTCCTCACCGCCCTGCTGGCCGCCACCCCGGCCGCCGCCCGTGCCGCCGCGTCGACGCCGCCACCGGCGCCCTCGACGCTCGCCGAGGCGCGCACCGTCGGCACCGCCTGGGCCCACGACCCGGCCACCGGCCGCCTGACCGTCACCGTCGACGACACGGTACGCGGGGCCGCGCTGGCCGCCGTGCGCCGCGCCGCCACCCGATCCGGCGCGGTGCTGCGGCACGAGCCCGGCCGGCTGCGCCCGCTCATCGCCGGCGGCCAGGCGATCTACAGCGGCGGCGGGCGCTGCTCGCTCGGCGTGAACGTCCGCAGCAGCAGCGCCTGGTACTTCGTCACCGCCGGACACTGCACCACGATCGGCGCCACCTGGTATGCCGACAGCGCCCGCACCACGGTGCTGGGCAGCCGGACCGGCAGCAGCTTCCCCGGCAACGACTACGGCGTGGTCCGCTACACCGGCACGGTCACCCACCCCAGTGCCGTCTACACCTACCCGGGCCAGGTGACCATCTCCGCCGCCGGCAACGCGTACGTCGGGCAGGCGGTCTGCCGCAGCGGCGCCACCACCGGCGTCCGCTGCGGCTCGGTCACCGCACTGAACGCGACAGTCAACTACGCCGAAGGCAGCGTCACCGGGCTGATCCGCACGAACATCTGCGCCGAGCCGGGGGACAGCGGCGGCCCGCTCTACGTGGCGGCGACCGGCACGGTGCTCGGGATCCTCTCCGGCGGCAGCGGCAACTGCACGACTGGCGGCACCAGCTACTACCAGCCGATCCTGGAGATCCTCGCGGCGTACGGCCTCAGCATCCCGTGACCGGCGCGGGCCGGGCGGGCGACGGCCGACCGCCCGGCCCGGCGGGCACCCGGGTCAGTCCTCGCCCGGCACGGCCATCTCGCCGAGGCGCGACCAGTCCTGCTGCGGCACGGTCACGTTGACGACCCGCGGCGTCTCGACCAGGTGCGGCGGCAGCGTGCGCTGGGCCTCGCGGAAGTGTGCCGACCGCACGTGCGCGGCGCCGGCCTCGTCGTCGCGGAACGCCTCGACCAGCACGTACTCGGTGGGGTCGGCCAGGCTGCGGGACCAGTCGAACCACAGGCAGCCGGGCTCGGCCCGGGTCGCCTCGGTGAAGTCGGCCGCGATCTGCGGCCAGCGGTCGGCGTCGGACGGCCGGACCCGGAACTTGGCGGTAATGAAGATCATGGGTGCAGGCTACCCAGGCGGGGCGCCCCGATCCCTGGTCACCGGCCCCACCAGCTCGCCCGCCGCCGGTCGGCGGACGCGGCGGGCATCGGGCGCGTCTACCGATCGGTAGCCTGACCCGGTGACCGTCTACGCCCTCGCGCAGCTCACCGTCCACGACCGGGCACGCTACGACCGCTACGTCGCCGCCTTCCTGCCGGTGCTGGCCCGGCACGGCGGCCGGCTGCTCGCCGCCGACACCGCCCCCCGCGTGGTGGAGGGCGACTGGCCGCACGACAAGGTGGTGCTCATGTCCTTCGACAGCCGGGAGGACTTCGAGCGCTGGTCCACCTCACCGGAGTACCAGGCGATCTCCCGGGACCGGGAGGCGGCCACCGACGGGGTGGTCCTGCTGCTCGACGGGATCGGCCACGCCTGGCCGGCCTGACCCACGCCACCGGCGGGCCCCGGACGGCCCACCGGTGAGCTAGGGTTTAGCGGTCCGTCGAGGATCGGAGTGGTCATGGCAGGTGACGACGACATCTCCGGGTGAGAGCCCCGGACGGCCGCCGACGCGCGCATCCCGCGCCGTCGCCGCGGCCCCCTTCGTCGTCCCCTGTCCACGCCGGCGCACCGCGCCCGCGGCTCTCCCTCCTAAGGTTGATCATGTCCGACGCCTACGTCGTCAGCTCCGCGCTCTCCTTCTCCTGGCCGGACGACACGCCGGTCCTCACCGACCTGACCTTCTCCGTGCCCGGCGGCCGTACCGGCCTGGTGGCGCCCAACGGCAGCGGCAAGACCACCCTGCTGCGGCTCATCGCCGGCGAGCTGCGCCCGACGGCCGGCGCGGTCACCGTCCGGGGCGTGCTCGGCTACCTGCCCCAGCACCTGCCGTTCGCCGTCGACCAGACCGTCGCCCAGGTCCTCGGCGTCGACCGGGCCGTCGCCGCGCTGCACGCCATCGAGGCCGGCGACGCCCGCGAGGAACACTTCACCGCCGTCGGCGACGACTGGGACGTCGAGGAGCGCACCCACGCCGAACTGGACCGCCTCGGCCTCGGCGGGCTGGCCCTGGACCGCCGGCTGGGCACGCTCAGCGGTGGTCAGGTGATCTCCCTGGGGTTGGTCGGGCAACTGCTGCGGCGGCCGGACGTGCTGCTGCTCGACGAGCCGACGAACAACCTCGACGAGGCGGCCCGTGAGCGGTTGACGGCGGTGCTGCGCGGCTGGACCGGCTGCCTGCTGGTGGCCAGCCACGACCGGGCGCTGCTGGACGAGATGGACCGCATCGCCGCGTTGGCCCCCGACGAGCTGCGCTGGTACGGCGGCGACTTCACCGCGTACGAGCAGGCCGTGCGCGCCGAGCGCGAGGTGGCTCAGCGGCAGGTTCGCGGCGCCGAGCAGGACCTCAAGCGGCAGAAGCGCGAACTCCAGCAGGCCCGGGAACGCGCCGCCCGCCGCGCCGCCACGGCCGCCCGTAACCTGCCCGACGCCGGGCTGGCCCGGATCGTCGCCGGTGGCCTGAAGCGGGACGCCCAGGTCTCCGCCGGCCGGGCCGCCGAGACGCACGCCGCCCGCGTCGGCGACGCGCAGCACCGGCTGGACCAGGCCAGCCGGGCCGCCCGCCAGGACGACAAGATTGTGATCGACCTGCCCGACACCGCCGTGCCGGCCGGCCGGACCGTCTTCCACGGCGAGCGGCTGTGCGCCGAGTACGCCGGCCGTCAGGTGTTCGACGGCCTCGACCTGACCGTCCGGGGGCCGGAACGGATCGCGCTCACCGGCGCGAACGGCACCGGCAAGTCCACGCTGCTGCGCCTGGTCAGCGGCGACCAACAGCCCACCGCCGGGACCGCCACCCGGGTCGAGGGGCGGGTGGCGTACCTGTCGCAGCGGCTGGACCTGCTCGACCCGGCGCGTACCGTCGCGGAGAACCTGGCCGCCTTCGCGCCCGGGCTCGCCGACGCCGAGCGGATGAACCTGCTGGCCCGGTTCCTGTTCCGGGGCGACCGGGTGCACCTGCCGGTCCGCGTGCTCTCCGGCGGCGAGCTGCTGCGCGCCACCCTGGCCTGCGTGCTGAACGCCGAGCCGGCGCCGCAGCTGCTGCTGCTCGACGAGCCCACCAACAACCTCGATCTGGACAGCGTGGCCCAGTTGGCGGACGCGCTCGGCGGCTACCGGGGAGCGCTGCTGGTGGTCAGCCACGACCCGCGGTTCCTGGCCGACCTCGGGGTGGACCGGTGGCTGCGGCTGGCCGACGGCGCCCTGACCGAGACCGGCGGCCCGCGGCGGTAGCCCGTCAACCCTCGGCGCGCAGGTAGGCGAGCACGGCCAGCACCCGGCGGTGGGTGTCCTGGTCCGGCGGCAGGTCCAGCTTGGCCAGGATGTTGCCGACGTGCTTGCCGACCGCCGCCTCGGTCACGTGCAGCCGGGCCGCGATCGCGCCGTTGGAGTGCCCCTCCGCGACCAGCCCCAGCACCTCCCGCTCGCGCCGGGAGAGCGCGTGGAGCGGGTCGCGGGGGCGGCGCAGCAGGTGCCGCACCACGTCCGGGTCGACCGCGGTGCCGCCGGCGGCCACCCGACGCAACGTGTCGGCGAACTCGGCGACGTCGGCCACCCGGTCCTTGAGCAGGTAGCCGACCCGCCGCCCGTCGCCGCTGTCCAGCAGCGCCGCCGCGTACCCGCTCTGCACGTGCTGGCTCAGCACCACCACCGCGAGATCCGGCCGCTCCGCGCGCAGCGTGACCGCCGCGCGCAGGCCGTCGTCCCGGTGCTCCGGCGGCATCCGGATGTCGGTCACCAGCAGCTCGGGCCGGTGCGTGCGGACGGCGTCGAGCACCGCCGGGGCGGAACCGACAGCGGCGGCCACCGCGAACCCGAACCGGGTCAGCAGGCCGACCAGACCCTCCCGGAGCAGGACCTCGTCCTCGGCGAGGACGACCCGGATCACGGACGGCACGGCAGCTCCACCCGCACGAGGGTAGGCCCGCCCGCCGGGCTGGCCAGCAGCAACCTACCGTCCACCGCGGCCACCCGGTCGGCGAGCCCGGTCAGGCCGGTGCCCCGCGCCGGGTCGGCGCCGCCCCGGCCGTCGTCCTCGACCTCGACCACCAGGAGGTGGCCGGTCCGGGTCAACCGCACCGCGGCGCGCGTCGCGTGGGCGTGCCGGGCCACGTTGCCCAACGCCTCGGAGACCACGTACCAGGCGGTGGTCTCGACCAGCTCCGGCGCCGGGCGGGGCAGCTCCGCGCGTACGGTGACCGGGACCGTCGAGCGGGCCGCCAGGTCGCCGACCGCGCCGGCCAGCCCCAGTTCGGTGAGCTGCGGCGGGCGGAGGCCCTGCACGATGCCACGTAACGTCACCATCAGCTCCTTGGCCTGCTCGTGCGCCAGGTCCAGCGGCCGTGCCGCCGGCGAGTCGTCAGGCACGTCGAGGCGGGCCAGCCCGAGCTGGAGCGTGAGGCTGGTCAGCCGGGGCTGCGCGCCGTCGTGCACGTCCCGCTCGACGCGGCGGCGTTCCGCCTCGTACGCGCCCACCAGGCGGGCCCGGGACCGGGTCACCTCGCGCAGCGCGGTGGCGTCGGGCGCGTCGTCGAGCAGCCACCGGGCCACCGCCGCCTGCCCCGCGACCAGCAGACCGGCGAGGTAGGCCAGGGCCGGCACGGCGAGCACCCCGGCGACCGCGTACGGGACCGCACCGGCCGGGGAGTCGACGGTGGCCCAGACCAGCACGATCCGGTCCTCGCCGCCGGCCAGCCACGGGCCGGCGACGAGCGCCGCGTCGAGCAGCACCAGCAGCGCGAACGTGCCGTACGCCACCGGCACCACGGTGCCCAGCCAGCCGGCGTACGCGACCTCCCGCCAGGCGGCGGCGCCGGTCCAGCGGGCGGCCGGACCACGCCGGCCCGGCGCGCGTACCGGCCGGCCGTCGACCAGGCCGAGCCGCCACCGCTCGACCGCCGCCACCGACGCGCCGACCAGCGGGGCGACGGCGAGCCCGGCCAGTGCCACCAGGGTGAGCACGACCAGGGCCGGGACGTCGACCGGCCGGCCCTGCCGCAGCGCGCTCACCACCAGCAGCAGCGGCGCGGCGAGCACGCCCGCCGCCACCGCCAGCACGCCGGCGACCGGCAGGGTGGTCACGGCGTACGCCAGGGCCCGCCACGGCCAGGCGGAGCGCAGGTATCGGCGCCGGCGCAACGCCCCGGCCAGGTACGACGGTCGGTCCTCGGTCATGGACTGACGCTAGCCAGGCGGCGACCGCCCGGCCCAGCCGTCCAGACCCCGGTTGTCGGGTGGGGCTGGCCCCACCCCGCCGGGCCGGGCCCGTCGTACCCCGTCCCTATCCTGAGCGGATGGAGCTGGCGTTCAGCGGCGAGGTGTGGTTCTGGCGCGGCCCGGCGCCCTACCACTTCGTCACCGTGCCCGACGAGCAGTGCGCCGCGTTGGCGACCGCCGCCGCCTCGGTCAGCTACGGCTGGGGCATGGTCCCGGTCGGCGTCCGGATCGGCGGCACCGACTGGCGGACGTCGCTGTGGCCCAAGGACGGCCGCTACGTGCTGCCGCTCAAGGTGGCGGTGCGCCGCGCGGAGCGGATCGAGCTGGGCGACCGGGTGGACGTCCGGTTGACGGTGGACGGGTGAGCGCCGGCGATCTCGCCGCGGCGGCCCGGCTGCTGGCCGCCGCGACCCGGCCGGTGGTGTTCACCGGCGCCGGCATGTCGGCCGAGAGCGGCGTGCCGACGTTCCGGGACGCGCAGGTCGGCCTCTGGCGGCGCTTCGACCCGGCGCAGTTGGCCACTCCGGCCGCGTTCCACGCCGACCCGGCGCTGGTCTGGGGCTGGTACGAGGGCCGGCGGCACGGGGTGCGCCGCGCCGCGCCGAACCCGGGGCACCGGGCGGTGGCCGCGATCCAGGCGCGGCTGCCGGACACCGTGGTGGTCACGCAGAACGTCGACGACCTGCACGAGCGGGGCGGCGCCCGCGCCCCGGTCCGCCTGCACGGCAGCCTGTTCGCGCCCCGCTGCTCCGCGTGCGACCGGCCGGCGCCGCTGCCCGACGACGCGGGGGAGCCGGCCGGGCCGCTCGACCCGCCGGCCTGCGCCGACTGCGCCGCACCGGTCCGGCCCGGCGTGGTGTGGTTCGGTGAGGCGCTGCCCGAGGCGGCGTTGGCGGCGGCGGTCGAGGCGGCGTCGCGCTGCGACCTGCTGCTCACCGTCGGCACCTCGGCCCTGGTCCACCCCGCCGCGGAGATCCCGCTGGTGGCGGCCCGCCTCGGCGCGCCGGTGGTGCAGGTCAACCCGGTGCCGACGCCACTGGACGCGGTCTGCGCGGTCAACCTGCGCGGGCCGGCCGGCGAGGTGCTGCCGGCGCTGGTCCGGGCCGCCTGGCCCGACGCGCCCGTCGGCTGAACGAGGTGGCCGCCCGACGGTAAACGTTGTGCATCGATCGGTTTAAGAACCGCACCTTCGGAGAAGTGCACGTCGCGTGGGCAGAGCGGCCCGCGCGACCACGGGAGGTGGCGATGTCACGGAAACTGCGGGCGACCGCGTTGGTCGGGGTGCTGGCCCTGGCGATCAGCGGCTGCGGCGGCGTCGGCGGGGGAGGTGACTCCGACGGCGGCGGCGCCGAGGGCAGCGGCGCGCTCAGCACGATGGGCTTCAGCCTGTCCGACGAGATCGCCACCACCCGGGTGGACGCCTTCAAGCGCGACCACTCCGACGTCCGGCTCACGGTCACCGAGGGCGCCTTCGACGAACAGCAGTTCCTGTCGGCGGTTGCCTCGGGCAACCCGCCCGACCTGGTCTACCTGGACCGCAAGCTGATCGGCACGTACGCCAAGCGCGGCTCGATCCAGCCGCTCACCGACTGCGTCGACAAGCAGCGGATCGACATGGGGCAGTACCGGCAGTCCGCGAAGGACCAGGTGACGCTGGACGGCACGGTCTACGGCATCCCCGAGTTCGCCCAGGTCCGGGTGCTCTACCTGAACGAGACGCTGCTCAGGAAGGCGGGCCTGACCGCCGACGACGTGAACCTGGCCGACTGGGCCGGCCTCCCGGCGCTGAACGCCAGGCTCGCCGCCGTCGCCAACGGCCGGCTCAGCCGCATCGGCATCGACCCGAAGATCCCGGAGTTCCTGCCGATGTGGGCGAAGGCCAACGGCGCGGAGATGATTTCGGCCGACGGCACCAAGGCCAACCTCACCGACCCGAAGGTGGTCGAGGCGCTCACCACCGGCGTCAAGCTCGTCCAGGACCAGGGCGGCTGGGGCAAATTCAAGTCGTTCCGCGACACCTTCGACTTCTTCGGCGCGCAGAACCCGCTGGCCAAGAACCAGATGGTCGCCTGGCCGATGGAGGAGTGGTTTCTCAACCAGGCCGCCAAGAACACCCCGAAGGCGGAGCTGGTGGTGAAGCCGTTCGTGGACCGGCAGGGCCAGCCGCTGAGCATGTCCTCCGGGCAGGCGTGGGTGATCACCAAGGGCGCGAAGAACCCGGAGGCGGCCTGCGCCTTCGTCAAGCAGATGACCGCCACCGACACCTGGCTCGCCGCCGCGCGGGCGCGCGCCGAGGCGCGCAAGGCCGCGAACCTGCCCTTCACCGGGCTGTGGACCGGCAACACCGCGGCCGACAAGAAGATCTTCGACGAGGTGTACCAGCCGACCGGCAACAAGCGCTTCGACGACGCGGTCGCCGCGGTCCGCCAGGCGCAGGACGTCGCGTTCGCGATGCCCGCCTCGCCGGCCGGGGCCGAGTTCGACAAGGCGTGGACGGACGCGGTCAACCGGGTGCTCTCCGGCCAGCAGCAGCCCGCCGAGGCCCTCGCCCGAGCCCAGCAGGAGGCGACCGCCGCGCTGGACAAGGCCGCGGGCTAGGGGCTCGAGATGGCCACCACCACCGTCACCCCGTCCGCGCCGGGCCGGCGGCGTCGCACGCCGCTGGCCCGGCGGGAGGCCCGCTGGGCGTACCTCTTCCTGGCGCCGTGGATCGTCGGTTTCCTGGCGTTCACCGCCGGGCCGATGGTCGCCAGTCTCTGGCTCAGCTTCACCGAGTACGACGTGCTCAACGCGCCCCGCTTCAGCGGCCTGGACAACTACCGGCAACTCGTCGCCGATCCGCAGGTGGCGCGCAGCCTGGGCAACACCGTCTACTACACGGCGCTGCACGTGCCGCTGGTGATGGTGATCTCGCTCGGGTTGGCGCTGCTGCTCAAGCGCGTCGGCCGGCTCCAGGGCTTCTTCCGTACCGTCTTCTACCTGCCGGTGATGACCCCGGCGGTGGCGGTCGGCATCCTGTTCCTGCTGCTGCTCAACACGCAGGACGGCCTGATCAACCGTGGGCTGGCGCTGATCGGCATCGACGGTCCGAGCTGGACCACGGACCCGGACTGGGTGATGCCGGGCATCGTGCTGATGAGCCTCTGGAGCCTCGGCTCCACCGTGATCATCTATCTGGCCGCGTTGCAGAACGTGCCCCGTGACCTGTACGAGGCGGCCGACCTCGACGGCGCCGGCGGGTGGGCGCGGTTCCGGCACGTGACGCTGCCGATGATCTCCGGCGCGCTGTTCTTCACGTTGATCGTCAACACCATCGCGTCGCTGCAGATGTTCACCGAGGTCTACACCATGTACTTCGGCAACCGGCAGACCGCCGGTTCGTTCAGCAGCGACGCGGCGTCGTTCTATGTGATCCACCTGTTCCGCGAGGCGTTCCAGTTCCTGCACATGGGCTTCGCCTCGGCGATGGCCTGGCTGCTCTTCCTGATCATCCTGGCCATCACGCTGGTCCAGGTGAAACTCGGCAACCGGTTCGTCTACTACGAGGGGGAGGATCGGTGACCACGACGACCCGACCGGTGGAGGTCGGCACGGTGGTGGCGCCGGTGGCGTCGCCCCGCCCGGCGGGCCCGCCGGACGACGGTCGGCGTCCGCGCTGGCAGCGGCTGCTGTTCGTGCTCGGCCTGGCGACCGCCGCGGTGGTCTTCCTGCTGCCGTTCGTCTGGCTGGTCAGCGCCTCGCTGCGACCCCGGGAGTACGTCTTCGCGCCGGGCCTGTTGCCCACCCCGTTCGCGCCGGACAACTACGCCGCGGCGTGGGACGCGATGCCGCTGCTCACCTGGCTGTTCAACAGCCTGGTGGTCGGCGTGGCGGCCGCGGCCACCGCGACGCTGTCCAGCGCGTGGGTCGCGTTCGGCTTCGCGTACTTCCGGTTCCCCGGCCGCAACCTGCTGTTCGGCCTGGTGCTGGCCACCATGATGCTGCCGTTCGCGGTCACCATGATCCCGACGTACCTGATCTGGAACCGGCTCGGCCTGGTGGACACGCAGGTGCCGCTCTGGGCCGGCAACCTGTTCGGGTCCGCGTTCTACATCTTCCTGCTGCGCCAGTTCTTCCTGTCGCTGCCCCGGGAGTACTTCGAGGCCGCCCGGGTGGACGGGGCCAGCTATCCGCAGCTGTTCTGGCGGATGGCGTTCCCGCTGGTCCGCCCCGCGTTGCTGGTGGCGTTCGTGTTCGAGTTCAAGGCGAGCTGGACCGACCTGGTGAAGCCGTTGATCTACCTGCGCAACGAGCAGCTCTACACGCTGCCCCGGGGGCTCAAGGTGATCCTCGACCGGTTCGGCTACGGCGGCGAGCAGCAGTGGGAGATCGTCCTCGCCGGCAGCGTGATCGCCACCGTCCCGATGATCGTGCTGTTCTTCCTGGCCCAGCGGCACTTCGTCGAGGGCATCGCGACCACCGGCCGCAAGGGGTGAGCGTCAGACGTCGCGGGGCGCCCGCTTGGGGAACACGGTGTAGGCGAGCGGCCAGAACACCAGCCAGGCCGCCATGGCCAGGGTGAGCCGACCGGCCCAGGCCCACAGCTCCGCGGTCCGCTCGGCGTCGCCGACCAGCGCGACGCCGCCGAGCAGCACGGCGCAGGCGACCGCCCAGCCGAGCATGCCCTTACCCCACTCCCGCCACTCGTGCCGGGCCCGGGCCCAGCCGTGTCGGGGGGCCCGGCGCGGCGGCGGTCCGCCGGCGAACCGGTGGGCGAACCGCTCGTCGGCCCAGCGCACCATGCTGTGCCCGAAGGCGACGGAGAAGCCCAGATACGCGGCGGCGAGGCCGTGCGCGAACGTGGCGGTGCCCCCGCCGCGCAGGTCGATCATCGTGACGGCCAGCAGCACGAGGTCGACGGCGGGCACCGCGAGCAGCAGCGCGGCGCCCAGGCGGGGCCGCCGCAGCGGGTAACGGGCGACCAGCCCGGCGACCAGGAACAGCCAGAACGCCACCTCACAGGCGATGATCACTCCGACGAGCATGTGGCCTCCAGGTTTTAGTACGCTGTGCGACAACAACCGTAGCAACAGTCGTCCACCCGCCGCCGGAGGGGCCGTGCCCAAGATCGTCGACCATGACGCCCGCCGCGCCGAGCTGGCCGAGGCGCTGTGGCGGGTCGTCTACCGCGACGGCGTCGGCGCCGCCACCGTGCGCAGCATCGCCGCCGAGGCCGGCTGGTCGCCCAGCGCGCTGCGGCACTACTTCGCGACCCAGACCGAGCTGCTGGTCTTCGCCATGGAACACGTGATGGCCGAGGCGACCGAGCGGTTCACCGCCGGGGACCGCACCGGCCCCACCCGGCAGGTCGTCCAACGGATGCTCGAGGAACTGCTCCCGCTGGACCGGCAACGGGCGCGGGAGGCCGAGGTGTGGCTGCTGCTCGCCGCCCGGGTGCCCGTCGACCCCGCCGCCCGCGAGCGGATGACCGAGGCCGACGACGGCGTACGCCGGGCCGCCGAACTCGCCGTCGCGCTGCTCACCGGCGCGGACCCGGCCGACGCGGCCACCGCCGCCCGGCTGCACGCCCTGCTCGACGGCCTCACGCTGCACGCGTTGCTGCATCCCGACCGGATGCCGCCGGCCCGGATCCGCAAGCTGCTCGCCGCGCACCTCGACCAGCTCGCCGAGGGGTCGGACACCGGCGTCGGCGGATAGGGTCGCACCCGTGCGGACCAAACAGGAGCTGTCCACGGCGATCCGGGAACGACGGCGGGCGGCGTTGGTGGTCAACGCCCACTCCCGTCGGGGCCGCCGGCTCTACGACACCGTCCACGCGCGCCTGCGCACGGCCGGGTTCACGCTGCTCGGGGCGTACCCGGTGGACCGGCCGGGCGAGCTGGACCGGGTGCTCGCCGAGGCCGCCGACCTGGGCCCGGACCTGCTGGTCACCGGCGGCGGCGACGGCACGGTCGGCGCGGCGGCCCGGCTGCTCGCCCACCGCGACGTCGCCCTGGGCCTGCTGCCGCTGGGCACCACCAACAACTTCGCCCGCACCGTCGGCGTCCCGCTCGACCTCGACGCGGCGATCGCGGTGCTCACCGGCGGCAAGGTCATCGACGTCGATCTCGGCCTGATCGGCGACACCCGGTTCACCAACCACGTCGGGATCGGGCTGTCGGCCGACATCATGCTGACCGCGCCGCCCCGGCTGAAGCGCGCCGTGGGCCGCCTCGCCTACCCGCTGACCGCGCTGGGGCTGCTGACCCGGCACCGCCCGCTGCGCGTGACGGTGCGCGCCGAGGGGCGGGACCACGCGTTCCGCACCCACCAGGTGTACGTGGCCAACGGCGGTTTCCACGCCGGCCGGCCGATCACCGCCGACGCCAACGCCGACGACCGGCTGCTGGTCGCGTACCCGGTCGGTGGGCCGAGCCGGCGCGGGCTGCTGCGCGACACGGCCCGCAACGCGGCGGCGGGCCGGCGTCGCACGCTGCGCGACGAGCCGTTCCTGGCCGTACGTCAGCTGTGGTTGGAGACCGACCCGCCGGCCCGCATCGAGGTCGACGGCGAGCCGTACGGGCGGACGCCGGTGCGCATCGGCCTCGACCCGAACGCGCTGCGGCTGATGGCGCCCGCGGACAGCCCGGACCACTGACCGGCCGCGGCCTCGACGTGCCGGCCGCCGACGCCGGGAGTAGCGTGCGACGCGGAAAACTCAGCGAGGAGGTTCGGACCGTGCAGCCGACGATCGTGGACGTGCCCACCCCTGACGGGACGGCGGACGCCTACCTGCTCCGGCCGGACTCCGGCGGCCCGTTCCCGGCCGTGCTGCTGTTCATGGACGCGTTCGGGCTGCGGCCCCGGCTGGCCGAGATGGCCGCGACCATCGCCGATCGGGGATACGTCGTGCTGGTGCCCAACCTGTTCCACCGCGCCGGCCCCGCCGCGCCGGTCGACACGTCCGCGCTGGCCGACGCCGACCGGCGCGCCGAGCTGTTCGCCCGGCTCGGCCCGCTGATGGCCGCGCTGACACCGGACGCGGTGGCCCGGGACACCGCCGCCTACCTCGACTTCCTCGCCGCCCAGCCGGACGTCGCGCCCGGCCCGGCGGCGATCACCGGCTACTGCATGGGCGGCACGAACGCGTTGCGGGCGATCGAGGCCCACCCGGACCGGATCGCCGCGGTGGCCGCCTTCCACGCCGGTCACGTGGTCAGCGACGCGCCCGACAGCCCGCACCGGGGCGTCGGCGCGGTGACCGGCGAACTCTACTTCGGTCACGCCGACCAGGACGCGTCGATGACCGCCGAGCAGATCGCCACGCTGGAGCAGGCGCTGGACGCGGCCGGCGTCACCTACCGCTCGGAGGTCTACCGGGGCGCCCGCCACGGCTACACGCAGGCGGACACCCCGATGTACGACGAGCAGGCCACCAAGCGGCACTGGGCGGCCCTGTTCGACCTGCTAGACCGCACTTTCCCGGGCTGACCCGGCCGGTCGGCGCGGCCACAATGGGGTGGTGGAGACCGACCTGTTGCCGATGATCGCCGCCGAGCGGCGTCGCACGGCCGACCTGATCGACTCGCTCACCCCGGCCCAGTTGGACACGCCCAGCCTCTGCCAGGCGTGGACCGTCCGGGAGGTCGCCGGTCACCTGGTGTCACCGCTGGTCTCCACGCCGTGGCGCCTGCTGCCACTGCTGGTCGGCGCCGGGTTCCGGCCGCACGTGGCGAACGCGCGGCTGGCCCGCCGGGTGGCCCGCCGGCCGCCGGGCGAACTGGCCGCCGCGCTGCGGAAGCACGCCGACCACCGGTTCCGCCTGCCGGTGGTCGGCTGGCCCGGCCAGCTCACCGGCCTCCAGGTGCACGGGCAGGACATCCGCCGGCCGCTCGGCCTCCCCGCCGACCTGGACCCGGAGCGGCTGCGCATCTCGCTGGACTTCCTCACCGGTGGCCGGGCGGTCGGGTTCGTCGACCGTCGGCGGGTCGCCGGGCTGCGCGTCGAGGCGACCGACCTGGGCTGGTCGGCCGGGGACGGGCCGGTGGTGCGGGGCCCCGGCGCCGCGCTGCTGCTCGCGCTGACCGGCCGCCGGGTGGCGCTGGCCGACCTCACCGGGGACGGCGTGGCGCGGCTCGCCGCCCCCTGACCGGCCTCAGCGGGCACAGGCCACCGGCGCGCAACTGGCACCTGCCATCCCCGTCCCCGGCTGGCTAGCGTCGGCCCATGGACGCCGATCACACCGCCGCGGCCGATCGCTTCGCCGCGCTGACCACCGCCCACGTCGCCGACGCCTGCCTGCGGGCCGGCGTCGCGGTCCGGTGCGCCCCGGCCGCCGTACGCCCGGTGCTGACCGGGCGGCGTCTGGCCGGGCGGGTCCGGCCGGCCCGGCACGCCGGCAGCGTCGACGTCTTCCTGGAGGCGATCGACCGGGCCGAGCCGGGGGACGTGCTGGTGGTCGACGACGGCGGTCGCACCGACCGGGCCTGCGTCGGGGACCTGGTGGCGTGGGAGGCGCGGGCCGCCGGCCTGGCCGGCCTCGTGGTGTGGGGCGCGCACCGGGACACCGCGGACCTCACCGTCGTCGGGCTGCCGGTGTTCAGCCTCGGCGCCACGGCGAGCGGGCCGCTGGAGCTGGACCCACGGCCGGCCGGCGCGTTGGACGCGGCGCGGGTCGGGCCGTGGACGGTCGACGGCGGTGATCTGGTGCTGGCCGACGACGACGGTGTGCTCTTCGTGCCGGCCGACCGGGCCGGGGAGCTGTTCGACCTGGCCGGGTCCATCCGGGACACCGAGCGGCGGCAGGCCGACCGGATCCGGGCCGGCCGGTCGCTGCGGGCGCAGGTCGGGTTCGACGACTACCTGACCGCCCGTGCGGCGGACCCGACGCTGACGTTCCGGGCGCACCTGCGGGCGGTCGGCGGCGCGATCGAGGAGTGACCGCTCAGCCGCCGCGTGCCCACAGCGCCAGGCGGACCCGGTTGGGGCTGCCGGTCTTCGCCATCAGGCTGGTGATGTGGGTCTTCACCGTGGTCACGCCGATGTGCAGCCGCTCCGCGATCTCGGTGTTGGCCAGCCCCTCCGCGACCAGGTCGAGCACGTCCTGCTCGCGGGCGGTCAGCCCGGCCGACCGCCGGGGCGTGCCGGCGCGGGCGTGCACCGCACGCTGGACCAGCCGGCGCAGCACCTCGGGGCTGAACGGGCTGTCCCCGGCGGCGGCCCGGCGGAGGCCGTCGAGCAGGTCGGCCGGGGGCGCGTCCTTGAGCAGGAAGCCGCAGGCGCCGGCGGTCAACGCGGGATAGAGGTGGTCGTCGTCGCCGAACGTGGTGAGCACCATGATCCGGGTGGCCGGCCGGTCGGCGAGGATCCGGCTGGTCGCGGTGATCCCGTCGACGCCGGGCATCCGCAGGTCCATGACCACCACGTCCGGTCGCAGCCGGGCGGCGGCGGCGATCGCGTCGCGGCCGTTGTCGACCTCGCCGACGACCTCCAGGTCGGGCTGCGCGTCGCAGAGCATCCGCAGGCCGGCGCGGATCAGGTGCTGGTCGTCGGCCAGCAGCACGCGGATCACGCCGGCTCCGGCGCGGCCGGCCGCGGCCCCGGCGCCACCCGGGCGGGCCGGTCCCTGGCGCCGCCCGGCGGCAGCACCGTCCGCACCCGCCACCCGTCGCCGGTCGGCCCGGCCTCCAGCCGCCCGCCGAGCACCTCGACCCGCTCCCGCATCCCGACGATCCCGTGGCCGCCGCCGACCGGCACCACGGTCGGCGCCGCGCCGCGCCCGTCGTCGGAGACCGCCCAGTGCACCGCCCCGTCGACCATCGACACGCTCAGCCGGGCCCGGGCCGTCGCGCCCGCGTGTTTCGCCACGTTCGTCAACGCCTCCTGGGTCAGTCGCAGCACCGCCTGGCCGCGGACCGCGTCCAGGGTGCCGATCGCCGGGTCCACGTCGGCCTCCACGGTGACCCCGGCCTGCCGGGCCCGGTCCACGGTCACGCCGAGCGCGGCCGGCAGCGCCGTCGGATCGATCGCGGTCAGCGCCGCGTCGCCCCGGACGCCGTCCGGGTCGCGTAGCACCGCGACCAGCCGGCGCAGGTCGGTCAGCGCGGCCGTGCCGGTGCGGTGCACGTCGTCGAAGACCGCGCCGACCCGCGGGTCGAGGTCCGGCAGCACGTGCCGGGCCACCCCGACCCGCAGCACCATCGACGCGACGTGGTGGGCGATCACGTCGTGCAGCTCCCGGGCGATCGCGGCCCGCTCGTCGGCGCGTGCGGCCCGGCTCTCCGACTCGCGTCGGCGCTGCTCCGCCACGGCCCGTTCCTCGGCCTGCCGGCCGAGTTCCCGGGTGGTCCGCACGACCAGGCCGATCAGCAGCGGCAGCCCGACGGTGACGGCGAGGCCGAGCAGGCCGGTGAGCACCTGCCGGACCGGGGCCCCGATCAGGCCGGTCAGGTCGACGGCGGCCAGCAGCCCGGCGCCCAGCCAGAACGTGCGGGGCCGCGCGGCCCGCATGGTCAGCTCCAGCAGCGCCCAGCTCGCCCCGACCTGGTTGATCATCACGTCGTCGACGAGCGGGAACGCGACCGCCAGCAGGGCCGACTGGAGCAGCAGGTTCAGCAGCGGCCGGCGGTGACACAGCAGCGCCAGCACGAACGCGCCGATCGCGAGGACCCACTGCGTCGTCGTCGCCCCGGGCCGGCCGTGCACGCCGACCACCAAATAGGCGACACCGCTGAGATTCAGCAGCAGTCGGCGCGCGAGCGTGTCACTTGCGTCGAGCAGCCGACCCACCCAGCCCACGACGTCAGCCTAGGCAACCGGTGCGGCCGGGGCCACCACCACGGCCCGCCGCCGCCACCCGGCCCGCAGTCCGAGGTGGACGGCCAGCCCGAGCGGGCCCAGCAGGATGGTGAGCACCAGCACCGGCGCGGCGAGCAGCGCCGGGATGCCCCGCTCCCGGCCGTCGCGCCAGATCCACCGCCCGACGAACAGGTCGAAGCCGATCATGTGGGCCCAGGCCGCCGCCGCGCCGCTGTCGGTGCCGAGCAGGTCCCGCACACCGTCCAGGGTGGGCAGTGCCACCACCGGCAGCACCGTGCCGAGCGCCGGCAGCACCAGGATCGCGTAGACCAGCAGGACCGGCGCCACGATCAACGGCGAGTCGACGATCCGCGCGGTCCACGACCAGCGGGGCGCCACGATCATCAGCGCCCAGAACGGCGCGGCGAGGGCGAACGTCAGCCCGAACAACGTGGCGGCCATCAGACCAGCACCGCCGTGGCGTGGTCGGACCGGCGGGCCAGGACCAGGCCGGTGGCCGCCGCGGTGGCGGCCACCAGCGCCCCCGCCGCGGTCAGCGTGATCTCGTCCGGCCGCAGCAGTGGCTGCCCGCGCAGCGCCTGCGCGGTGGCCAGCAGCGTCAGCCCGGCGTAGGCGAACCCGCCGACCAGCACCAGCCGGGCCCGGACCAGCTCGTCCAGGCGGGCGCCGAGGAACCGGTCGAGCAGGATCGCCAGCAACGGCAGCGCCTGCAACGCGTGCAGCCCGATGAAGTGACCGACCCGCAGGTCGCCGCCGGTGGTGCTCCAGCCGACCACCGGCAGCCCCGGGCCGCCGTCCGGCACGCCGACGCTGTGCGCCCCGGTGATGCCGGCGGGCGTGCCGTCCGGGTGCTGGGTCAGCATCGGGAACGCGACAAGCATGCCGAGCAGCGACACCGCGAGCCCGGCCCGGATCGCGTACCCGCCGGCGCGGTCCGGCAGGGGCCGGCGGGCCAGGACGACCGCGAGCACGACCTGGGCCAGGAACAGCACCGTGATGGCCGTGCCCATGACGTTGTAGAGCACCGTGTCCAGCGGCGTGCCGGTGTTGAAGTGGCTGGTGGTGCCGCGCAGCACCTGGAGGACGATGAGGACCATCTCCAGCACCGCAGCGGCCACGATCACGGTGACCGCCCGTTCGGTGAGCCGGCTGCGTCGGGGCAGCAGGGAGAGCATCCAGGCCAGGGTGCCGCCGTAGAGCGTGAGCGAGACCGCGAACTTCAGCGGCTTGAGCCAGACCGGCGCGCCGGTGAGCACGCGGGGATCGGTGACGAGGCCGATCGCGGCGACGACGGTCAGCGCCGCCATCATGGACACGAGGAGCAGCAGGGGGCGGGGCCAGCCGGCCGCCCGGTTCCGTACGGTAGTCATGTCTGTAGATGCTCGCGGCCGGCGAGGGTGGTCGCGCCCGACCGGGGGTCACGGTCGCGGCCACCGGTCCGAGCCGGGTCTCCTCCCGGGGTAGGAGGAGGCGCTCAGTCGGGCAGTCGGGGCATCTCCACGCCCGGGTCGCGGCCGAGCAGCACCCCCCGGGTCAGCGCCCGTGCGCCGAAGCGGTCCCGGACGGCGTCGACGGCGGCGTCCAGCGCCGGCCCCGGCTGGGCGGTGAACGGCAGGGTGAGCTGGGTGTGCCCGGCGTCGAGGTTGGCCACCGAGACGCCCAGCAGGGTGATGCCGCGTTGCTCGATCTGCGGCAACGCGGCGCGCAGCAGCGCCCGGGCGGTGGCCCGCAGCGGGGCGGTCTGCGCGGTCGGCTTGTCCAGCGTGTGCGAGCGGGTGGCCCGGGTGTAGTCGGCGAACCGCAACCGCAGCGTCACCGTGCGGCCGGTGCGCCGGGCGTCGCGCATCCGCCCGGTCACGCGGTCGACCAGGCCGGCCAGGACCGCGTCCAGCTCGGCGGGGGAGTGCGGCTCGCGGCTCAGCGCGTGCTGCGCGCCCATCGAGGAGCGGCGGCGGCCCACCTGCACCGCGCGTGGGTCGCGGTTGTGGGCGAGGGCGTGCAGGTGCCGGCCGGCGCCGCCGCCGAGCAGCGACACCAGGGTCGGCTCGTCGAGCCGGGCCACCTGCCCGACCGTACGGATACCGCGCTCGCGCAGCTTCGCGGCGGTGATCGGGCCGACGCCCCACAGCCGCTCGACCGGCAACGGGTGCAGGAAGGCCAGCTCCCGCGCCGGCTCGACGACCAGCAGGCCGTCCGGCTTGGCCACCCCGCTGGCCACCTTGGCCAGGAACTTCGTGCGGGCCACGCCGACCGTGATCGGCAGGCCGACCTGGCGGCGGACCCGGTCGCGCAGCTCGGCCGCGATGCCGGCGGGGGGCCCGACCAGCCGCCGCAGCCCGCCGACGTCGAGGAACGCCTCGTCGATGCTGATGCCCTCGACCAGCGGGGTGGTCTGCCGGAAGATCTCGAACACCGCCCGGCTGGCGGCCGTGTACGCGGCCATCCGGGGTGGCACCACGATCGCCTCCGGGCAGAGCCGCCGCGCCTGCCGGCCGCCCATGGCGCTGTGCACGCCCCGCGCCTTCGCCTCGTAGCTGCACGCGAGCACCACGCCGCCGCCGACGATCACCGGCCGGCCGCGCAGCCGGCTGTCGTCGCGTTGCTCGACCGAGGCGTAGAACGCGTCCAGGTCGGCATGCAGGATGGTGGCCTCGCCCGACACCCGACCATCTTCGCACACCTGTTCGACGGATGGGTGCTGACCTGCGGGGAAATGGTGACCGGCCGGCGGAGGATCCCACCGGCCGGTCACCGTCGTCACCGCCCGTAGACCTCGAACTCGTAGAGCGAGAAGCCGTACGAGGTGGCCCGCTTGACCCCGTACACCCGCACGTAGCGGGCGCTGACCGGGGCGAAGGTGACGTTGTCGACGCCGCCGTTGCCGGTGGTGGTGGCGAACACCGGCGTCCAGGAGCTGCCGTCGCCGGACACCTCCACCCGGTACGACGTGCCGTACGCGGACTCCCAGCGCAGCACCGCCCGGCTCACGGTGCGGGCCGCGCCGAGGTCGACGCGCAGCCACTGGTTGTCGTTGTAGCTGCTGGCCCACCGGCTGCCCAGGCTGCCGTCGACCGCCTTGTCCGGCGTGTTGCTGGTCAGGAACTGGGTGCTCGACGCGCTGGCCGGGCGACCCTGGGCCAGGTTGGTGACGTCGTCGCCCCGGCGGGCCGGGAACGAGACGACCTGCTGGTAGGTGGGACGGTTCTGCCAGGCGATCAGCGGGTGGGTGATGCCGCCGAGCCCGGACTGGGCGATCGAGTCGGCGCACCACTGGTCGCCGGCGGAGCACGACTTGTCACCCGGGTAGACCGTGGTGGCCGGCACCGCGGCGGCCTGGCCGAGCGCGCCGAGCAACGCCGTCCGGCAGGCGCCGAGGTCGCCGTTGCCGCAGTACGCGCGCCCCAGCCCGCCGGCCACCGGGTCGCCGAGCACGGTCCGCACGTCCTTGTCGACGTAGCCCCACCAGCCGTACTGGAACGACGAGCCCTTGTGCGCCTGGCCCTGCAACGCCCAGCTCGCCGCGCCGTCGCGCCCGCCGTTCTGGCCACCGGAGGGCGCCTCGTTGACCTCGATGGCGTCCACCAGCGTGGCGTACAGGTCCGGCCCGAGGCCGGGCCGGAACTCGGCCGAGGCCAGCAGCGGCCACCAGGCGTCGAAGATCCGGATGGCGTCGGCGTGCTGGTAGACCTTCGAGCCGGGCGACGTCTCCACCCGCCGGCTGCCGGCCTGCTGCCAGGCCCGCAGCTTGCCGACCGCGTCGGCCAGCGCCGGGTCGGTGACCGGCGCGCTGTCGAGCACCCGCAGCAGGTCGCCGAGGACCTGCTGGCCCCGCAGGTCGGTCACCGCCGCGTCCGCCATGATCTTGACGACGTCGGCGCGGCCGAGCTTGCGCTGGGCGATCGCGGCGCGCACCGGGCCGTCCAGCAACTGACCCCGGTGTACGGAGCCGAAGCTGAAGTTGCCGTCCGCCGCCCCGAAGTCCCGCGCCTGCTTGTTGTTCCAGCTCACGTAGTAGTCCTGGTTGACCGACTGCGGATGCGCCGACGCCGGGGCGTAGCTGGCGTCGTTGGTGTCCGGGTTCCAGCCGGCCCACTCGTACGCCGGTTCCGCCTTCGTCGGCAGGTTCGGGTCGGTGACCGACGACCGGACCGGGTTCGAGCCGGAGTTGTAGTACGCCGCCTCGGTCGAGTTGACGTAGAACCAGTTGAACGCGTACCCGACGCTGCCCGCGGACGCCTGGAACGCCGCCGCGCTGCCCATCGCCGACGGGTCGTTGAACGCCTGGAAGCCGATCGCCGAGTCGGCCTCGTGCCGGTAGGTGGAGCGCAGCTTGGTGAACGCGGTCGGCTGCCCGTTCACCAGCCCCCGGTACGCGACCAGCCCGTACTTCGTGCGCAGCGCGCGCAGCGTGTACGAGCCGGCCGGGGTGGAGTCGGCGAGCGTCGGCGACCAGGAGTTGCGCTGCTCCAGCGCCTCCATGGCGAGGCACTGCCCGTGGTAGAGGTAGCGGTTGGTGCGCAGCGTCGGCGCGCTGCCGTCGGTGGTGCACAGCGGCACCGCGTACGTGTCGGTCAGGTCCTGCGAGGCGGAGGTGGCGCTCCACGCGTAGTCCTGGCCGCGACCGAGCAGCACGTAGAGGTTGAGCCCGGCGAACGCCGCGCCCCGCGCGCTGATCCCGGGGCCCTGCAACTCCTGGAGCATCAGCAGTTGCGGCGCGAAGTAGCCGGTCTGCGGCCCGAACACGGCGACCGGGTTGCCGGTGGTGGTGTGCCGGCCGGAGACCACGACCGCGTTGGACATGCCGTGCGCGCGCAGGTTGGCCAGGCCGCCGAGCAGGTCCTTGGTGGCGGTGCTGGCGCCGGTGCGGGCGGCGGCCCCGCCGGTGGCGTCGTAGGCGAGTGGCTCGGCGACCACGGAACCGGCGTCGGGCAGCACCGCGCTGGTCGCGCCCGGCGGCGTCGCCCCGTACGGGAAGCTCTGCCCGTCGTGCAGCGTGAGCACGGTCTCCGGGTCGTTCTGCGACCGGAACGCCGCCCAGACCTTGTCGCCCTCGGTGACGCCGTACTTGGCCCGGGCGGCGACCCGGACCAGCGCGGACTGGATCTCGCTGCCACCCCCGCCGCCGAACAGGCCGCCGATCACGCCGGCGGTGGCGATCAGGTCGGTCATGGTGAAGTGCTTCGGCTTGCCGGCGCCGGCCAGCACGTACTCGCCGGGGTAGTTGTCGTCGGCGATCGACTTGTCGATGTAGGCGTTGATGCCGGCGATGTAGTCGACCACGTCGGTGTAGAGCTGCTGGCCCCGCGTGCCCTTGGTGCGCAGCGCGTCCACCTGGGCCTGGAGGTCCGCCTCGGTGTAGGGCGAGTTGGCCCAGACGCTCTGCTCCAGCTCCCGGTTGCCGGGGGCGCCGCCGGCGAACGAGGTGACGTTGCCGCGGCCGACGTGCCGCAGCAGGTCCATCACCCAGAGCCGGTCCTGGGCCCCGGCGTACCCGGCGCCGAACATGGTGCCGCCGCGGGTGGTGCCGGTGACGTGCGGGACGCCGGTGGCCTTGTCCCGCACGATGGTGACGTCCGAGCGTGGCGAGACGGTGCTCTCGACCTGCGCGGCGGGGACGCCGAACGAGGAGTCGTTGTAGAACTGGGCGATCTGCTCGTCGGTCAGCCCGGCGTAGTTGTAGACCAGGTTGGCGTACTCGTCGAGCTGGTCGCTGGAGTGCGCCGGGCGGGTGCCGAGCGTCTGGTGGGCCAGGATGGCGACGAGCGTGGCGTTGCCGTTCTGCCCGGGGGGCAGGATGTCGGCGCACTGGCCGAGGCAGTAGTCGTTGGCGGCGAACGTGGTGGCCGCCAGCGCCGGTGACGGCGGGGTGACGGTCAGCACGCTCGCGGTCAGGGCGGCGGCGGTGAGCGCCGCGAGCCGGGCACGGAGTGGGGGTCGGGGCATGGCGATCCTCCGGGGACGCGGAGTCGGGCCTTCGGTAACGCCCGGCTGCCGGTTGCCGACGTCTCGCCCTCCGCGCCCGGGCGTTCCACCCGGAGGTGAGAATGACTCACATCTATCTCCGGGCAATGATCGGCGGCGGACCGCCGTCCGGGATACCCGTTGTTCACCAGCCGCGAATGCCGACGTTTCGCACCCGGCGCGGGTCCGGACGCGACGGTGGGGGGCGGCGCCGTTGCCACCCCCCACCGTGCTCCCCGCCGGTGCGACCGTCAGCCCTTGTGGAACGACTGGCGCACCACACCCCCCACCAGCGCGCACCAGGTGCTGGTGCTGAGCTTGCCGGTGGGCGGCAGCCCGTGCAGGCGTTGCAGGTCCTTCACCGCGGTCCGGGTCACGTGGTCGTACTCGCCGGTCGGGAGCACCTCCGCGTAGCCCTTGGAGGCGAGCATGAACTGCGCCGCGACCACCGGAACGCCGGTGTCGTGCTGGTCCAGCTCCGGGGCGAGCGTCTCCCAGGTCGGCGCCGTGAGCGTGGCGTCCACGTCGACCGCGATGCCGTTGCGGGCCTGCCAGTCCTGCACCGCCGCCACGGTGGCGGCGTCGAACACGCCGGTGACCGGCACGGCGTAGCCGCGGAACGTGAGCAGGTACTGCGCGACCTGGACGACCGGGCCGCCGACGAAGCGCCAGATGTCCGGCCAGCGGCGCGCCGGCACGTCACCCAGGCTGGTGCCGAGCTTGCGGAAGACCTCGCGGCGCAGCCGGGGGAACTCCCGGTAGAACATCGCGCCCGGGCACTGGGTGGCCCGGAAGTCCCAGTGGCCGAAGATGTCGTGCGCGTGCAGCCCGTACTGCCGGCAGATCGCGGTGCAGAGCCGGACCAGGCCGTCGAGCAGCTCCTCGGGCGGCGTCTCGGTGACGTAGGTGCCCTCGTTCTCGATGCCGATCGCGCGGCCGTTCTCACCCGGGCAGTGCGCGGCGATCATCTGCCGGTCGCCGGCCTGCAACCGCTCCAGGCTGCCGTGGCGTCCCTCCAGGACGTGACCGCCCCGGCTCACCGTGAAGTGCTGCCCGGTGTCCGACCAGCCGTTGCCGTCCATGTGCAGGTCCTGGCAGTCGCGGGCGAGCTGCTTGGCGTGGTCCTCGGAGTAGTCGGTGACGTTCGGGAACGCCATGTGGTGCACGATGATCTTGTTGGTCGGGATCGCGCTGACCGACAGCGGGTCGGCCGGCGGGCGGGCGGCCCACTCGTCACAGCTGATGATCCAGTCGAGGTCCGCGCCCGGCGCGGCCTGCGCGGCGGCCGGAAACGCGAGTTCGCTCCCGACGACCGCGACCGCGGCGGCGCCGAGGCCGGCCCGCAGCAGCGTACGGCGGTCCAGCTCGGGGTGGTCGAAGTGCATGGCATCTCCTCGATGACCCGACCGACGCCGGGCGATGTAAAGGAACTCCAACGTAAGCGCGCGAGTCGAAGAATATTGCCACCACGCCGCGCCGCGCCAGAGGACAAATGCCATCACCTCTACGCTGGGGCGCGGGCGGGGTCGGGGAGGGCGTGTGCGGGGACTGGATCGGCGTGGGGTGCTCGCCGCCGCGGGCGGGTTGGTGGTCGCCGGGGTCGGCGTCCCGGTGGGGCTGGCGCTCGGCCGCGACCGAGGACGCCCGGTCGCGACCGGACGCCGGCCGGTCAGCATGGCCATGCACCTGCACGCCTCGTTCAGCGAGGGTGTCGCCAGCTACGCCGCCCACCTCGACCAGGCCCGCCGCAACGCCGTCGACGTGCTCTGGTGGACCGACCACGACTTCCGGGTGGCCGCGCACGACCACCGCCGCGTCGTCCACTTCGACGGGCCGGAGGAGCCGGAGG
Organism: Micromonospora sp. NPDC051141; assembly: GCF_044455765.1. NCBI lineage: Bacteria > Bacillati > Actinomycetota > Actinomycetes > Micromonosporales > Micromonosporaceae > Micromonospora > Micromonospora sp. NPDC051141. The sequence goes on from NZ_JBITFD010000019.1 coordinate 123,251, forward strand.
GCGGGCTCGCCTGGACCTGGCGCCCGGCCACCGAGGGGCGGCTCACCGACTCGTCCGCCGACTTCGTCGCCGTTCCGGACGCCGACGACGGACCCGGCCGGGCGTTGCGCCTCACCGCCGCCGGCGCCGGCGCCCACTGGTACGCCGGCAAGGCGTGGAACTGGACGCACACCGGGAACATCGCCGACACCACCCTCCACCTCGACGTACGACCCGAGTCGACCGGGCCGGACGCCACGCTGACCGTCGAGATCGCGTTGTCCCACCATCCGGCCGGGCCCGGCCGGCCCGCCGGCCAGTTGGTGCTGCGCTACCGGCTCGGCGGCACCGGCGCGGCCCGGCACACCGTCGACGGCCGGCACGGCACCGTCGACCGGCCCGCCCCGGCCGGCGTCTGGCGGCGGCACACGTTCGACCTGCTCGCCGACGTCCGGCGGCTCTGGCCCGACCTGGTGGCCGGCGACAACTCGCTGCGCGGGCTGCGACTCGGCGTCACCGTCGCCGGCGGCGCGCGGGGCGCGTACCTGGTCGACCGGCTGGTCTTCGACCGGGCCCGCCGCGCCGGGCAGGCCGGCGAGGAGCTGCGCGCCGAGGTGCTGCGCGGCTACGCCGGGGCGTACCCGGAGGTGACCCACCACCGGGCGTACGAGGTGTCGATGGTGCGGCACCTCAACTGGTTCGGCGGCGACGGCACCCTGCCCCGCTTCCCGTCCCCGCCGGTGCGGGACAACGACGTCGACGCGACCGAACGCATGGTGGAGTTCCTGCACGCCCACGGCGGCGTGGTCTGCTGGAACCACCCGCTGGACGTGGAGCGGCGCGACTCACTGGCCCGGCTGCTGGTGGCGCGGCGCGGGCTCGGCGTCGACCTGATCGAGATCGGACGAACGCCGGTCGAGGACCACCTCTGGGCGTACGACGTGGCGGCCCGCAACGCGATCCCGCTGACCGCCGTCGGCGTCACCGACGACCACGACGGCACCGACTGGCGGGCCGGGCGGGACCGGTGGATCACCTCCGTCTGGGCCGGCTCCACCCGGCGGGACGACCTGGTCGCGGCGCTGCGCGCCGGGCAGGCGTGGTTCGCCGACCTGGCCGCCTACCGGGGCGCGCTGGACCTGGAGCTGGGCGGTCGCAGCGCCATGGGCGCGTTGTCCACCGTCGCCGACGACACCGCGACGGTGCGGGTGCGCGCCACCGACCTGCCGGCCGGGGCCACCCTGGAGGTGGTCACCGGCGACGTCGACTCCGCCGGCGGCACGGATCCGACACCCGCGATCCGGACCGGACAGGTGTCGTGGCGTCAGCTCCGCCAGGGTTGGCACGACCTGCCGGTGCGGGTGGGCGCCGGCGTGTACCTGCGCACCCAGGTCCGCGACCGGGAGGGCGGCGTCGTCGCGGCGAGCAACCCGGTCTGGCTGCTGCGCCGACCCCCACCCGGCGGCGTCCCCCCGACCCGCCGCTTCTGAGCACCCCGCCGGGTCGCGCCGCTGACCGGGAGCGACCGACGGGCGGACACTTGCCGGTGTCTGCTAGCACTGGCGGTGTGTCCGTTACCGACCATCCGTCGCCCGGGGCAGGGTCCGGGGCCGCCGTCCGGCGAGCGGAAGTATCCGTTGCGCCGATGGCCGGCAGCCCCGGCGCGACCAGAATGACCAGCGAGGCGGCCACCGACATCCGCCCCTGGGACGCCGTGGAGTGGGTCGCATGAGCGGCTGGCAGCTGTCCGGCTACACGCCGGTTCGCACGCTCGGCTCCGGGGCGTCCGGCAGCGTCGTGCTGGCCACCCACGACAGCACCGGCACCCCGGTCGCGATCAAGTACCTGGTCCGCGATCTCGGCGCCGACTCCTCGTTCCGGGCCGCCTTCCGCGACGAGGCCCGGCTGCTCGGCGAGGTCGACGACCCGCACGTCAGCCGGCTCTACGAGTACGTCGAGTCCCCGCACGGCGCGGCCATCGTGATGGAACTGGTCGACGGCGTGTCGTTGCGGCAGATGCTGCGCGCGCACGGCCCGACCACGCCCGAGGCCGCGCTCTGCGTGCTGAAGGGCTCGCTCGCCGGGCTCGCCGCCGCCCACGCCCACGGCGTCGTGCACCGCGACTACAAGCCGGAGAACGTGCTCGTCTCCGGGGCCGGGCTGAGCAAGCTCGCCGACTTCGGGATCGCCATGCCGATCGGTCGGGGTAGCGACACCACGGTCTCCGGCACACCCCGCTACATGGCGCCGGAGCAGTGGACCGGCGCTCCGGCCAGCCCGGCCTGCGACATCTACGCCGCCACCGCCACGTTCTTCGAGTGCCTCACCGGGCGACCCCCGTACCAGGGACCCGGCCTGCTCTCCCTGCGCGACCAGCACGCCAGCGCGCCAATCCCCACCGACCCGGCGCCCGCGCCGGTGCACGAGCTGCTCCGCCACGGCATGGCCAAGCGCCCCGACGACCGGCCGCAACCGGCCGCGGTCTTCCTGGAGCTGCTGGACCGGGTGGCCGGCACCGGGTACGGGCCCGACTGGGAGGAGCGCGGGCTGCGCGAGCTGGCCCGGCGGGCCGCCCTGCTGGCCGCGCTGTGGCCGTTCCCCGACCGGGCGGAGGGCGCCACCGCGGTGGCCAGCACCGCGCTCGGCGCCACCACCGGCCGGGGCCGCCTGTTCCGGCGGGGACGCAAGCGTGTCCTGCTGGCGACCGGCGCCGTGGTCGCCGCTGTGCTTGTCGGTGGCGCCGGCTACAGCTACGCCGCCCGCGAGACCCCGGCCGCCGAGGCGCCCGCCGACCCGTCGCCGGCCGGCGCCGGCCCCACCGGCCCGGCCGGGCCGGACCCGACGGACACCGCGGCGCCGGACACCACCGCCACCGCGTCGCCCACGCCGTCCGTCCCGCCCGCTCCGCCGACGGGCACGCCGTCCGCCACCCCCGACGGCACGCGGTCGCCGACCCGGCCACCGGTACGCACCAGCGCGCCGTCCCCCACCCCGTCGCGCCGCACCGCGCCGCCGCCCCCGCCGGACGTCACCGCGCCGGCCGTCGGCGGGGTGACCGTCGACCCGGGCCAGCTCGAACCGAAGGGCTGCCCGTACGGTGTGCAGAGCAGCACCGTCACGGTCATCGTCACCGACGACCGCAGCGGCCCGGCCGCCCTGACGGTCACGTTCCGCTACCTGCTCGGCGGCGCCACCGGCACGGTCCGGATGGCCGCCGCCGGACGCGGCGTGTTCACCGGCACGCTCGGCCCGCTGGCCGCGCCGAAGCAGAGCACCCGCATCCCGATCGAGGTCACCGCCGTCGACGCCGCCGGCAACGCGGCCACCTCGGCGTCCCCGGTGTACGTGACGCTCTACGACTACTGCACCCCCGGCTAGGAGGACGACGTGCCCGCTGCCCCGCACCGTGGCCCGGACCGGGGACGGCCGGCGTGACCCGGCCGGAGGAGCCCACCGAGGCGCTGCCCGCCCGCGCCCTGCCCGCCGACGGCCCGGCCCGGGACGAGCCCACCGTCCACCTCGTCCCGCCCCGGCCGCCGGTCGACGCGGACGTCACCACGCCGCTGAGCGTCGACTCCGCCCGGCAGCAGACCGCGCGCCCCGCTCGCCCGCCCGCGGCAGCCGACGCGACGGCGCACCTAGCCCGCCCGCCCGCGGCAGCCGACGCGACGGCGCACCTCGCCGGCCCCGCCGCGTCCGGGCCGGCGGACGGGGAGTCGACCGTGTACCTCGGTAGCGGCACCGCCGGTGGCGGGGAGTCGACCGTGCACTTCGGCAGCGGCACCCCCGGCGGCGCGGCACCGACCGTGTACTTCGGCGGCGGCACCGCCGGTGGCGGCGAGTCGACCGGGCACCGGACCGAGCCGGGGTCGGCCGGTGGGCAGCCGACCGCCGGGTACCTCCCGACGGCCACCGGACCGGCCGGGCCGACGGCGGGGGCGACCGCCGAGGCGTACCGGGAGACGACTGTGGACGCGCGGGCGGTGAGCGGCGTTCCGGCGCCCCCGCCCGGCGGCGAACTGCGCTTCGGGCCGGGCGTGCCGGCGACGCCGCCGGCCCCGGCCTGGCCGACCGCGCCGCCGGGCCGCCCGCCGCGCCCGGTCTGGCGCCGCGTCGTCTCGGTGCTGTCCACGCTGCTCACCGCCGCGTTGCTGGTCACCGTCGGGCTCTACCTGTGGCAGCGGCTGCGACCGCTGGAGATCGAACAGGTCGCGGTGGCGGTGCCCCGACCGGCCGGGGTGGCCTGCGACGTGACCGTCGACGTCGTCGCCACGGTACGCACCAACGGGCGCGCCGGCACGATCCGCTACCAGTGGTTCCGTTCCGACGCGCCGCCCGGCGCGCTGCTCGCCGAACGGGTCGGCAGCGGCCAGCGGACCGCGACGCTCACCCTCAGGTGGACGTTCGGCGGCGTCGGCGCCACGACCGGGACCGCCACCGTCAACATCGTCGAACCGACGCCGGTGCAGGCCGGCACCCGGGTCAGCTACCGCTGCCCCGGCGGCTGAGCGTTTCCCCGCGCGCCGCCCAGGGTAGGCCCACCCGGGATGAATCTGACCCCATGCGTGGAGGCCCTTCGATGAAAGACAACTTCGGTGACGCGGTGGGCGACGCGTTCCGTTCGGTGATGCTCTTCCTGCCCAAGGCGGTCGCGTTCGTCGCGATCCTGGTCGCCGGCTGGCTGATCGCCAAGGCGGTGCTGAAGCTGGTGGACAAGGTCCTGGAGCGGGTGCACTTCGACCGGGCGGTCGAGCGCGGCGGCATCAAGACCGCGCTGGCCCGCTCGAAGTACGACGCCAGCGACATCGTCGCCAAGCTGGCCTACTACGCGGTGCTGCTGGTCACGCTCCAGCTCGCGTTCGGCATCTGGGGGCCCAACCCCATCTCCGACCTGATCGCCATGGTGGTCGCCTGGCTGCCGCGGGCGTTCGTCGCGATCGTCATCGTGGTGGTGGCCGCGGCCATCGCCCGCGCGGTGAAGGACATCATCTCCAGCGCGCTCGGTGGCCTCTCCTACGGCCGGGTGCTGGCCAACCTCGCCTCGGTGTTCATCCTCGGCCTCGGGGTGATCGCCGCGCTCAACCAGATCGGCGTCGCCACCGCGGTGACCACGCCGGTGCTGATCGCGGTGCTCGCCACCGTCGGCGGCATCCTGGTGGTGGGCGTCGGCGGCGGTCTGGTCCGGCCGATGCAGAGCCGCTGGGAGAGCTGGTTGACCCGGGCCGAGGAGGAGTCCCGGACCATCGCCACGCACGCCCGCGCCTACCAGGCCGGCCGGCGTGACGTCGAGGCCCGGCTCGCCACGACCGACCCGTACCGCGAGGCCGAGCTGACCCAGCCGGTGGCCGGGGACGCCGAGGCGGACCCCACCCAGCCGGTGTCCCGGGACGCCGAGCCGACCCAGCCGGTGCCGGCGTACGCGGGTGCCGCCGAGCCGACCCAGCCGGTGCCGGGCCCGGGCGCCGAGGACGCCACCCAGGTGATCCCGCCGCTCGGTGACGCCGGGCGTACCCCGCCGGCCGCGCCGCGCCAGCCGACCGCCGAGCAGGCGGCGGACAGCGAGGCGACGATGGTCATCCCGCCGGCCGACGTGGACAGGTTCCGCCGCTGAGCCGAGCGCACGACCGGGGCGGGATCCGATGCGGGTCCCGCCCCGGCGCGTGTTCCGCCCGGATGGCTGTGCTCGGCCCCGACGCCGGCCGTCGAGGGTGGGCGCAGCTCCGCGTGTTCGTCGAACGCGGAGTCCGGTTAGGATCGTCGGCATGACCTGGCGATGGTGATCCCTTCCTGACCGACGAGGCCGCGGGCCGCCGCGGACACCGTGCACTCCGACCGGTGTCCGTCACGTCCCGTGGGAAGGCCCCATGCTCGTCGCTCCTGCCCGCGTACCCGCGACCCGCCGACTGGCGGCGACGCTCTACGGCTACGCGTTCCTCACCGACCTCGTCCTGCTGTACCCGCTCTACGTCCTGCTGTTCGCCGACACCGGGCTGTCGGTCGGGCAGATCTCCTCGCTGTTCGTCCTCTGGTCGGCCGCCGGCATCCTGCTGGAGATCCCGTCCGGCGCGTGGGCCGACGCGCTGTCGCGGCGGCTGCTGCTCTGCCTGGCGCCGCTGCTCACCGCCGTCGGCTTCGCGCTCTGGGTGCTGCTGCCGTCGTACCCGGCGTTCGCCGTCGGCTTCCTGCTCTGGGGCGCGGGCGGCGCGCTGCGCTCCGGCGCGTTGGAGGCGCTGGTCTTCACCGAGCTGGACCGCCTCGACGCGGCCGACCGGTACGCCCGCCTGATCGGTCGCGCCCGCACCGCCGAGGTGCTCGGCGCGGTCGGCTCCGGAGTGCTCGCCGGCCCGGTGTTCGCGCTCGGCGGCTACCTCGCGGTCGGCGCGGCAAGCGTGCTGACCTGCCTGCTCGCCGCCGCCGTCGCGGCGCGCCTGCCGGAGCGCCGGACGCCGGTCACCGCCCCGGCGGCCGACCGACCGGTGCCGGCCACCGCCGGCCCGGTCGAGACCGTCGCCGGCGTCGCCCCGGGGGAGACCGCCCCCGGCGTCGACCCGGCCGAGGACGCGGCCGACGACGAGCCCGGCTGGCGGGAGAGCCTGCGCGGCGGGCTGGCCGAGGTACGGGCCGACCGCGCGGTCCGCGCCGCCGTGCTGCTGGTCGCCGCCGTGGCGGCGATCTGGGGCGGACTCGACGAGTACACCGGGCTGCTGGCCCGCGACACCGGCGTCACCGAGGCGGCCGTGCCGCTGCTGCTCCTGCTGCTGTGGGGCGGGATGAGCGTGGGCGGGCTGCTCGCCCCGCTGGGCGAGCGGCTGTCGCACCGCGGGTACGCCGGCCTGCTGGTGGTCGCGGCGGTGGCGACGGCGGCCGGGGCGTTGCTGCGCCACCCGGCCGGGTTCCTGCTGCTGGCGGTCGCGTTCGCCGCGTTCCAGCTCGCCACCGTGCTCGCCGACGCGCGGTTGCAGGCGCGGATCACCGGCGACGCCCGGGCCACCGTCACCTCGCTGGCCGGCATGGCCACCGACCTGACCACCGTCGCCTGCTACGCCGGGTACGGCCTGCTCGCCGGTGTGTTCGGCAACCCGGTCGCGTTCGCGGTGGCCGTGCTGCCGTACCTGGTGGTGGCGTTCCGGTTGCTCACCGGACGGGGGGTGACTCGCCGGAAAAAGGAACAATAGCCGCATTCGCCACTACGGTGAGTGGCGGACCCGACCGACCGCGGGAGACGATTGCGGTGACCCTGGAAGCAGAGCGCACGCTGCGCGACGAGGACCTCAGCGGGCTGGCGGAGCTGGCGGCCCAGCTACGGGTGGACGCGATCCGGTGCAGCACCATGGCCGGCTCCGGCCACCCCACCTCCAGCCTCTCCGCCGCCGACCTGCTCGCCGTGCTGGTCGCCCGGCACCTGCGCTACGACTGGTCCTACCCGGGCAACCCCGGCAACGACCACCTGATCTTCTCCAAGGGCCACGCCTCGCCGCTGCTGTACGCGGTGTTCCGGGCCGTCGGAGCGATCAGCGAGCAGGAGCTGCTGGAGACGTACCGCCGCGCCGGCTCGCGTCTCCAGGGCCACCCCACCCCGGTCCTGCCCTGGGTGGACGTCGCCACCGGCTCGCTCGGTCAGGGCCTGCCGGTCGGGGTGGGCGTGGCGCTCGCCGCCCAGTACCTCGACCGGTCGACCGCCCACGTCTGGGTGCTCTGCGGCGACAGCGAGACGGCCGAGGGCTCGGTCTGGGAGGCGCTGGACAAGGCCGGTCACTACGGCCTGCGCAACCTCACCGCGATCGTCGACGTCAACCGGTTCGGCCAGCGCGGCCCGACCGAACTGGAGTGGGACCTGGACACCTACCGTCGGCGGGTCGAGGCGTTCGGCTGCCGGGCGATCGTCGTCGACGGCCACGACCTCGGCGCGGTCGACGACGCGTACCGGCAGGCCCGCGACGCCACCGGCCCGACCGTGGTGCTGGCCCGCACCGTCAAGGGCAAGGGCGTGCCCGAGGTCGAGGACGACCCGTCCTGGCACGGCAGGGCGTTCGACCCCGAGCTGGCCGACCGGGCGGTGCGGGCGCTCGGCGGGCCGACCCGGATCCGGGTCACCGGGCCCCGCCCGCCCGCCGCGCCGCGCGCCACCGGGGCCGCGCCCGGTCAACCCGACCTGCCCCGTTACGCCCGCGGCGCGAAGGTCGCCACCCGGGACGCGTACGGGGACGCGCTGCGCGCGCTCGGCGCCGCCCGGCCGGATGTGGTCGCGCTCGACGGCGAGGTTGCCGACTCCACCCGGGCCGAGCGCTTCGCCGACGCGTACCCCGACCGGTTCTTCCAGATGTTCATCGCCGAGCAGCAGCTCGTCGCCGCCGCCGTGGGCCTGGCGGTCCGCGGTCGGCGGCCGTTCGCGGCCACGTTCGCCGCGTTCTGGTCCCGCGCCTACGACTTCATCCGGATGGCCGGCGTCTCCCGCGCCGACATCGCCCTGGTCGGCTCGCACGCCGGGGTGGAGATCGGCCCGGACGGGCCCTCCCAGATGGGGCTGGAGGACATCGCCGCGCTGCGCGCGGTCCCCGGCTCCACGGTGCTGTGCCCGTCCGACGCGGTCTCCTGCGCGGCGCTCGTCGCCCAGTTGCCGGACCGGCCGGGCGTCAGCTACCTGCGCACCACCCGCGGCGCGTACCCGGTGCTCTACGACGACGGCGAGGCGTTCCCGATCGGCGGCAGCCGGGTGGTCCGCGCCGGCGCCGACGTGGCGCTGCTCGGCACCGGCGTCACCGTGCACGTCTGTCTGGCCGCCGCCGACGAGCTGACCCGGGAGGGGATCGACGCCCGGGTGGTCGACCTCTACTCGATCAAGCCGGTCGACCGGGAACGCCTGTTCGAGACCGCGCGGGACACCGGCGGCCGGCTCGTCGTGGTCGAGGACCACTACCCGGAAGGCGGCCTCGGGTCGGCCGTGCTGGAGGCGTTGGCGGACCGGGCCGACCCGGTGCGCGTCCAGCACCTCGCGGTACGCGGGCTGCCCGGCTCCGGCACCCCGACCCAGCAGCTCGACCGCGCCGGCATCGGCGTGCACGCCGTCGTCGCCGCCGCCCGCGCCCTCGCCTGAGGTGTAGGGAGGGGCCCCCTGTTAACGCATTCTGCATAACAGGGGCCCCGCTCAACACGTGTGGGCCAGCGCGCCGGGCATCGTCATCCGGGCAGCGCGTCGACGTAGACCCATCGGCCGTCCTCCCGGGCGAAGCGGCTGTGCTCGGTCAGCACGCCGGGTCGGCCACCCTCCCGGTAGTGGGCCCGGAACCGCACCGTGCCGGTGCTGTCGAACAGGCCGCCCTGCCCGGTCTCCACCACCTCCAGCCGGGTCCACCGGGTGCCCGGGTCCAGCTCCAGCCGGTCGGGCCGGGTGCCGGAGTGCCAACTGTGCCGCAGGTAGTCGGCGTCACCGAGCGCGAACGCGCTGAACCGGGAGCGCATCAACGCCTCGGCGGTGGCCGCCGTAGCGACACCCCGGTGTACCGGGGCGCAGCAGTCCTCGTACGGCCGGCCCGACCCGCACGGGCAGGCGGCGTTCCGTTTCGCCATGCCCCGATTCTCACCCGCCGCCGACAGGGTGCGAGGAGGGGCCCGCTCATCGCCGGCATGTCAAGCGGGGCGCCTTTCTCTACCGGACGCGTTAACCGAGGGCCCTCCTTTCCCGCCGGCCGGCGGGGGCAGCGGGCACTGGAGCGGCGGACTAGGGTCCGAGGCACCATGAGTGGCAGTCCGACCCGGCGCGACCTCGACCCGGAGCAGGTCCGGCACTACCTGGCCGCCTCGCTCGGGCCGGCCGGCGAGGTCGCGGCCTGCGGTCCGCTGACCGGCGGCGGGTTCGCCGCGGTCTGGTGGGTACGCCTCACCGACGGGCGTGAGGTGGTGCTCAAGGTCGGCCCACCGCCGGGCGTGCCACTGCTGCGCTACGAGCGCGACATGATCGGGGCGGAGGCGCGCTACCTGCGGCTGGTGGCCGACCGCGCGCCGACCGTGCCGGTGCCGCCGCTGCTGCACCACGGACGCCATCCCGAGCTGGGCGACTGGCTGCTCACGGCGCGCCTGCCCGGCCGTACCCTGTGGGACCTGACCCGGGCCGGCGCGGACGTCGCCCCGCTGCGGGCGGAGTTCGGCCGCGCCCTGGCCGCCCTGCACGCCGTGCCCGACGGGCGGCACGGAGCCGACGGACGGCACGTCGGCGGGCGGCACGGAGCCGGCGGACGGTACGGCTACGACGGTGGGCGGGCCGCCGGCCCCACCTGGCGGGGCGCGTACCTCGCGATGGTGGACGACCTGCTCGCCGACGCGACGGACTGGGCGGTGCCGCTGCCCGCGTCCCGGATCCGGGCGTCGGTCGCCCGGCACGCGGCAGTCCTCGACGCGGTCCGCCGTCCGGCGCTGCTGCACGTGGACGGCTGGGCGGGCAACGTGCTGGCGGTCGAGGGCCCGGACGGCACGCCCCGACTCAGCGGCCTGGTCGACGGGGAACGGTACCTGTGGGGCGATCCGCTGCTGGACCTGGTCTCGCCGCTGCTGTTCCGCCGCGCCGAGGACGAGCCGGACGATCCGCTGGTGCGGGCGTACCGGGCGGTGGCGCCGTTCCCGTTCGACGCGGCGGTGCGGCGGCGGCTCGGCCTCTACCGGCTGCACCTCTATCTGTTGATGACCGTGGAGATGCCCAGCCGTGGCATCACCGCCGCGTCGGACCCGGGCCGGGTGGCTCGGCTGGCCGAGCTGCTCGACGCCGAGCTGGCCGACCTGTCCGGGCCGCCCGGCTGACCGGCGGCCGGCGGAGCCCGGGCTCGTCCACCGCCGGCCGGTTGACCGCCGGCCGGCGGGGCATGGACGCGGCCACCCGCCCGGCTGCCGCTCACGGGACCGTGTCGACATGGACCTCGACGTCGTAGAGCAACCGCAGGTGACGGCGGCCGTTGGTGACGCCGACGAAGACCGGCTCGCCGGCGGGGGTGCGGCCCTGCCGCCACACCTGCTGTCGGGCCGCCTCCCGCGACTCGTGATGGGCCTTGCCCTGGCGGTGCAGGAGCAGCACCCGGCGGGCGGTGGTCGGGTCGGTGTCGAGCTGGACGCGCAGCAGAGGCATAGCGGACCTCCCCGGTCGGTGTTCAGCCAACTTACCGTCGTTAAGTTGGCTGTCCACCGTTTATGATGGCGTCGTGACCGCCACCCAGCCGCCGGTGTGGCTCCGGACGGAGTCGACCCGGGCGCGCCGCCGACCGCCGTTGACCCGGGAGCACATCGTGGACGCGGCGGTCTCCCTGCTGGACCGGCACGACGTCGATGGGCTGACGATGCGCCGCCTCGCCGAGCGCCTCGACGTGACACCCACGGCGCTCTACTGGCACGTGCGGACCCGGGACGACGTTCTGGACCTGGCCGTCGACCGGATCTTCGGCGAGGTGCCGATCCCGCCGGTCGGCGACGACTGGCGGGACGACGTCCGGGCTCTCGTCCGCGCGTGGCGCGCCGCGATGCTCGACCACCCCTGGGCGCCGGGGCTGGTCGGTCGGCCGATGCTCGGCCCCAACGTGCTGGCCCGCACCGAGTTTCTCCAGGCCACGCTGGTGCGCGGCGGTTGCCACGGCCGTCAGCTCGCGGTGGTCACCCGGATGCTGGCCAACTACGTCATCGGCGCGTCGCTGACCGAGGCCACCTGGCGCCGGACCGCGCACCCCGACGCGCGGGCCGCCGCCCGCGCCCACGTGGCGGCGAGCGCCGATGCCTATCCGACGCTGACCGCCTCCGGTCACCTCGACGAGGGCCGGTGGAGCGACGACCTGCTGTTCGAGGAGGGCCTCACCGGCCTGCTCCGGGCCGCGGTCGGGCCCGGCACGTCGCCCGAACCGCGGTGAACACGGCCGGTCAGAGCCAGCCGGAGCGGCGGAACAACCGGTGCAGCGTCACCGCCAACGTCGCCATGAGCAGCAGCGCGCCACCGTAGCCGTACCGCCAGTGCAGCTCCGGCATGTGTGCGAAGTTCATCCCGTACACGCCGGCCACCGCGGTCTGCGAGGCGGCGATCGCCGCCCACGACGCGATCCTGCGCATGTCGTCGTTCTGTTCCACCGCGAGCTGCGCCAGCCGGGACTGGACCAGCGAGGTGAGCAACTCGTCGTAGGCGCCGATCCGCTCGACCACCCGGGTCAGGTCGTCGGCCACCGCGGCGAACCGGGACCGCAGCGCGGTCGGCGGGCCGGCGTCGGACGGGTCCACCAGCGCGCGCAGCGGGGCGCCCAACGGCAGCACCGCCCGCTTGAACTCGACCACCTCCCGTTTGAGCTGGTAGAGGTGCTGGATGTCGGCGCCGTGCTCGCGGGCGAAGACGCTCTCCTCGACCCGTTCCAGATCACGTTCCAGGTGCTCGGCGACCTCCCCGTACAGCTCGACCATCCGGGCGCAGACCGCGTACGCCACCGCCCACGGCCCCTGGGCCAGCACGTCGGGGCGGCGCTGCACCGCCTCGCGTACCGGGGCGAGCGCGCCGGTGGCGCCGTGCCGGACGGTCAGCGCGAAGCGGTCGCCGAGGAACACCAGCACGTCCCCGGTGTCGACCACCTCCGAGGTGGCGGTCAGCTCACCGTGCTCGACGTACCCGGCGCTGCGCAGCACCAGCAGCGTCACGTCGCCGAGGCGTCGCACGGTGGGCCGGTGCCCGTCGGTGAGCGCCTGCTCCACCGCCGCCTCGTCGAGACCGAACGTCCGGCCGACCGCGGCCATCACCGCCGCGCCCGGCTCGTGCAACCCGAGCCAGACGAACGCGCGGCGGCCGTGGCGGGCCCGGGCGTACGCGTCGGCGTAGTGCGGCCGGCCCGGCTCCCGGCGCCCGGCGACGTAGACCGCGCAGTCGACCACCGCGTCCGGGTTGGTCCGACGTGGACGCTTCCCGGCCACCTGACGGTCGCGTCCGAGCAGGCGCCCGACGAGGCCGGGCAGCCGTTCCCGCCACCGGATCCGGTCCACCGCACACCTCCGCCCGCCGGGAAACCGACGGCCTACCGTACGGTGCGGCGGTGTGGCGGTGGGGGCCGGGCCGGGTCAACCGGCGGCGGTGGCGAAGACCACGATGTTGTCGGGGTAGCTGCCGGTACGCGGGTCGAACCGACCACCGCAGGTGATCAGCCGCAGCCGGGCCGCCGCGCCGCCGCCGTACACCCGCTCGGTCGGGAAACGCGCCTTGGGGTACGCGCCGACACCGTCCACGGTGAACGCCACGGTCCGGCCGTCGGCCCGGACCACCCGGACGGCGTCGCCGGGACGCAGCCGGCCGAGGTCGAAGAAGACCGCCGGCCCGCGGGTGGAGTCGACGTGGCCGACCAGCACCGCGTTGCCGGCCTGCCCCGGCGCCGGCCCGGGCCGGTACCAGCCGGCGACCTCCGGGTGCTCCAGCGGCGGCACCTCCAGCGCGCCGTCGTCGTCGGTGGCCACCGCGACGATCTCGGCGTCGACGCCGATGCGGGGGATGACCACCCGCAGCGGTGCCGCGCGGGGGAGTGCCGGACCGGCCGAGCCGGGGCGCTCGGTGGCCGGTGCGGCGGACGCGCCCGGTTGGGGCGGCGACGCCGAGGTATTGCCGAGACCGGCCGAGAGCAGCCCGACGCCGGTGGCCCCGGCCAGGGTGACGGCGGTGACGACGGCGGCGGTGCGGGCCCGCGACGGCCCGCCCGTCCGGCGCTCTGCTGGGGACAGGGTCCTACCTCCGTCCGGCGGGGACGCGGGGCCCGCGCCGGACGGACCGGCGCGGGCGACCCACTCGACGAGCCTTCAGGCGGTGCCGCCCGCCCGGCGCCGGCGACGGACCAGGACGTACGCCCCGCCGGCGAGCGCGCCGGCGGCCAGCGCGCCGCCCGCGACCAGCACTCCGGTGTCGCCGTCCCGGCCGCCGGCGCCGGCCTGCGCGCCGCCGATCGGGGTGACGGTGAACGTGGCGCTGCCGCCGTCGCTGCCGTCGCCGCAGGTCGTGGCCACCGTGTACGTGCCGAGCGTGAACCCGGCGGTGAACAGTTCCGCGCTCAGTCCGCCGCCCGCCGCGGCCGTGGTGGACCTGACGTTCTGATCCCGGTCCGGCCCGGTGACCCGGAAGATCGCGTCACCGGCGTTCGGGTTGCACGTCGAGGTGAGCACCACCGTGCCGCCGACCGGGGTGGTGGCGGGTGAGACTCTGGTGTCCGCCAGCGCGGCGGCCGGGAGCAGCAGTGCGCCGAGACCCACGCCGACCGCCGCCGATCCGAGAATTGACTGTGCCTTCATCCGCGTCTTCCCTCACTTTTCGTCCGCTGTCTGCGTGGGACGTCGTTCGGGTGGCCAACTCCGTGACGAGCACCGGTGTGGCCAACACTAGGAGGGTTGGGGCGGTCACTGGGGGTAATTGAGAAATCTTCGTTGCCGTCCGGTGTCCCCCCTCCCGCCACCGGACGGCGGACATGCCGGCCCACGCGGCGCCGCGACGGACAAAACGCCGAGCCGCGCCGCGCGGGGGTGAGCGCCGCCGCGCCCGGCACGGCTCAGCCGGCCGGCCGGACCAGCCCGACGTCGTACGCGAGAACCACCGCCTGGATCCGGTCCCGCAGGCCAAGTTTGGTGAGGATCGCGGAGACATGGGTCTTCACGGTCGCGGTGCTCACATGCAGCCGCTCGGCTATCTCGGCGTTGGACAGCGCACGGGCGGTCAGCGTGAGCACCTCCACCTCGCGGGCGGTCAACGCGGCGAGGGCCCGCTCGGCGGTGGGCGCCGGACCGGGCAGCCGGTCGGCGAACCGGTCCAGCAGCCGCCGGGTCACCGTCGGCGCCAGCAGCGCCTCGCCCCGGGCCACCACCCGTACCGCCTCGGCCAGGTCCGCCGGGCGGGTGTCCTTGAGCAGGAAGGCGCTCGCCCCGGCGCGCAGCGCGGCGTAGACGTGCTCGTCGACGTCGAACGTGGTGAGCATGACGATCCGGGCCGGGCTGCCGGCGGCCACCAGCTCCCGGGTGGCGGCGATACCGTCCCGCCGGGGCATCCGCACGTCCATCAGCACCACGTCGGGCCGGGTCCGGGTGGCCACCGCCACCGCCTCCACGCCGTCCGCGGCCTCGCCGACCACGGTCAGGTCGGCCCGCGCGTCGAGCACCGTACGCAGCCCGGCGCGGATCAGCTCCTGGTCGTCCACGACCACCACGCGCACGGTCACCGGATCTCCTTCCGTGCGCGGCTGCGGGGCTCGCCGGCCCGGCACGCTCCTCGCGCTCGCGGGGCCTCGCTCGTTCGCGGCTGCGGGGCTCGCCACCCCGGCTCGCTCCTCGCGCTCATCGGGCCGCGCCGACCGGCAGGCGCGCGTGCACCCGGAAACCGCCGGTCGGCAGCGGGCCGGCGTCGAGGGTGCCGCCGAGCAGCCGGGCCCGTTCCCGCATGCCGACGATGCCGCGCCCACCGGTCGTCCCGGGCCGGCGGGCCGGCGTCGAGCCGTCGTTGACCACCTCGAGCCGCAGCACCCCGTCGTCGTACCGGACGTCGACGTCGGCCTGGGTGGCGTGCCCGTGCCGCAGCGCGTTGGTGAGCGACTCCTGCACGATCCGGTACGCCGAGAGCTGCACCCCGCCGGGCAGCTTCCCGCAGTCGCCCTCCCGGCGCAGCGTCACCGGCAGCCCCACCGCCCGCACGGCCTCGACCAGCGCGTCGAGTTGGGCCAGCCCGGGCTGCGGCCCGTTCGGGTCGGTCCCGTCGTCGGCGGTCAACGCGTGCAGCATGGCGCGCAGCTCGGTGAGCGCGGACCGGGCCGCCGCGTGGATGGACCCGAGCGCGGCGCGCGCCTGCGCCGGCTGTTCATCGAAGACGTCCTCGGCGGCGACGGCCTGCACGGCGATCACCGCCACGTGGTGGGCGACCACGTCGTGCAGCTCGCGGGAGATCCGCTCCCGCTCCCGTGCGCGGACCTGTCGCTCCCACTCGCAGCGCCGCTGTTCCCGGGCGCGCATCAGCTCGCCGACCGACCAGCTAAGGCCGAGCGCCGTCACCGCGAGCAGCAGGTCCCGCCACCCACCGGTGACGAGTTTCCACGGCGTGGGCGCCAGCAGCAGGCCGAGCGCGACGAGCGAGAACCGGGGCGGGCGCAGCCGGGCCACGTAGGACAGCGGCGCGGCCACCAACCCGAGCCAGCCCAGCGCCGGGCAGAGCGCCTCCAGGCCGACGCCGGCCGCCGCGGCCATCGCGAGCGCGTACCCGGGTCGGTAGCGGATCCACAGCAGACAGCTGGCCTGCCACGCGGCGAGGCCGACCGCGACGGCGGTGCCGCCCGGCGTGGTCGGGCGGGTGTCCGACGTCAGCAGCACGAGCAGCGACACGCCGAGCACGACGGCGGCGATGCCGCCGTCGATCAGCAGCAGCACGGAGCGGGACCGGTGCGGGCACCTCATGCCCCGGATGCTAGGCCGTCGACCCACCGCCGTTCATCGGCCGGGAGACGGAGATACGGCGGGTCACTGGGCCCCGGGACGGAGACGGGAACCGCTCCCCGGCGTGATCCGCGCGGTGCCCGGCCGGACCTAGCGTTTCCGCCAGCAGAACCGACCGAAAGGTACGCACTGATGGAGACCACGATCCCGAACGCCGGCTTCCGTCCGGCCCGTCGCCGTGACCGGCTGCTCACCGTGCTCGCCGCCACCGTCGCCACGCTGCTGGGCTGGGTCGTCGCGGTGCCGCTGGCCGGGGTGGCGCTGGTGGCGCGCAGCGGTGCCGGCGAGCAGCGCGTCACGCCGTTCGCCGTCGGGGTCAGCACGCTGCTCGCCGGCCTGGCCGGTTGGGCGTTGCTGGCCCTGCTGGAGCGCTTCACCGGGCGGGCCCGGACCGTCTGGACCGCGGTCGCGGCGCTGGTGCTGCTGCTGTCCCTGCTCGGTCCGCTGGGCGGGGGAGCGGGCGGGCCGGCGACGGTGACGCTGGTGCTGCTGCACCTGGTGGCCGGTGCCGTGCTGGTGCCCGGGCTGCGACGGACGGCCGCCGGCTGAGTCGGGTCGGGGTCGCCGGCACGGGGGTGGGCGACCCCGACCCGACCGTCAATCCAGGATCCTAGGACGCTCTACGGAGGGTGCGGAAAGTTTTCCGACCCCGATGTCGAGAACCGGCGACCGGCTCCGTCCCCGGGGTGAACGCGGCCAGAATGGGCCGCACCTGCACCGAGGAGACCACCATGGCGAAGTACCTGCTGCTGAAGCACTACCGCGGCGGCCCGACCCCGGTCACCGACATGCCGCTGCTGGACCGGTGGACGCCGGAGGAGGTGACCGCGCACGTGCAGTACATGAAGGACTTCGCGGCCCGCCTGGAGGAGACCGGCGAGTTCGTCGACTCGCAGGCGCTCGCCCCGGAGGGCACGTTCGTGCGCTACGACGGCGAGGGTCGACCGCCGGTCACCGACGGTCCGTTCGCCGAGACGAAGGACCTCATCGCCGGCTGGATGGTGATCGACGTGGACAGCCACGAACGCGCCCTCGCCCTGGCCGCGGAGTTGTCCGCCGCGCCGGGGCAGGGCGGCAAGCCGATCCGCGAGTGGCTGGAGCTGCGCCCGTTCCTGACCGCGCCGCCCACCATCACGGAGTGACCCGACCGATGGACGACGTGCTGCCGCGCAGCCTCATCCCGGGCGTCCTCGGCGTCCTCGTCCGCCGCGGAGCCGACTTCGCGACGGCCGAGGACGCCGTGCAGGACGCCCTGGTCGAAGCGCTGCGCGTCTGGCCGGCGGACCCGCCGCGCGAGCCGAAGGCGTGGCTGGTCACCGTGGCCTGGCGGCGGTTCCTCGACACGGCCCGCGCCGACGCCGCCCGGCGTCGGCGCGAGGACGCCGTCGACGAGGAACCGCCGCCAGGCCCGGTGCCCGGGGTCGACGACACGCTCCGGCTCTACTTCCTCTGCGCGCACCCGTCGCTGACCCCGTCGTCCGCGGTGGCGCTCACCCTGCGCGCGGTCGGCGGGCTCACCACCCGGCAGATCGCCCGGGCCTACCTGGTGCCGGAGCCGACCATGGCGCAGCGGATCAGCCGCGCGAAGCGCACCGTGTCCGGCGTCCGGTTCGACCAGCCGGGTGATGTCGCCACCGTGCTGCGCGTGCTCTACCTGGTGTTCAACGAGGGCTATTCGGGCGACGTCGACCTGGCGGCCGAGGCGGTCCGGCTCACCCGACAGCTCGCCGCCGCCATCGACCATCCCGAGGTGGCCGGGCTGCTCGCCCTCATGCTGCTGCACCACGCCCGCCGGGCCAGCCGGACCGCGCCCGACGGCGGTCTGGTGCCGCTGGCCGCGCAGGACCGCCGCCGCTGGGACACCGGCCTGATCGCCGAGGGGGTGCGGATCCTCCAGGCGGCGTTGGCCCGCGACCGGCTGGGCGAGTTCCAGGCCCAGGCCGCCGTCGCGGCGCTGCACGCCGACGCGCCCACCGCGGCGGAGACCGACTGGGTGCAGATCGTGGAATGGTACGACGAGCTGGCGCGCCTGACCGACAGCCCGGTGGTACGGCTCAACCGCGCGGTCGCCGTCGGCGAGGCGGACGGTCCGCGGGCCGGGCTGGCCGCGCTCGCGGAGCTGGACGAGACGCTGCCCCGGTACGCGGCGGTGGCCGCGTACCTGCACGAACGCGACGGTGACCGGTCGACGGCGGCCCGCCGCTACGCCGAGGCCGCTCGGCGGGCGACCAATCTGGCCGAGCGTGACCACCTGATCCGCCAGGCCGCCCGCCTCAACACGCGGTGACCCGGCCGTTCCGGGGTGGACGGCGGCCGGTTCTCGCGGGGTGCGCTGCGCAGGGGTCGGCGGGTCGGACGCACGCTAGCCTGCGGGCATGGATCTGGGGCTGGACGGCGAGCGGGTGGCGGCGTCCCTCGCGCACCGACTCGACGGGCTGACCTTCGTGGATCTGACCACCGACCAGGTGACCGCGCGGTTGGTCGACGCCGTGGCCGAGTGGGCGACCGGCGAGGGTTGGCGGGTCTACCGTCGGGCGGCGAGCGTGGTGCCGTTGCCGCCGCCGCTGTCCGGGCGGCAGTCGGTGCTCGACGTCGCCTGCGCCCGGCCGGACGGTCCGCCGGTCGTTGTCGAGGTCGACCACACCGACCGTCGACGGACCGTGGAGAAGTTGCTGGCCGAGGCCGGCGCCGGGCGGGTCCCGATCTGGTTGCGCTGGGGCGTGTCCGGGTTCACCGCGCCGCCCGCGCCGGTCCGGATGGTGGCGGTCGAGGTGTCGCGCCGCAACGGTCCGGCCGGCCAGGGGCGGCGGTACTCGCGGCGACCGGTGGTGGACCGGCCGGCGCCGCCGCACTCGGCCCCGGCGGGTGGTCCCGGTGACCCGGTCGCGCTGCCGATCCCCACCCTGGACGAGGCCGACTGAGCTGAGCGGGGACGCGGCCGGCCCGGCAGCGCCCCGCGCCGCCGTCATGCCGCCATCGTCGTCGGCGTGGTCCCGGGATCGGCGCGAGACGCCGGCGGGCCGTCGGCACCCGGCGCGGTGGGTGACTCCGGCAGGCCGAGGGCCTCGTCGATCCGGCCCAGGACGGGGTCGTCGGTGCCGACCGCGCGCAGCAGGTCGATGGCGGTGGCCCGGATCTGTCCGATGATCATGATGAGGGGCAGCGGCGGTTGGGACTCGAACAACTGCGCGGCGATCCGGACCGCCTCCAGGGCGGCGGCGTCGGCCCGTTCGGCGCACTCGGTCGCGTCCTCGTCGCCGGTCAGGCTGTGCACCATGGCCTCGCCGGCGGCGCGGAGCGCGTCGGCGAGTTCGTTGATCGCCAGGGCCAGTTCGGGTGGGGTGGCGGTGTGCAGCCGGGTCAGGTGCACCCCGGCGCGGGCCAGCACCCGGATGTTGCGGGCGGCGTAGTCGAGTTGCCGGGTGGTGGCCTCGACCTCCCGGACCTGGCCGATGTGCCGGCGGCGGCGGACCCGTAGTCGCAACGTCTCACCGGTGGCCGCCACCGCCTCGCGCAGCCGGTCCACGCAGTCGTCCACCTGGCGGGCCCGCTCCAGGGTCGCGCGGGCGGCGTCCTCGTCGCACCGGCGCAGCGCGTCGTTGATCCGGTCGAGCAGGTCGGCCAGGTCGGCGAAGGTCTGCCGGGCCTCGGCCACCAGCGGCGCGAGCGGGTCCCGGGCGACGATCAACTGGCTGGCCGCGATCGCCACCGCGCCGCCGATCAGCGCGTCGACGAACCGGAACGGCATCAGACTGCCCTTCGGCGCGGCCACCACGACCAGGTACAGCGCCGAGACGGCGGCCTGCACGGTCAGCGTGGTGCTCGCGCCGAGCAGCACCATCAGGCCGAGGGTGCAGCCCAGGACCAGGAACACGGTGGTGGTGGTCGGGCCGAGGGCCTGCACGACGACGTCGGCCACCAGGATGCCGGCGGCCACCCCGAGCAGGATCTCGACGGTCTGCCGCAGTCGTTTGCCCCGGGTCTCGCCGAGCACCACCAGCGCGGCGGACGGGGCGAAGAACGGATCGGGGTGGCCGATCACCCGGGAGGCGAGGACCCAGGCGACGGTGGCGGCGACGGTCGCCTCGACCACCGACACCCAGTCCCGGCGTACCCGCCCGGCGGCGGCCCGCACCCAGTTCCGCATGTCCGTACCTCACCTTGGTCGCACCGGTCGGGTTCACCGGGCCGGCCCGGTCGTCGCCCGCAGGTACCCCGCCCGGCCCGCGGCGTAACGAGAGCACGCCCACGTGCGAGGTGGGGGCCCGGCCCTCATCGAGCCGGGGGTGGGTGGTCAGCGCAGCGGGGGGACCGGCAGTGTGAGGTTCTGCGCGGCGGCCTCGTGCGCCAGCTCGATCAGTTCGACCACGGCGACCGCGTCGGCCGGGTCGACCGGCATCGGTGTGCCGTCGCGCAGCGCGGTCGCCACCTGGGCGTAGAAGTCCGGGTAGCGGCCCGGTTCGGTGGGTACGGCCCGCAGGTCGTCGTCGGCGCCGAGCCGCCCGTACCGTTGCGGGTCGACCTCGCCCCAGCCGGGTTCGTCGGGGCGCCGGCCGGCGCGCAGCGCCGCCTCCTGCGGGTCCAGGCCCCAGCTCGTGTAGGCGGCCCGGTCGCCGAGCACCCGGAAGCGGGGGCCGGGCTGCGCGGTGACCGCGCCCGTCCAGAGGTGCGAGCGCACGCCGCCGGCGTGGGTGAGCGCGACGAACGCGTCGTCGTCCGCCTCGGCGCCGGGCCGCCGCCGGTCCACCTCGGCGTAGACGTGTGCCACCGGCCCGAACAGGTGGACCGCCTGGTCGATGAGGTGCGCGCCGAGGTCGAACAGCGCGCCGCCGGCGTCGCCGGGCGCGCCGCTCTCCCGCCAGCCCGGCTTGATCGTCGGCCGCCACCGTTCGAAGCGTGACTCGAACCGGGTGACCCGGCCCAGCTCGCCGGCCTCGACCAGTCGGCACACGGTGCGGTAGTCGCCGTCCCAGCGTCGGTTCTGGAACACGGTGAGCGGCACGCCGGCGGTTTCGGCGTCGGCCAGCAGCGCCCGGCCCTGTTCACCGTTCGGGGCGAGCGGCTTGTCCACCACGACCGGTAGCCCGGCGGCCACCGCTGCCCGGGCCAGCGGCACGTGCTGCCGGTTCGGCGCGGCCACCACCACCAGGTCGAGCTGGTCGGCGGCCCGCCACAGGTGGTCCGCGTCGTCGACGACCCGGGCGTCGGGGTGGTCGGCCTGGGCCTGCGCGCGGCGCTGCGGGTCACGGGTCACCACCGTGTCCAGCCGCAGGCCGGGAGTGGCGGCGATGAGCGGGGCGTGGAACACCCGTCCGGCCGTGCCGTACCCGAGCAGTCCCACCCGCAGCGTCATGCCGCCGAATCTACGCGGCGCGGCGGCGCCGGGCGGCGGGGTCCCCGACGGCGCTGCCCGCCGGTGTGACAGCGTGGGCGGATGCCCGCATCCTCCCCGGTCGACGTCGACCTCGCGCTGGTCGGCGGCGGCGGCGCCGCGTCGCTGGTCCTGGCCGCCCTGGACCGGCACGGGGTGACCGGCGTGCGGGTCGCGGTGGTCGACCCGGTCCGCAAGCGGGGCCAGGACCGCACCTGGGCGTTCTGGGGCACGCCGGGCGGTGACCTGGACCCGCTGTTGAGCGCGAGCTGGTCGCGGGTGGAGGTGGTCACCGCGGCGGGCCGCCGCGTCCTGCCGCTGGCCCCGCTGCGGTACGCCATGGTCCGATCCGCCCCGGTCTACGACCGGGCTGCCGAGGCGGAGCGGCGGCTGGACGCGGTCCGGGTCGCCACGCCGGCGGGGGAGCTGCGCGACGACGGGGGGCGGGTCACCGTGTGCGACCCGTCGGGGCGGGCGTTGGTGCGCGCCGGTTGGGTGCTGGACTCCCGACCGCGCCCGCCGTCGCGGCCGGGGCGGACGAGCTGGTTGCAGCACTTCCGGGGCTGGTGGTTGGCGGCGGAGCGGCCCACGTTCGATCCGGGGCGGGCGGTGCTGATGGACTTCCGCACCCCGCAGCCGGCGCGCGGGGTGTCGTTCGGGTACGTGTTGCCGGTCGACGAGCGGTTCGCGCTCGTCGAGTACACCGAGTTCGGGCCGGCGGTGCTCGACGACGCCGGCTACGACGCGGCGCTGCGCGGCTACGCCGGGCTGCTCGGGCTGGATCTGGGCGCGGTGCGGGTGCGGGAGGTGGAGAACGGGGTGATCCCGATGACGGACGGCCCGTTCGTGGTCCGGCCGAGCCGCCGGGTGGTGCGGTTGGGCACCGCCGGCGGGGCGACGCGCCCGTCCACCGGGTTCACGTTCTCGGCGATGCTGCGCCAGGCCGACCAGGTGGCCCGGGCGGTGGCGGCGGGCCGGCCGCCGGTGCCGCTGCCGGCGTACCCGGGGCGGCACCGGTGGATGGACGCGGTGGCGTTGCGTGCGCTGGACCGGGGGCACGTGGCCGGGGTGGAGTTCTTCGACCGGCTGTTCGACCGCAACCCGCCGGAGCGGGTGCTGCGGTTCCTCGACGGCGCGACCACGCCGGCCGAGGATCTGGCGGTGATGCGGTCCAGCCCGCTGCTGCCGATGACCGGCGCGGTGCTCGGCGACGCCGCCGGGCGGCTACGCGCCCGGCTGCGCCCCGCTCAGGGTCTCGGCGACCCGGTCGCGCACCAGCGCCCGTAGCCGCTCCATCGGGTCGCCGTCGCCGGCGCCGAGGCGGTTGCGGACCGCCGCCACGGTCAACCCCAGTTCCGGGTACGCGAACGCGAGGCTGCCGCCGCTGCCGGCGGTGCCGAACGAGCCGTCGTCGTCGACCGCGTAGCCGAGCCCGAACGTGCTCTCCTGCCCGAACACCCACTCCTGGGCGCGGACGGCCGGCGCGGACACCGCGCGCAGCCGCGCGGGGGAGATCAGCCGGACGCCGTCGACGGGGCCGAGCAGCGCCGCGTACATGCGGGCGACCGCGCGGGCGCTCATGGTGCCGACCGAGGGCACGTCGGCGCGCAGCACGTCGGGGTCGCTGCCGGTCGTGGTGTCCGGGCGGACCGCGGGCGGGGCCACCGCGTCGAAGTGCGGCAGGTGCGCGCCGGCCCAGGTCATCAGCGCGGCCAGGCCGGCGTCCTCCAGCCGGGCCAGCCGGGGCAGCTCCGCGTCGGGCACGCCGAGGAACAGTTCCCGGGTCACGCCGAGCGGCCCGGCCACCTCCTCGGCGAGCACCTGGGAGACCGGTCTGCCGGTGACCCGGCGGACCACCTCGCCGAGCAGCCAGCCCCACGTCCACGCGTGGTACGCCAGCCGCTCCCCGGGGGCCCACAGGGGTGTCGCGTCGGCGAGCAGGTCGCACATCCGGGACCAGTCGGTGAAGTCGGCGGGGGTGACGTCGGCGGGCAGCGCGGGCAGGCCGGCGGTGTGGGTGAGCACGTGCCGCAGCGTGATGCTGTCCTTGCCGTGCCGGGCGAACTCCGGCCACACCCGGGCCAGGGGCAGGTCCTCGTCGAGCCGGCCCTGCTCGGCCAGCACGTGCACCACCGTGGCGGTGAGGCCCTTGCCGGTGGAGACCGCGTGCACGGGCGTGTCGGCGGTCATCGGCCGGCCGGTGGCGGTGTCGGCGAGGCCGGCCTGCTCCTCGACGATCGGCGCCCCGTCGAGGTACGCGGCCACCTGCACGCCGGCCTCCCGCCCGGAGGTGACGAGGTCGTCGAGCGCGGTGCGCACCTCGGCCCGCAGGCCGTCCCAGCGACTGTCCACGATCAGCGAGCCTGCCAGAGCGTCGTGTCGCCGTCGTGCGGTTTTTCGTCGTCGGTGAGCAGCCGGGCGCGCAGTGCGGCGATGGTCTCCTCGGCCACCCCGAGCCGCCCGGTGACGTAGCCGTGGACCGAGCCGTGCGCCGCGGTCAGTTCGGCGAGCACCAGCCGGATGAGCGCCTCGGGCGCCCGCCCGTACGCGGGCCAGCGTGGCGTCGCGCCGCCGTTGCGGTCGCGCCACTCGGCGACCAGCCGCCCGGTGGCGTGTTCGGTGCGCGCGAAGTCCGCCGCGATCTGGTCGGTGCCCACGCCGAGCAGGGCGAGCACCAGCGCGGCCAGTAGCCCGGTGCGGTCCTTGCCGGACGCGCAGTGGAACACCAGCGGGTGCGCGTCGTGGGCGATCACCTCCACCGCCCGGCGCAGCTCGACCACGCCGTCCTCGGCCACCTCGGCGTACCGGTCGGCCAGGTAGCGCCACGGGTCCACGTCGGGGTCGATGTCGGCCTGGACGTAGGTGCGGTGCTCGATGCTCAGGTTGTGCCAGGTGACGTCGAGGCTCTCCGGTGCCCGGCCACGGTCGGCGATCTCCCACGGGTAGCGCAGGTCGATCACGGTGCGGACGCCGAGCGCCGCGAACCGGGCCAGGTCGTCGCCGGCGAGTTTGGCCAGGGAGTCGGAGCGGTAGAGCCGGCCGCGGGCCACGGCGCGACCGTCGTCGGTGCGCCAGCCGCCGAGGTCGCGGAAGTTGCACAGGGTGCTGAACTCCAGGGGTGCGGTCATGGCTCCGCACGCTAGCCGGGCGACGCGCCGCGGGTGGTCCGCCGGGGCCCCGGGCACGTGGGCCGGGCGGTCGGGCTCCGGCGGCGTACGGGTAGGTTGCCGGCATGGTGGAGGCGGACAGCGGCCGGGTCGTGGAGATCTGGACCGACGGCGCGTGCAGCGGCAACCCCGGGCCGGGCGGCTGGGGCGCGCTGCTGCGCTGGGGCGGGCACGAGCGGGAGCTGTGCGGCGGCGAGGCCACCCCGACGACAAACAACCGGATGGAGCTGACCGCCGCGATCCGGGCGTTGGAGAGCCTGACCCGGCCGGTCACGGTGCGGCTGCACACCGATAGCACCTACGTGCGCAACGGCATCACCGGCTGGCTGGACGCGTGGAAGCGCAACGGTTGGCGCACCGCGGCGAAACAGCCGGTGAAGAACGCCGACCTGTGGCAGCGGCTGGAGGCCGCCGGCGCGCGCCACGACGTCACCTGGCTGTGGGTGAAGGGCCACAACGGCCACCCGGAGAACGAACGTGCCGACGCGCTGGCCAACCGGGGGATGACCGAGGCGCGGGCGGCCGGCGCACCGGCCGCCCCGCGCGCCGCTCAGCGCAGCGGCCGGCCCTCCTCGCTCTCCTCCGGCTCGTCGGCCGGGTCGCCGGTGCCGGAGACCGCGTCGACGTCGTAGCCGGCGCGGCTCGTGTCCTGCGCCGAGCGGCGGTCCTCGGCGGGCAGGTCGGCGAAGTCGTCGCCGGTGTCGTTGGTGGTGTGCAGGGATTCGCCCGGCGGGCGTAGGGACGCCTCGTAGGCGGTGGCGCCGTCGGGTTCGTCGCCGGCGGCGCGGCCGAAGGACTCTTCACTGGTCATGTCGCACTCCTGCCCGCCCGCGGGGACGGCAAACGTTCAGCGGGCCGCGTCGGGGTGGGTCGGCATCGACGAGCCGCCCGAGCTGCTGCCGGACGCCCCGCCGGCCATCCCGGACCCGTCGTCCTCGGTCACCTCGTCCGGCGCCGGCGTGTCCGGGGCGGGGGCCGGCACGTCCGTGTCCGCCGCCACCTGCACCAGGCGGGCCTGACCGGCGGCGTCCTCGGCGTGCGCCGGGTCGACGGGTTCCTCGCCGTCGCGTGCCCGATATCCCATCGCTCCGCCCCCCGCTCGCGTCGACCCGTGCCGCCGCCTACCCACCCCACCCCCACCAAAACCCCACCCACCCACCCACCCCACCCCACCCACCCACCCACCCCGGCCCGGCCCACCCGGGCCGGTGGTCGTCGATCAAGGAGATTGCGTCTCGACGTGGCGGGCTTCCTGACGCGAACTCCTTGGTCAACACTCCGGCGTGCGCTGCGGGCGGGTGGTCGCGGGGGAGCGCGTCGGGAGGTTCGGCGGTCTTTTCGTCACCGGGGGCGGCGGGGGGTGGGGCGACGGGGGGACGGGCGGGTGGGGGTGGGGAGCGGGGTGGGGGACCAGTGGGTGGGGCGGCGCAGGGTGGCGGGCAGGAGCGTGCGGTGGTCGCCACGGGCGGCGTCAAGTTGGGACTGGTGCACGAACAGGCACCCGCTCAGGTCGGCGCCGCGCAGATCCGCCCCGCGCAGGTCGGCGCCGGTCAGGTCGGCGGCGCCGAGCCGTACGCCGCGCAGGTCCGCGCCGATCAGCGTGGCGCCGCGCAGGTTCGCCCCGGCCAGCGCGGCGCGGCGCAGGTCGACGCCGATCAGCGCCGCGCCCCGCCGGTCGGGGCCGGCGCGGCCGGCCCGGGCCCGCTCGCCGGCGCTCGACAGCAGCCGGTTGACCCGGCCCCGGTGGGCGTCGACGTCGACGGCGAGCAGGTCGTCGGGCGTGCCGTCGGTGAGCCGGCCCGTCTCGTCGAGCGTGGCGACCAGGTCGTCGCGCAGCGGGCCGGGTGGGGTGATCCGCACCGCCTCGGTCAGGTACCACAGCAGCTCGTGCAACGGCCGCAACACGGCGAACGTGTCGAACATCCGCCGCCCGGTGACCGGATCGGCCCGCCAGTCGCGGCCGGCGAACGTGCCCTGGGTGAGGTGCTGCCCAGCGCCGAAACAGTCGAACACGGTGCACCCGGGGAAGCCGCGTTCCCGCAGCTCGGAGTGGATGCCGCAGCGGGAGTCGGCGCGCAGGTTCGGGCAGGGCCGCCCGGCCGGTTTGTCGACGGCGAAGTCGGCCGAGGCGGCGAACGCCGGCGCGACGCAGCAGACCCCGGCGCAGCGCGCGCAGTCCGCCCGCAGCTCCCGGCCCACACCCGCGTCCGACCCTCCGGTCATCGCCTCACCCTCCCCGAATCCTCCGCTCCGCCCGCGCCCATTGTCCGCCCACCCCCACCCGCCCGGCCCGGCCCTCTCGTGATCACGACGGTGGCGGCGGCGAGCCGGACGGCGGGCACCGCCACGGTCCGGACCGGCGCCGGCCGGGGCGCGGAATGGCTGAACGGGTGACAACCGTGGCCGGGATTCGTGGCAACGCATTGCAGAATCAGCGGCACGAATGGCTGAACGGTTGACAACCGGATAGCGCCGTTATTGCGCCGATGCATTCCGTAGGCCAGATCGTTGTCGATGTACGACAACCGGAGCGGCCGTTACCGTAACGATTCTTTTCGTCGTTCCCAGGCGCATTACCGTCAGATGGCAGGGACGTTTTCCGCTCCCCGGGAGGATCCTCATGAGCGACCTTTCCCATCCGCCGTCGCCGAACCCACCCGTCGACCCGGCCGCTCCGGAACCGGTGGCCGGAACCGTCGCCGGCCACCGGGAGGTCGTCGGCCGGTCGCCCAACCAGCTCGCCTGGCTGCGGCTGAGGCGGGACCGTACGGCCCGGGGCAGCGCCGTGACGCTGGCCGTCGCCGCCGTGGTCGCGCTCGGCGCGCCGCTGCTGGGCCACCTCACCGGAATCGACCCCACGGACAAGTTCGTCGACCGGCTCAACGATTTCGGAATGCCGATCGGCTATGCCGGCGGCATCAACGCCGACCATTGGCTCGGGTTGGAACCCGGCAGTGGCCGCGACATCGCGCTCCAGTTGGTGTACGGGCTGCGTACGTCGTTGTTCATCGCGTTCGCCTCGGCGCTGCTGGCCTCGCTCATCGGGGTCGCGGTCGGGGTGCTGGCCGGCTGGGCCCGGGGCTGGCTGGACAGCGTCGTCAACTGGCTGGTCGACCTCACGCTGGCGTTCCCGTTCCTCATCTTCGCGCTCGCGGTGATCCCGATCCTCCAGGACCGTTTCTACTCCGACCGGGAGTCCCCGTCGCCGGCGTTCCGGGTGGCCCTGATCGTCGCCACCTTCGGGCTGTTCAGCTGGACGTACACCGCGCGGTTGGTCCGCGGGCAGGTGATCTCGCTGCGGGAGCGGGAGTTCGTCGAGGCGGCCCGCGCGGCCGGCGCCGGCACCGGGCACATCCTGCTGCGGCAGCTCCTGCCGAACATCTGGGCGCCGATCCTGGTCACGGTCTCGCTGATGGTGCCCCAGTTCATCGCCATCGAGGCGGCGCTGGCCTTCGTCAACATCGGCGTCACCGAACCCACGCCCGACCTGGGCCGCATGATCTTCAACAGCATCGGCTACGTCGCGAGCGACCCCTGGTACACCCTGTTCCCCGGGTTGACGATCTTCCTGCTGGTCCTGGCGTTCAACCTGCTCGGTGACGCGCTGCGCGACTCGCTGGATCCCCGCTCCACCCGGTAGTCCCACCCGGCCACCACATGCCCGGCCGGCGGGGGCCGCCGGGCAGGAAGGGAGCACTCCGTGCGTACCCGAACCCGGACACTGACCGGTGTCCTCGCCGCGGCGGCGCTGGTCGCCGCCGGTTGCAGCCCCACCACCGACGGCGGTGACGGCGCGGACCAACAGACGAAGACCCAGAGCGGCTCGATCTCCTACCAGGCCGCCGACAACCAGGGCCCGGCGAAACCCGTCGACGGCGCCGCCCGGGGCGGCACGCTGACCGTCATGCAGCCGGCCGACTTCGAACACCTCGACCCGGCCCGCAACTACGTCAACACGCAACAGGTGACCGGCGGGCAGCTCTACCGGGCGCTCAACGGCTACAAGGAGGACGGCAGCGGCAAGTTGCTGCTCGTCGGTGACCTGGCGACCAACCCCGGAAAGGACGTCGACGACGACTGCAAGGTCTGGGAGTTCACCCTCCGCGACGGCGTGAGGTACGAGGACGGCTCGGCGGTGACCAGCAAGGACGTCGCCCACGGCATCGCCCGGTCGTTCGCGCCGGCGCTCAACGAGGGCCCGCACTACATCCAGCAGTGGCTCTACCCGGGCGGCGCCTACAACGCGAGCTACCAGGGGCCGTACGACGGGGGCCGGCCGATGCCCGACGGCGTCGAGACCCCCGACGACAGGACGATCCGGTTCACGTTCCCGCAGCCGCACTGCGACCTGCCGTACGCCGCCGCGCTGCCCACCAGCGCGCCGGTGCCGGCCGCCAAGGACACCCGGGCCAACTACGACCTGCGGCCGTTCTCATCCGGCCCGTACCGGGTCAAGTCCTACCAGCGGGACGTGGCGCTGGAACTGGAGCGCAACCCCCACTGGGACGCGGCGACCGACCCGATCCGCAACGCGTACCCGGACGCGATCCGGGTGACGTTCGGGCTGGAGCAGGCCCAGATCTCCGAACGGCTGGTCGCCGACGGACCCGCCGACCAGGCGGCGCTGAGCTGGGCCGACGTGCCGCCGTCCGTGCTGCCCCGCACCACCGGCTCCGGCGTCGCCGACCGGGTGGTCAAGGGTCCCACCCAGTACACCTGGGTGCTCAGCATCAACACCCAGCGCGTCACCGACCTGGCCGTCCGGCGGGCGCTCAACTACGCCGTGGACAAGGACGCGCTGCTCAAGGTGCTCGGCGGGCAGGCCGCCGGTTCCCCGGCCACCACGCTGATGTCACCGACCACCGCCGGCTTCCAGAAGTACGACCTGTTCAACGCGCCGGCCACCGGCGACCGGGCGAAGGTCGCCGAGCTGTTGGCCGGCAAGCGTCCCAAGCTGGTGCTCGCCCACTCCAACCTCGAACTGCGCACCCAGCAGGCCGAGGCGTTGCGCAAGAACCTCACCGACATGGGCTTCGACATCGTGATGAAGCCGATCGACAACAGCAGCTACTACGACGAGATCGGCCGCCGGAACAACCCGTACGACATCTACCTCAGCGGCTGGGGCTCGGACTTTCCGTCCGGCTCGACGATCATCCCGCCGGTCTACGACGGCCGGGAGATCGTGGCCGAGGGCAACCAGAACCTGTCGTACCTGAACGAGCCGTCGATCGGCGCGGAGATCGACCGGGTCCGCAGCCGGCCCGCCGCCGAGCAGGACGCCGGCTGGATGGCCCTCGACCGCACCATCATGCAGGAGTACGCCCCGGTCGTGCCCTGCTACTACGACGCCACCTACGAACTGCACGGCTCCAAGGTCGGCAACGCCTTCCTCAGCGACGCGTTCGGCATCATCTCGCTCAACGGGATCCACGTGAAGCAGTGACCGTCGTCGGCGGGGGCGGCCACGCCGGCCGCCCCCGCCCCACCCGGGGGAGGTGTTTCCCGTGCTCCGTTTCGTTCTCCGGCGACTGCTCGTCGCCGTCCTGACCCTGGTCGTCGTCAGCCTGGTCACGTTCGGTCTGTTCTTCGCGGTGCCGAGCAGCCCGGCGAAGGTGATGTGCGGCAAGAACTGCACCGCCGCGGACATCGCCCAGGTCGAACAGCGGCTCGGCATCGACCGGCCGCTGCCCCGCCAGTACGCCGACTTCGTCCACGGCGTCTTCGCCGGCCGCAGCTACGGCGAGGGCGACTTCCGGCAGGACTGCCCGGCGCCCTGCCTGGGCTTCTCGTTCCGCAACAACCAGCCGGTCACCGAGATCGTCGTCCAGCGTGCCCCGGTGACGTTCAGCATCGTCCTCGGCGGCGCCGTGCTCTGGCTGGCCCTCGGCATCTCGCTGGGCATGGTGTCGGCGCTGCGCCGCGGCACCGCGTTCGACCGGGCCGCCATCGGCATCACCCTCGCCGGGGCGTCCATGCAGGTCTACTTCTTCGGCCTGATCCTGCTGTACCTGCTCGTCTACTCCACCGGGCTGCTGCCGTTCCCCAGCTACACCCCGCTGACCGAGAACCCGGTCCGCTGGGCGGCCGGACTGATCCTGCCCTGGATGACGTTGGGCTTCCTCAACTCGGCGCTCTACGCGCGCCTGTCCCGCGCGCAGATGCTGGAGACGCTGTCGGAGGACTTCGTCCGTACCGCCCGGGCGAAGGGACTGCCGGCGCGGCAGGTGCACACCCGGCACGCGTTACGCGCGGCGATCACCCCGATCGTCACCATCGCCGGGCTGGACATCGGCACCAGCCTCGGCGGCACCTTCATCACCGAGACCATCTTCGGCCTCCAGGGCCTCGGCAAGGCCACCGTGGAGGCGGTGCAGTTCCTCAACCTGCCGGTGGTGATGGCGACCGTGCTGCTGGCAGCCGTGTTCATCGTGGTCGCCAACATCGTCGTCGACGTGCTGTACGCGGTGATCGACCCGCGCGTCCGGTTGAGCTGAGCGGGAGGAGCCGACATGAGAGTGCCAGAGGATCCCTATCTCCAGGTCCGGGATCTGCGGGTGCGGTTCGACACCGAGGACGGTGTGGTGCGGGCCGTGGACGGGGTGTCGTTCGCGGTGGAGCGGGGTCGCACGTTGGGGATCGTGGGGGAGTCCGGTTCCGGTAAGAGCGTCACGTCGTTGGCGATTCTGGGTCTGCACGGCACGTCGAGGCGGGCGACCGTGACGGGGGAGATCTCGGTGGGCGGGCGTCAGCTTGTCGGCCTGCCGGAGGAGGAGGTGCGGCGGCTGCGCGGTCGGGACATGGCGATGATCTTTCAGGATCCGTTGTCGGCGCTGCATCCGTACTACTCGGTGGGGCGGCAGATCGCGGAGGCGTATCGGGTGCACCATCCCCGGGCCGGCCGGCGGGAGGCCCGTACGCGGGCGGTGGAGATGTTGGGTCGGGTGGGGATTCCGCAGCCGGCCAAGCGGTTCGCGCAGTATCCGCATGAGTTCTCGGGTGGGATGCGGCAGCGCGCGATGATCGCGATGGCGTTGGTCAACGACCCGGATCTGCTGATCGCCGACGAGCCGACCACGGCGTTGGACGTGACGGTGCAGGCGCAGATCCTGGATCTCCTCGCGGATCTGCAGGCGGAGTTCCGGTCGGCCATCGTGTTGATCACGCACGATCTGGGGGTGGTCAGCCAGGTGGCTGATGACGTTCTGGTGATGTACGGGGGGCGGGCGGTGGAGCACGGGAGCGTGGCGCGGGTGTTGCGTTCGCCGCAGCATCCGTACACCTGGGGGTTGTTGTCGAGCGTGCCGTCGTTGCACGGTGACGCGGACGCGGACCTGGT
>NZ_JBITFD010000020.1:0-81320 GCF_044455765.1 Micromonospora sp. NPDC051141
GTCGGTGAGGATCCGGAGCCACCGGTCGATCAGGTCGGTCACCACCGCCTGGTCGAACAGGTCCAACGAGAACTCCACCACCCCGTCCATCCCGGACGGACGGCCGTCCGGGCTGCGGTGCTGGCGGACGATGACGCTGAGGTCGAGGCGCGCGCTGTCGCGCCCGACCGGCAGGACATCCGCGTCGAGTCCGGGTAGGTCGAAGGCGGTCGCGAGGATGTCGTCCTCGATCGCGAGCAGGATCTGGACCAGCGGGTGGGCGGCCAGAGAGCGGGTGGGGTTGAGCACCTCCACCAGGTGGTCGAAGGGGACGTCCTGGTGGGCGTAGGCGTCGAGGGTGGTGTGGCGCACCCGGCGCAGCAACTCGGCGGACGTCGGGTCGCCCGAGGTGTCCACCCGCATCACCAGCGTGTTGACGAAGAAACCGACCAGCTCGTCCAGCCGCTCGTCCAACCGACCCGCCACCGGAGAACCGATCGGAATGTCCACCCCCGCACCCAACCGGCTCAACAACCCACCCAGACCGGCCAGCAACACCATGTACACCGTCGTACCGGTCTCCCGGGCCAGCCGGACGATGCCCGCGTGCAGGTCGGCGTCGAACGTGAACCGGTAGGTGTCACCGCGGAATGAGGCGGCCGCCGGTCGTGGCCGGGCCAGTGGCACCGAGACGATCTCGGGCAGCCCCGCGAGCACCGACCGCCAGTAGCCGGTCTGGCGGGCGAGGCGGCTGTCGGGCTCGTCCGGCGGGCCGAGGTACTCCTCCTGCCAGAGCGTGTAGTCGGCGTACTGCACGGCCAGCGGTGGCCACGCCGGTGTCGTGCCGGCGAGCCGGGCCCGGTAGGCGGTGCTCAGGTCACGCACGAGCGGGCCCATGGAGGCGCCGTCGGCGGCGATGTGGTGCAGCACGATCAGCAGGACCGCCGTCGTGTCGTCCACGGCGTACAGGTGACACCGCACGGGCAGGTCGCGGGTGAGGTCGAACGGCGCCGCCACGGCGCGTCGCAGCGCGGGCCCGAGATCGTCGGCGGGTACCGGACGTTCGTCGAGCGCGATGTCGAGGCCGCCGGCGTCGAGGACGGCCTGGTGCGGCTCGCCGTCGACCTCCGGGTACACGGTACGCAGCGACTCGTGGCGCGTGGCGAGGTCGGTGAGGGCGGCGCGCAACGCGTCCCGGTCGAGCGGTCCGCGCAGCCGCACGGCCAGTGGGACGTGGTAGGTGTCCCGGCTGCCGAGCCGGTCGAGGAACCACAGCCGCCGCTGGGCGGGGGAGAGCGGGACGAGATCCGGTCGATCGGCGGGGCGCAACGCCGGACGGGCGGCGCGACCGGGCGCCACGTGGGCGAGCACGCCGGTGACGGTGGGCCGGGCGAAGAAGTCGGCCATCTCCAGATCGGTGGCCAGCGTGGACCGGATGCGGCCGATCAGCCTGGTCGCGAGCAGCGAGTGGCCGCCGAGGTCGAAGAAGTTGTCGTCGGCGCCGACCGCGCGAACGCCGAGCGCGTCGGCGAACAGCTCCGCCAGGATCTGGGCGTACGGTTCGTGGTGCACGCCCGCGCTGACGCCGGGCGATGCCGGCGCCGGTAGCGCGGCGCGGTCCAGCTTGCCGTTGGCGGTCAGCGGCAACGCGTCCACGATCACCAGCGCCGCCGGCACCAGGTGGTCAGGCAGCGTCCGGGCCAGGTCGTGGCGCAGGGCGGCCGGGTCGAGCGTGGCGTCCGGGGCGGGGACCGCGTAGGCGACGAGACTGGTCTCGCCGCCGTCGTTCTCCCGTGGCACCACCACGGCCTCGGCGACGCGGGTGTCCCGGGCCAGCACGGCGGCGATCTCGCCCGGCTCGACCCGGAAGCCGCGGACCTTGACCTGGTCGTCGGTGCGGCCGAGGAACTCCAGGGCCTGCCCGGTCCACCGGACCCGGTCACCGGTGCGGTACATGCGCGCGCCGGGCGGCCCGAACGGATCGGCGACGAACCGGGTGGCGGTGAGGCCGAGTCGACCGAGGTAGCCGCGGGCGACACCGGCACCGGCGACGTAGAGTTCCCCGGCGGCGCCGGCCGGTACCGGGTGCATGCTGCCGTCGAGTACGTAGGCGGCGAGATGTGGCAGCGGCGTGCCGATCGGGCTGACCGGGCGACCGACATCCCCGGCGGTGACGTCGTAGCGGGTCACGTGGACCGTCGTCTCGGTGATGCCGTACATGTTGACCAGCCGCGGGCGGTCGGCGCCGTGCCTGTCGAACCAGCCGCCGAGGCGGTCCGGGGCGAGACGTTCGCCGCCGAAGACGACGTAGCGCAGGCTGAGGTTGTCAGGCGCCGCGACGTCGGCGCGGTCGAGCGCGGCGAACGCGGAGGGTGTCTGACTCAGGACGGTGACGCGTTCGCGGGCGAGCAGCCGCCGGAAGGCGTCGGGTGCGCGAGCGACGTCGCGGGGCACGATGACGACGCTGCCGCCGGTGGTGAGCGCGCCCCAGATCTCCCAGACGGAGAAGTCGAACGCGTGGGAGTGGAACATCGTCCAGACGTCGGCCGGGCCCACGTCCAGGTCGACGAGCGTGTTCGCGAGCAGCCGTTCGACGTTGCGGTGGGTGACGACGACACCTTTCGGCGCGCCGGTGGAGCCGGAGGTGTGGATGACGTACGCCGCGCTGTCCGGGGTGGGGCCGGCGATCGGCTCGGCGGTCTCGGGCACACCGGTGTCGTCGTCCCCGTCGACGGTCAGCACCGCGATGTCGAGTGGCGGCAGCAGGGACCGTAGCGCGTTCGTGGTCACCACGGCGGCGGGTGTGGTGTCGGCCAGCAGGTAGGCGACGCGGTCGGCGGGGTGGTCCGGGTCGATCGGCGCGTAAGCGGCCCCCAGCCGGGTCACGGCCAGCATCGCGGTGACCAGTTCCGCGGAGCGGGGCAACACCAGCGCCACCCGCTGCTCGGGTCGGACGCCGTGCCGGTGCAGCAGCGTGGCCAGGCGCGTCGAGTTCGATTCGAGGTCGCCGTAGCTGAGGGTGCGGGACCCGTCGACGACCGCCGGCGCGCCGGGCGAGGCGTCGACCTGCCGGCGAACCAGGTCGACGAGGGTGGTGTCGGCGGAGGCCGAGGCGGACGCGGTTGCGGGGGCGACGCCGGCTCCGGTTCCCACGCCCGTGCTCAGGCCGCCGACCGGCCGGTCGATCCGGCGGGCGGCGGCGGCCAGCAACGCGAGCAGGCGGGTGGCGTGGTCGTCGAGGTCGGACGGGGTGTAGAGCGCGGGATGCCCGTTCAGGTCGACGCGGGGTCCGGCGCCGGCGCGGTCGTAGGCGACCACGGAGAGGTCTTCCAGCAGCGGCGCGGCCGGATTGTGCATGATCGTGCGGTGCTCGCCGAACCGGAGTTCCTCGAACCGCATCACGTTGACCATCGGGCCGAAGAAGCGCCGCTCGGGCCCGCCCAGCCGCAGTTCGCGGTGCAGGTCCTCGCCGCGGTAACGCTGGTGCGCGAGCGCGGCGCGCAGTTCGCCGTCGACCTGCCCGACGAGGTCGGCCACGGTGGTCGTGGGACGCACGGTCAGGCGTAGCGGCACGACGTTCGTCGTCATCGCCGGGGTGCGGCCGGCGTGGGGTGCGCTCCGGCCCGCGACGGGCAGACCCAGCACGATGTCGTCGGCGCCGGCCATGCGGTGCAGGTACACGGCTGTGGTGGCGATGAGCAGCCGGGACCAGCGCACGCCGGTACGCCGTTCGGCCGCCAGCAGTTCGTCGACGGTGCCGGTGGGCAACTCGTGACGACTGCGGACGAAGGTGGCGCTGATCGACGTGTCCACCGGGTTCAGGCTGATGCGCTCGGGCCGGTCGGCGAACCGCCCGTGCCAGAAGGCACGGTCGGCGGCGCGGGTTCCCGAGCTGTGGTAGGCGGCTTCTTCGTCGACGAGCGCCGCCAGCGGGCCGAACGGGGTCGGCGGTGGGGTCCGGCCCGATACGAGTGCCGGGTAGAGGGCCGCGACGCGGCGGGTGATCAGGCTCGCGCCGTAGGCGTCGACCGCGATGTGGTGGTAGCGCTGGTACCAGAAGACCCGATTCGGCCCGGCGGTGAACACGACGTGGGCGAACGGCGCGTCCGTGGTGAGATCGACCGGCCGGGCGAGGTCGGCGCGGGCGTACGCGTCGACGGCCGCGATCGCGTCCTGACCGGTGTCGAGATCGACGACGCGGGGCGCGACGGGCGTCGGTGGGTGCAGCACCTGCACCGGCCCGTCGGCCGAGCGGGCGAATCGCACGTGCAGCACCTCTGCCTCGGCCACCGCCAGGGTGATGGCCCGCACCAGCGCCCCCACGTCGACCGCCCCGTGGATCTCGAGGTAGTTGCCCCAGAGATAGAGCGACGCGTCCGGGTCCATCTCCTGCCCGAGCCAGACGCCGGTCTGGGCCGCCAGCAACGGGTACCGCGTGGGTGACGCTACGGACACGGCACTCCCCTCGTCGAATCTGACCGGCACACCGATCGGCGGCGCGATCGGCGCTGCTGTGGTTGCCGCACAAAACAGACGCAGGTCCCTTGCCCCGCGGTGCACTTAATTCGAAGTGCATAAATGTTTGGTCAGGCTTTCATGATGCCCGGAACGCTGTCAACACTTCGGTTCGCTTCGATGTAAGGGTCTTAGTGATCGTTTTTGTCCGCGCGGGAGCGGGGTGGTCGCGGGCGCGGAAGGTGAACGATGTGAGTCGATGCGAGTGGCCGTCGGCAGTGGTTAAGGTGAGGTGGTGGACGACACCTACCGATCGCCGTGGCAGGTCGACGACGTCGCCGAGCTGGCCAGCCTGAGCCGTCGCTTCTTCACCACCGAGGCCGCGCCGCGACGTGCCGAGTGGGCGGCGCAACGGCACGTCGACCGGGTCTTCTGGCGTCAGGCGGCAAAACTTGGCCTGCTGTGCGCCGGTGTGCCGGCCGAGTACGGCGGCGGTGGCGGCGACGCCCGTCACGATCTCGTCGTCATCGCCGAGCAGGCGCGCGCCGGGGAGTTCGGCTTCGGCAACGCGGTGCACAGCGGTGTCGTGGCCCGGTATCTGGTCACCTACGGCACCGACGGGCAGAAGCGCCGATGGCTGCCGCCGATGGCGAGCGGTGACGTGATCGCCGGAATCGCGCTGACCGAGCCGGAGGCGGGATCGGATCTGAAGGCGATCCGCACGCGCGCCGAGCGCGACGGTGACGGCTGGCGGGTGAGTGGCGCCAAGACGTTCGTCACCAACGGCGGCTCGGCCGATCTGCTCGTCGTGGCGGCGAAGACGAACGCGTCCGCCGGGGCGCGGGGCATATCGCTGTTCCTGGTTCCGGTGGGCGACCAGCCCGGGGTGGTACGTGGCCGGGTGCTCGACAAGATCGGCCAGGAGTCGGCCGACACGTCGGACATCACCCTCGACGACGTCCGGCTGCCCGCGGAGGCGTTGCTGGGGCGGGAGAACGCCGGCTACGCGATGCTGCTCGACCAGTTGTCGTGGGAGCGCCTGCTGGTCGGTGTCATGGCCGCCGCCGTGACCGAGCGCGCGGTCGAGCTGACGGTGGCCTACGCCCACCAGCGCACGGTGTACGACGACGAGCTGTTCGCCCTTCAGCACGTGCGCATGGAACTGGCCGAGTGCGCGACGTTGGCGCAGGTCGGCCGGGTCTTCGTCGATCACTGCGTCGCCCGGCACCTGGACGGCACACTCGACGCGCGCACCGCGTCGATGGCGAAGTTCTGGCTCTCCGACGTGCAGTGCCAGGTGCTCGACCGGTGCCTGCAACTGCACGGCGCCAACGGCTACACCCGCGACTACCCGATCGGCCAGCTCTACGTCGACGCCCGCGCGCAGCGCATCTACGGCGGCGCGAACGAGGTGATGAAGGAACTCATCGCCGGCACCCTCTGAAGCTCGCGCGAGGCTACGCGTTGGCGGGCTCGCCGAGCGCGACGTGGTCGCGTTCGGCGGCTTCGAGTTCCGGATAGACCGGGCAGCCGTAGAGCGGCTCGTACGGCGCGAAGCTCCGGTACGCCTCGATCGTCCGCAGGTGTCGGGCCAGCGGGTTCTTCTGGCTCCAGAAGTCACCGCCGAGCAGCCGCGCGATCCAGATCGGCGCCACCCGCGCGCCGGTGCTCTTGAGAAACCGGCCGAGTCGGAAGTCGTGCTCGTAGAACGCGTAGATCAGCCGGAAGTACGTGTCGTATCCGGTCTTGTAGAACCGCGAGTAGAGTTCGGTCGCCTCCGTCTCGTCCTGCGCGCCGTCGAGGATCGCCACCGTCGTCTCACCGGCCCGGATTCCCGAGGTGAGCGCCAGGTAGACCCCGGCGGAGAAGATCGGATCAACGAAACAGCCCGCGTCGCCGGCCATCAGGTAACCCGGGCCGGCGACCTGGTCGGAGAAGTAGGTGAAGTCGCTCTCCACCCGCGTCTCGCTGTGCTCGGTGAGATCCGCGATCCGCTGGTGCACCCGTGGTATCCGCCGCGTGAACTCGTCGAACACCCGATCGGCGCCCATTCGTTGCAGGATCTCGGGTCGGGTGACCGCGCCGACGCTGATCCGCTCGGGCCGGATCGGGATCGCCCACACCCAGCCATCGGCGTGGCTGCCGATCTGGATGTCACCCGCCACGCCGGGATTGGTGGCCTCCCGCACCCCGTCGTAGTGGCGGAACGCGGCGACCATGCGCAGTCGGTCCGGGGTGCGACGGCTACGCAGCACGCCGGTGCTGATCACGCCGGCCCGGCCGCTGGCGTCGACGATGCGGCGCGCGGACAGGTGACGCGTCACGCCGTCCTGGGTGTAGGTCACGCCGGTGAGGCGCTCGCCCGCGCGCTCGAACCTGGTGACCCGCGCGCCGAAGCGCACGTCGGCGCCGGCCTTGGCGGCGTGCCGCAACAGCATGTCGTCGAAGGCGGACCGCTCGACCTGGTAGGTGGTCAGCTCGCGCCCCGCGCCCTGGTCGGTGAAATCCACCCGGGTGTAGCCGCCGTCGACGTCACAGAACTCGGCCCCGGTCTTGACCGGGAAGTCGGTCGCGTCGACCTCCTCCCGCACGCCCAGGCGGTCGAGCAGCGCGGCGGTGTAGGTCAGCATCGACTCGCCGATGTGAAACCGGGGGAACTGCGCGCGCTCCAGCAGAACTGTCGAGTGCCCGCTCGCCGCGATGAGCTTCGCGGCCGAGGAGCCGGCCGGGCCGCCCCCGATCACGACGGCGTCGACTTCTTCCCGGATTGTCTCGGACACGATGTCCACTCCCCACATAGATCGACACCCGTCGCTACCCACTATTGCATCGACCGGGGTCCACGAAAAGGGTTTGCGGGCTTGTGGTCCGCGCCTGGGTGATCGTCCGGGGTTTGCCGCTGCGGTCGTCCGCGTGAAACGATAACGATCGATCCGCTGACCGATTGTCGCGTGGCCGTGCACCGTGTCCGGAGGTTTACCGTGTCCGCATCCTCGTCGGCTCCCGCCAGCGATCTCTTCCGGGCCGCGCGTGACCTGCTCCAGAGACACCGCGACGACTACGCCGCCGCCACCGCCGCCTTCAGGTGGCCGAGGCTGCCGTCGTTCAACTGGGCGCTCGACTGGTTCGACCACGTGGCGGAGCAGCCGGATCGCCGCGACCGACCGGCGTTGCAGCTCTGGGAGACCAGCACCGGCAGCCCGCGGTGCGAGACCACGCTGACGTACGCGCAGCTCTCCGCCCGCTCCAGTCAGCTGGCCAACTGGCTTCTCGGGCACGGGGTGGCCCGCGGCGATGCCGTGCTGGTGATGCTCGACAACCGGGTGGCGCTGTGGGAGACCATCCTGGCCGTGATGAAGCTCGGCGCCGTGATCGTGCCGGCCAGCCCGATGACCGGCGTCGACGGCATCGCCGACCGGATGCTCCGGGGCGGAGTCCGGCACGTGATCGCGACGGTGGCGAGCGCGCCGGTGTTCGACGTGGCCGGGCGCGGCGACGTCACGTTCATCGCCAGCAGGGACGAGCCCGGTCAGCCGGTGCCCCCCGGGTGGCTCGACATCGAGGACGCCGCCACGGCGGCCACGACGTTCACCCCGTCCGGTCCGACGCGTGCCCAGGACCCGCTCATGCTGTACTTCACCTCCGGCACCACCTCGCAGGCCAAGCTGGTCAGTCACACCCACTCGTCACTGCCGGTCGGCCAACTGTCGACGATGTACTGGATCGGGCTGCGGCGCGACGACCGGCACCTGGCGGTGGCGTCACCGGGCTGGGCCAAACACGTGTGCAGCAACCTGTTCGCGCCGTGGTCGGCCGAGGCGTGCGTGGTGGCGTTGCGCGCCGGCAGGTTCGACCCGGACGTCACCCTCGAAACGCTACGCCGGGGCGAGGTCACCACGTTCTGCGCGCCGCCGACGGTGTGGCGGCAACTCCTGCCGCGCACGACCGCCCGCACCCGGCTGCGGCTGGATGCCGCGACGTCGGCCGGTGAACCCCTCGACGCGGCGCTGCTCGACGGCGTGCGTGCCGAATTCGGCGTCACGGTCCGCGACGGCTACGGCCAGACCGAGATTCCGGGCCTGATCGCGAACTCACCCGGCGTCACCGTACGACCCGGGTCGATGGGCCGGCCGCTACCGGGGTTGCCGCTGGTGTTGCGGGACAGCCGCGGCGCGCTCGCCGACGAGGGCGAGATCTGCCTGGATCTCGCGTCGGACCCGATCGGCCTGATGGCGGGATACCTCGGCGACCCGGCCGCCACCGCCCGGGTGATTCGGGACGGCTTCTACCACACCGGCGACATCGCACGCCTCGACGGCGACGGGCACTTCGGGTACGTCGGCCGGGCCGACGACCTGTTCAAGTCGTCCGGGTACCGCATCTCACCCTTCGAACTGGAACGGGCGCTGCGCGAGCACGACAGCGTCACCGACGTCGTCGTGGTGCCGGCGGCCGACCCGGTCCGGTTCACGGTCCCGAAGGCGTTCGTCGAGCTGACCCCCGGTACCCCACCGGGCACCGACGCGGCCGGTGAACTGTTCCGGTTCATCGCGACCCGGCTCTCGCCGTACCAGCGGGTGCGGCGGCTGGAGTTCGTGCAGCTTCCGCGCACCAGCACGGGCAAGGTGCAGCGCGGTGAGGTGCAGGCGTGGCAGCGGCAGGGCGGCGAGCGCGTCGAGTTCCGCGAGGACGAGTTCACCGGCCTGCCGCGCTGGGGCGCCGCGACCCGCTGAGTCAGCTCGCCGCCGGTCGCCCGGCGCGGCGGGTCCGGATCGGCAGGTGGCTGATGCCCGCCACGAAGTTCGACTTCAGGTGGCGCACCGGCCCGGCCGGCTCGATGTCGTCGACCAGCGCCACGAACTCGGTGAGCAGCATCCGCAGCGCGATGCGGGCCAGCGAGGCGCCGACGCAGAAGTGCGGGCCGTACCCGAAGGCGAGATGACGCTCGGTCCGGCGGCCGATGTCGAAGCGGTACGGGTTGGCGAAGACCGCCTCGTCGCGGTTGGCCGAGCCGAGCCACACCGCGACCGCGGTGCCACGCCGGATCCGCTGGTCCGCGATCGTCACGTCGGTGCGGGCGTACCGCATGAAGTGGTTGGCCGGCGACGACCACCGGAGGCCCTCCTCGACCGCGGGCGCGATCAGACCGGGGTCGGCCTTGAGCCGCCGGAACTCGTCGGGGTGCTCGAGGAACGCGCAGATCAGTGCCGTGAGCACGTGCGGCGTCGTGACATTGGCGCCGAGCAGCAGGCTGTAGCAGTTGTAGACGATCGCGTCGTGCCGCAACGGCCCGCCGTCCGGCCGCATCCGCGTCAGGAAGCCGATCAGGTCGTCGGACGGCTCGGTGCGGCGGCGGGTGACCTCGCTGGAGAAGTAGTCGAAGAGCTCGTGGTGGACGCCGACGAGCGTGATGTGGCTGTCCCCCTCCTGGAACTCGGTGTCGTCGGGCGCGATCGCCATCGTCGTCGCACGCGTCAACCGGGGCCAGTCGGCCTCCGGGATGCCCATCAACGCACCGGTGAACGACATCGGGAAACCGGCCGCCGCGACCGCCAGGTCCCACACGTCCCCGTCGCGGGCGGGCGCCAGGGCCTGGCGCACCGCCCGCGTCAGCAGGTGCCGGCGCTGGTTCAGCCGGTGCGGCGACAGCTCCCGGGCCAGCGGCTCGCGCATCGAGGTGTGCCGCGGCGGATCGGTCGCGGCCATCATCTGGCCACCGGCCGGGTCACCGCGGCCCAGCGCGTTGAGCAAGGTGCCGCGTTGCGACGTGAACTCGGTGTGGTCGGCCAGCACCCGGCAGGCGTCGGCGTGCCGCGTCACCGACCAGAACTCGCGGCCGTCCGCCAGCCGCTGGTGGTGCGCGGGCGCATGCCGGCGCAGCGCGTGCCAGATCGGGTGCGGGTCACCCGTGGCGTACAGCTCGGGGTCGAACAGGTCGACCCGGCTCAGGTCGACCTCGGCGTCCCCGGTGGGCACGGTTATCCGCATGCCAGTTCCTCAGCTCCCGGCGCCGAGATGCGCGTCGACGATCCGGGCCAGCTCCGCCACCGTCGAGTTCTCGTAGAACGTCCTGGCCGGCAGGGAGAGGCCGAAGTTCGCCTCGATCTCGCCGGTGATCCGCATGCCCGCCAGCGAGTAGCCGCCGAGCTCGAAGAAGTCGTCGTGCACGCCGACGGTGAGCAGGCCCAGCACATCGGCCCAGACCGCGGCGACGGCCTGCTCCGTCGGGGTGCCCGGCGGTTGGAACTCGGCGTTGACCTCGGGCCGGTCCCGGGCGGCCCAGGCGGCCAGGGCCGCCCGGTCCACCTTGCTCTGGGGCGTCAGCGGCAGGTCCTCCACGACGGTGATCGCGGCCGGCACCGCGTACCGGGGCAGCGACGCGGCCAGGTGGCGGCGGATCGACAGCGTCGACAGCGGAGGTTCCGCGGGATCACCGGCCACGAAGGCGACCAGGCGCTGACCGCCGTCCGGGGCGCCCTGTGCCACCACGGCCGCGGACCGCACCGGCGGACAGCGGCGCAGCGCCGCCTCCACCTCGCCCGGTTCGACGCGGTAGCCGCTGATCTTCACCTGGTCGTCCACGCGACCGAGGAAGTCCACCGCGCCGTCCGGGCGGCGGCGCACCAGGTCGCCGGTGCGGTACATGCGGGCACCCGCCACGAACGGGTTCGCCACGAAACGCTCCGCGGTGCGGGCCGGCTGCGCGTGGTAGCCACGCGCCAGCCCGGCTCCGTCGACGTACAGCTCGCCGGTCTCGCCGTCGGGCACCGGGCGCAGCCTGGCGTCGAGGATGTGCCCGCCGCTGCCCGGCACCGGCCGGCCGATGGGAACCGCCGGCCCGTCGACCGGCGTGCGTACCGGGTGGCACAGGCTGAACGTGGTGTTCTCCGTCGGCCCGTAACCGTTCACCACGCGCAGCCCGGGCACGGCCGCCAGCACGCGGTTGACCGCCGCCGGGTCGATCACGTCCCCGCCGACGAGGAGCGTGCGAACCCCGCCGAACGCGTCGAGCGGCCCGGCGGCCATGTGGTGGAACAGACCCGCGGTCAGCCACAGCACGGTGACCCGCTCGTGGGCGATGACGTCGAGCAGGTCGCGCGGCTCGACGGCGTCATGTGGCCGGACGGCCACCCGCGCGCCGTGGCACAGCGGCGTCCACAGCTCGAACGTGGACGCGTCGAACGCGACCGGCGCCGCGTGCAGCACCGTGTCCGCCGCGGTCACCTCGACGTAGTCCGGTGCGGCGACGAGCCTGGTGACGGCGCGATGGGGTATCCGGACGCCCTTGGGACGGCCGGTCGAGCCGGAGGTGTACGCGACGTATGCGGTGCTGTCCGGATGCGGCCGTCGCGGCGTGGGGGCATCGGGGCCGTCGCCGTCGACGGGGACGGCGGTACGGCCGTCCGCCGCGCTGTCGTCGCCGGCGGTGACCACGATCCGCACGCCGGCGTCGTCGAGCAGCGCACGCCGGTAGTCCGGTGGCTGCGACGGGTTGACGCCGAGGTAGGCGGCGCCCGCCCTGAGGAC
This sequence comes from Micromonospora sp. NPDC051141, assembly GCF_044455765.1. Taxonomy (NCBI): domain Bacteria; kingdom Bacillati; phylum Actinomycetota; class Actinomycetes; order Micromonosporales; family Micromonosporaceae; genus Micromonospora; species Micromonospora sp. NPDC051141. The sequence goes on from NZ_JBITFD010000020.1 coordinate 11,962, forward strand.
GCCGAGCAGCGCGACCGGAAGCCACACCGACGCCGGCACGTCGACCCCCACCGGGGTGTCCGGCCGGACGCCGGCCGCGATCAGGCGATGGCCGAGGCGGTTCGCGGCGGCGTCGAGGTCCCGATAGGTCAGCCGCTCGTCGCGCCAGCTCACCGCGACCGCGTCCGGGCGGGTGGCGACCTGCTCGGCGATCATGTCGAGGACGGTGCCGGCGGACTCAGGTGTCGGCATCGCTTGCCGTCCTTTCGAGGTCGCGCATGATCTCGCCGCGCAGTGCCGGCGGTGCGGCCAGGAACGCGTGGTGGTCGCCCCGCAGCGTCACGAAACGCACCTCCCCGGAGTAGGCGCGCCAGCCGACCATCTGCTCGGGCCGGATCTCCCGGTCGTCGGTCCAGCCGATCACGGTGATGGCCGTCGCCAACCGGACCGGTTCCGGGAAGACGTACCGGCGGTTGGCCGCCAGGTCGGCTCGCAGCACGCCCAGCCCGACCTCGATGGCGTCGGGCTGCGGCCGGCCGCCCATCGCCCGGATCAACCCGGCCAGTTCGACGCCCAGGGCGTCGTCGTCCATGTCGAGGAACCGACCGTACGGGCCGTCGTGGGGCGCCACCTCCGAGGAGACGAAGAGCCGGTCCGGTACCGGGAGGCCGAGCCGCTGGAGATGCAGCGCGGTGGCGAACCCCGCCAGAGCCGAACTGCAGTGCCCGAAGAACGCGAACGGCCGGTCCAGCAGCGGCCGGATGTCGTCCACCAGGGCGGCGGCGTAGTCCTCGTACCGGCCGTAGTGCGGCTCGCGGAACCGGTTCTCGCGCCCCGGCGGCTGCACCAGGCACACCTCGGCGGGGCCGAGCCGGGCCGGCCAGCGCGCGTACATGGACGCGCCGACTCCGGAGTACGGCAGCAGGAACAGACGGTACGTGCTGTCGGCCGTGGGCTTGCGCAGCAGCCATGGTCGGCGGGTGGCCGTGACGTCCATGCGGGCGGCTCCGGTCAGGTGTCGGTTTCGGCCATCGCCTCGACCAGGCTGCGTGGCCGCATGTCGGTCCAGTGCTCCTCGACGTAGGCCAGGCAGCTCTCGCGGGTGTCCTCACCGTGCACCACCCGCCATCCGGCGGGCACGTCGGCGAACGTCGGCCACAGTGAGTGCTGGTCCTCGTCGTTGACGAGCACGACGAAGCGGCCGTCGGGATCTTCGAACGGGTTGGTCATTCTCGACTCCTTGACGTGGGGTGCGGATCGGCGCTGAGCGCCCGGGCCAGCGCCGGCCCGAATGCGGCGACCGCGTCCGGTTCGAGCAGCCGTGGATGGGTGGAGGCGACCTCGACCGTGCGGACCGCCCCGTTGACGTAGGGCTGCCAGCTCGCCGGCTCGGGCCAGTCGTCCACCGGGTTGGCGGTCGTGACGACCAGCAACACGTCGCCGTCGAAGCGTTGCGGTCGGTAGCCGAACTGGAGGCGGATGTTGTTCTCGAACGTGTCGAGCACCGCCTCGATACCGGCCTCGTCCACCCCGGACAACGCGCCGCCGGAGGCATGGAGCCGGCGTACCGTGGCGGCCACCGTGATCTCGTCCAGGTCACCGGGATCGGCGCCGACGAACATCAGGAAGCCGGCCAGGATCTCCTCGCGGGAGGGCATGGCAGGTGGCGTCGAGAACGCGCTCTGCGGGTAGGTGTCGAGGATCGCCAGCAGCTCGACGGTGTCGCCGGCCGCCTGCAGGGTGGTCGCGAGCGCGTGCGCGGCGATGCCACCGAACGACCAGCCGAGCAGGTGGTAGGGGCCTTCGGGCTGCACCGCGCGGATCTCGGCCAGCCACCTGTCGACAAGCGCCGGCATGTCGGCCGGAGCCGGGTCGCCGTGCAGACCGGGGGACTGCAACGCGTACAGCGGCCGGTCCGGTTCGAGGAACCGGGCGAGTCTGGCGTACGACCAGCCGACACCGGCGCCCGGCGGCAGGCAGTACAGCGGTGGCAGCGTGCCGCTGGGCCGCAGCGGCAGCAGTGTCGCGAACGAGTCGAGGTGACCGTCGCCGTCGTCGAGCCGCCGGGCCAGGTCGGCCACGGTCGGCGTCTCGAACAGGTGCAGCAGGCTGAGCCGCGTGCCGAGCGTCTCCTCGATCCGTCGCAGCAACGTCGGGGCCAGCAGCGAGTGCCCGCCCGCGGCGAAGAAGTCGTCGTTCGGGCCGATGTGCGGCCGGTCGAGCACTTCGGCGAAGAGCGCGCACAGCAGCTCCTCGCGGGGGGTGCCGGCGGTGCCCCCGCCCTCGGTCACGGGCGCCGGCGCGGGCTCGTCGGCGGGGACGACGGTGATGTCGGCGGGCACCAGGTGGGCGGGCAGCCGGGTCCGCAGTCGATCGCCCAGCGCCGCCACGTCCAGGGTCGCGCCCGGCTCGGCCACCAGGTAGGCCGACAGCCCCTGCGTGGTGCTGCCGTCGCCGTGCACGGCGAGATCCACGTCGCGGACCCCGGTTTCGCCGCGCAGCGCGGCGCGCACCTGGCCGAGGTCCAGCGGCGTGACGGCCCCGGCCGCCACCACCCGGTCCCCGTCGCACCGCGACAGGGACCGCGCCGGATCCGCCAGGGCGGCGGTGAGCAGGTGGCGCCAGCGGCCGACCAGGGCCTCGACGGTGGCGCGGTCGAACATGTCGGTGCGGAACTCGGCGATGCCGTCCAACCCGAGCAGCGTGCCGTCGGCCGCCTTGCGCTCGATGAGCTGGAAGGACAGGTCGAACTTGGCGCTGGCCGTCGGGACCGGCTCCGCGCCCACCGTGACACCGGGCAGACCGAAGCCGGTGAACGGCACGTTCTGCAACGCGAGCAGAACCTGGAACAGCGGCTGGTGGGCCAGGGACCGGGTCGGGTTGAGGGCTTCCACCAGGTGTTCGAACGGCACGTCCTGATGGCCGTACGCGGCGAGCGCCGTCGACCGGGCCCGCTCGACGAGGCCGGTGAAGCTCGGATCGTCGCTGGTGTCCACGCGCAGGACGAGTGTGTTGACGAAGAACCCCACCAGGTCGTCGAGGGCCGAGTCGAGGCGCCCGGCGACAGGTGTGCCGATGGGGATGTCGTCACCGGCGCCGAGCCGGGAGAGCAGCCCGGCAAGGCTGGCCAGCAGCACCATGAACGGGGTGGCGTCGACGCTGCGGGCGGTGGCCACGAGCGCGCCGTGCAGGTCGGCGTCGAAGGCGAAGGTGACGACCCCACCGCGGTAGGACGCGACCGCCGGCCGCGCCCGGTCGGCCGGCAGCACGAGTTGTTCGGGCAGGCCACGCAGGGTTTCCCGCCAGAAGGCCACCTGGTCCGCGTAGAGGCTGTGGGGGTCGTCCTCGGCCCCGAGCAGTTCCCGCTGCCACAGCGTGTAGTCGATGTACTGGACCGGCAGTGGCGACCAGGCCGGTGGCCGCCCGTCGCTGCGGGCGGTGTAGGCGGTGAGCAGGTCGCGGGTCAGCGGCGCCATGGACCAGCCGTCGCCCGCGATGTGGTGGATCAGCACCAGCAGGACCGAGGTCCGGGCGTCGACGGTGAACAGCCACGCCCGTACCGGCAGCTCGGCGGCCAGGTCGAAGCGGTAGGCAGCGGCCACGGCCAGCGCCTCCGCCAGGCCGGCCTCGTCGGCGGGTGTCACGGTCATCGGCACGGCGAGACCGTCGACCGGCTGGACCTGCTGCACCGGGTGGCCGGCGGTCTCCGGGAAGGTGGTGCGCAGCGACTCGTGCCGGCCGACCACGTCGGTCAGCGCGGCCCGTAGCGCCGGCACGTCGAGTTCGCCGCGCAGCCGCAGCCCGATGGGCACGTTGTAGGCGGCGTCGGCCACGCCGAGACGTTCCACGAACCACAGCCGCCGCTGCGCGTACGACAGCGGCACGACGGCGGGGCGGGGCATCGGCCGGACCGCGGGCCGGGTGGTGGCGACCGCGTCGGTGAGGTGCTCGGCGAGCATGGCCGCGGTCGGGGCCAGGAAGATCTGTCCCACCGGTATCTCGACGCCGAGCACGGCCCGGATGCGCGCGGCGAGCCGGGTGGCCAGCAACGAGTGCCCACCCAGGGTGAAGAAGTTCTCCTCCGCGCCGACCGCGGGGTGGCCCAGAACCTCGGCGAACAGGTCGCACAGGATCTCCTCCTGCGGCGTGCCGGGCGCGCGGGTGGGGCGTGACGCGGTGGCGGCGGGGGCCGGAAGAGCGGCCCGATCCACCGTCCCGTACGGCGTCCGCGGGAGATCGTCGAGTACGACCGTGGTCGACGGCAGTAGATGGGCGGGCACGTGCCGGCGTAGTGCGGCGGCGTCGACGTGGTGTCCGGCGTGCCCGGCGACGTAGGCGACGAACCGCGGCGGCGTCTCCTCGCCGGAGTGGACGACGACGCCGCGCCGGACCGCCGGGTAGTCCGCGAGTGCCGCCTCGACACGGCAGGGGAGCAGACCCGGTTCGAGGCCGTCGACCTGTGCGGTCGGGCCGTAGAGGTCGAGCTGCCCGTCCGGGCGCAACCGGCCACGGTCACCGGTCGCGACCAGGCCGGTGCCGTCGTGCACGTGGAGGTCGCCGGCGACGCCCGGCGGCACGGGTCGCCGCCAGGCGTCGAGCAGGTGGAGGCGGTCACCGGCAGCGGGTCGCCCGATCGGCAGCGGATCCGTGGCGGCGGTGCCCGCGGCGGGTTCGAGCGGGTCGCTGATCGTGAGCCAGGGGTGTGCGGCGGTGCCGTACACGTTGACGAACCGCCGCCCGGCGGCCCAGTCCGTCACCGTCGCGGGAGGGCAGTTCTCCCCGGTGACGGCGATGCCGCCGAGGCCGGTGGGCGCCGCGTCCGGGTCGAGGTCGCTGAGGCGGGTCGGGGTGGTGATCAGGTGAGTGACGCGTGCGGTGTGCAGCCAGCCGTCGAGCTCGGCCGAGTCGGTCGGCACGGGTAGCAGCGACGCACCGGTTTCGGTGGCCAGGAGCGCCAGCGCTCGCGCCACGGCGGGCCCGGCAGTCGCCTCGTGCGCGACGCGGGCGTCGGGGCCGATGCCCAGTGCGGTGGCCAGCGCCCGCGCCCGCGCCGCGAGCACGTCGTCCACCTCGACGGTTCGCGCGACGTCCGGGTCGGGCAGCGTGGCGTGTTCGGCGGGCGTCAGCAGGTCTATCGCGCCCAGCCGGATGCCGGGGTCGGCGACGGCGGCGGCGAGGAGGCGGCGGTAGCGGTCGGCGAGAGCCTCGACGGTGGCCCGGTCGAACAGGTCCGTGTTGAACTCCACCATGCCCGAGATGCCGGCCGGCGCGCCGGCCTCGTCGCGTTCCTCCGCGACGTTGACGAACAGGTCGAACCGGGAGGCGCCGACGCGGGGCCCGTGCGCGCCGGCCGCGAGGTCAGCCGACCTGAACTGCCCGCCCGGTGCGTTCTGCAGGGCGAACATGACCTGGAACAACGGCTGGTGCGCCAGGGACCGGGTCGGGTTGAGCACCTCGACGAGATGCTCGAACGGCACGTCCTGGTGGCTGTACGCGGCCAGCGCGGTCGTCCGGGCCCGGGTGAGGAGGTCGGCGAAGGTCGGATCACTGCTGGTGTCCATGCGCAGGACCAGGGTGTTGACGAAGAAGCCGACCAGTTCGTCGAGCGCCTCGTCCAGCCGACCGGCCACCGGGGTGCCGATGGGCACGTCGCAGCCTCCGCCCAGCCGCGACAGCAGCCCGGCCAGCCCGGCCAGCAGCGCCATGAACATGGTGGCGCCGTGACCACGGGCGGTGGCGGCGAGCGCGGCGTGCAGGTCGGCGTCGAGCGTGAAGGCGACCACGTCGCCGTGGTACGAGGCGACCGGTGGCCGCGGTCGGTCGGCCGGCAGCACGAGCTGTTCCGGCAGGCCCCGGAGCGCGTCCTGCCAGTAGCTCACCTGCTGCGTGTAGACGCTGTCGGGATCGCCCTCGGCGCCCAGCAGCTGGTGCTGCCACATCGTGTAGTCGGCGTACTGCACGGGCAGCGGTGTCCAGGCCGGCGGTTGCCCGTGGCCGCGGGCGGCGTAGGCGGTGCGCAGGTCGCGGGTCAGCGGCGCCATGGACCAGCCGTCACCCGCGATGTGGTGCATCAGGATCAGCAGTACCGAGGAGTGCTCGTCGACGGTGAACAGCCACGCCCGCACGGGTGGCTCGGCCGCCAGGTCGAATCGGTGACCGGCGGCCTCGACGAGCGCGGTCGCCAGGTCTGCGGCGGGCACCCCGACGGTCTCGACGTGGGCCGCCACCTCGCCGATCGGGAGCACCCGCTGCGACGGCACGCCGTCGGTGTCCGTGATGACGGTACGAAGCGACTCGTGGCGTTCGAGCACGTCACGGTAGGCGGCTCGGAGGGCGGCCTCGTCCACGGCCCCGTCGAGGCGGATCGGCACCGGCACGTTGTAGGTGGGACTGGGACCTTCGAGGCGGTGCAGGAACCACAACCGGCGCTGCGCGAAGGACAGCGGCACCACCTCCGGCCGGGCGATCGGCACCACGGCCGGGCGCAGCGAGCGGTGCGGGTCCAGCGCCGTCGCCAGTCCGGCCACCGTGGGCGTGTCGAAGAGCTTGCGCACCTCCAGCTCGACTCCCAGCGTGGAGCGCACGCGACTGACCAGCCGGGTGGCCAGCAGCGAATGGCCGCCCAGATCGAAGAAGCTGTCGTGGACGCCCACCGCCGAGACGCCCAGCACCTCCGCGAACAGGCCGCACAGCACTTCCTCCTGCGGTGTGCGGGCCGCCGCCGCCGCGCTGGTGGCACCGGACTCGGGCACCGGCAACGCCGAGCGGTCGAGCTTGCCGTTCGGGGTTGTCGGCAGGGACTCCAGCAGCATCACGACCGGCACCATGAACTCCGGCAGCCGGTCCCTGATCCAGTCACGCAGGCGGGATTCGACGAGCCCGGCGTGGGGCGTGGGCACGACGTAGGCGACGATCTGGGTGACGCCCGGCCGGTCGTGTGCGACGACGGCGACCTGGTTGACCTCGGGATGCTCGGTGACGACGGCCTCGACCTCGGACAGCTCGACGCGATGACCGCGGATCTTCACCTGGTGGTCGACGCGGCCCAGGTACTCCAGCGTGCCGTCGCGCCGCCACCGCACCAGGTCCCCGGTGCGGTACATGCGGCCACCGGCCGCGCCGAACGGGTCGGCGACGAAGCGTTCGGCGGTCAGCCCGCGGCGTCGCAGGTACCCGCGGGCGGCGCCACGACCGGCGATGTACAGCTCACCGGTGGTCCCCGGCGGCACCGGGTTCAGCCACGGGTCCAGCACGTACACCTGCTGGTTCGTGATGGGCCGGCCGATCGGGGCGGCCGGTGGCCAGTCGTCCGCACCCGGCGGCAGTTCGCATGCGGTGACGACGTGCGCCTCGATCGGGCCGTAGTGGTTGTGCAGGCGACGTTGCGGACCGCGGCGCATGAAGTCACGGATCTGCCTGCTGAGCAGCAGCGCCTCCCCGGACTGCGACACCTCGCGCAGCGCCGGCAGATCCCTGTCGTGCTCGTTCGCCGCCTCGCAGACCGCCTCGATGACAAGCGTCGGGCTGTAGAACTCCCGGATGCGCTGCCGTTCCAGCCATTCGGCCAGCGCGCCCGCGTCCCGGCGGATGGTCTCGGCCGGCAACACGAGCGTCTTGCCGGTGGTGAGCGCCGAGAAGACCTCCTGCGTGGCCACGTCGAACGTGACGGTGGTGAACTGCGCCACCCGGGCGTCGGGGTCGGCGCCGATGTGCTCGTCGTGCCAGCGGAGCATGTTGGCGATGACGGTCGTCGGCATCACGACGCCCTTGGGCCGGCCGGTGGTGCCGGAGGTGTAGAGCACGAAGACCGGGTTGAGTGGATGCGGACGGCCGGTGCGTTCGGCGTCGGCCAGGTCTCCCGCGGGGACGGCGCGCAGCCGGTCGCGTACCTCGTCGGCGTCCACCACGAGCACCGGCGCGACGTCGTGGTCCACGCCGCCCGCCAGCGCGGTGACGGTGAGCACGGCGGCGACCTGCCCGTCGTCGAACATGAAGTCGACGCGTTCGGCCGGGAAGCCGGGGTCCGCCGGCAGGTAGGCCGCGCCGGTCTTGTTCACCGCGAGCAGCGCCACGATCAGGTCGACCGACCGCGGCATCAACAGCCCGACGAGGCGTTCCGGGCCGGCGCCGTGTGCGACGAGCAGGCGGGCCAGCCGGTTGGCACGGGCGTTGAGGTCGGCGTAGGTCACCCGCTCGCCGTCGGACTCGACCGCGATCCGCTCGGGCGCCCGCGTCACCTGCGCCTCCACCCGCTGGTACAGCAACTCGGCGGGCACCGGCCGTGACGTGTCGTTCCACGCGGCGAGATCCGCCCGCTCGGTCGGTTCGAGGAGGTCGAGCGCGCCGAGCCGACGGTCGGGATCGGCAACCGCCGCGGCCAGCAACCGGATCCAGCGCCGCGCGAGAACGCCCACCGTGGCCCGGTCGAACAGGTCGCTGCGGTACTCGATGATGCCGTCCATGCCGGTCGGCCGCCCGGTGGCGTCGTGGCGCTCGACCACGTTCCAGAACAGCTCGAAGCGGGACGTCGCGGTGCCGACGGGCTGGAACGTGACGTGCGCGCCGGGCAGCTCGAAGCCGGCCTCCGGCGCGTTCTGCAGGGCGAGCATGACCTGGAACAGCGGGTGGTGGGCCAGCGACCGGACCGGGTTGATCACCTCGACCAGACGCTCGAACGGCACGTCCTGATGGGCGTACGCGGCCAGCGCCGTCCCGCGGACGCGTTCGAGCAGCTCCGTGAAGGACGGGTCCCCGCTCAGGTCGACCCGCATGACGAGCGTGTTGACGAAGAAGCCGACCAGGTCGTCGAGCGCCTCGTCGAGCCGCCCGGCGACGGGGGTGCCGATCGGCACGTCCCGGCCCGCGCCCAGCCGCGAGAGCAGCCCGGCCAGGCCGGCCACCAGCACCATGAACACGGTCGCGCCGGACGACCGGGCCACCTCGACGATCCGCTCGTGCAGCCGCGCGTCGATGCTGAAGTCGAGCAGGTCGCCCGCGTAGGACGAGAGCGCCGAGACGGGCCGGTCGGTGGGCAGCGCGATGCGGTCGGGCAGGCCGGCCAGCGCCCGCTGCCAGTAGTCGGTCTGCTGGGCGGCCAGGCTGTCCGGGTCGTTCTCGGCGCCGAGCAGCTCCTGCTGCCAGAGCGTGTAGTCGGCGTACTGCACCGGCAGCGGCCACCAGCCGGGCGCACGCCCCTGCGTCCGGCTGGCGTACGCGGTGAACAGGTCGCGGGCCAGCGGCGCCATCGACCAGCCGTCGGCGGCGATGTGGTGCACGTTCAGGAGCAGCACGTGGTCGTCCGGCGCGAGCACCAGCAGGTCACCCCGCACGGGTGGCTCCGACGCGAGGTGGAACGAGTAGCGGGCCGCCCGCTGCAACACCGCTTCCAGCGTCTCCGACGTCACCGGCGTGACGGTGAGGTCCACCCCCGCCCGGTCCGGCGGCCGGACCAGCTGCGACGGCGTACCGTCGACCTCCGGGTAGAGCGTGCGCAGGCTCTCGTGGCGGGCGACCACGTCGGTCAACGCGGCCCGCAGCGCGGCGCGGTCGAACGTGCCGGTGATCCGCAACGGCAACAGGATGTTGTAGGTGGGGCTGGGGCCTTCGAGGCGGTGCAGGAACCACAGCCGGCGCTGCGCGAACGACAGCGGCACCACGCGTGGCCGTGCCCGCGGGGTCAGGGCCGGACGCAACAGCCGGTTGGCGTCCAGCCGCGACGCCAACCCCGCCACCGTCGGCGCCTCGAACAGCGTCCGCACCTCCAGCTCCACCCCGAGGGTGGAGCGCACCCGGCTCACCAGGCGGGTCGCCAGCAGCGAGTGCCCGCCCAGGTCGAAGAAGTTGTCCCGGGTGCCCACCGAGGACAACCCGAGCACCTCCGCGAAGAGGCCGCACAACACCTCCTCCTGGGGGGTGCGCGCCTCGGTGCCGGCGGTGACACCGAATTCGGGCGCCGGCAGCGCCGCCCGGTCGAGCTTGCCGTTCGGGGTCAGCGGCAACGACTCCACCACCATCACGACCGGCACCATGAAGTCCGGCAACCGCTGGCGGAGATGCTGGCGCAGCGCGCCGACGAGCAGGCGGCCGGGGTCACCCCCGAGCGGGCGGTTGGTGAACGCGGCCGGCGCGTGCCGGCCACCGGGCGCGTCCGGCGCGACGGCCACCGCCATGCCGGCGCCGGGCGGACCGTCCGCCGTCGTGCCGGCGGCGATGTCGAGGTCGAACCGGTCGACGTCCTCCGCCGACCATCGGGCGGCCGCCACCCGCCCGGCCCGCTGCACGGCGTCGAGCGCGTCCTGCGGGTCCACGCCGCCGGCGTCGTACGCGGCGGCCACCGCGTCGATCCAGGTCCGCCCGGCGTCCACGACACGTGCCACGGCGGCGTCGGCGGCGACGCGTGCGTTGGGGATACCCGTGACGCGTACCGCTTCGCCGACGCCGGCCAGCCGCTCCACCAGGGCTGCCACCGACGAGACGTCGACGTCCCACCGCCAGGTGGTCCCGGCCGGCGCCGCCGGATCCGGCCCGCCGGCGCGGTAGAGCACGGCGTCATAGCGGTAGCGGTTCAGCTCGGTGTCGTGACGTCCCCGCTTGAGCCGCACGTCGACCGCGCCCAGCAGGGGGAACGCGGCTGCCGCGTCGGTGAACATCCGTGGGTCGACGAGCAGTTCCCGTTCGAGGTCGATGTCGTGGTCGAGCCGTTGCCGGACCTGGTCGACGTCGGCGAACGCCGGGGTGTCGACCAGCCGGACACCGGCGTGGAAGCAGCGCACCAGCGCGAGGTTGCGCAGATCGCCCAGGAACACCGCACCGCCGGGCCGGACCGACCGGAGCGCGATGGTGACCACGTCGACCAGGTAGTCGGCGCTCGGGAAGTACTGGACGACGGAGTTCACCACCACGGCGTCGAAGTGGGCCTCCGGCAGGCCGGTCGGATCGTCGGCGGCCTGCTCGCGTACCCGCACCCGGCCTGCCAGCGTCGGATCGGCGGCCGTCCGGGTCCGCAACGCGGTGACGGCCGGAGCCGAGAAGTCGGTCGCCACGTACTCCTCGGTGTGCGGCGCCAGCGGCCCCAGCAGCAGGCCGCTGCCGGCTCCGATCTCCAGCACGCGGCGGGGTCGCAGCGCACGGATCCGCGTGACGGTCTCGTCGCGCCACTCCCGCATCGCCTCCAGCGGGATCGGCGCGTCGTCGTAACTGCTGTTCCAGCCGCTGAAGTCGTCGTCGAGCGGCGCCGGCGTGGTGGACCGGGGGGAGTAGAGGTCGTCGTAGAGATCGCGCCACTCGCTGACCAGTTCCGCCGCGACCTCCTGGGCGCCGGCGGCGTCGGTGGCCGGCACCACGTACCCGACGAGGCGCTGGTCGCCGGGTTGGACCTCGTGGACGGTCACCGCGGCCTGTGCGACGCCGGGATGGGCGGCCAGCACCGCCTCGACCTCGCCGAGCTCGATGCGGAAGCCGCGTACCTTCACCTGCCCGTCGGCGCGGCCGACGAAATCGAGCACGCCGTCGGGCCGCCATCGGACGATGTCGCCGGTGCGATACATCCGGCCGCCGCCCGGATGGTACGGGTCGGCCACGAACCGCTCCGCCGTGAACGCCGGCCGGTTGAGGTAACCGAGCGCCACCCCGGCGCCGGCGATGTAGAGCTCGCCGTCGACTCCGGGTGGCACCGGCCGCAGCGCCGGGTCGAGCACGTAGACGCGGGCGCCGTTGACCGGCCGTCCGATCGGCGGCACGCCCATCTCCGGCTCGACGAAGCAGGTGGTCGCGTGCACCGTCGTCTCGGTCGGGCCGTAGATGTTGAGGATGCGGCAGCCCGGCCGGGTCTCGTGGAGGTCCCGGACGGTCTGGGCGGGCAGCGCCTCGCCCCCGAGGACGACGGTGTGCAGGGCCAGTGACGCCCACAGCTCGGCGGCGACGGTGCGGGTGGCCAACAGCTCGGCGAAGGCCGACGGCGTCTGGCTGAGCACGGTCACGCCCTCGGCGGCGAGCAGTCGTAGGAAGTCCAGCGGAGAGCGGGTGTCCGAGCGGCTGGCGATCACCAGCCGGCCGCCGTGCGACAGCGGTCCCCACATCTCCCACACGGAGAAGTCGAACGAGTACGACTGGAACAGCGTCCACACCTGGTCGTCACCGAGACCGGGCCACGGCGCGTCGCTGGCGAACAGCCGGCTGACGTTGCGGTGCGCGACGGCGACGCCCTTGGGGCGGCCGGTCGACCCGGAGGTGTAGATGACGTAGGCGGTGTGCTCGGGGGTGAGGCTGCCACCGATCTCGTCGACGGTCAGCGTGTCGGCGGGAAGCTCGGCCAGCCGGGCCACCGTCTCCGGGTGGTCCAGCTCGATGACCGTCGCGGTGGCGGGCAGGCCCACACCGCTCGCCCCGGTTGTCACCACACACGCCGGCCGCGCGTCGGAGACGAAGAACGTCAGGCGGTCCGGTGGGTAGTCCGGGTCGAGCGGGAGGTACGCGGCGCCGGTCTTGAGCACCGCGATGACGGCGACGACCAGGTCCACCGAGCGTGGCAGCGCCAGGGCGACGATGCGCCCGGGCGCCGCGCCCTGTTCGACGAGCAGGCGGGCGAGCCGGTTGGCGCGCTCGTCGAGCCGGCCGTAGGTCAGGCGGTCGTGGCCAGCCACCACGGCTTCCGCGCCGGGCGTACGGATCACCTGTGCCTCGAACATCTGCGGCAACGTCGCGCTGGTCCGCCCCGAGTGCTGGGCACGCTCGGTCGCAGTGTCCGTCATAGCGCTCCTCAAGCTCGCCGATCATGTCGGCAGCGGTGCCGCTCGAATCCCCCTGCGGTGGTTGAAAATTGTCCCGGCGAGCAGCCTCCTGGAATGCCTCGAAGCTAGAGCGCGCATCGATGGCAGTCAAGGCTTGACCTCGTCCGACGCCTCTGGTAGCGATATAGAAGTCAATAAATGCTTTGATCATCATCGACTGTTCGCGAAACGATCAGTGCACCTCGGCGCTTGACATCGCCACGCACCGGGCCGGGGCGGTCATGCAGGGGGAGGCTTCGTGCTCCATCGCAAGGACATCGTCTTCACAAAGCCGCCCATCTTCCGGCCCGGAATCGAAGAGTACGCCACCGCGCACACCTCGCCGGTCGCCGGAGAACTGCACCAGATACAGCAGCGTACGCAACGGGAGTGCCCACAGTGGGCGGACATCGCGTCCACCTCCATCCAGGCCGTCTTCCTCGGCATGCTGGTATCCCTGGCACAGGCCCGGAACGTGCTGGAGGTCGGCACCTTCACCGGTCACGGCGCGGTCGCGATGGCGTCCGCGCTCCCCGCCGACGGCAGGGTGATCACCGTCGACAGCTTCGTCGCCGACGAGCAGGCCCGCGCGGTCGCCAAGTCGGCATTCGACGCCAGTCCGCACGGTCACAAGATCCGGCTGGTGGAAGGTGACGCGCTTGATGTTCTCGGCGAGGTGAACGGGCCCTTCGACATCATCTTCGTCGACGCCGACAAACCGAACTACCAACGGTATTTCGACCGAATCCTGCAACGGCGGTTGCTTTCCCCGCACGGATTACTCATTTTCGACAACACCTTGTGGGGCGGGGCGGTCACCGACCCGCCGCCGGCCTCCGGCGTCGAACTCGACCGCACCACCGACGCCGACGAGTGGTTGCGCGCCATGCGCGGCGACTGGGCGCGGCACCTGGCCGCGTTCAATGCCTCGATCACTGCCGATCCGCGGGTGGAGAACGTGTTGCTGACGGTGCGGGACGGCATGACGCTGATCCGACATGCCCATTGACGGACAGCCGCCGTTGGAGGCGTTGCGGTCGCTGCACGCCGCCGGCGCGCTGGCCGCCGAGTTCCGTCGCCTGCCGCCACTGCTGAACCAGTTGGCCCGCGCTCCCGACGCCGCCGCCAACCTGATCCGGGCCGGTCAGCTCCTGAGCCGCATGGACCCGGTCGACGTGCCCCGGCCGGACCGGCGCGGTCTGCTCACGGTCGCGATCACCAGCGCCACCACCGTGCGGCCGTTGCTGGCGCCGCTGACCGCCGAGTGCGCGCGACACGGTCTGCTGATCCGGCCCCACGTGACCGAACAGGACCCGCACGCGCTCGCGCTGCGCCGGGGCGGGGCCGTCGAGGCGGCCCGGCCCGATCTCACGCTCTGGCTGTTGGCCCCGCCGATGGTCACCTCGCGGCTGTCACCCGGCTGGCGGGCACCGGATCTCGCCGCCGTGCTCGCCGCCCTGCGCGACGAGATCGGCGCCGTCGTCAGCGAGGTTCTCGCCACCACCACCGGGCTGCTGGTGCTCAACACGACGCCGCTGGTCCGCGCGTTCAGCCACCAGGCGCGCGACCTGCGGACCCGGGCCGAGGTCGGCGCGTTGTGGCGCGAGTTCAACGCGGCCCTGCTCCGGCTGAGCACGCGTGACCCACGCGTCGTGGTCATCGACCTCGAACCGCTGGCGAACGCCACCGGACCCGTCAGCGACGAGCGCATGGCCGGGTACGCGGGGGTGCACCTCAGCGACGAGATGTTCGCCGCGTACGCCCGCGAGGTCGGTCACCTCGCCGCCGCGGCGGTCGGGCTGTCCCGCAAGGTGCTCGTGGTCGATCTCGACGGCACCCTGTGGGACGGCATCCTGGGCGAGGACGGTCCGACCGGGATCGCCGCCGCGGGCACGCTGCGCGGGGAGGCGTTCCGCGCCGTCCAACAGCTTCTCAAACACCTCTCCGGGCAGGGGGTGCTCCTCGCCGTGAGCAGTAAGAACGACATCGACGCGGTACGCGCGGTGCTGCGCGAGCACCCGGACATGGTGCTGCGCGAGGCGGACTTCGCGCGACTCAATGCCAACTGGCACCCGAAGGACGTCAACCTGGACGATCTCGCCGCCGGGCTGAACGTCGGCGCGGACAGTCTCGTCTTCGCCGACGACTCGCGTTACGAGGTCGGCCTGATCGCCGCCGCCCGACCGGAGATCGCCGTGGTCGAGCTCGACGACGAGCCGGCGTCCCACGTGTCGCGACTGCTCGCCGACGGCTGGTTCGACGTGCTCGACCTGACCGACCAGGACCGCACCCGCACCGCCGCCTACCACGCCGACGCCGCCCGCACCGAGCTGCGTGATCAGGCCGGCTCGACCGCGGCGTACCTGCGCAGCCTCGGCACCGTGGTGCGCCTGGCCCGGCCGCGTCCGCACGAGATCGGCCGGATCTCGCAGTTGACGTTGCGCACCAACCAGTTCAACCTCACCGGCGAGCGTGTGCAGCCGGCCGGTGTCCAACGGCGGCTGGACGATCTCGTGGTCGCCGTGGAGGTCACCGACCGCTACGGCCGTTACGGCATCGTCGGCGCCGTCTTCGCCTGCCGCGACGGCGACACGCTCGACCTCACCAACGTCGTGCTCAGCTGCCGGGTCTTCGGCCGGGACATCGCCGAGGCAGCGGTGATCAGCATGCTGCACCACGCCCGCGACACCGGATGCGACCAGGTGATCGGCCGTTACCGGCCGACCGGCCGCAACGCCGGCGCGGCGCGGTTCTACCCGGCGCTCGGCTTCGCGCCCGTCGCCGGGGGCTTCCGCCACGACCTGCGGGCGGTGCCGGAGCAGCCCGAGCACCTCGCCGTGGAGAACGACCTTGCCCCGACGGAGGCGGCGTCATGATCGATGAGGCGGAGTTCCTCCGGCTCGTCCGCGACGAGCTGAGCCTGCCGGTGGCCGACACCGGTGACCTCGACGTGGACCTCGACGCGGTCCCCGGCTGGGACTCGATCCATGTGCTGCGGCTGGTGGTGGCCATGGAGAGGCGCACCGGCCACCGGGTGCCCGTCGGCGCCCTGCTGACCCAGCGGACCCTGCGTGGCATCTACCGCCGTGCGACCGCGGCGCCGGACTGACCCGGCACCGCCGCGAGCAACCGCCGGCCCACGTCCTCGACCACCGCGCGCTCCTGCGGCGTCAGGAAGAAGTGGTCACCGGACCACGTCCGCAGCTCGAACCGGCCCCGGGTCACGTCCCGCCACGCGGCGACGTCGTCGACGGACACCTCCGGGTCGGTGTCGGCGCTGTAGCCGACGATCGGCACGTCCACCCGGTCGACGTGATCCGGATAGTACGTCTCCACCAACCGGTAGTCGGCCCGCACCATCGGCAGCAGCATCTTGCGCAACTCCGGATCGTCGAAGACGTGCGCGGTGTGACGGTCGAGCCGGCGGATGTCGTCGATCAGCGCGGCGTCCCCGCGGATGTGCAGATCGTTGCGCGACAGGCGATGGGGCGCGGGTCGCGCGGACACGAACAGCATGCGCAGCACCGGGCCGAGGTCGCGCTCCAGCCGCACCGCGACCTCGTGGGCCACCGATGCCCCCAGACTGTGGCCGAAGAACGCCAGCGGCGGCCCGACGAGTGTCGCCGTCGCCTTGCTGATCGCGTCGGCCATCGGCGCCATCGCCTCGATGAACGGCTCCCGGATGCGGTCCTCGCGGCCCGGGTAGCGCACCGCGAGCACCTCGACGCCGGGCGGCAACGCCCCCGGCCAGTTGCGGAAGAAGCTTGCCGCGCCACCGGCGTGCGGGAAGCACACCAGCCGCGCGGTGGGCGCCGGCACCCGCCGATGCCACCGGAACCAGAGCGGGTCGGCCTGCGTCATCTCGCCTCCTCACTCCCGCCGGACGTCACCACCGACCGATGCCGCCACGCGACGCCTCCCCGAAGCCTTTCACGTTAGTCTATGCGTTGACCGGCTTACCGGCCGAACCCGCCGACCGAAGGGAACACCGTGCGCTGGGCCGACGTCTATCTCGCCGGAACCGGTGCGTATCTGCCCGAGCGTCGCGAGTCCGCGCGGCGGGCCGTCGCGACGGGGCGCTACGACGCCGCCGAGAGCACCGCCAACGGCATCCGCGCCGTCCGCGTCGCCGGCCCCGCCGAGCCGCCGCCCGTGATGGCCGTCGCCGCCGTACGGCAGGCGCTCGACCGGGCGGGCCGGCGCACCGCCGATGGGCCGACCCTGGTGATCCACGCCAGCCTCGGCCACCAGGGCGTGGACTTCTGGACGCCCGCGCACTACATCCGGCGCGAGACGATCGGCGGTGACGGCCCGACCTTCGAGATCCGGCACAGCTCCAACGGTGGGATGGCCGCGATCGAGACCGCCGCCGCCTACCTGACCGCGATGCCCTCCGTCACGGCAGCCGTCGTCACCGCGGCCGACGCGTTCGCCCTGCCGTACGTCGACCGGTGGCGCAGCGAGAACCAGCAGGTGTACGGCGACGGCGCCGGGGCCCTGGTGCTCACCCGCGAGCCCGGCCTTGCCCGCCTGGTGGCGACCGCGACCGTCACCGACTCGGGCCTCGAACCGATCTACCGCGGCGCGGCCGAGTGGGCGGCGGCGCCGATGCCCGGCGGCGGCCCGGTGGACCTGCGTGGCCGCAAGCGGGAATACCTGTTGCTCAGCCCGGAACGCTACGACGAGGCGATCGAGCAGACCCAGGCCGGCCTGCGCACCGCCCTGGACAACGCGCTGGCCGACGCGGAGATCACTGTCGACGGGGTGGACCTGTTCGTCCACCCGGTCATCGGCGAGACGGTCGTGGCGTACACCTATGGCGAGCGCCTGGGCATTCCGGCCTCGGCGACCCTCTACGACTGGGGCCGGGACATCGGGCACCTGGGCGCCGCGGACCAGTTCGTCCAGCTCCATCACCTGCTCGTCAACGGCCTGGTCCGAGCCGGGCGGCACGTCGTGGCCATCGGCTCCGGCGCCGGCTTCGGCTGGACGGTCGCGGTGTGGGAGATCCTGCCTACCGCACCCCGGTGAGCGCGGGGAACTCGGCGACCAGCTCGTCCACCGACGGCAGCGCCGCCATCTGCCGGCGTACCGTGTCCGCCCGCTCGCGGTAGGCCGGCTCGCTCAGCACCCGCCGGATCTCCCGCCGCAGCCGTGCGATCGTCGCCTCGGCGGCCGGCGCGCTCGCGGCGACGCCGGCATCGACGCAGCGGGCGGCGTTGTAGAGCTGGTCTCCCATGATCGGCATCGTCACCATGGGAACCCCGGCCCCCAGCGCCTCGCGCACGCTGTTCTGCCCGGCGTGCGTGACGAACACGTCGCAGCGGGCCAGCAGCAACGGTTGCGAGATCGTGTCGACAAGCACCACGTGCGGTCGCCCCGGCGCCACGCCCGCCGGCAGCACGCCTGCCGTCGACACGATCGCGTCGACCTCCAGCCCGTCCAGTGCCGTGACCAGCATCCGGACCAGTGCGGGCCCGTAGCCGGTCACATGCGGCACCAGGGTGCCGAGGCTCGCGAACACCAGCGGGCGTCCGGAACGCCGCTGCTCCAGCCATTCCGGCAACGACTCACCGGCGGTCAGCGGATCGACGTGCCGGTAGCAACGCGTGTTCGGCAGCGACTCCTCGGCCCGGTCATGGCCGGGCGGCAGGAAGGAGGCGTGCCGATAGCGGTAACTCGCCAGCCCGTCCGGGTCCGGCGCGAGGCCGAGCGCCTCCCGGTGCGGCGCCAGCGAGGCCGCCAGCCGATCGGGCCCGTACGTCAGCGCCGTCGCGCCCCCGGTCGACACCGAGACGTGCGGCACGCCGAGCACCTCCGCCGCCAGCGCGCCGCCGAACTCGGTCGACGCCCGGACGACGAGATCCGGCGCCTTCCGCTCGGCCAGCGCCAGCAGGTCGGCGGCGGTTCGTCCGGCCGGCCCGCCCGCCATCTGCTGCGCCACGGTGCGCGCCCCGTCCTCAAGCTCCGCCAGCGGCACGACGGCCGACCGACCGTCCTCGCCGGTGAGCCGCGTCAGCCAGTCGTCCCCGACCGCAGCCGTGGCGAAGCCCTGCCGTCGAACCAGCGGCTCCGCCGCCGCCGGCACCGCGACCGTGACGTCGTGTCCCGCCCGTCGCGCCGCGTCGGCCACCGGCAGCAGCGGCCGGACATGGGACGTCATCGCGTGACTCGTGATCCAGATCTGCATAGACGACCTTCGCTGGATTGGATGAGCGTCACTGTACCGAAGCCGGTGGCTCGCTGCCACAGCCCGGCGTCCCGGCTAGAGTCACCGTGTGCGCCAGGCGGACGTGACCACCGAGCTGGCCCGGGTGGCCGCGCTGATCGGCGCCGGTGACGTCTCCCGCGACCGCCTGATCAGCGAGTGGGCCGCGTCGTCGGATCCGCTGACCCGCTGCGTCCTGGCCCACCACATCGCCGACCTCAGCCCCGACCCCGTCGACGAACTGGCCTGGGACGAGCGCGCCCTGGTCGATGCCGACACCGCCCCGCACCCGTCGGTAGCCCCGTTCTATCCCTCGTTGCACCTCAACCTCGCTGCCTCGCACCTGCGCCTGGGCGACCTCCCCGCCGCCCACCGTCACCTCGACCACGCCGACGCCACCCGGTCGGCGCTGGGCGACGACCCGTACAGCGTGATGATCCGCGCCGCCGTCGACCGGCTGCGGGCCAGGACCCGAGCTCCGTGACCCGGAGGAGCGCCGCCCGGATCGCCGGCGCCGTCCGGGAGGCGACGGCGGCCCGACAGCGGTGCCCACGGTCGGGCGGCCACGGCTGACGGGCGGCGATCAGCTCAGCGCCTCGGCGCGACGGTGTTCCCGCGCCGACGCGGGCAGTCGGGCGGCTGCGTAGCGCAGGCAGGGCGGCGCCATCACCGAGGTGACGATGGCGACCAGCACGATGACCGTGAACATGGCGGTGTCGAGGACGCCGAGGCGCAGCCCGACCGTGGCGACGATGATCTCGATGACGCCTCGGGCGTTGAGGCCGGCGCCGAGGGCGAGGCCCTCCCAGTGCCCCAGGCGGGCGGCGCGGGCCCCGACGTACGCGCCGACGAACTTGCCGACGACCGCCACGGCCAGCACCAGCAGGGCGACCCCGAGCACGGTGGGACGGGCCAGCGCGGTCAGATCGCTGCGCAGGCCGACGGTGGCGAAGAACAGCGGCGCCAGGACGCTCATCACGACCAGCCGCAACGGGGCGAGAGCATTCCGGTCCAGGCCGGCGCAGCCGTTGATCACCAGACCGCCGACGAAGGCGCCGAAGACCGGCTCCAGGTGCAGCGCGTGGGTGGCGGCGGCGAACAGCAGCAGGATCACCACGACCGACGCGGCGGTCGGACCATGCTCTCCACCCGCTCGTACCCGCCGCAGCAGCGCGCCGACGAGCGGCCGGGCGAGCCAGAGGGCGACCACGACGACGAGGGCCACGGTGCCGACCGCGAGGGCGATGTCGAGGCCGCCGAGACTGCCGGCTGCCATCGCGGCCACGACCGAGAGCAGCAGCCAGCCGACAACGTCGTCCACGATGGCCGCGCTCATGATCAGGTGGCCGATGTCGCGGTGCAGCAGTCGCATCTCCCACAGGGTCTTGGCGATGACCGGGATGGCACTGACACCCATCGCCACCGCGAGGAACAGGGCGAAGACCGGGCGGTCGGTGCCGGCCGGGAGCACGCTGGACGGGAGGAGCAGTCCCAGGCCGACGCCGAGCGCCAGGGGGACGACGAGTCCTCCGATGCTGACCCGGGCGGCCGCGCCACCGGCGCGGCGTAGCTGCCCGAGGTCCAGGTGCATGCCGGTGAGGCCGACCAGCAGAAGCACGCCGAGTTGACCGACCGCGTCGAGCAGGTGCAGTTGTTCGGGCTGCTGGGGGAACAGCCACCGGGACAGGTCGGGCACGGCCGCGCCCAGGACCGACGGACCGAGCACCACGCCCGCGGTCAGTTCACCGACCAGCGAGGGCATGCCCGCGCGTACCGCGAGGCGCCCGAGCGCGATGGCGGCGGCCAGCAGGATGCCCACCTGGAGCAGGAAGATCAGTAGCGGATGGGTGCCGAGAGGTGCGACCGGTACGGCCACCAGGAGTCCTTTCGGTGCGGGCGCGCGGACGCGGCCGGGAAACGCCGTGGCGGAGCCGACCCGCCGCGGCGTCGGTGTGGGCCGTGGCGTCAGCCGGTCGACGAAGCACCACTCCCGGATTGACTGTCGCCAACGAATCGACCTTCCCAAATTCGTTGAGATCACTCAAGACATCGGACAGCCGGATCGGGAAAGCTCGCGGGAAGGCGGCCGACGCGTTCTCGGGGCGCGCGGATCGTGCTGTCGGAACGTGCGGAGAGGTAAGCCGCCGGATGACCGCTTGTGAGTCTCCATCCCGCCACGGGCGCGGTCCTCGATCAGGGTATTGTGCCGGGCGGCACGAACTGTTGCGAGGTGCCCCACCCGGTGGTGGGGAGAATCGGGAAGCCGGTGTGACTCCGGCACGGGCCCGCCGCGGTAACCAGGGAACTGCCGCCCACGCGCACGTGTGCGCAGTCACTGGCCGAACCGGCTGGGAAGGCGGGCGGACCGGTGTTGATCTGGGAGTCCGAAGACCGGCCTCGCGTCATCGGCCCCACCGGGTGGGGCATGAGCGCAGCGGGAGCCTGCCCATGATCAGCGACATCTACGACGTGATCCACCGTCGCCGCGACGTCCGCGGCCAGTTCACCGGCGAGCCCCTCGACCCCGGTGTCCTCGACCGGGTCCTGGCCGCGGCGCACGCCGCGCCCAGTGTCGGACTGTCCCAGCCGTGGGATTTCATCCTGGTCCGTGACCGGGACCTGCGCGAAGCGTTCCACCGGCACGTCCGGGCCGAGCGTGACACGTTCGCCGCCACTCTCGACGCCGAGGCGGCCCAGCGGTTCTCCCGCATCAAGATCGACGGGATCATGGAGTCCACGCTGTCGATCGTGGTGACCTACGACCCCGACCGTGGCGGCCCCGCGGTCCTGGGCCGGCACGCCATCGCCGACGCCGGCCTGTACTCCGTGTGCCTGGCCATCCAGAACCTCTGGCTGGCCGCCGCCGCCGAGAACCTCGGCGTCGGCTGGGTGTCGTTCTACCGCGAGCGGTTCCTCCAGCGGTTGCTCGCCATTCCCGCGGGCATCCGACCCGTCGCCTGGCTCTGCCTCGGCCCCGTCACCCACCTCGAAGCGGTGCCCGATCTCGAACGGCACGGCTGGCGTCGTCGCCGCCCCCTGGGCGCGGCGATCCACCACGACCGCTGGAACCCCGGATCGGTCACCGGCTGACGTCGGTCCACCGGGTCGGGGCCGGTGGCCCGGCCGGCATCGCGCGGCAGGGTCACCGGCCCGGGTGATCGTGACGGCGTCCCATCCGGAGAAACCGATCAACGCATTTCGATGGCGCGATCGCGCCCACCCCTGGCGGGAGGGGCGTTGACCCGGGGTCGGAAGGTGTGGCAGCATTCGCGGCCTGACGGCAGTGAAGGAAGCCGGTGCGATTCCGGCGCGGTCCCGCCACTGTCACCGGGGAGCGATCCCCCCTCGCGAGTCACGGCCGTGTGCGTGCGGCTGGAAGGCCGGGGGAGAGCGTCGATCCGGAAGCCAGGATACTTCGGCCGTCGGACGTACCCCAGGGCGTGGACACCCGAGGAGGACCCGATGACGCACGGCATCTCTTTCATCGACGATCATCGTCATGACCCGCACGGTGGACGCTCCGCCGCACCCGTCGCCCGGCAGGGCGCCGGTCGTGCCGGCATGCCCCGCGCCGGCGCACCCGGGACCGTGGACCCCTTCGGTCGGGGCGCCTGCCGCCGGCGTTGACCGCTCGCCGACCCGCGTCCCGGTGAGTCGCGCCGCGGGTCGCCGCACCCGCTGACGCCGCTCCCCTCCCGCTTCGCCCCGGTCGCCTCCGTGCGACCCCGAGCGTCACTCTCCGGAGTTTCCCGTGCGCATCCTGTTGCTCTCCACCGCCGACACCGACCTGTTGGCCGCCCGCGCCAGCGACGCCGACTACCGGCTCGCCAACCCCGCACGGGTCGCCGCCGACGCGGTGCCCGCGCTCGTCGACGGCGTCGATCTCGCCGTCGTACGCCTGCTCGGCGGCCGGCAGACGTGGCCGGACGGGCTGGCCGCCGTGCTGGCCGGCGGCGTCCCCACGGTGGTGCTCGGCGGTGAGGCGCTGCCCGACGCGGAGCTGATGGCGGTCTCCACCGTGCCGTCCGGTGTGGTCACCCAGGCGCTCGCGTACCTGGTCGAGGGCGGCCCGGCGAACCTGGGCCGGCTGGCCCGGTTCCTGGCCGACCGGGTGCTGCTCACCGGCGAGGGCTTCGCCCCGCCCGTGCCCACCCCGGCCTACGGCGTGCACGGCGATCCGGAGATCGTGCCCGGCCGGCCCACCGTGGGGATCGTCTTCTACCGGGCGCACGCGCTGGCCGGCAACACCGGCTTCGTCGACGTGCTCGCCGACGCGGTACGGGCCGCCGGCGGGAACCCGCTGCCGATCTTCTGCGGCTCGCTGCGGGGGTTGACCACCGGCGCCGGTCCGCTCGGACTCTTCGGCCGGTGCGACGCGCTGCTGGTCACCGTGCTCGCCGCCGGCGGAGCGGTGGCCGCGGACGCCTCCGGCGGCGGCGACGAGGACGCCTGGGACGTCGGCGCCCTCGCGGCGCTGGACGTGCCGGTGATCCAGGCCCTCTGCCTCACCAGCACCCGCGAGCAGTGGGCGGGCAGCGACGCCGGACTGTCCCCGCTGGACGCCGCCATGCAGGTGGCCATCCCCGAGTTCGACGGCCGGATCATCACCGTGCCGTTCTCGTTCAAGCGGATCGACGCCGACGGGCTCTCGGTCTATGCCGCCGACCCCGACCGGGCCGCCCGGGTGGCCGGCATCGCGGTCCGCCACGCCCGGCTGCGGCACGTGCCCGCCGCCGACAAGCGCGTCGCGGTGGTGCTCAGCTCGTACCCGACCAAGCATTCCCGGGTCGGCAACGCGGTCGGTCTGGACACCCCGGCCTCCGCCGTCCGGCTGTTCGCGGCGATGGCCGAGGCCGGCTACCACCTGGGCGACGCCCCGCCACCCGACGACGGCGACGCCCTGATCCACGCGTTGATCGCCGCGGGCGGCCACGACGTGGAGTGGCTCACCCCGGAGCAGCAGCGCGCCGCCGAGGCCCGGATACCGGGGCGCACGTACCGGCGGTGGTTCGACGAGTTGCCCGCCCCGCTGCGCGAGCGGATGCGGGAGCACTGGGGTGAGCCGCCCGGCGAGCTGTACACCGACGGCGGGGACATCGTGCTGGCCGGCCTGCGCTTCGGCAACGTGGTGCTGCTGATCCAGCCGCCGCGCGGCTTCGGGGAGAACCCGATCGCCATCTACCACGACCCGGACCTGCCGCCCAGCCACCACTACCTGGCCGCGTACCGCTGGCTCGCCGCGCCGGTCGCCGACGGTGGGTTCGGCGCGGACGCCGTGGTGCACCTGGGCAAGCACGGCACCCTGGAGTGGCTGCCCGGCAAGGGCCTCGGCCTGGCGGCCGACTGCGCCCCCGACGCGGTGCTGGGCGACCTGCCGCTGGTCTACCCGTTCATCGTCAACGATCCCGGTGAGGGCACCCAGGCCAAACGGCGTGCCCACGCCGTCGTGGTCGACCACCTGGTGCCGCCGATGGCCCGGGCCGAGACCTACGGAGACCTGGCCAGACTGGAGCAACTGCTCGACGAGTACGCCACCGTGCAGGCCCTCGACCCGGCCAAGGCGCCGACCGTGCGAACGCAGATCTGGGACCTGGTCTGCGCCGCCGAACTGCACCACGACCTGCACGCCGAGGCGATGCCCGACGCCGACGACTTCGACGACTTCGTGCTGCACCTCGACGGCTACCTCTGTGAGGTCAAGGACGTGCAGATCCGCGACGGGCTGCACGTCCTCGCTGCCGCCCCCACCGGCGAACCGCGGGTCAACCTGGTCCTCGCGGTGCTACGCGCCCCGCAGGTCTGGGGCGGCTCCCGCGCCCTGCCCGGCCTGCGGCAGGCCCTGGCCGGCGCGTACGGCCTCGACGAGCAGGCGCTGCTCGCGTCCCCGGGCCAGCGTGTGGTCCTGCCGGCCGCGTTGACCGAGGTCGTGGACGGGCCGTCGGCCACCGCCGCCGACGCCGTCGACCTGATCGAGGCGCTGGCGCGCCGGCTGGTGGTCGGCATGGAGACCCTCGGCTGGGACGCCGACGCGGTCGAGGCGGTGGTCGCGGAGGTGACCGGCCGGGCCGTCCCGGACGCCGCCGCGGTGCTCCGCTTCGCCGCCACCGAGGTGGTGCCCCGCCTGGCGCGGACCACCGACGAGCTGGCCAACACCCTCGGCGCCCTGGACGGCCGGTTCGTGCCGCCCGGCCCGTCCGGCTCGCCCACCCGGGGGCTGGTCAACGTGCTGCCCACCGGTCGCAACTTCTACTCCGTCGATCCCAAGGCCATTCCCAGCCGCAACGCCTGGGACGTCGGCACGGCGCTGGCCGACTCGCTGCTCGCCCGGCACCTCGCCGACACCGGCGCGTACCCCCGGTCGGTCGGGTTGTCCGTCTGGGGCACCAGCGCCATGCGGACCCAGGGCGACGACATCGCCGAGGTGCTGGCCCTGCTCGGCTGCCGACCCGTGTGGGACGACCGGTCGCGGCGGGTCACCGGCGTCGAGGTGGTACCGACCGCGGAACTGGGCCGGCCCCGCGTCGACGTGACGGTCCGCATCTCCGGGTTCTTCCGTGACGCGTTCCCGCACGTGGTGGCGCTGCTCGACGACGCCGTCCGGCGGGTGGCCGCGCTGGACGAGCCGGACGCGGAGAACTTCGTCCGCGCGCACGTCGCCGCCGACCTGGCCGAGCACGGCGACGAGCGGCGGGCCACCGCCCGGATCTTCGGCTCCAAGCCGGGCGCGTACGGCGCGGGACTGCTGCCGCTGATCGACGCCCGTACCTGGCGCAGTGACGCCGACCTCGCCGAGGTGTACGCGGTCTGGGGCGGCTACGCCTACGGCCGTGGTCTCGACGGGCGGGAGGCGCGCGCCGACATGGAACGCTCGTTCGCCCGGA
The DNA here is from genome assembly GCF_044455765.1 of Micromonospora sp. NPDC051141. Taxonomy (NCBI): domain Bacteria; kingdom Bacillati; phylum Actinomycetota; class Actinomycetes; order Micromonosporales; family Micromonosporaceae; genus Micromonospora; species Micromonospora sp. NPDC051141. The sequence goes on from NZ_JBITFD010000020.1 coordinate 37,797, forward strand.
TCGCGGTGGCCGTGAAGAACCAGGACACCCGCGAGCACGACATCGTCGACTCCGACGACTACTTCCAGTACCACGGCGGGATGGTGGCGATGGTCCGCCACCTGACCGGCGCCTCGCCGGAGGCGTACGTGGGTGACTCGGCGATGCCGCACGACGTGCGCACCCGGACGCTGGGCGAGGAGACCCGGCGGGTGTTCCGGGCCCGGGTGGTCAACCCGAAGTGGATCGCCGCCATGCGCCGGCACGGCTACAAGGGCGCGTTCGAGCTGGCCGCCACCGTGGACTACCTGTTCGGCTACGACGCCACCGCCGGGGTGGTCGACGACTGGATGTACGAGCACCTGGCCGCCGCCTACGTCTTCGACGACACCACCCGTGACTTCCTGGAGCGGTCCAACCCGTGGGCGTTGCGCGGCATCACCGAGCGGCTGCTGGAGGCCGCCGACCGGGGACTGTGGGCCGAGCCGGAGCCGGCCACCCTGGACCGGCTCCGCGACACGTACCTCGCCAGCGAGGGTGACCTGGAGGAACGCGCATGAGCACCTACCCGTTCAGCGCTGTGCTCGGCATGGCCGACATGCGGCTGGCGCTGCTGCTCAACGCCGTCTCCCCGGCGATCGGCGGGGTGCTGGTGCGGGGCGAGAAGGGCACCGCCAAGTCCACCGCCGTACGGGCCCTCGCCGCGCTGCTGCCGCCGGTGCGGCGGCTGGCCGGCTGCCGGTTCGGGTGCGACCCGGCCGCGCCCGACCCGGCCTGCCCGGACGGTCCGCACCCCGCCGGCGCCGCCGCCGAGACCGCGCCGGCCCGGCTGGTCGAGCTTCCGGTCGGCGCCGCCGAGGACCGGGTGGTCGGCTCGCTGGACCTGGAGCGCGCGCTCGGCGAGGGGGTACGCGCCTTCGAACCGGGCCTGCTGGCCGCCGCGCACCGCGGCGTGCTCTACGTCGACGAGGTGAACCTGCTGCACGACCACCTGGTCGACCTGCTGCTCGACGCCGCCGCGATGGGTCGCAACCACGTCGAGCGGGAGGGCGTCTCGGTCAGCCACGCCGCCCGGTTCCTGCTGGTCGGCACCATGAACCCGGAGGAGGGTGAGCTGCGCCCGCAGCTCCTCGACCGGTTCGGGCTCACCGTCGAGGTGGGCGCGAGCCGGGACCCGGCGGTCCGCGTCGAGGTGGTCCGTCGCCGGCTGGCCGCCGACGCCGACCCGGCCGGCTTCGCCGCCCGCTGGGCCGAGGCCGACGCGCGGACCGCCCGACAGGTGGCCGCCGCCCGGCAGCGGCTCGCCCGGGTGCGACTGCCGGACTCCTCGCTGCGCCAGATCGCCGAGGTCTGCGCCGCGTTCGACGTGGACGGGATGCGCGCCGACATCGTCACCGCCCGTACCGCGATGGCGCACGCCGCCTGGCACGGGCGGGACCGGGTGACCGTCGACGACGTCCGGGTGGCCGCCCGGCTGGCCCTGCCGCACCGGCGTCGCCGCGACCCGTTCGACACTCCCGGCCTGGACGACAAGCGCCTCGACGAGGCGTTGCAGCGTGCCCAGGACGAGCACCCCGACGACCCGGACGACGGCGGCCCCGACGGCGACGGCCCGCGGGGCGGCGGACCGGGCGGTCCCGGCGGTCCGGGCGGTCCGGGCGGTCCCGGCGGTCCCGGCGGTCCCGGCGGTCCCGGCGGTCCCGGCGGTCCGGGCGGTCCCGGTGGGGCGGCGGGGGACGGTCCCGGCTTCGGCGGGGGCGGCCCGGACGGACGCGGCGGAGCCCCGGCGGCCGGGGACGGTCGTGGTCTGGACGGGGCCGGCCCGGGGCGGCACGGTTCCGGCGGGCGCGACACCGTCGACGCCGAGCGTCGTGGACCCGACGCCGACCGAGGCGGACCCGACGGAGAGCCGTTCACCGGGGACAGGTCGCACGGTCCCGCCGGACGGCCGGCGGACGGCCGACCCGGGTGGGTCGACGGCGGCGGGCCCGGCGACGGCGACGGCGACGGCGACGACCAGCGTCGTGGTCGGCCGCGTCCGGGCGACGCCGCCGCCGGTCAGTCGGTGGCCGTACCCCGGGGTGGGCTGACGGCGCGGCTGCTCACCGCGCCCGGGGTGGGGGACGGGGTGCCCGGCCGGCGGTCCCGGGCCCGCACCGGGCGGGGCCGCACCACGGGCGCCCGGGTGCCGGCCGGTCGGGTGGCCGCGCTGCACCTGCCGGCCACGGTCCGCGCGGGCGCGCCGCACCAGGCGGCCCGGGGTCGGCTCACCGGCCCACTGCGGCTGCGCCCGGACGACGTGCGCGAGGCGGTCCGCGAGGGACGTGAGGGCAACCTGGTGCTGTTCGTGGTGGACGCCAGCGGGTCGATGGGCGCCCGCGAGCGGATGACGGCGGTCAAGGACGCCGTGCTCGCCCTGCTCACCGACGCGTACCAGCGGCGGGACAAGGTGGCGGTGATCGCCTTCCGGGGCGACCGGGCCCACACCCTGCTGCCGGCCACCTCGTCGGTGCTGACCGCCTCGGTCCGGCTGGCCGAGCTGTCCACCGGTGGGCGTACCCCGCTGGCCGAGGGCCTGCTCGCGGCGGCCGACCTGCTGCGCCGGGAACGGCTGCGCGACCCGAAGCGCCGCCCGCTGGTGCTGGTCGTCACCGACGGTCGGGCCACCGCGGGCCGGCGTCCGCTGGAGCGGGCGGCCACGGCGGCGACGGTGCTCGCCGCCACCGGCGCCCCCTGCGTGGTCGTCGACTGCGAGTCGGGCCCCGTTCGCCTACACCTGGCCCGCCGCCTGGCCACCCAGCTCGATGCCCCCCATCACCTGCTGAACGCCGTCACCCGCCCTCTCGCCCGCGATCTTGCACTTGCTGCCCCGGCATAGCGGACGAAGTGCACACATGGCGGACCGAAACCGCAAGATCGCGGGAGTGCTCGCGGGGATGACGACGAGGAGAGAACGCTGATGCCACAGGGGAAGCCGAGCACGGTGCCCGACGACGGGCTGACCACCCGGCAGCGGCGGCACCGGCCACTGCTGCTCGTCCACACCGGACAGATGAAGGGGAAGTCGACAGCCGCGTTCGGGTTGGCGCTGCGGGCCTGGACCGCCGGCCTGCCGATCGGGGTGTTCCAGTTCGTCAAGAGCGCCAAGTGGCGGGTGGGGGAGGAGAACGCCTTCCGGGCGCTCGGCGAGGTGCACGAGCGCACCGGTCAGGGTGCGCCGGTGGCCTGGCACAAGATGGGCGAGGGCTGGTCCTGGATCCAGCGCGGCGGGGCGGCCGACCACGCCGCCGACGCGCTGGAGGGCTGGCGGCAGATCCAGCGCGACCTGGCCGCCCAGCGGTACGGGCTGTACGTGCTGGACGAGTTCACCTACCCGATGAAGTGGGGCTGGGTGGACGTCGACGAGGTGGTCGCCACCCTCGCCGACCGGCCCGGTTTCCAGCACGTGGTGATCACCGGACGGGACGCCGACCCCCGGCTGGTGGAGGCGGCCGACCTGGTCGCCGAGCTGACGAAGGTCAAGCACCCGATGGACGCCGGCCAGAAGGGCCAGAAGGGTATCGAGTGGTGACCGGCCCGACGACGCCCTGGGCGCTGCCCCGGCTGGTGGTGGCCGCGTCGGCCAGCGGGCACGGCAAGACCACGGTGGCCACCGGGCTGCTCGCCGCGCTGCGCCGCCGTGGCCTGACGGTCAGCCCGCACAAGGTCGGTCCGGACTACATCGACCCCGGCTACCACGCGCTCGCCGCCGGCCGGGCCGGCCGCAACCTCGACCCCTTCCTGGTCGGCGCGGACCGGATCGCCCCGCTGCTGCGGCACGGCGCGAGCGTTCCCACGCCCGCCGACGTCGCCGTGGTCGAGGGCGTGATGGGCCTGCACGACGGCGCCGTGGGCCGGGGCGACTTCGCCTCCACCGCGCACGTCGCCCGGCTGATCGACGCGCCGGTGCTGCTGGTGCTCGACACCACCGCGCAGGGCCGGTCGGCCGCCGCGCTCACCCTCGGCATGGCCGCCTTCGACCCGACGGTGCGCATCGGCGGGGTGATCCTCAACCGGGTCGGTTCGCCCCGGCACGAGACGCTGCTGCGCGACGCGCTCGCCGAGGTGGGCGTGCCGGTGCTCGGGGCGGTCACCCGGGCCGCCGAGGTGGCCGCCCCGGCCCGGCACCTGGGGCTCGTCCCGGTCACCGAGCGGGCGCCCGAGTCGCTCGCGATCGTCGCGGCCCTCGCCGAACTGGTCGAGTCCACGGTGGACCTGGACGCCGTGCTCGACCTGGCCCGCACCGCCGCGCCGCTGCGGGCGCCCGCCTGGGACCCGGTCGCCGCCGTCGGCGGCCCGGCCGGCCGGGACCGCCCGCTGGTCGCGGTCGCCGGTGGTCCGGCCTTCACCTTCTCGTACGCGGAGACCACCGAACTGCTCACCGCGGCCGGCGCCGACGTGGTCACCGTCGACCCGCTGCGCGACCCGGCGCTGCCCGCCGGCACCCGCGCGGTGGTCGTCGGGGGCGGGTTCCCCGAGGCGTACGCGGAGGCGCTGGCCGGCAACGCCACACTCCGTGCCGAGGTGGCCGCCTTCGACGGGCCGATCGTCGCCGAGTGCGCCGGGCTGCTCTACCTCGGCCGGTCCCTGGACGGCGCGCCGATGTGCGGGCGGCTCGACCTGACCGCCCGGATGACCGGCCGGCTGACCCTCGGCTACCGGGAGGCGGTCGCCGCCGCGGACTCCCCGGTGGCCCGGGCCGGCGACGCGGTACGCGGACACGAGTTCCACCGCACCACCACCGACCCCGGCCACGGCGAGCGGCCGGCGTGGCGCTGGAACGGCGCGGCGCACGGTTTCGTGGCCGGCCGGGTGCACGCCTCCTACCTGCACACCCACTGGGCCGGCCACCCGGACGCCGCCCGGCGCCTGGTCGAGGCGTGCCGATGACCGCCGGAACCGGAGCCGCCGCGCCCGTCGACGCGGTGCTGACCGGGATCGGCGTCGGCCCCGGCGACCCGGAACTGCTCACCCTCAGGGCGGTACGGATGCTGCGCGCGGCCGATGTGGTCTTCGTACCCGTGATGGCGGACCGGCCCGCGGGCGGCGCGGACCAGGGCGGGGCCGCCGGGCGGGCCGAGCGGACCGTGCTGGCGCACGTCGGGGCGGACCGGCTGCGCCGGCTGCCGTTCGCCCTGGACGACCGGGGCGGGGTGAGCCCCCGGCGCGCGGCGGCCTGGGACGCCGCCGCCCGGGTGGTGGTCGAGGCGGTCGACGCCGGGGCGCGGGCGCTCGCCTTCGCCACCATCGGCGACCCCAACGTCTACTCCACCTTCGGCTACCTGGCGCAGAGCGTCCGCGCGCTGCGCCCGGCGGTGCGGGTCGCCACCGTGCCCGGCATCACCGCCATGCAGGAGCTGGCCGCACGCAGCGGCACCCCGCTCTGCGAGGGACGCGAGCCGCTGACCCTGCTACCGGCGACCGCCGGGCTGGCGCTCTTCGCCGACGCGCTGGCCGGCCCGGGCACCGTGGTCGCGTACAAGGGCTGGCGGCGGCACCCGGAGCTGGTCGGGGAGCTGCGCCGGCAGGGCCGCCTCGGCGACGCCGTGCTCGGGTGCGGCCTCGGGCTGCCCGACGAGCGGATCGGCGCGGTGGACGACGCCGAGCACGACCTGCCGTACCTGTCGACGCTGCTGGTCCCCGCCCGCCGGGACCGCCGAGGAGGAAAACTGTGACCAGCTCCGGCAAGGTGTGGTTCGTCGGGGCCGGCCCCGGCGCGGCGGACCTGTTGACCCTGCGGGCGGCCCGGGTGATCGCCGACGCCGACCTGGTGATCTGGGCGGCCAGCCTGGTGCACGCCGACGTGCTCGGCCACGCCCGGGCCGACGCGGAGATCGTGGACTCCTCGCAACTGCCCGTCGAGGGAGTGCTGCCGCTCTACGAGCGGGCCGCGCGGCGCGGGCTGACGGTGGCCCGGGTCCACTCCGGCGACCCGGCGCTCTGGGGCGCGGTGCAGGAGCAACTGGACCTGTGCCGGGCGCTCGGCCTGGCCGTCGAGATCGTTCCCGGCGTCTCGTCGTTCACCGCCGTCGCCGCGATCGCCGGACGCGAACTGACCGTCCCCGAGGTCGCCCAGTCAGTGATCCTCACCCGTCTCGAAGGCGGCAAGACCCCGATGCCGCCCGGCGAACGGGTCCGCGACTTCGCCCGGCACGGCACCACCATGGCGCTGTTCCTCTCCGCCGCACGGTCCGGGCAGGCGCAGGCCGAGCTGCTGGCCGGCGGCTACCCGGCGGACACCCCGGCGGTGGTCGCGTACCGGGCGACCTGGCCGGACGAGCTGGTGGTGCGCTGCACGGTGGGCACCCTGGCGGCGACGGTCAAGGAGCACCGGCTGTGGAAGCACACGCTCTTCCTGGTCGGGCCGGCGCTGGCCGCCGCCGGGACGCGTTCCCACCTCTACCACCCCGGGCACTTCCACACCTACCGGCGGGCCGAGCCGGCCGCCCGGGCCGAACTGCGCCGCCGCGCCGCCGCCCACCCCACCGATCCGTCGGACGGTTCCCGGTGAGTTACCCGGAACCGCCGCTGCGGGAGCCGGACCTGCCGCGTACCGCGAAGGTGCGGCCCACCGCGCTGCGTACCGGCTGGACCACCGGGGCCTGCGCGACCGCCGCGGCCAAGGCCGCGGTGACCGCGCTGGTCACCGGCGTGCCGCAGCCGGAGGTGGAGATCGGGCTGCCGGCCGGCAGCCGGGTCCGCTTCCCGGTCGCCCGCTGCGAGCTGACCGGCGTCCCGCCGCGGCGCGCCGAGGCGGTCGTGGTCAAGGACGCCGGTGACGACCCGGACGTCACCCACGGCGCGGAGCTGACGGCCACCGTCGACTGGGCCGCCGCCCCCGGGCTGCGCCTGGCCGGCGGGCCGGGCGTGGGCACCGTCACCAAACCCGGCCTGGGGCTCGCCGTGGGCGGCCCGGCGATCAACGACACTCCACGCCGCATGATCGACGCGGCGGTGGCCGAGGTGGTCGACCTGGCCGAGGTCGGCGTCCAGGTGGTGATCAGCGTCCCGGGGGGCGAGATCATGGCCCGCAAGACCACCAACCGGCGGCTCGGCATCCTCGGCGGCATCTCGATCCTCGGCACCACCGGGATCGTCCGGCCCTTCTCCACCGCCTCCTGGCGGGCCAGCGTCGTGCAGGCCGTGCACGTCATGGCCGCGCAGGGCGAGCGGACCGTGGTGCTCTGCACCGGTGGGCGCACCGAGCGGGCGGCCCGCGCGCTGCTGCCGGAACTACCCGAGGTCTGCTTCGTCGAGGTCGGTGACTTCACCGGCGCGGCGGTCCGGGCCGCCGTCGCCGACGGCATGACCGGTGTGGTGTTCGTCGGGATGGCCGGCAAGCTGGCCAAGCTCGCCGCCGGCGTCCTGATGACCCACTACACCCGCTCCGCCGTGGACCTGTCGCTGCTCGGCGCCGTGACCGCCGAGGCCGGCGGCGACCCGGCGCTGGTCGCCGCCGTGACCGGGGCGAACACCGGCCGGCACGCGTACGAGCTGTGGGAGGCCGCCGGGCTGCTCGGCCCGGCCGGGGACCTGCTCTGCCAGCGGGTCCGGCAGGTGCTGCTGCGCTTCGCCGGGCACGCCGTCACGGTGGACGTGGCGATGGTCGACTTCGCCGGGAGTCGCACGGTCGCCGCCACCGGCCGGTGGGCACGGTGAGCACGGTGACCGTGGTCGGCCTGGACGCGGCCGGTGCGCCGGCGCATCCCGCCCTGACGCCGGCGCTCGCCGCCGCCGGGCTGGTCGTCGGCGCGGCCCGGCACCTGGCCGCGGTGCCCGTGCCGCCCGGCGCGGCCACCGTCACGCTCGGGCCGCTCGCCCCCGCCGTGGACCGGCTGGTCGCCGCCGTCGCCGCCGGCGTACCGGCCGTGGTGCTGGCCAGCGGCGATCCCGGCCTGTTCGGCATCGTCCGCCGCCTGCGCGCGGCCGGGCTGCCGCTGCGGGTGGTGCCGGCGGTGTCCAGCGTGGCCGCCGCGTTCGCCCGCGCCGGGCTGCCCTGGGACGGCGCCGCGGTGGTCACCGCGCACGGCCGGGACCCGCGCCCGGCGCTGAACGCCTGCCGGGCACTGCCGCTGGTGGCGGTGCTCACCGCCCCCGGCGCCGGGGCCGCCGAGCTGGGCGTCGGGCTGGTCGGCTGGTCCCGCCGGCTGCTGGTCGCCGAGCACCTGGGCACCGACGCCGAACGGATCCGCGAGGTCACCCCGGCCCAGGCCGCCGCCGGGACGTGGGCCGACCCGCACGTGCTGCTCAGCGTCGCCGTGTCCGACCCCGGCGGGATGCGGTGGGACAACCAGCCGGCCGCCGCGCCCGTCGACGGGTGGGCCCTGCCGGAGAGCGCCTACGCCCACCGCGACTCCATGATCACCAAGTCGGAGGTACGCGCCCTCGTCGTCGCCCGGCTGCGTCCCCGGCTGGGCCGGCTGGTCTGGGACGTCGGCGCGGGCAGCGGATCGGTGGGCGTCGAGTGCGCCCTGCTCGGTGCGGCGGTGCTCGCCGTCGAGCGGGACGCCGGGGCCGCCGACGCGATCCGGGCGAACGCCGCCGCGCACGCCGTCGACGTACGGCTGGTCGTCGGGCGGGCCCCGGCGGCGCTGGCCGGCCTGCCCGAACCGGACGCGGTCTTCGTCGGCGGCGGGGGCACCGACGTCCTCGCCGCCGTGCTGGCCCGCCGCCCCGACCGGGTGGTGCTCACGCTGGCCGCCCTGGACCGGGTCGCGCCGGCCGTGGCGCTGCTGCGCGACGCCGGCTACCGGGCCGGGGGCAGCCAGCTCTCCGCCGCCCGCCTCGCCGACCTGCCCGGCGGGTCGATCCGTCTCGCGGCCACCAACCCGGTGGTCGTCCTCACCGGGGAGCGCACGTGCACCACCTGACCTCGCACGCCCGGATCGGGCTCGTCGCGGCCACCGCCGCCGGCCGACGCCACGCCCGGACCGTCGCCGCCGCCTGGCCGCATGCCCGGCTGGTGCCGGGGGAGAGCGTCGCCGACGCACTGCGAACCGCCTGGTCCGACTGCGACGCGGTGGTCGCCTTCCTGGCCACCGGCGCGGTGGTCCGGATCCTCGCGCCGCTGCTCGGCGACAAGCGCACCGACCCGGCCGTCGTGGTCGTCGACGAGGCGGCCCGGCACGCCGTGGCGCTGCTCGGCGGGCACGCCGGCGGCGGCAACGCCCTCGCCGAGGCCGTCGGCGCGCTGGTGGACGCCCGGCCGGTGGTCACCACCGCCACCGACGCGGTCGACCTGCCCGGCCTGGACACCCTGGGCTGGCCGGTGGAGGGTGCCGTCGCCGCGGTCTCCCGGGCCGTCCTGGACGGCGAACCGGTCCGGCTGGTGGCCGACGCCGACTGGCCACTGCCCGCCCTGCCGCCGAACGTCCGCCCGTCCGCCGCGGACGTCGCGGACGTCACGAACGCCGCGGACGTCACGAACGCCGCGGACGTCACGAACGCCGCGGACGTCACGAACGCCACGAACGCCGCGGACGTCGCGGATGCCACGAACGCCGGGGACGTCGCGGACGTCGCGGACGTCACGGACGCCGCGGACGTCGCGCCGGCCGGCTACCGGCTGCTGGTCACCGACCGGCTGGTGCCGCCGGACGACCGGACCGCCGTGCTGCGACCCCCGTCGCTTGTCGCCGGGATCGGGGCCAGCCGGGGCGTGCCCGCCGCCGAGGTGCGCGACCTGCTGCACCGGGAGCTGACGGCGGCCGGGCTCAGCCCGGCCAGCCTGCGCTACCTGGCCAGCGTCGACGTCAAGGCCGACGAGACGGGCATCGTGGCGACCGCGGACGCGCTGGGCGTACCGCTGGTGACGCATCCGGCGGCGACGCTGGCGGCGGTCGACGTGCCGCACCCCAGCGAGGTGGTGCGCGCCGCGGTCGGCACACCCAGCGTCGCGGAGGCCGCCGCGCTGCTCGACGTCGACGGTCGGTCCGGCGACGCCGAACTGCTGGTGCCCAAGACGGCGTCCGCGATGGCCACCGTGGCGGTGGCCCGGCACGCGCCGCGCGGCCGGCTCGCCGTGGTCGGGCTCGGGCCGGGCGCCGCCGACCTGCGTACCCCCCGCGCGGTCGCCGAGCTGCGCCGGGCGGCCGTGGTCGTCGGCCTGGACCAGTACGTCGACCAGGTGCGCGGCGTGCTGCGCCCGGGCACCCGGGTGGTGGCCAGCGGGCTGGGCGCGGAGGAGGCCCGGGCCCGGGCCGCCGTCGCCGAGGCCGCCGCCGGCCGGGCGGTCGCGCTGATCGGCTCCGGCGACGCCGGGGTGTACGCGATGGCCAGCCCCGCCCTGGAGTACGCCGACGAGCGGATCGACGTGGTCGGCGTGCCCGGGGTGACCGCGGCGCTGGCCGCCGGCGCGCTGCTCGGCGCCCCGCTCGGCCACGACCACGCGTACCTGAGCCTGTCCGACCTGCACACCCCCTGGGAGGTCATCGAGCGGCGGGTGACCGCCGTCGCCGAGGGCGACTTCGTGGCGCTGTTCTACAACCCGCGCAGCCGGGCCCGCGACTGGCAGCTCGGCCGGGCCCTGGCGATCCTCGCCGCGCACCGCCCACCGGACACCCCGGTCGGCGTGGTGCGCAACGCCAGCCGCGACGGCGAGCGAGTGCACCTGGCCACCCTGGCCACCCTCGATCCGCAGGTGGTCGACATGTACAGCGTGGTCGTCGTGGGCAGCAGCGACACCCGCCTGGTCGCCGGTCGGATGGTCACGCCCCGGGGGTACCGGTGGCGCTCGTGACCATCGGCGCCTGCCAGGGCTGCGGCGCCTGCCTGCTCACCTGTCCCACCCACGCGATCCGGCCGGTCGCCGGCGGCCTGACCGTCCGGGCCGACCGCTGCACCGGCTGCCTGGAGTGCGTGGAGATCTGCCCGGTGGACGCGATCCGGCTCACCGACCCCGACGAACGTGGAGGAACCCGATGAGTACGACCGCCGCCAGCACCGCACCTCCGGTCGGCCGGTGGAGCCGCGCCGAACGGGCCCGCCTCGGCGGCATCGTGCTCGCCGTCGCCATGCTGCACGTCGCCGGCTGGAGTTTCTACCTGTACTGGAACAACCAGCCCGCGGCGGCCGGTGGGCTGGCCGGCGCCGGCACCCTGGCGTACGTGCTCGGGGTGCGGCACGCGTTCGACGCCGACCACATCGCCGCCATCGACGACACCACCCGGCTGATGCTGCTGCGCGGTCGGCGGCCGGTGGGCGTCGGCTTCTTCTTCGCCCTCGGGCACAGCGCGGTGGTGTTGCTGCTGGCCCTGATCGTCGGCCTGGCCTCGACGAACCTCAGCGGCGCGGGGCTGGTGCGGGCCCGCGAGCTGGGGGCCACCGTCGCGATCGTCACCGCCACCGTGTTTCTGACGCTGGTCGCGGTGCTCAACGCGGTGGTGTTGAGCGGGCTGGCCCGGCTGTGGCGCCGGCTGCGCCACGGTGGCCTGGACGAGCGGGAGCTGGACCTGCACCTGCTCAACCGGGGGCTGATGCAGCGGGTCCTCGGCGGCCGGGCGAGGGCGCTGGTGCGCTCCTCGTGGCACATGGCCCCGGTCGGTTTCCTGTTCGGCCTCGGCCTGGAGACCGCCAGCGAGGTGACCCTGCTGGCGCTGTCGGCGAGCACCGCCGCCGCCGGTGGCCTGCCGGTGCTGGCCCTGCTCACCCTGCCGCTGCTCTTCGCCGCCGGGATGTCCGCCATGGACACCGCGGACAGCCTGCTGATGAGCCGCGCCTACTCGTGGGCGTACCGGCAGCCGGCCCGACGGCTCTTCTACAACCTGGCCACCACCGCGATGACGGTGCTGGTGGGCGCCGTGGTGGCCAGCGTCTACCTGGCCGGGCTGCTGGTCGACCACCTGGGGATGACCGCGCTCTCCGGGTACGCCGCCGTCGCGGACCACTTCGAGCAGCTCGGATACGTCGTGGTGGGCCTCTTCGTGGCCTCCTGGGTGGGCGCGGTCGCGCTGTGGAAGCTGCGCGGCTACGACCGCCGCTACGCCGGCACGCTGCCCGCCGGCACCGGGGAGCAGCCGTGAGCCGGGTGGTGCACCCGATCGAGGCGGAGTCGTACCGGATCCTGCGCGAGCGGGTCGACCTCACGCACCTGCCGCCGCTGACCCGCGCGGTGACCGAGCGGGTGGTGCACGCCAGCGCCGACCTGGCGTACGTCGACGAGTTGGTCTGCGACGAGGCGGGCCTGGCGTCCGGGCTGGCCGCGCTGCGCGCCGGCGTGCCCGTGGTGACCGACGTGGCGATGGTCGCCGCCGGGATCACCCGGGCCGGCCTGGACCTGGTCTGCCCGGTCGCCGAGCCGGCCGCCGCCGAGCTGGGCCGGGCCGCCGGGATCACCCGGTCGGCGGCGGCCGTGCGGATCGCCCTGGACCGGGTCGGTCCGGGCGCGGTCTGGGTGGTCGGCTGCGCGCCGACCGCGCTTGTCGAACTGCTCACGCTGGCCGCCGCACCGGCGCTTGTCGTCGGTCTGCCGGTCGGCTTCGTCGGCGCCGCCGAGTCCAAGGCGGCGCTGCGGGCCAGCGGCCTGCCCGCCGTGTCCAACGTGGGGGAGAAGGGCGGTTCGGCGGTCGCCGCCGCCGCCCTCAACGCCCTGCTCTACATCGAGGAGGTGCCATGACCGCTCTGGTCATCGTCGGGCACGGTACGCGCAGCGCGGCCGGGGTCGACCAGTTCGCCGCGCTCGTCGAGCGGGTTCGTCGACGCGGTGTCGTCGAAGACGTCGAGGGTGGCTTCATCGAGCTGTCCCGTCCGCCGCTGACCGACGCGGTGACCGCGTTGGTGGAGCGGGGACACCGGGCGCTGGTGGCGCTGCCGCTGGTGCTCACCGCCGCCGGGCACGGCAAGGGCGACATTCCCGCCGCGATGGCCCGCGAGCAGCAGCGCCACCCCGGGTTGACCTACCGCTACGGCCGTCCGCTGGGCCCGCATCCCCTGCTGCACGCCGCCATCGAGGAGCGGATCGACGCCGCGCTGGCCGGCGCCGACCGGGCCGGCACGTGGATCGCGTTGATCGGCCGGGGCTCCACCGACCCGGACGCCAACGCCGAGGTGGCGAAGGTCGCGCGGCTGCTCTGGGAGGGACGCGGTTACGCCGGTGTCGAGCCGGGGTTCATCTCCCTCGCGGAGCCGTCGGTGCCGGCGGTGCTGGAACGGCTGCGCCGGCTCGGGGCGCGGCGGATCGTGGTGGCGCCGTACTTCCTGTTCGCCGGGGTGCTGCCGGACCGGATCGTCGCCCGGTCGGCCGAGTTCGCCGCCGCGCACCCGGATCTGGACGTGCGGGTGGCCGAGGTGATCGGCGACTGCGACGCGCTGGCCGACCTGGTGCTCGAACGGCACGCCGAGGCGCTGGCCGGGGACATCCGGATGAACTGCGACACCTGCGCGTACCGGGTGCTGATGCCGGGCTTCGCCGACAAGGTGGGCCGTCCGCAGCGCCCGCACGACCACCCGGACGACCCGGTCGACGGTCACCACCATCACCACGGCCACGGCCACGGCCACCATCACCACGGCCACCAGCACCACCACGAGGCGACGGCGGGGTCGGTCGCGGTCGTCGGCGGCGGGCCCGGCCCGGACGACCTGATAACGGTACGCGGAAAGGCCCTGCTGGACGCCGCGGACGTGGTGGTGGTCGACCGGCTGGCCCCGCAGGGGCTGCTCGCGGGGCTGCGTGACGACGTGCTGGTGGTCGACGCGGCCAAGGTGCCCCGCGGTCCGTCGATGGCGCAGGACACGATCAACGCGGCGCTGGTGACACACGCCCGCGCCGGCCGGCGGGTGGTCCGGCTCAAGGGCGGCGACCCGTACCTGTTCGGTCGCGGCCACGAGGAGGTGCGGGCCTGCGCGGAGGCCGGTGTGCCGGTGACCGTGGTGCCCGGCGTGAGCAGTGCGTTCGCCGCGCCGGCGCTGGCCGGTGTGCCGGTGACCCACCGCGGCGTCGCGCACGATGTCACAGTCGTCTCCGGGCACCTGCCGCCGGGTCACCCCGGCTCGCTTGTCGACTGGGCGGCGCTGGGCCGGGCCCGGGGCACACTGGTGCTCCTCATGGCGGTGGACACCATCGCCAAGATCGCCGCCGTGCTGGTCGAGCACGGCCGCGCCCCGGAGACGCCGGTGCTCGCCGTGCAGGACGCCGGGCACCCCGGGCAACGCGCGGTGCCGGCCCGGCTGGACGAGATCGGCACGGTCGCCGCCCAGCAGGGTATCCGTCCGCCGGCGGTGTTCGTGGTGGGTCAGGTGGCCGCGCTGGGCTGACCGCGGGCGGGCGGGGCGTGGGCGACGACCGGTGTCCCGGACCGGGCCGGGGCGAGCGCCGTGGGTGGCGGAACGCCTCGATGCGCAGCGCCCCGCTCAGGGGCTCGCCGGACCCGGCCGGCGACGCGCGAAGGCGTCGAGCCGGCCCCAGCGGCCGGGAATGTCCAGCAGGGTGATCCGTTCGAAGGCGGGCGGGAGCGCCGGGGTGGTGGCCAGGTGGTCCTCGTGTGGCTCCAGGCCCAGCATCGTGCGGAGCAGGAGCAGCGATGCCCCGCTGGACCACGCCTGCGGGCTGCCGGCGGTCGGATACCGGACCGGGTAGCGGGTGGTCCGGCGGTCGAACCCGCCGAACGCCTCGGGTAGGCGACCCTCGAAGAAGCCCGCGGCCTCGATGATTCCTTCGGCGATGCGTCCCGCCTCGTCGGTCAGTCCGTAGCGCCGCAGGCCCCAGGCGATGAAGGAGTTGTCGAACGGCCACACGGTCCCGTTGTGGTAGCCCAGCGGGTTGTAGCGGGCCTGCCCCTCGGCCAGCGTGCGGACCCCCCAGCCGGCGAACAGCGCGGGACTCATCAGGAGTTCGGCGACCCGTCCGGCGCGCTCCGGCGGGACGATGCCACTCCACAGGAGGTGCCCGATGTTGGAGGACAGGCTGTCCACCGGCGTGCCGTCGCGGTCGAGCGCCAGGGCGTAGTAGCCGCGGTCCGCCAACCAGAAGTCGCGGTTGAACCGCTCGTACAACGCCGCCGCCCCGTGCTCCAGACGCTCGGCCAGGGCCGGATCGTTCCAGAAGGCACGCGCCAGCCGGGCCGCGCGGACCTTGGCATCGTAGGCGTAGCCCTGGGTCTCGCACGTCGAGCGGGGGAAGCCCGGGAGTCGTCCGTCGGCGTAGGAGATGCTGTCCCACGAGTCCTTCCAGCACTGGTTGTCCAGGCCGGTGGAGCGGTTGCGGCGTTCGTACGAGACGTAGCCGGCGCCGGTGAGGTCGGCGTGGTTGTCCAGCCAGTCCAGCGCGGCGCGTGCCTCCTGTTCCAGCTCGCGGACGAGGTCCGCGTCGCCGCTCCACCGCTCGTACTCGTCGAGCAGCACCAGGAACAGCGGTGTGGCGTCCACCGTGCCGTAGTACGGCGAGTGGGGTTGCTCCTCGAAGGCCGCTGACTCGCCGTAGCGCAGTTCGTGCAGGATCCGGCCGGGATCCTCCTCCAACACGTCGTCGGTGCGCGCGCCCTGGAGGGAGGCCAGGATCCGCAGGGTGGCCGGTGCCAGGGACGGGGTGAACGGCAGCGCCTGGAGACAGGTGAGCAGACTGTCCCGGCCGAAGAGGGTCATGAACCAGGGCAACCCGGCGGCGGGCACGGTGGCGCCGCCGAGCGAGAGCGGCGTGAACCGCAGCGCCGCCAGGTCCACCAGGCTGCGTTGGTAGACCTGGCGCAGCACCGGGCTGTCGGTGTCCAGGGTCGG
This sequence comes from Micromonospora sp. NPDC051141, assembly GCF_044455765.1. NCBI lineage: Bacteria > Bacillati > Actinomycetota > Actinomycetes > Micromonosporales > Micromonosporaceae > Micromonospora > Micromonospora sp. NPDC051141. Next base: position 53,526 of record NZ_JBITFD010000020.1, read on the forward strand.
AGCCGCCGCCACCCAGGCGCGGACACCGTCGGGCAGGGTCGACGCGTCGGGCCGGTGGACCCGGAGCCCGGCCCGCAGGTCGACGCCGTCGGGTCGCGGCGCTCTCATCTCGGCCCGCACCTCGACCGTCCAACTGGATCCGGCGGCCAGCCGGATCGGGAAGTCGAGGTGCTCCGGGGTGAAGGTCGCCGGCTGGCTGGCGGTGAGGACGACCTCCCGCTGGAAGGTGGCCCGGCGATAGCCCAGCCGTAGCTCGTCGGGGGTGACATGCGCGTAGCGTTCGCCGACCTTCGCGTCGGCGGCGAACTTGATCTCGAAGATGTCGGCGAAGTCGGCGGCCACCTCCAGCCGTACCGCGAGGTCGAGATCCGACTCGCCGTAGTTGAAGACGGTGACGGTCTCGACCATGTCGGCGCCGATGCGGCGTCGTCGGATCGCGGACACGTCCGCCTGGACGTAGTCCATCCGGCCGCCCGGCACGAGGAAGAACGCCACCTCGAAGTACTGGCTGTCGTCCACCGAGAGGGCGGTCATCCGCTCGCCGTCGATGGTGAGCACCCACCGGGACAGGTAGCGCGAGTCGGCGGAGAACAGACCCACCGGCGCGGCCGACGAGGCCTCGATGTCCCCGCTGCTGTCGGAGACGACGAACGTGTTCCCGTCGATGCACGACACGGTGCCCGGCACGTCCCTCACGCGGCGCCTCCACCCGGCCGGCCGGCCGCCGTCGCGGGCGCGGAGAACAGCCGTCCGATCCGCAGTGCCAGCGCGAGGTCACCGTCGACCATGATCTCGCCCCGGGCGATCGCCGCCAGCCCGTTCATCCCGCCGGCCACCATCGCCACGGCGGTCCGTTCGGAGAGCGTGATGACCGTGGTGGCGGGGCCGGCGTCCGCGGTGACCCGTAACCGCCCGTGGTCGATGTCGAGACGCCGGTGGTGTACCCCTCGGTCGTCGTGGATGTCGAACCGCACGCTGCCACTGACCTTGACGAGCCGCTCGTCGGAACCGCTCCGACCCAGACCGTCGAAGAAGGCGTCGATCGGCGTCACCCGGACCTCCTCGCTGCCACCGGTGTCTGGCCGGCGGTGGCTACCCGCGCCGGGGCGGCTCTAACACCGCCCGCACCGTCGGCGCGGGGTGCAAACCACGCAGACCCGCTCAGGGCGCCCAGGGCGTCGTGATGTTCCAGGTGCTGTCCGCGGCCCACAGCGCGGGTGAGTTCCACGCCTCGCCGCCCGTGCCGTTGCTCAGCCAGACCTCGGAGTCGTAGTGCCGCAGGTATCTGCCGCGGAAGTTGTAGGACTCCACCGAGACGCCGCTTCCGGTGACGCCGACCCGGGCGCACCAGGTGGCGTCCGCGCGGAGCAGCGCCGAGCCGTCGTTCGGCGAGTTGCGTACCCGCGAGTTCTGGTGCCGGAGGAACTGCCCGGGGAAGTTGACCGACTCGAACGAGTAGCACGTCGCGTCGGCCAGACCGGCCCGGACCGTGTAGGTCGCGTCGTTCCTGAGCAGCGCGGAGCTGTTCCCGTCCACGACCTCCGTGTAGGCGAGGCTGTCCCGGTGCCGCAGGTACCGGTTGGTGAGTCCGGGGGTGGTGACCTGGAAGGAACGGCGGGTGTTCAGCGGCAGTGCCACCGGCGCGGAGCTGCCGACGGATCTCGACGCGTTGATGAGGGACAGGTTGGCGGCCCGTACCCGGGCCTGGTCCATCTTGACCACCTGCCGGTCGTAGGTGAGGAATCCGTTCAGCTCACCCTCCTGGTCGGCGATCTCGGTGTAGACCGAGGCGCTCAGTCCCTTGCCGAGCATGAGGTTCTGGGTGCCCTGCACGAGGCCGACGTAGCGGTCGGTCAGCGCCGTGGCGTTCGGTTGCCACTCGTACGCGAAGAACGCGCCGTTCGGGCTCCACTCGTGTCCGGGCGCGCGCAGGCCGAGGCCGCCGAACTCGCCGAGCACGGCGATCCGGCTGCTCGACGGCACCGGCGAGTCCGGCCCCAGGTAGACGTGCCAGTCGTCGATGTCGCCGTTGCCGGGGTTGCCCAACGACTGGCAGCAGTTGTAACCGCTGTGCGCGTTGACCAGCCGGGTCGGGTCCTGGTTCTTCACGTTCTGGGCCACCCGGCGGGTGTCGGCCAGCGCGCGCTCCCCCCACCCCTCGTTGTAGACGGTGTAGGTGACCACGGCCGGCGAGCTGCGGTGCTCGTCCACGATCTCGCGGGCCTCGGCCTCGAGCTGCGCCTGCTGCGCGTCGGTCGCGTCGATGTCCTGCGCGGTCAGTGACGGGATGTCCTGCCACACCAGCAGACCGAGCCGGTCGGCGTGGTAGAACCAGCGCTGCGGTTCGACCTTGATGTGCTTGCGCACCATGTTGAAGCCGAGGTCCTTGTGCTTCTGCAGGTCGAAGGCGAGCGCGGCGTCGGTGGGCGCGGTGTAGAGCCCGTCCGGCCAGAAGCCCTGGTCCAGCGTGCCGGTCTGGAAGACGAACTGGCCGTTGAGCTTCGGCCGCAGGACGCCGTTGACCACGCCGGTGCTGATCTCACGCATGCCGAAGTAGTGCGTGGTCCGGTCGACCTGACCGCCCGCCGCGTCGCGCAGGGTGATCCGCAGATGGTAGAGGAACGGGTCGTCGGGGGACCAGCGACGGGCGTTCGGCACGGGCACCGTGAACTCGGTGAAGCCGCCGGTCGCGGAGCCGACCACGGTGGAACCGTCGAGCGCCTCGGCCTCGACGCGGTGCCCGCTGACGTCCCCGCGGGTGCGGACCCGGACGCGGAGGGTGTTGTCGGCCAGGCGTGGGTAGAGGTCGACGCTGCTGATCGACGCCGCCGGCACCGGTTCCAGCCACACCGTCTGCCAGATGCCTGAGCTCGGCGTGTAGAAGATGCCGCCGGGTTGCTTGGTCTGCTTGCCGATCGGCGGCAGACTGCCGCTCTGCCGGCTGTCCGTCGGGTCCCACACCTTCACCACGATCTCGTTCGCGCCGCCGCGCAACTGCGCGGTGACGTCGAAGGTGAAGGCGTCGTAGCCGCCGGTGTGGCCGCCCACCGCCACGCCGTTGACCCAGACCGTGGTCTGCCAGTCGACGGCGCCGAAGTGCAGCAGCACCCGACGCCCGCTCCAGGTCGTCGGCACCGTCACGGTCCGCCGGTAGAACAGGTGGTTGCGGTTGTCGCCGGCCGCCCGCTGCACCCCGGACAGCGCGCTCTCCACCGGGAACGGCACGTTGATCCGCTCGGGCAGGTCGGTGCCGAACTGCGGGGCGTCGTCCGTGGCGGACTGGCGTAGCTGCCACTCGCCGTTCAGGTTGAGCCAGTCCGGCCGGGTCATCTGCGGTCGCGGATAGTCCGGCAGCGGCACGCCGTCGAGGGCCTGGGCGGTCCAGGGAGTGGTCAGCGGCGGGTTCTTGGCCGGCACGGCGTGCGCCGGCGCGGCCGGCGCGGTGAGCAGGCCGGCGACAAGCGTGAGAACGGCCAGCAGGGGCGTGGCGAGGCGGACGGGACCGGGACGTGTCATGCCGTCTCCATCGGGCGGGCCGTCAGGGCCGAGCTGCGCCGCCGGCGGCTGGCGGTGGGTGCCCGGCGGCCGATCGGGTCAGGCCCGGTCCCGACATCGTTATAGAGCCCTGACGGGCCACCCGTCAATCCTCATCCATCGATATGTCACATCGCGTCATCCGTCGGCCGGCAACCGGTCTCACGTGGTCAGGGGCGTGAGGAACACCGTGGCGGTGCAACTGATCGCGCCGACGTTGGTCACGGTGAGGGCGAGCTGGCGTTGGGTGGTGCCGTCCGGGTTGACCCGCTGGACGTACCAGCTACGGGTGATCTCCATCTGGCACGGGTCGGTGAGCTGCGCGCCCCAGGGGGACAGGCCGATCAGGTGGACGGCGGTGAGCGGGTTGGCGTTGTTCCAGGTCCAGGTGGACGAGCCGGCCGGGGCGAGGGTGCCGACGTACCAGGTGGTCGGCACGGACAACTGCGCCAGGCGGACCTGTGCGCCGCAGGTGACCGCGCCGATGTTGCGCACCACGAAGGCGAACTTGCGGACCGCGCCGGCCTCCTGGAGGTACCAGGTGCGGGTGATCTCGAGCTGGCAGGCGGCTGCTCCGCTCGCGCCGGTCGGGCTCAACCCGAGCAGGTAGGAGACGGTCGGCGCCACCTGTTCGACCCACCGGTAGTTGCCGGTGGCGCCGGGGGCGAGCGGCGCGATGGTCCAGTCGTACGTGGCGGGCTGGGCGGACAGCAGGACCGTCGCCGCGCAGGTGATGGCGCCGTTGTTGCGGATCTGGAAGTGGAAGCGTCGTTCCCCGCCCGGCTGTTGGGAGTACCAGCGGCGGGTCACCTCGAACTGGCACGGCAGGGCGGCGCTCGCGCCGGTGGGGGAGAAGCCCACCTGGTACGCCACGGTGAGCGGGTTGGCGTTGTTCCACACCCAGCCCTGGGTGTCGCCCGGGGCCACCTGCCCGGTCGCCCAGGAGGCCGCCAGGGTGGCGCGGTTGGCGGCGGCGTGGGTGCCGGCGGACACCGCCGCCGGTGGGGCCGGCACGACCCGCTCGGACCGGGTGCCGCCGGCGCGGGAGCCGTCGGGCGGAACCGCCGCGGCGGGGACGGCCGAGCCGGCGAGCATCAGCAGCACCAGCATCGCGCCGAGGCGTACCCGTGGTGTTGTTCCTCGCATCTGCCGCCCCCACTCGATGTGCGTCACGATCGATGCTCACGATCGCACGCCCGCCCGGCCGATCAGGCGACCGACCGGGACGGATAGCTGACACCGTGGCGTGGCGGCGGCTCCCGCCGGTGACCGCGCCCCCGGGCGGCCGGGGGCCTGGACAACTTCAGTTAACAAACCTAATAATTAGCCTCCCGTCGATACCCCTCGGCCGGGCACCCCTCGGGAGGACCGGATGGCGCGCAGATTCCGAACACCGTTCCTGGCGGCCCTGGCGGCCCTGGTCGCCGCCGCCGCGGCGACCCTGACCCTCGCCGAGCCGGCCCTGGCCGCCGGCCCTACGGCCACGTTCACCAGGACCTCCGACTGGGGCACCGGCTGGGAGGGTCGGTACACCGTCACCAACGGCGGCTCGGTCACGATCACCGGCTGGCAGGTCGCCTTCACGCTGCCGGCGGGCACCACCCTCGGCTCGTACTGGGACGCCACGGTCACCAGCGTGGGACAGCGGCACACCTTCACCAACCGCTCCTGGAACGGCACCCTGACCCCCGGCGCGTCGGTGTCGTTCGGGTTCCTGGCCACCGGCTCCGGCTCGCCCGGCGACTGCACACTCAACGGCGCGCCGTGCGGAGGTGGCGCACCGCCCACCACGGCCCCGCCCACCACCGCACCCCCGACCACGGCACCGCCCACCACACCGCCACCGACCACGGCACCGCCCACCACCGCGCCGCCGACCAGCCCGCCGAACACCGGGCTGCCGCGGCACGCCCTGATCGGCTACCTGCACGCCAGCTTCGCCAACGGCGCCGGGTACCTGCGGGTGGCCGACGTGCCCGCGGACTGGGACATCATCAACCTCGCCTTCGGTGAGCCCACCTCCGTCACCTCCGGCGACATCCGCTTCCAGCTCTGCCCGGTCGCCGAATGCCCCAATGTGGAGACCGAGGCCCAGTTCATCGCCGCGATCCGCGCCAAACAGCAGCAGGGCAAGAAGGTGCTGCTGTCCATCGGGGGCCAGAACGGGCAGGTGCAACTCACCACGACCGCCGCCCGGGACACCTTCGTCCGCTCGGTGTCGGCCATCATCGACCGGTACGGCCTCGACGGCCTGGACGTCGACTTCGAGGGCCACTCCCTCTACCTCGACCCCGGTGACACCGACTTCCGCAACCCGACCACGCCGGTCGTGGTGAACCTGATCTCGGCGATCCGCGCCCTCAAGCAGCGCTACGGGACCGGCTTCGTGCTCACCATGGCTCCGGAGACGTTCTTCGTGCAGCTCGGCCACCAGTTCTACGGCTCGGGCCCCTGGGGCGGCCAGGACCCCAGGGCCGGGTCCTACCTGCCGGTGATCCACGCGCTACGCGACATCCTCACCGTCCTGCACGTCCAGGACTACAACTCCGGTCCCATCGTCGGGCTCGACGGCCAGTACCACACGATGGGCGGCGCCGACTTCCACATCGCGATGACGGACATGCTGCTGGCCGGCTTCCCGGTCGCCGGGAACGCCGACGCCGTCTTCCCCGCGCTGCGCGAGGACCAGGTCGCGTTCGGCGCGCCCTCCTCCACCAGCGCCGGCAACGGCTACCTCGCCCCCGCCGGCGTGCAACAGGCGGTCACCTGCCTCGTGCGGGGTCAGAACTGCGGCGGATACAGCCCTCGCAGCGGCACCAACCCCAACTTCCGCGGCCTCATGACCTGGTCCATCAACTGGGACCGGTTCTATTCCTGGGAGTTCCGGCTCAACCACGGCCCGTTCCTCAAGGCGTTGCCCTGACGCGAGGGCGCCCGACCGGCCGGACCCGCCGTCCGTCGGGGGCCCGTACCGGCGGGGGGGGGGGGGGGGGGGGGGGGGGGGGGGGGGGGGGGGGGGGGGGGGGCGGGCGGCGGGGGGGGCGCGCGGGGGGGGCCCCGCCCCCCCCCGCGCGGGGGGGGGGGGCCCGCGCGCGCCCCGCCCCCCCCCCCCCCCCCCCCCCCCCCGCGACCCGGCCAGCCGGGTTCACCGGCCGGCGGCTCCGCCCGTGCCCTCGTCCGGGCGCGGAGCCGCCGGCGCGGGGTGGCCACGAGCGGACCTGGCTCCACGCGTTCCTCGACGAGCGGGTCGGCGGTCAGTCCGGCACGTCGCCGGCCGCCCAGCAGGACGAGTGGCCGTGGCAGCCGGTGTAACCGGCGAGCGCCTGGTGCAGCGCGGCCAGCCGCGTGGCGGGAAGGTCGCCGGCGAGGTTGGTGAGCTGGTCGGGGTCGGTCGTGCGGTCGTAGTACTCGCGCTCACCGTTCGCGTACTCCACGTAGGTGTAGGTCGCGGTCCGCAGCGCGTTGTAGGTGGTCGGGCTCCCGTTGCGTTGGTCCTGGGCGTCCGGGTCGTCGGCGGCCTGCTGGGGTCCGTGGTGCTCGACGAGCGCTCCGTCGCGCCAGTTCGGGGCCGCGTCGCCCTGGACGAGACCGAGCAGGCTGCGGCCGTCGACGTCCGCGCCGACCTCCGCGCCGGCGATCCGCTGGAAGGTCGGCGCCAGGTCGACGTTCTGGACGATCTCCGGCCGGGTCCGGCCCCGGCTGACGCCGGGCCCGACGACGACGAGCGGTACGCGCACGTCGGTGTCGAAGGCGGTCTGCTTGCCGCCGGTGAGCCGGTACTCGCCCATGTGGAAGCCGTTGTCGGAGCTGAACACCAGGTAGGTGTTGTCGGCGACGCCGCTGACCGTCAACTGCTCGCGGAGGTTGGCGATGAGCCGGTCCACCGCCTGCACCGCCTGCGCGCGCTTGCGGAAGTTGCGGTCCAGGTTGTCCTTCTCGGTGGCGGTCAGCGGTCCGTTGCCGGCCAGCCAGGAGGGCGCCTGGCGGGGCAGGCGGTCGTAGGCCGGGCCGCGTGGGGCGGTGAGGCCGGGGAACTTGTCGAGGTCCTGGTCGGCCGGGGTGAACGGGCTGTGCGGCGCGAACGTCGAGACCTCCAGCAGGAACGGGGTCCCGGCCGCCGCGGCGCGCTGGATGAACGATCTGCCCTTCCGGGCCAGCACGTTGGTGAGGTAGTCGGCGGGTGCGTCGCCGTAGTGCCTGACCACATGGTTCTCGTTGAGGTCGTAGTTGTACTCGGGGTAGCCGTTCCCCGCGACGTACCACTCGGACCAGCCCGGCGGGACGTAGGGCTGGGTCCCGCTCTGGGTGTCGGCCGGTTGGTAGCCGTTGAGGTACTTGCCCATGAACGCCGTGGTGTAGCCCCGGCCCTGGACGGCGGTGGCGAAGGTGCGGTTCTCGTTCCCCCGGCTCTTGAAGACCGCGAATCCGCCGTCGCTGCCGCCGTTGGTGAACACGCCGGTGTCGTGGGGGAAGTCGCCGGTCAGGATGGACGAGCGGGAGGGGCAGCAGAGCGAGTCCGTGACGGTGTAGTTGGTGAACGTCACGCCCTCCGCCTGCAACTGCCGTACCTGCGACAGGTACGGCACGAGGTTCCAGGCCAGGTCGTCGGTGAGCACGAAGACGATGTTGGGCGGGGCGGCGGCGGGCGCGGGCGCGGGCTCCGCGCCCCGTGCGGGTGTCCAGGCGGCGACGGCGGCCAGCGTGACGACGGACAGCGCGGCGAGGCGGCTCCGGAGAGTGGTCGGCATGGGGGCGAGCCTGCCTGATATCGACCGGGATCTTATTAACCGGTGGTAATGATCCGGTCAACGCGCCCGCGGCGCACGCGGTGACGACGAGGGTCGACGAGGGTCGCACCTCTCGACGAAAAATTCAAGGTGGTCTAACTCTGGACCTTTACTGTTAACACTCCTAATAATTGGCTCCTCGGTTCCGTCCCCTCCGGAAGGCCCACCCCCATGCGCCGCCCCGCCGTCCTCGCCCTGGCCGCCGTCCTGGCCGCCGGCGCCACCACCGTCTATCTGGCGTCGTCCGCCTCCGCGGCCGCCGCGTGCTACCCCACCTGGTCGTCGTCCGCCGTGTACGTCGGCGGTGGTCAGGCGTCCTACCAGGGCGTCAACTACCAGGCCAAGTGGTGGACCCAGAACGAGAACCCGGCCACGCACAGCGGCCAGTGGGACGTCTGGGCCAACCAGGGCGCCTGCGGCGGCACCACGCCGCCGACCACGTCACCCCCGACCACGACACCGCCGCCCACCACCCGACCCCCGACCACCCCGCCGCCCACGACCACCCCGCCACCCACCACGCCTCCGCCGACCGGCAACGGTCAGCTCCCGAAGCACTTCCTCACCGGGTACTGGCAGAACTTCGACAACCCGGCCCAGGAGATCCGGCTCCGTGACGTGCCGGCCTCGTACGACCTGGTGGCGGTCGCGTTCGCCGACGCGACGAGCACACCGGGCGCGGTGTCCTTCGGCATCGACGCGGGGTTGAGCGCCTCGCTCGGCGGCTACACCGACGCCGACTTCAAAAACGACGTCGCCACCCTGCACGCGCGGGGCAAGAAGGTCGTCATCTCGGTCGGCGGCGAGCGCGGCACCATCTCGGTCGCCAGCTCCAGTGCCGCCACGAACTTCGCCAACTCGATCGTCGGCCTCATCGGAACCTACGGGTTCGACGGCGTCGACATCGACCTGGAGAACGGCGTCAACGCGACGTACATGGCCCAGGCGCTGCGCGACATCCGCAACCGGACGAGCGCCAACCTGATCATCACGATGGCGCCGCAGACGATCGACATGCAGAGCACCGGTGGCCAGTACTTCCAGCTGGCGCTGAACATCAAGGACATCCTGACCGTCGTCCACACCCAGTTCTACAACTCCGGCGCGATGCTCGGCTGCGACAACAGCGCCGCGTACGGCCAGGGGTCGGTCAACTTCCTCGTGGCGCTCGCCTGCATCCAGCTCGAGAACGGGCTCCGGCCGGACCAGGTGTCCCTCGGGCTGCCGGCCGCGCCGAGCGCCGCCGGTGGCGGCTACGTCAACCCCTCCGTGGTCAACCAGGCTCTCGACTGCCTCGCCCGCGGCACCAACTGCGGCTCCGTCAAGCCGCCGCGCACCTACCCCGGAATCCGGGGCGCCATGACCTGGTCGATCAACTGGGACGTCACCAACGGCAACGGATTCGCCACCACCGTCCGCCCGCACCTCACCACCTTGCCCTGAACCCCCACAGGAGCGTGTCATGAAACTCAGGCAGAAGATCCTGGCTCTGGCCGCCGTCACGGTCACCGCCACCGCGATCGCCATCGTCCCCATGTCCACGTCGAGCGCGGCCGTGGCCTGCTACCCGGCCTGGTCCGCGTCCGCCGTGTACGTCGGCGGTGGTCAGGCGTCCTACCAGGGCGTCAACTACCAGGCCAAGTGGTGGACCCAGAACGAGAACCCGGCCACGCACAGCGGGCAGTGGGACGTCTGGGCCAACCAGGGCGCGTGCGGCGGCGGCACCACCCCGACCACGCCGCCGCCCACCGGCCCGAGCAACCCGCCGCCGGCCGGCAAGATGGCCGCGTCGCCCTACGTCTACCCCGGTTGGGGCAACCCGCCGGCGCCCTCGACCATCACCGCCCAGGGCGTCCGCGCGTTCACCGTCGCGTTCGTGCTGGCCAACGGCTGCAACCCGGTCTGGGACGGTGAGGGCGGCCTGACCGGCGGCGTCCACGAGTCCTGGATCAACCAGGCCAAGGCGGCCGGCGCGACCATCGTCCCGTCGATCGGCGGCTGGCAGGGCAACAAGCTCGGCCCGAACTGCGCCACCCCGGAGGCCCTCGCCGGGGCGTACCAGAAGGTCATCAACACCTTCGGTCTCAAGGCCATCGACATCGACATCGAGAACTACGACGAGTTCGAGAACTACGTGGTCGCCGACCGCATCGTGAGCGCGCTGGGCATCATCAAGCGCAACAACCCGGGCGTCACCACGATCCTCACCTTCGGGACGACCACGAGTGGCCCCAACGCGCACGGCGTCCGGCTGATCAACCAGGCCCGGGCGCTGAACGCCAACGTGGACGTCTTCACCATCATGCCGTTCGACTTCGGCGGCGGCAGCGACATGTACACCAGCACCCGCAACGCCGCGGAGGGCCTGAAGAACCAACTGAAGTCCACGTTCGGCTGGAACGACCAGACCGCCTACGCCCACATGGGCATCTCCGGCATGAACGGTCTGTCCGACCAGCAGGAGGTCACCACCCCGGAGACCTGGACGCGGATCCGGGACTACGCCAGGAGCAGCGGCCTCGCCCGGTTCACCTTCTGGGCGGTGAACCGCGATCGCGGCTGCGCCGGTGGGGGCGTGGTCTCCACCTGTAGCGGCATCGCCCAGAGCGACTGGGAGTTCAGCCGCATCTCCGCCGGCTTCTAGGCCCGGAGGTCTCCGGTGGACGGTTCGGCGACCAGGCGAACCCGAAACCGGAGACCTCACCCGCCGGTTGCGGACCCCTTGCCGGGACCACCGCCCCCGACCAGCGGCGGCACTTTTCTGGGGTATCGAAGCGTGTGACCGTGTGCCACGATCGCTGTCGAATCCGCTCAGGGCGCCGCACAGGTCGCACGATGGTGGCGCGATCCGTGGCTGACGTAGTGAAGGGCCGATGGACAACCGGTATCAGTACTACCGCATCGCTGATCCGACCTTCTACGACCGACCCGGTGCCGACGGCGGCCCCCGGCGGGACCGCTTCGGGTCGGACCTGCGGGCCGGGCCGGGATGGAACCTGTCGACCCGGGACGGGTGGACGATGGCGACGCCGCCACGGGGCCTCGTCGCGACGCAGGGGTGGAAGATCCACGTGTCCGCGACGCTTGACAACGCCCCACGGATTCTCGACACCGTCTGGACCTACTGCCAGCAGGCGCAGCTCGCGTACAAGTTCCTCAGCACCGAACTCGAGCTGACCCTGCGCAACTCGAAGTACGCGGACCGGGCGGCCAGCGGCAAGTTCATCACGATCTACCCCGAGGACACCGACGAGCTGGAGGCCGCGCTCCGTGGGCTCGGCGCGCGGCTCGACGGGGAACCCGGCCCGTACATCCTCAGCGACCTGCGGTGGGACCGGGGCCCGCTGTTCGTGCGCTTCGGCGGGTTCGCGCCCCGCCGGGTCACGACGGCCGACGGCTCGCGGGTGCTCGCGGTACGGCAGCCGGACGGCACGCTCGTGCCCGACCGGCGGGAACCCTCCTTCTCGGTGCCCGCCTGGGTCGACGTCCCGGCCTTCCTCCGGCCGGCGGTGGACGAGCGCGGCCGGCAGGAGACGCGACCCGAGGAGTTCCCGTACGAGATCGAGGGTGTGCTGCACTTCTCCAACGGCGGCGGCGTCTACCGGGCCCGGGACGTCAGGACGGGCCGGGTGGTCGTGCTGCGGGAGGGCCGACCGCACGCCGGCATCGACGGGCTCGGCCGGGACGCGGTGCACCGACTCGACTGCGAGGCCGACATGTTGGCCCGGCTGCGCGGGCTGCCCTGCGTCCCGGCCCTGTTCGAGAGGTTCACCTGCTGGGAGCACGTGTTCCTCGCCGAGGAGTTCATCGAGGGGCGCACGCTCGGCCGCGAGTTCAGCGCGCGGTACCCGCTCACCCGGGCGGGCGCCGGTCCGGACGAGATCCGGGACTACGTCCGGTGGGCGCTCGACGTGCTGGGGAAGGTGGGGGACGCCCTGGCGGACCTGCACGGTCGCGGCGTCGTCTTCGGCGACCTGCATCCGCACAACGTCATGGTGCAGCCGGACGGCGCGGTCCGGCTCATCGACTTCGAACTCGCCACCGGGGTGGACGACAGCGCCCGGCCCGCGATGGGCGCGCCCGGCTATGTCGCCGCGGACGGTCGCACCGGAGTCGCCGCGGACCGGTACGCGCTGGGGTGCCTGCAACTGTCGATGTTCCTTCCGCTGACCGCCGTGTTGCCGCTCGCGCCGGGCAAGGCCGCGCACCTCGTCACCGCGGCGACGCGGCGCTTCGACCTGCCCGCCGGGTTCGGGCCCGAGGTGGTGGCCAACCTCGGCCTGACCGGGGAAGACCAGGATGCGGTGTCCGCCGCGTCGCCGGACCTGGTCCCCGCCGACCTGGACACGCCGGAGGTGCCGTTCACCCGCGTCCGCGCCGCCCTGGCGACGGGCATCCTCGCCACCGCCACCCCCGGTCGGCGGGACCGGTTGTTCCCGGGGGACATCGAGCAGTTCCAGGTCGGCGGTCTCGGGCTGGCCTACGGCGCGGCGGGAGTGCTGCACGTCCTGCACCGGACGGGGGTCGGACGGTTTCCCGAGCACGAGGAGTGGCTCGTACGCCGGGTGCACGACGAGCGGAGCGCGCTGGCGCCGGGCTTCTACGACGGTCTGCACGGCGTGTGCCACGCCCTCGACGGGCTGGGCCGGCACGAGGAGGCGTTGACCCTGCTCGACCGCGCGCCCCGGGCCGCCGGGCTGGATCTGTTGTCCAGCCACCTGTTCGACGGGCTCGCCGGCATCGGTCTGAACTATCTGCACTTCGCCACCACGACCGGTGACCGGCGCTGGACGACCGCCGCGCTGGACATCGCGTCGAGGCTCGACGACCGCGACGCGGGCCGGGCCGCCGCCGGCAACCGTCCGGCCGCCGGCCTCCTGCGGGGAGCCAGCGGCGTCGCGCTGATGTCGGTCAGGTTGTTCGAGGCGACCGGTGACCACGCCCACCTGGAGTCGGCGGAGCGCTGGTTGCGGCACGACCTGGGCCGCTGCGTCCTGATGCCGGACGGGTCGCGTCAGGTGGACGACGGATGGCGCGTGTTGCCCTACCTCGCCGCCGGCAGCGCCGGTATCGCGGTGGTGCTGCGGGAGTTCCTTCGGCATCGTCCGAGTGACGAGCTGGGGACGGTGCTCAGCGAGCTGACCCGCGCGGCGTGTGCCGAGTTCACGGTCCAGTCCGGCCTGTTCAACGGGCGGGCCGGGCTGCTCGCCCTGTTGCTCGGCCTGGACCGGTCCGACGTTCCCGTCGTCGCCGCGGACGGCGGCGGCATGACCGTCGCCGACCTCGTCCGCCGGCACGTGGCCGCGCTCTCCTGGCACGCCGTGGCCTATCGCGGTGGTCTCGCCTTCCCCGGGGACCAGCTCGAACGGCTCTCCACCGATCTGGCCACCGGCGCGGCGGGCGTCCTCCTCGTGCTCTGGGCCGCCGCGCAGCGTGCCCCTGTCCCCGTCCTGCCGTTTCTCGGCGGGACGGTGCCGCGACGAGAGCGGAGGGGGGTGATGAGATGAACTTTCTGTTGAACCTGCAGGGCGTCACTGTCGAGCAGGAGCCCGCGCCCGAGGCGCCCACCAGCACCTTCAGTTACTTCTACTGCCGGGACTACAGCACGTACAGCGTGTGGGTCGGCTGCGGCGACTAGCCGCCCGTCCGGGTCCACACCCGACTCCGGCTCCCGGGGACGACCGTCGCACGGGTCGTCCCCGGGAGCCGTTGCCGTCGCTGTCGCCTGACCGCCAGTGTCCGGGCACGGACAGTGCACGCGATCCGGCGTGCGGGCCGGTCGATGATGGGTCCGTCGACGTGCCGCCGCGACGGGCCGGCGGGCGTGGCACTCCGGGCAGGGGGATGGACATGTCGTTCGAGGTCGATTTCAACTGGGCGTCGCAGGCCGTCATCGAGACGGTGGCGGTGCCGTTCCCGTCCCTGGAGACGCCACCGGACGTGGTCGTCGCCGACCCTCCGGTCCCCCAGTTGGCCTTCCAGCAGTCCGGTCCGGTCACGGTCACGATGCTCGGCTGCGGCCGATGGAACCGGGACACCAGCTACCGGTTTAACGCCGGTTGCAACCGGCAGCCGCACCACGCGGCCGAGGTGGGAGAGGTGGGGGTGCTCTCCGCCACCGAGGCGCAACGGTTGGAGACGTGGTTCGTGCGGCGCTATCCGAACTCCAACCCCGCCGTGCTCAAGAACGGCGGGAAGTGGAATCTCGTCCTCACCCGCAACGGCGCGGTGTTCAACTTCCACGTCGCCGTCCAGCCGGCCCACGGCTAGCCGCGACGTGACGCGCCGGGGGCGCGGGCCGGTCCGGCCGGCCCGCGCCCCCGCCGGTCACTTGTAGACGCGCACGTAGTCGACGAGCATCCGCGCCGGGAACGGCGTCGACGCGTCCGGCGGGCCGGGCCAGTCGCCGCCCACGGCCAGGTTGAGGATCAGATAGAAGGGGTGGTCGAACACCCACGGGCCGCGGGTCGTCTCCACCGTCTCCTTGCTGGCGTAGAAGACCTGCGTGCCGTCGACGAGGAACCGCATGCCCCGGCTGTCCCACTCGACCGCGTAGACGTGGAAGTCGGCGGACAGGTCGACCGTCCAGACGCGCTCCTGGCCGTAGCCGCCCCCGCCGTTGTAGGCGGGCGCGTGCAGCGTGGTGTAGCTGCGGTAGGTGTCGCGGCCGAGAATCTCCATGATGTCGATCTCGCCGTTGTACGGCCACGGCCGGCCGGTGAGGAAGTCGCCGCCCATCATCCAGAACGCCGGCCAGAGGCCGTTGCCCTTGGGCACCCGGATCCGCGCCTCGATCCGGCCGTACTGCACCTGGAACTTCGTGCCGGTGTTCATCCGGTGCGAGGTGTAGGCGCGTCCGCCGGCGTTCTCCCGCCGGGCCTCCATGACGAGCTGGCCGGCGCCGTTCATCGCCGCGTTGGCGTTGTCGGTGTAGTACTGCGACTCGTTGTTCTGCCCGGTGCCCGGGTCGACTGTCCACTTCGTCGCGTCCGGTCGGGCGCCGGCCGGGCCGTCGAACTCGTCGGCGAAGACGAGGGTGGTGGCCGGGAACGTGGGATCGGCGGGCCGGGCCGGGGGAGCGGTCGGGGCGCCCCCGGTGCCGTACACCTGGAACTCCCACAGCGAGTACCCGTAGCCGTTGCTGCGCGCGGTGCCGTACATCCGCACGTATCGGCCGGTGCCGGTGACGGTGAGGTCCTGCCGGAAGCCCGGGTTGCTCGTGGTGCGGTAGATCGTGGTCCAGGTGGTCGCGTCCGTCGAGGTCTGGATCTGGTACGCGGTGGCGTAGGCCGCGTCCCACTGGAGGACCACCCGGTGCACGGTCGCGGTGGCCCCGAGGTCGACGTAGATCCAGCCCGGGTCCACCCAGCCGGTGGTGGCGCTCGTCGCCCAGCGTGAGGCCGGGTCCAGGTCGAACGCCCGCGCCGGCGAGCACTGCCAGCAGGCGCCGTCGTCCTGCTGGGACGAGGCGACCGCCGGCTTGCCGTAGGACAGCAGCACGTCGCCGCCGGACGGTGGCGGTGTCGTCGGCGTCGGGGTCGTCGGGGTCGCACCGGCGGTGCGGACCGCGAGTTCCCAGAGCGAGTAGCCGTACGCGGTGGCCCGCGCGGTGCCGAGGACCCGCAGGTAGCGGCCGGAACCGGTCACGGTGAGCTGTTGACCGCCGCCGGCGCCGGTGGTGGTGGCGTAGACGGTCGTCCAGGTGACGCCGTCGGTGGAGAGCTGGATCTGGTACGCCGTCGCGTAGGCCGCCTCCCAGGTGAGGTCGACCCGGCAGACGGCGCGCTCGACGCCGAGGTCGACGCGTAGCCACTGCGGGTCGGCGGCGGCGCTGGACCAGCGGGTGCCGGGATTGCCGTCCACCGCCGCCGAGGCGGGCAGCGCGGCGTTCTCGGTCGACGAGGCGGTGGCCGGGCGGTTCAACGCGGCGTTGCCGGTGGTGTCGCACCCGGTGGCGGCGCGCGTGCCGTACACCTGGAACTCCCAGAGCGAGACGCCGTACACGGTGCCCCGGGCGGTGGTGGTGACCCGCACGTACCGTCCGGTGCCGGCGACCGCGAGCGTGTCGACGCCGCCGTCGCCGCCGGTGACGGCGCGCAGCGTCGTCCAGGTCGCGCCGTCGGCGGAGACCTGCACCTGGTAGGCGGTGGCGTAGGCGGCCTCCCAGGCGAGCACGACCTGGCTGACGGTCGCGGCGGCACCGAGGTCGACGCTGAGCCACTGCGGGTCGGCGGCGGCGCTGGACCACCGGGTGCCGGAGTCGCCGTCCACCGCCGCCGAGGCGGGGAAGGCGGCGCTCTGCGTGGACGAGGCGGTGACCGGGCGGCCCTGGGACAGCAGCGGATCGGCGCCCTGGGCCGGACCGGCGGCGACGCCGGTCAGGGTGGCGACGAGCGTCGCCGCGAGGGCGACGGCGGTGAGGCGGCGACGGGTACGCGCCGGTGGGTCGACGGTGCGGACGGGTTGGCGGTTCATGGGCGTCTCCAGGAGCGGGCGGTGGCCGGAGAATGACTCGCCGGTCGGCCGTGACCAGCGATGGAGAGCGCTCCCTGGTGACCAGGTTCGGCGCGTGACAGGCGCGTGTCAAGGAAATCCGGAGGTTCCGGAACCACGCCGCCGCCACGCCATGGCATCGACATCTGTGGTTGCATGTGGGCATGCGTCGCACTCTCGCCCACCTGCTGGCCGTGTTCGTCGCCGCGTCGTGCGTGCTCGTCGCCACGCCGGCCGGCGCGGCGACCACCGCGCCGTCCCTGGTGCTCGGCACCGACTTCCCGGACCCCGACATCCTCAAGGTCGGCGGCACCTACCATGCCTACTCGACGAACAACGGCAACGGCAACGTGCCGGTCGCCACCGCGTCGGCGCTCACCGGCCCATGGACCCGACGCGCCGACGCGCTGCCGACGCTCGGCGCCTGGGCCTCCGGCGGCCTCACCTGGGCGCCGGACGTGTCCCGCCGGGCCGACGGCACGTACCTGCTCTACTACACCGCCCGCAGCCGTGCCGCCGGCCGCCAGTGCATCGGCGCGGCCACCTCGACCTCGCCGCTCGGCCCGTTCGCCCCGGTCGGGTCCGGCCCGCTGGTCTGCGACGCGGCCGAGGGCGGTGACATCGACCCGTCCAGTTTCGTCGACACCGACGGCCGGCGCTACCTGCTCTACAAGGACGACGGCAACGCTGTCGGGCAGCCGACGAGCCTGTGGGCGCAGGCGGTCGCCGCCGACGGCGTGACGCTCCAGGGCGGCCGGGTGGAACTGCTGCGCAGTGGTCGCGCCGAGGAGGCGGGCGTCATCGAGGCGCCGGTGCTGACCCGGGTGGGCGCGCACTACGTGCTCTTCTACTCCCTCGGCGGGTACGGCGGCGACGGCTACCAGACCAGCTACGCCAGCGCCACGTCGCTGGCCGGCCCGTACACCAAGGCGTACCGGTCGCTGCTGACCACCGCCAGCCTCGACGGCGCCGTACGCGGGCCGGGCGGCGCGGACGTGGTGCGCGAGGCCGGCGGCGACCGGCTGGTCTTCCACGGCTGGGTGAACGACTACTCGGCGCGCGGCATGTACGTCGCCGACCTCGGCTGGGCCGGGGACAACCCGGTGGTGCGGGGCAGCCGGGTGCGCTACGAGGCCGAGCGGGGCACGCTCAACCACTGCGCCGTCCGGAGCACCGCGACCGCCTCGCAGGGACAGGTGGCGGCCTACCTCGACTACGCCGACAGCTGGGTCGAGGTCAGCGTCTTCGCGCCGCGCGCCGGCGGCTACACCGCGTACGTCGGCTACTCCGCCGGCTACGGCGACGCCGAGCACACGCTGACCGTCAACGGCGGCGGCGCGCAGGTGGTCGCGTATCCGAACACCGGGTGGGAGACCTGGCGGCAGGCCCGCGCGGACGTGGTGCTCAACGCCGGGTGGAACACGCTGCGCCTGACCCAGCGGAGCAGATGGGCGGAACTCGACTACCTGGAGATCGCCTGATCGTCGGCACGGGTGACGCCGTTCGTGGGGCGGGAGCCCCGGGGCCTCGCCGTGCCTTCCGGGCCGCCCGGCCGGGCGGCCCGATCCCGACACCGTACGGAGGTCACGTGATCACGAGAAGGAGCCTGCTCGTCTCGGCGGCAGCGGCGGTGGCGGTCGGCGCCGGCGCACCGCTGCGTGCCGGCGCCGCACTGCCCGAGGTCGACATGGAAGCCCTGATCAAGGCAGCGCAGATCGATCCGCGCCGGGCGGACACCGCGCTCACCGAGGGCGCCCGGGACAGCGTCCTGCTGGTGGAGCGCGCGTTGCAGGCCCGGGGACTGCTGGCCTCGACGTACGTGGACGGGCACTTCGGCACCAGCACCGTCGCGGCGTACGCGGCGTACCAGCGCTCGCTCGGCTACACCGGCCTCGACGCGACCGGCCTGCCGGGCCCGTCCTCGCTGCGGTCGCTGGGGGACGGACGCTACACCGTGGTCCGGTCGATCTCACCGGGCAGCATCGTGACGATGCGCGGGGTGCAGGTCAACACCCGCACCCGGTCGATGCTGCTGGAGGCGGAACGTCTGCTGGGGCGTCAGCTCGGCCTCACCCAGGGCTCCTACAACACCGGCGTCGGCGCCTCCGCCGGCACCCACGACGGCGGCGGGGCGCTTGACATCTCGGTCAGCGGGCTGTCGTCGGCGACCCGGACCGACGTGCTGCGCCGGCTGCGCACGGTGGGCTTCGCCGCCTGGTACCGGACCCCGGACCAGGGCGACTGGGGGTACCACATCCACGCGATCGCGTTGGCCGACACCGACCAGTCGACCGGTGCCCAGAACCAGGCCGGCGACTACTACCTGGGCCGTAACGGACTGGCCAACCGGGCGCCCGACGACGGTCCGGTGGTCAGCCCGAAGCGCACCTGGGAGGAGTACCAGCGGGCGCGCTGAGTCGCGGCGTGCCGGCCGATTCCAACCTGACGGGACACGGTACGGGGTGGCCCGCGCGCCGACCGGCGCCCGGACCACCCCGCCGCCCGTCGGCGGTGTGACAGGCGTCAGCCGCCGGTGATGGTGAACGTGGTGCCGGCCTGCCGGACGATGTCGCCGTCGGCGGAGTTGGTGATGGTGACGTTGGTCAGCGTGGCGTTGCCCCGGGCACCGCTCATGGCGAGGATGCCGGCGCCGTTGTTGGACCGGTCGATGCGGACGTTGCTGAGCGTGACGTTCGGCATGCTGCCGCCGCCGTTCTTGAACTGGATGCCGTCGTAGGTGGAGTCGACGACGTCGGTGTCGCGGATGGTGACGCCGGTGATGTCGCCGCTGGCGGGGAACAGGGTGATGGCCCCGAACTCCTGGTCCTCGTTCCAGAACACGCCACCGCACCGGTAGAGGCCGTTGTTGGCGACCAGCGTCGTGCCGGAGAACGGCAGCGGACTGTGGTCGGTCGCCAGCATGATCCCGGGGTAGTTCATGGTGTCGGAGATCAGGTTGTTCTCCACCGTGTTCCCGTAACCGCCGTAGATCGCGACGCCGTTCGCCCGCCAGGGCAGTTGCACGGTGTTGTTGAGGAAGCGGTTGTCGTGGGCCACGTCCACCGTGGTGTCCTTGACGCGGGGGTTGGCCCAGACCGCGAGCGAGTCGTCCCCGGTGGTGCGGAAGGAGGAGTTGAACACCCGCGAGTTGCGGGTGCCGTTGGAGAAGTTGACCCCGTCGGCGTAGGTGTCGCGGATGCGCATCCCGGTGAACTCCAGGCCGTCGCCCGGGTTCCAGTAGGCCGGGGTGTCGGAGTAGTCGCGGCCCACCCAGGCGCCCACGTTGACGTGCTCGATCCAGACGTTGCTGATCTTCGTGTTCTTCCCGAACCGTCCGTTCAGGCCGTGTCCCCGGTTGGCGCGGTTGGTGGTCATGCCGAAGATGGCCAGGTCCGAGATGGTGGTGTTGTCGTCGATGTCGAAGCCGACGTTGCCCTCGTGCGGGTGGTTGATGTTGCCCACCACGTTCTGCGGCTCGGTCTCGGTGTAGAGCTGCGAGTGCCACATGCCCGCGCCCCGAATCGTCGCGTTGCGGATGCCTCGCTGGTTGTACTGCCCCCGGTTGGGGTCGGGGGAGAGGATCTTCTGTTCCTGCCGCCACTGGCCGGCCGGGATCCAGACGCAGCCGATGACGCCGTTCTGGTCGTCGGTCACGGCCCGCTGGATGGCGGCGGTGTCGTCGACCCCGTCGTTGGGGACGGCGCCGTAGGCGGTGATCGAGGTGCACTCCGCCGGCTTGCTGGCCGGTGGCGCCACCTGCTCCAGGTCGATCAGGTCGACGACGTAGAACGACGCGGTGTCGGTCGCGTCGCGTTGCAGCCGGAACCGGGTGCCGGCGGGGTACGACTGGGCGAGCAGGGCGTGCGACTCGTCGAACAGCCGCCGGGCGTCCGCCTGCGGGGTGTTCGAGAGCGACTCGGTGTCGTCGGTGGTGCCGTAGAGCCAGCTGTTGCGGGAGGAGAGCGTCAGCTTCTGGACGAACGTGTCGTTGACGTAGAGGCTGAGGCTGGCGGTCAGCCCGCCCCCGTTGGGCGCGTCGGGGATGGAGTTGCGGACGACTATCGAGTTGGCCGGGCTGGTGGAGGTGACCTCGACGAACTGCCCGGTGCTGGTCAGCCGGACCGACTTGCGGCCGGACGACTCGGTGGCGAAGTTGGTGTGGCCGAAGGTGCGCAGCGGGTCGGCCTCCAGCAGGGTGCCCTGGTAGCGGGCCGCCTCGGCCTCGTACTCCGTCCACGGCACGGCCGCGCCGCGTCCCACCACCATGGACTGCGACAGCGAGTTGTTCGTCTCGTTGGTCTCGGTGACGACGCCGGTGGCGTCGGCGGTCGCGGTCGGCGTCACGCCGCCGGCGGTCGCGGTCCAACTGCCGGTCACGGCCACGGTGGCGGTCGCTCCGGCGGCCAGTGCCCCGGTGGCGGTGTTCAGGGTGGTGCCGCCGACCACGAGCCGGGTGACGCTGGCGGCGGCGGCGCTGGTGCCACGGTTGCGGACGCTGACGGAGAACGTCACGGTGGCGCCGACGGCGGGACTCGGCGGGTTGCTGGTGATGGCGACGACCTGGAGGTCCGGGCCGGGGGCCTGGCCGACGACAAGCGGCGCGGACGCGGTGAAGCTGTTGTTGTCGTTGTTCTGCTCGGCGACGGTGTCCGCCGGGTCGACGACCACGACGAGGGTGTAGCTGCCGATGGCCTGCGCCGGCGCGGTCGCCGACACGGTGGCACCGGCGCCGGCGGCCAGGGAACCGACCACGCCGCTGGCGACGACGCCGCCGTTGAGCCTGAAGTCGACCTTGGTGCCGGCCGCGGTCGCAGTGCCGCTGTTCCGGACCGTCGCGCTCAGGTTGACCGCCGTGGCCTCACTCGGCGCGGTGGGGGTCCAGCTCGCCGCGGTCACGACCAGGTCCGGGTTCGGCGCCCAGCCGCCGAAGACCTGGAGGTCGGCGACCTGCGCGCCGGGCGCTCCGGTGTTGCCGGTGAACCTGAGCTGCACCTCGGCCACCCGAGCGGTGACCGGGATGGTCACCGAGTTCCGGTTGCCGGACGGGTCGAAGCCGTAGGCCGCGGCGGCCTTCAGGGTGGTGAACGTGGTGGCGCCCTGGGCGCGTCCCCGCACCTCGATGGTCTGGGTGCGGGCGCCCCAGACCGGGTCCGGGTTGAGCTTGACCACGATCCCGGTGACGTCGGCGTCGGCGCCCAGCTTGACCGTCAGGGTCGCCGGGAGACCGTTCGACTCCCAGTACGAGGTGGGGCTGTTGTCGGTGGCGTTGGCGGCCACGAACGTGAACACCGAGGAGGACGCGTCGACGGGCTTGCCGGCGGACAGGTTGGTGCCGGACGGTGTGCCCGGGTCGCCGCCGCCCTGCCCGGCGACGCCGTAGATCTCCAGCTCGGCGAGCTGGGCGGCGGGCCATCCGGTGTTGCCGGTGATGGTCAACCGCAGGTAGCGGACGGTCGCGGCGGTGAAGTCGATCGTCACCGTGTTGCCCGAGGCCGGGTCGAAGACCCGTCCCGCCGAGGGGGAGAGGGTGCTGAAGGTGCCGCCGTCGCCGCTGCCCTGCACGGCCAGCGTCTGGGTCCGGGTCGCCCAGGCCGTCGACGCCGGCAGTTTCAGTTTGACCTGGTCCACCGCGACGCTGCTGCCGAGGTCGACCTGCACCCACTGCGGGAACGCCTGGGCGGGGCTCTCCCAGTACGTCTGCTGGTTGCCGTCGGTGACGTTGCCTCCGACGTAGCTCTCGACCGAGCCGCTCGTGGACACGGCTTTGCCGGCGGCGAGGTTCGCGCCGCCGGCTGCCGCCGCCGGGGTGGGTAGGAGGGCCGACAGGCCGGCCAGCAGGGCTGCGGTGAGCCCACTGACGAGCCGTCGGCGGTGATTCTTCGGTGTCATCGGGTCCTTCGATCCGTGGGGGGGCGGAGAGGTGGGCCGCGCGCACCACATCGGTGCACTTCTCGGCTTCTTCCGTGTCGCAGTTGCCTTCTTGCGTCCGTCGAGCGACTTCTTGCAAGGATGGCCGTCAATGTTTCAGACGGATGGCCGACACGTCAACGGGGTGGACGAAGAAAGACCACGGAGCGGGAGAGGCGGCACCAACGACACCCGTCGTTCGCCCGGGTTCCGGAGCCGCACCGGGGCGGCTCCGGAACCGTCACACGTTCACCAGCCGACGGCGACGATCAACCACTGCGGGTCGCCGTGCGAGACGAACGACGACTGGTCGGCGACGTCGTCGTACGGGAAGCCGTAGGCGCGGCCGTTGATGGCGCGGTCGTGCCAGAACTTCGCGTACCAGTTGGCCGGCGACTGCTGGTAGAAGCGGGTCGGGTCCTCCCACTGCGTCCGGGCGAGCTGCGCGGTGTGCCGGTTCAGCGCGGCGCAGCCGGTCGGGTCACCGGCGAACCGGCCGGCGCAGCCGAAGATGTCCGACGTGGCCGCCGACAGCCCGACCGAGTCGGCGTACGCGGTGAAGTAGCCGGCGTACTGGCCGCCGGCCCGGAACTGCGGCGAGCTGCCCGGCGCCGGGATCCGGTAGGGCGCCTCGATGCTGGCCAGATGCTTGAACTCCGCCGGCACCGCGTCGGCGAAGCGCTGGAACGTCACCGAGCGGTCCTCGGCGAAGGTCGCCTCGTTCTCGCCGACCGCGACGTCGTAGCCGTCGCGGGCGTGCAGCCGCATCGCCAGCTTGAGCGCGAACGCGTCGACCCGGGTGGTGTTGCCGTTGAACTGGTTCGTACCCACCGTGAACTCGATGAAGTCGCTGTACTGACTGGTCGGCGAGCCGAGGCGGAAGTACATCCGGCCTGCCGAGTTGACCGGCATGTCCAGATAGGGCTGCTCGGCGATGGAGTGGGTCTGCCCGTTGAAGCTCCAGTAGACCTGGCTGTCGGGGTAGCGGCCGTTGGTCCGGTTGAGCACCTTGACGGTGAGCACGTTGCGGGCCGGCGGAATGCTTGTCGTGTCACCCCAGAACCCGCCGGTCGGCGGTGGGGTGGTCGGCGGCGTCGTCGAGTCGTCGGTGGTGGCGACCGCCACCTCCCAGAGCGAGTAGCCGTAGGGCGTGGCCCGGGTCGTGCCGTACATCCGCAGGTAGCGGCCGGTGCCGGTGACCGCGAGGGTCTGCGTGCCGCCGGTGCCGGCGGTGGTCGAGGAGACGGTGGTCCAGGGTCCGTCCGGTGCGGCGGCCACCTGGAGTTGGAAGGCCACCGCGTACGCGGCCTCCCACCGGAGCGTGACCTGGCAGATGTTCCGGGTGGCGCCGAGGTCGACGCGGAGCCACTGCGGGTCGGCGAACGCGCTCGACCAGCGGGTGCCGGTGTTGCCGTCGACGGCGGCCGAGGCCGGGAAGGCGGCGCTCTCGGTGGACGAGGCGACCGCCGGGCGGCCGGCGGCCACGTTGCCGCCGCAGGCGGCGAGGCCCGGGGCGGCGCCCGCCGAGGGGGTGGCGGCGAGCATGCCGCCGGCGAGCAGGGTGAGCGCGGTGACGGCGGCGGCGAGCAGCCGACGCCCGGGACGGCCGGGGGTGGGACGGGCCGGCACGAGCCGGTGCGGGACGGGTGGGGTGGGGGACATGAACGCCTCCTTCGGTGGATCCGACGGAGGGCGCTCTCTCGGTCACCGAGGGTGGACCCGGATCGCGGTCGCTGTCAAGGAACAACCCGCGCTCCATGATCTTTTCCGGACTTTCCGCGCATCGTTGACTCAGTGAAGAGCGTCGATGACGCTGGGTGCGAGGGCGCTCTCTCCGCAAGGTCCCCACCACCACCGTCTGGGAGCCACGCATGCCCGCGACACCACCGCTGCCCGCACCCGTACGCCGCCGGCGCCGCCCGGCCGGCGTGGGGCTGGCGCTGCTCGCCCTTCTCGCCACGTGTCTCGTCGTGCCCGGCCCGGCCGCCGTCGCGGCCGGGCCGCTGATCTCGCAGGGCCGCCCCACCACCGCCTCGTCCGCCGAGGGCGCCGCCACCCCGGCCGCCGCCGCCACCGACGGCGACGCCGGCACCCGCTGGTCCAGCGCGTTCGCCGACCCGCAGTGGCTCCAGGTCGACCTGGGGGCCACCGCCACCGTCGACCAGGTGCAGCTCGTCTGGGAGGCGGCCTACGCGACCGCGTTCCAGATCCAGGTGGCCGCCGCGCCGACCGGACCGTGGACCACCGTGCACACCACCACCGCCGGCACCGGCGGCACGCAGACCCTCGCGGTCACCGGCACCGGCCGCTACGTGCGGATGTACGGCACGGCCCGGGCCACCGGCTACGGCTACTCGCTCTGGGAGTTCAAGGTCTTCGGCAGCATCGGCACCACCCCGCCGCCCACCGGCCGGCCCATCTCGGAGTTCCGCAAGGTCGCCGCGTCCTCCTGGGAGGGTGGCAACGCGCCCGCCGCCGCGCTCGACGGGCGGAGCACCACCCGCTGGTCGAGCCAGTTCGGCAGCGACCCGCAGTGGCTGAGCATCGACTTCGGCGGCGTCGCCACCATCAACCGGGTGGTGCTCGTCTGGGAGGCCGCCTACGCCACCGGCTACCGCCTGGAGACGTCCGCCGACGGCGCCACCTGGACCACGATCTACGCCACCACCACCGGCCGGGGCGGCACCGAACAGCTCACCGTCACCGGCACCGGTCGCTACCTGCGTCTCTACGGCACCGCCCGGGCCACCGGCTACGGCTACTCGCTGTGGGAGGTGCAGGCGTACGGCGGCGTCGACGACACCGCCACCACCGCGCCGCTGCTCTCCGGCCCCACCCGCCCGCCGGCGACCCGCGACCAGTTCGCGCTGACCGCGCCGGCCGACGCGGCGATGGTCACCACCACCCGCCGGCCCGCGCTGAGCTGGACGGCGGTCGCCGGCGCGACCCGCTACCAGGTGTGGATCAACATCAGTCGCACCGACTACGACTTCACCGCCACCGGCAACCTGCTCGACCTCTACACCAAGGTCGCCGAGCCGACCGGCACGACCTACACGCCCACCTGGGACCTGCCGGACCGCTGGACCTACCAGTGGTACGTCACCACCGTCGGCGGCACGCCGGTCACCTCGACCATCCGGCGCTTCAGCGTCTACCTGCCGGTGCTGGAGAACGTCGCCGACGGGATCGGCGTCGTCGCCGGCGCCCGCGACCTCAACCGCAGCGGCGCCATCGAACCGTACGAGAACTGGCGGCTGCCGGTGTCGAGCCGGGTGGACGACCTGCTCGCCCGGATGACGCCCGAGGAGAAGGCGTACCAACTGTTCTACAACGCCCAGGCGTACCCCCGGTCGGGTTGGCACTTCGGCCCCGCGCAGGCGGCGGACCTGCACAGCCAACTGCTCGCCTCGGCCGGCACCCGGCTGGGCATCCCGTTCGTCTCGGCGGGCGACACCATCCACGGCTACCAGACGACGTACCCGATGCAGAGCGCGCTGGCCGCGGCGCGGAACTACCCCCTCGACTACCGGCTCGGCGACATGCAGCGGCGGGAACAGGTGGAGGTCGGCACCCGCGGCGTCCTCGGTCCGCTGGCCGAGGTCGGCACCAAGGTGATCTACCCCCGGATCCAGGAGGGCAACGGCGAGAACGCGCAGGTCGCCGCAGCCCAGGTCCGCGCCCTGGTGGCCGGCCTCCAGGGCGGCCCGGAGCTGAACCCGCGCTCGGTGCTGGCGACGGTCAAGCACTGGCCCGGCGAGGGCGCCGGTGGCGAGGCCCTGATCGTCTACGACAACGTGACGATCAAGTACCACATGATCCCGTTCCGCGCGGCCATGGAGGCCGGCGCGGTCAACATCATGCCCGGATACGCGGGCAGCTCACTGCTCGACCCGGGCGGCCCCGGCGCCGGCGACAGCGCCAAGATCCTCGCCTACCTGCGGCAGAACCTCGGCTACCAGGGCCTGATCACCACCGACTGGCTGCCGTCGGGTTCCTGGATCGGCGCGGCGAAGGCCGGTTCCGACGTGCTGGGCGGCGCCGACCCGGGCGCGGCCGGCTTCTCGATCGCCGACTTCGTGGCCAACGTGCCGGCGTCGCGCATCGACGACGCGGTCCGGCGGGTGCTCCGGCTGAAGTTTCAGCTCGGCATCTTCGAGGCCCCGTACGGCGACCCGGTCAACGGCCCGTACCGCTTCCACCAGCCGGCGTACACGGCGCTGGCCGACCAGGCCGCCCGCGAGGCGATGACGTTGCTGAAGAACGACGCCGGCACGCTGCCGGTGCGGCTCGCCGCCGGTGACGACATCGTGGTCGCCGGTCCGCGGGCGGCCGACGGCGGCTCCTGCTGCGTGTGGACCAGCTTCTTCCACGCCGAGTACGGCTCGCGGACCATCCTGGACGCCGTCCGGGACCGGGCCGCCGCAGCCGGGGTGACCGTGCACCAGGATGACAGCCCGAACCCGAAGCTGGCGGTGGTCGCGGTCGGCGAGGCCTCCTACACCCACGCGACCAACTGGCCCAAGGAACAGCCGTACCTGCCGCCGGACCAGCTCGCGGTGATCCAGAAGTTCCGCGCCCGGGGCATCCCGGTGGTGGTGGCGCTGGTGCTGCCCCGGCCCTACGTCATCACCGAGTGGCGGGACCTGGCCAGCGCCATAGTGGTCACCTACCGGGGCGGCGAGGAGATGGGCCCGGCCCTGGCCGGCCTGCTCTTCGGCGACTACCAGCCGCGCGGCAGGCTGCCCTGGCAACTGCCCCGCAACCTCTCCGACGTGCTGCGTCCGGGCGGCACCGACACCCCGGCCGACGCGGTCGAGTCGTGGGACCTGCCGTACGACCTGGGCGCGACCGCGACCGAGCGGGCCCAGATCCGGGCCGCGATCGACGCGGGCCAGCCACCGGCGACGACGTACGGCAATCCGCTCTACCCCTACGGCGCCGGGCTGACCGGCTTCTGAGCGCACGGGCGGGGGGGGGGGGGGGGGGGGGGGGGGGGGGGGGGGGGGGGGGGGGGGGGCCGCCCGCGCGGCCCGCCCCGCCCGCGCGCCGCCCCCCCGCCACCCCGCCCCCC
>NZ_JBITFD010000020.1:81330-151610 GCF_044455765.1 Micromonospora sp. NPDC051141
ACCCCCGGGGCCCTCGTCCCGAAAAGCGCACCACCCCCCCGGGGGGGGGGCCCCGCGGCGGCGCCCCCCCGGGGGGGGGGCCGCCCCCCCCCCCGGGGGCCGCCCCCCGCCCCGGCTCACACCTTGCGGAAGCGCGCCTCGGTCACCGCGAACAGCCCGTACGCCGCGAACCCGGCCGCGACCACGAGCAGCAGCGCGGTGCCGTAGGGCTCGCCGGCCAGCGTCCGCAGCGCCGCGTCGAGCCCGCGCGCCCGGTCCGGCTCGTACCGCCACGCCGCCAGGACGAACAGCACCCCGGCGATCCCGTACGCCAGCCCCTTGGCCACGAACCCCGCCGTGCCGAGCCGGCGCACCAGCCGCCGGGTCGCCGCCGCCATCTCGCCGACCCGCAGGTGCTTCTCGAAGCGCCCGGTGACTCCGACGAACGCCAGCCATCCCCCGAGCCCGGCCAGGACCAGTCCCGCCACGAGGACGGTGAGCCGTCCGCCGCTCGACGCGAGCAGGCCCTCGGCGGTGTCCTGCTGGGTGTCGGCGCTTGACGACTTCTTGCCGCGCGCCACCTTCACCCCGCTGAACGCGAGGTAGAGGTAGAACGCGGCCCGGCCGGCCGACGCCAGCCGCTCGGTCGGCCGGCGCTCCCGGAGCATCTCCAGCACCTGCCAGACCGCCATGGCCACCAGCCCGACGACGATCGCCACGACGAGCACCAGGCCGAACGGCTCGTCGGCGATCTCCTGCATGGCGCCCGACTGGTCGCCGTCGGCGGCCGGGCCGCCCGAGGCCACCCGGACGACCACCCAGGCGAAGAGCAGGTGCAGAACGCCGTAGCCGACGAAGCCGGCCCGGGTGAGACGCTCCAGCGTGGGATTGTCGGCGGCGCGGGAAACGGTGCCGCGAGCCCGCGAGGACAGCGATGACATGCGCCGACATTCACCCGTAGCGGCCCCGGCGAAACGTGGCCGAGGCACGCGGGCCCGGGTGGGACGCCGGGCCGCCGCGCGGGGCCGAAGCCGCGAGGCGTCGTCCGTCACCGGCCGGCGGCACGCGCGTCGGCTACCACCGGCCCGGCTCCGGCGACTCCGACCGGTGCGAGAGGCGGGACATCACCGACGCCGCCGGGGCGCCGGTCTCGGCCAGCCACGCGCCGGCCATCGCCACGAGGCTCGGCACGTTCTCGACCGCGTCGGCGATCTGCTCGGCCTCGGCGGTCGACAGGCCGCTGACCCGGCCCCGCAGGTGCGCCACACTCTCGGCCCGCTCGAACGCCGCCACGTCCAGCGTCCGGCCCGGGTGCGCCCCGGCCGGGTCGCGACCGGTGATCAGCACGTGCCCGGCGCCCCGCGGCAGGTGGTCGCGGACGTGCGCGACGTCGTCGACGCCGTCGAACACCAGCAGCCACCGTTCCGGTGGCCCGCCGTCGGGCCGGCCGAGCCGCTGCCGTACCGCCCGGGTCATCTCCGGGACGGTGGGCTGCCGGGGAAGCCCCAGCGCGTCGCCGAGGTCGGCCAGCCGCACGTCGACGAACCGGGGCGGGTCCGCCGGGATCCACCAGACGACGTCGTACGCGCCGCGGAAGCGGTGCGCGTACTCGATGGCGAGCTGTGTCTTGCCGATGCCCGGGCCGCCGCGCAGCACCACCGGGAGACCGGCGCCGGCCGCGGCCCTCAGCTCCTCCCGCAGCCGGCGCAGCAGCTCCGTCCGGCCGGTGAACCGCAGGTTGCGGCTGGGCGGGTTGAACACCACGGCCGGGCTGGCCGGGTAGCGGACGGTCGACACGTCGGGACGCTCGTGCCCGGCCGGCCGGGCCACCCCGAGCAGCCACAGCAGCCGCTCGGCCGCCTCGTCGGCGGTCAGCCCGTGCAGCGAGACCCCGCTGCCGGGCGGCGCCTGCGGCGACGGCGTGCCGTCGTCCACGTGCACGGTCAACCCGACGCCGGCCGTGCGCTGGGCCCGGGAGACCAGGGTGACCTCGCGGGTCACGACATCGGACCGTACCGGCGTCGGCTCGGCCACCTCCGCGACGACCACCGGCAGGCCGACGTCGGCCAGGACGGCCCGCACCCACTCCGCCCAGGCGGTGTCCTCCGGGTCGTGCCGCAGCACGACGAGCTGGTCGGCGACGGCGGACCCCGGTGTGAACCGGGCCAGCGTGCGGCGGCGCAGCGCCTCGTCGATCGGGGGCAACGCCCTGATCCGCCCGTCGGTGAGGTAGCTGGTCAGCGTCTCGTACGCGGCCAGCAGCGTGGTTCCGCCGCCCGCACGGTCGCCGAAGGTGGCCAGCGTCTCCTCGTACGCGTAGGAGGCCCGGTAGGGGACCCCGACGGTGTGCCAGTACGTCCGCCGCTCGGCGTCGGTCATCCCGCCCGGCAGGCCGGCGAAGCGCCGCATCGCCAGCGCCCGGCGGACTTCCGTCCGGCCGGTCCCCTCCTCCACCCGCATCGGCACCGGCAGCACCCGCCGGGTCCGCCGCCCATCGAAGCCGCGGATCCGGGCGGCGACGAACGCGGCTCCGTCGATGCCTCTCTCGCTCAGGGTGAAACAGTCGACCAGCACGTCCGGCAGATGGATGGTGCAGATGTCGGCGACGTCGCTGACGCCGGTGCGGCTGTCGAGCAACGTCCAGTCGTAGTGCCGTTTCATGTCCTCGCGCAGGGCGTCGAAGAAGAGCGCCCCGCCCCGGCGGGCGTAGAAGTCGTCCCAGTCCAGACCGCTGACGCCGCTGCTGTAGTCCGGGTTGTGCCGGCCCGCGAGCAGCAGGTCCAGGCTGCCGCCGCCGGGGAACTCCCAGCCGACCGGGAAGGCGTGCTTCCGCACCCTCGCCATCTGCCGGTGCCAATTGTCGGGCCGGTAGGCCGCCGGGGAGCGCCCCGCGTGCTCGGCCTCCGTGGACCTCCTCGAACTCTCCCACTCGCATTCGAGGATCAGGTCCAGCACGCCGCCGGTGGAGGCGACCTGCTCGGCGTCGAGGAACGGGGCGTAGAACCGGTGCAGGCCCGGCGATTCCAGGTCCCAGTCGGCGACGAGCACCCGCTGGCCGTTGGCGGCGAGGATCCAGGCGGTGTTGGCCAGCGCCATCGTCCGCCCGGTGCCGCCCTGGTACGAGTAGAAGGTGACGATCTGGCCGTCGCGCTCGTCGGTCATCGGTCTTCCCCCCGTCGCTGCTCCGGTGGGTGGTCGCTCATCCGTGGGTGGTCGCCCATCCACCGTCCGGCGAAATCGACAGCCGCCCGGATTCCGAACAGCCGCCCGGTGCCGGCGCCCACCGGCGCGCGTCGGACGGCCGGCAGGGCGTCCATCGCCGCGCCGATCCGCGGGAAGTCCGCGTCGTCCAGGGCGAGGCCGTGGAAGTCGCGCCGGACCCGCCGGCCCGCGTCGTCGAGGACGTAGCAGCGGTACGGGCGCCTCGGCGGGCGCCGGGCGAGCCGGTACTCGGCGAGGTGGAACGCCGTGCAGGCCGCGTAGCCGACGCCGAGCAACAGGACCAGGGCGTCGGCGGCGTACAGGGCGCCGAGCGGGGACCGCTCGCCGAGGTGGCACTCCAGGTCGTGGACACCGGTCACCGTCGCGGCGTCCGGACCGAGTGCGGCGAACGACGTCTGAGGATGCCCGCTGCGCCGCGCGCCGGGTTGCCGGCGGACGTGCTCCGCCAACGCGCCCATGCCCTCCGACGGGCTGTGTCCGGGGCGGAACGGCGCGATGGACGCCTCGACCGCGGTCACCTCCCGCGCGCTCAGGCCGGCGGTACGGGCCCGAAAGGCCGGCGAGGTGATCGAGTTGCCGGCGGTCTGCGCCGGCACCACGACCGTTCCGGCCTCCCCGAGCGTGTCGCGCAGCGCGGCGAGCACCGTGGCCGGTCCCCCCACCACCGGTCCGATCCGGCGCAACGACGCGTGCACCAGCACGGGGCGACCCTCGGTCAGGCCGACAGCCCGCAACGCGGCAGCGAGCCCGGCGCGGTCGATCGGCTCGGTCATCCCCACCACCCTGCCGCACCACCCCGGAGCGCACGGGCGCGGCGCACCTGCCGTACACATCCGACGTGTTGCCGCGCCGTGATCACGGAGGGTAAGCTTTCGGTGTCCACAAGGACCTGCGAGTTTACCAACACCAGTCGAACGCTCCGGTGTCCGCGAAGGAGCCGTGCGGTGATCCCCCTGGGCGGCGGCCATGACCGAGGTTGAGCAGCCGGCCGCGGGTGTTCGGCTCGGCAGCGGCCAGGGCGTGCAGGTCGGCTCCGGTAACGTCCAGCACAACCACTTCCACCACCGGTCACCGGCGGTCGACTGGCCGGTCCAGGTGGGGGTGGTGCCGGCCGAAGCGGACTGTTACCAGGCCCGCCGGCTGGTCCACGGCCGCGAGGGGGCGTCGGGGACGCTCGTCCTGTCCGGGCTCGGTGGAGTGGGCAAGACGCAGGCGGCAGCCAGGGTGGCCCACGCGGCGTGGGCCGCGCGGGAGGTCGACCTCCTGCTCTGGGCGACCGCCTCGACCCGGGACGGGGTCGTCGCCGCCTACGTGCGGGCCGCCGCCGCGGTCGGCGTCGCCACGGTCGACGAGGGGGAGCGGGCGGCCGTCGCGCTGCTCGCCTGGCTCCAGCGGACGGACCGGCGATGGCTGGTCGTGCTCGACGACGTCGCCACCCCGGGCGACCTGCGAGGCTGGTGGCCCCCGACCTCGCCGGTGGGTCGGGTCCTGTTGACCACCCGACGTCGGGACGCCGCGATGACCTCACACAGTCGGGAAACCGCCATGGTCGAACTCTTCACGCCCACCGAGGCGACGCGGTACCTGCAATGCAAGCTCGGTCCGCTCGCCGCCGACGCGGAGGCGGCAGCCCGGTTGGCGGAGGATGTCGGCCACCTTCCGCTGGCGCTCGCGCAGGCAGCCGCGTTCATGATCGATCGTGGTCTCGACTGCGCCGCCTACCGGCGGCGTTTCGCCGACCGCAGGCACCGGCTGATGGATCTGACGCCGGAGAGCGACCTGCTCCCCGACGACCAGTCGATGACCATCGCCACGACCTGGTCCATGTCCGTGGAGGTGGCGAATCAGCTGCGCCCGGTGGACCTGGCCGGGCTGGTGCTCGATCTCCTCAGCGTGCTCGATCCCAACGGCGTGCCCGCGGCGGTGCTCACCACCGGCCCGGTCCTCGACCGGCTCTCCGACGCCCGGTCGTCGACCGTGGACGCCGACATGGTGCGGGACGCGCTGCACGCCCTGGACCGGCTCAGCCTGATCACCTACCGGTCGCCCCGTCCCGTCCGGGTGCACGCCCTCGTGCAGCGGGCCACCCGGGAACAGCTCGGGGAACGACTCGACGAGACGGTCCGGGTCGCGGCGGACGCCCTGTACCAGGCGTGGCCCGGCAACGAACGCGACCACGACCTCGTGGCGCTCCTGCGGGCCAACGCCGCGAGCGTGACGGCCCACGGGGTGACCCGTCGCCGACAAATCCTGCTCGACGACAGCACCGGCGGGCACCCGCTGCTGCTGCGCGTGGGGACCAGCATCGGGCGGGCCGGTCGCGTCGACGCGGCGGTCCGCTACTTCGGACACCTGCACGCGACGGCCACCGCCCAGCTCGGACCGGACCACCCGTTCCTGTCGCACACCCGCTACGAGATCGCCTACTGGCGCGGCGAATCCGGCGAGTTCGCCGAAGCCGCCCGCGCCTTCGAGGAACTCGCCCGCGAGCGGGAGGGCCGGCTCGGCGCGGATCATCCCGAGACCCTGGCCGCCCGCTTCCAGCACGCGTTGTGGCGCGGCGAGGCCGGCGACGCGCCGGGCGCCCTGGCGGCCTTCGAGCGCCTGCTGCCCGTCTACCGTCGGGTCTTCGGTCCCGAGCACGTGGACACGCTGCGGCTACGCTCGCGGCTCGCCTACGTGCGCGGGGAGAGCGGGGACGCGCCCGGGGCGGTGTCGGCGTTCCGGGACCTGCTCGCCGACCGCCTGCGTCTCCTCGGCCCCGACGACCGCGACACGCTGGTGGCCCGGCACCTGGTGGCCCGCTGGCAGGCGATCGCCGGTGACCCGCGGGGCGCCGCCGAGGCCACCCGGGGGCTGGTGGTCGACGGCATCCGGGTGTTGGGTCCCGACCATCCGGACACCTTCCACTTCCGGCACAGCCTCGCCCGGTGGCGCGGCTTCTCCGGGGACGTGGCGGGCGCCCTCGCCGACTTCGCGCAGTTGCTCGGGGACCGGACCCGGGTGCTGGGACCGGATCATCCGTACACCCTGGCGACCCGGTACCAGATCGCCCGCTGGACCGGCGCGGCCGGAGATCGTGCCGAGGCGGCGGACCTGTTCCGGCGCCTGGTGGCCGACCGGGAACGGGTGCTCGGTCCCGACCACCCGGACACCCGCAGCGCGCGCCACAACCTGGCCTACTGGCGCGGCGAGATCGACGAACTGCCCGCCGAGACCAGGCGGCGATCCGACCACTGACCGGCGGCGGCCGGCTCCGGCGGGCGTCGTGGACGGTCGCGTGGTCAGTGGACCGTGTTCTCCTGCGTGTTGCCGTCTCCCACCTGGCATCCGCGCGTGCGGCGTCGCCCGCCCGACGGTCACGACCAGCCGTGCAGCGTGGCACGCATCCCGGCGGTGAACCGCCGGCCGGCCGCGGTCAGGACCCCCAGGCCGTGCAGCGCGTCGAGCGCGTCGAGGGTCCAGTCGCGGTAGCGGCGGTGGCGTGCGGCAGCCTCCGGGCCCGGGCGTCGACGCCACACGTCCGCGACCGCCAGGTGGGCGTACGTGCCGTGCAGCACCCCTTCGACCGGGCGCGGGTCCGCCCGCCACGGCACGGTGAGCAGCCGCGTGTCGTCCCGGTCGACCAACTCGCACACGTCCAGCAACCCGGCGAGCTTGAGGTGCTGCACCTCGTGCACGAGCAGCTCGGCCAGGGCGGCGTCGTCGGGCACCGGGGTGATCGCGACCGCGCCGAAGGCGGACGCGGCGGTGGCGCTGCGGTGCCGACCTCGCCGGTCCGGCCGCAGCGGCACGACCGCCCGCAGCAGCCCCCGTACGCCCGGGGCGTACCCGCCGGCCGTGGTGTCGATCCGCCGCACCGCGGCGGTGAGCTGGGCGGCCCACCGGACGGCGGCGACCGGGCTGAGCCGGGGCGCCACCGGCAGGTCCTGGTAGCTGTCGCGGTACGGATCGAGGTCCTCGATCAGCACGGCGGGATCCTCGGTCCGGCGCGCCGGCCGCCACCCGGGCGGCGGCGCCGCGCCGCGCGGCGGCTCGCCTGACCCGGCCGGCTCCGGCCGGAGCCGAACCGGACCACCCGACGGGGCGTCGACCCCGAGCGGTTCCGGCGGGAGCGGGACGCCACCGACCGGCACGGTGACCGTCCGGCCGCCGGCGCGAGCCCGAAAGCCGCCGGCCACCGCGGTGACGGTGACCGGGCCGGTCGCGTCCGGCCAGTGGAGCGCGCCCAGGGTGGGGAGGCTGAGCACGCCGTCGCGCAGCGGCACGTCGAGGTCGCCCGGGACGCCGGCGCGGATCGCCGCCGCGGCGGCCACCGCGGCGAGCCGGCCGAGGTCGGCCAGCGCCGGCGTCCGGACGCACCGGTGCGCCCACCGGCGGACGAACGGGTGGCCCAGCACGTCGGC
Organism: Micromonospora sp. NPDC051141; assembly: GCF_044455765.1. Classification (NCBI taxonomy): domain Bacteria; kingdom Bacillati; phylum Actinomycetota; class Actinomycetes; order Micromonosporales; family Micromonosporaceae; genus Micromonospora; species Micromonospora sp. NPDC051141. Next base: position 88,938 of record NZ_JBITFD010000020.1, read on the forward strand.
CACGGCCGCCGGAGCGGTGACGTCCAGCTCGACCATGCGGTCCCAGGCGGGCCCGGCGAACGGGTGCCCGGCCGTCGCCGGGCTGAGCGCGACCAGCAGCGCGCGGGTCTTGGCCAGGTGCACCTCGGTGAGCTGGCGGACGGAGGTCTCGGTGCCGTACCCGGTGCCGAGGTCGTCGAGCACCGCCGGATCCAGCACGTCCGGCTCCGCACCGGTGTCGGCCGGCGCGTCCGGGCCGCCCGACACGCCGTGGACCAGATAGAGCAGGTCGGGGCAGTACACAGACGGGTTGTCGAAGCCGCTGCCGGCGCGGAAGCGGTGGGCGAACAGCCCGCCGCCGCACCGCCGCACCACGGGACAGGCCCGACAGGTCGCGCAGAGGCCGTCCAGGCCGCTCTGCCGGACCGCGATCATCGGGTGCGCGGCGACCGCGTCCACCGGATGCCGGAAGACGTCCAGGCCGGTGGCGGGCGCGCCGTCGTACGCCGACTTCAGCGAGTCGACCTGCTCGTAGCTGCCGTCGGTCTCGATCACCGCGAGGTCGGCGGCGGCCAGCCCGACCGCCTCGGTGCGGGTCGTACCGCCGGCCGCCGTGGCGAGCAACGAGTCCAGCAGGCGGATCGGCACCGGGCGCCCGTCGGCCGTCCAGGCCCGGTGCACCGCGAGCAGCCAGTCGGCGTACGGGGTGGCGGCGCCGGACGGTCGTGGCGGTGGGCGGTCCCAGTTGGCGTGCGGCAGCAGGAAGTCGATCTGCGGCGGGTCCTCGGCGAGCAGCGCCCGGTAGACCGACACCGGTTCGTTGGCGAGGTCGACGGTGCACAACAGCCCGGCGAAGCTCGGCCGGTACTCCGGGCGGCGCAGCAACGCGAGGGCCCGGAGCACCCGCTCGTGGCTGCTCGCCCCGTTGGCGTAGCGGCGGTGCCGGTCGTTGGCCGCGCGGTCGCCGTCGAGCGAGATGCCGACCGCCACGCTGTGGGTGACCAGCACCTCGGCGATCTCCTCGGTGAGCAGCACCCCGTTGGACTGCATCCGCAGGTCCAGCCGGGTCACCGGGTCGAGTCGGCGGCGCAGCTCGTTCGCCACGGCGGCGAGCCCGGCCGCCCCGGCCAGCAGCGGCTCACCGCCGTGCAGCACGACCCGCACGACGTCGAGCCGGTGCGCGGTGGCGTGCTCCGCGATGCGCCGGCCCGCCGCCGCCACCGTCCGCGGCGACATGGTGTGCGGCTGCCGACGCCAGGACTGGTCGGCGTGCTCGTAGACGTAGCAGTGGTCGCAGGACAGGTCGCACCGACTGACGATCTTGAGAACGTACTGGCTCAGGGGCGTCGGGCGGCGCGGGCTCGGCGGCGTCAGATCGAGGAGCCGAAGGCGGCGACGTCGACGCGGGCCGGCTGGTCCGTGTCGCGGGTGTCGGACAGTGCCACGGCACGGGCCCGGGAGAGCGGGATCTGGCCGAGCGGAGTGCGTCGGAGATCGGCCAGCGGAGCGGTGGTCGTCGGGCGATCCACGTGAGTCCCCCCATCGGACTGGTCGGTCGGCTGGGCCGGCTGGACCGCAGCCGGTGACATCTGTCGATGAGTCTACGGCACGCGCCCCGGGTTGACCCCGGTCGCCGCCGTCACTTCCCGGCGTCCGCTGGGCGCGGACGCCGGCGACGCGGTCGTGTCTATGCTCGTGGTCATGTCCCTGGGGAGCGCGGGCGGCGCCGACCGCTGGTTCGAGTCGGCGACCGGGACGGCCGGCGGGGCCGAGGTGTTCGTCTTCCCGTACGCCGGTGGCATCGCCGCGTCGTTCACGCCCTGGCAGGAGGCGGCCCCGCCGGAGCTGTCGGTGCGGGTCGCGCAGTTGCCGGCCCGGGGTGCCCGGTTGCACGAACCACCCGTCGACGATCTGAGCGAGCTGGTGGCGGAGCTGACGACGGCGGTCACCGAGCGGGCGTCGGGGCCGTTCCTGCTGTTCGGGCACAGCCTGGGCGCGCTGGTGGCGTTCGAGGTGACCCGGGAGCTGCGTCGCCGGGGCGGGCCCGATCCGCTGGCGTTGCTGGTCAGCGGCGCCGAGGGGCCGCAGACCCGGCGGGTGGCGCGGCGCTGCCACGAGCTCGACGACACCGACCTGATCGAGGCGCTGCGCGACTTCGGGGTCACGTCGGCCGCGCTGCTGGCCGACCGGGAGCTGATGGAGCTGATCCTGCCCGGGATCCGGGCCGACTTCGCCCTGTCCGAGCGGTACGCCTACCGTCCCGGACCGCCGCTGGAGCTGCCGGTGCACGTGCTGCTCGGCGACCGTGACGAGCACGTCGACCCGGACCGGGCGGCCGGGTGGGCGCGGGACTGCGCGGCCCCGCCGCGGGTCCACGTGTACGCCGGAGGGCACTTCTTCCTGGCCGAGCACCGGGCGGAGATCCTGGACCTGATGCGACGCATCGTCACCTGTCACACCGCTCCGGCGCATTCCGCGACAAAGGACCGGTAAGGACCCATCGGTCCGCGGGGGCTTCCACGAAGCCGGCCGGCGGACATGGTGGACCGACGAGACGCGGTGCTAGAGTTCGCCATTCCTTCGTCGAGGAACGCCGCTGGTGAGGCGGCACACCGTAGCGCGCCGAGGTGCTGATGAGCCGGCCGTACCTGCCGTCCCTGGTCCTGCGCGACTACCTGCACGCGGTGGCGACCCTCCACCCCCACCTGCGCGGGATGCTCGACTTCGGGCGGCCGGGCGCGGCCGAGGCGCTGGCCGAGCTGGCCGCCACGGTGAGCGAGTTCGACACCGACTCCACCGGCCGGGGCGACTCGTACCGCCGGGCCCAGCGCGACACGCTGGTGCGCTGGACCGGGATGCGGCGCCTGCTGGAGCTGGCCACCCCGGCGGACGCCGAGCCGGTCACCCTGATCCTGGACGTGCTCGGCGGCGACGGCACCGTGGCCCGCGCCGCGAGCAGCCAGTCCGCCTGCTTCGAGTCCAAACTGGCGTTCGTCACCGGTGACGTGTCCGGCCACATGGTCGACCGGGCGCTCGCGCACGGCCTGCCCGCCGTCCGCCAGGCCGCGCACTTCCTCTTCCTGCGCGACGGCAGCGTGGACGCGGTGCTGCTGGCGTACGGCACCCACCACATCCCGGCGCACCGGCGGGCACCGGCGGTGGCGGAGGCGGCCCGGGTGGTCCGCCCCGGCGGCCGGATCGTGCTGCACGACTTCGACGAGTCCAGCCCGATGGCCGGGTTCTTCGCCGAGGTGGTGCATCCGCACGCCGCCGGCGGCCACGACTACCGGCACTTCACCCGCGCGGAGCTGGTCGGCCTGTTCGCCGACGCCGACCTGCCGGTGCGCGTCGTCGACCTGTACGACCCGCTGATCGTGCGCGCCGACACCGAGCAGGCCGCGTACGCCGGGATGCGCGACTACGTCGGCGACATGTACGGCGTCCGGGACTTCTTCGCGACGATCGGCGACGACGCGGTGTGGCGGTTGCTCACCGACCACTTCGACCACACCGGCTACCTGGCCGCGATCGGCGGTCGGGACGGCGTCCCGGTCCGGCCGGTGGTCCACCGGGCCGACGGGCAGTTCGTCGCCGAGGTGCCCCGGATGGCGATCGTCGCGACCGCGACCAGGACGGCGTGACCACCATGTCCGATCCGCGCTACCTGCCCGATCTGGTGCACCGGCCCACCGGCCCGGACGCCGACCGGATCGCGGTCGTCGCCCCCGACGGCGAGCTGAGCTACGCGCGACTGTGGGAGCGGGCCGACGCGACGACGGAACTGCTGCGCCGGGCCGGCGTCCGGCCGGGCGACCGGGTCGGCCTGCACCTGCACCGGTCCGCCGACTACGTGACGGCGCTGCTGGGGACGCTCCGCTCGGGCGCGGTCGCGGTCCCGGTCGATCCCGAGCTGCCCTCCGGCCGGGCCGAGCAGATGCTCGCCCTGGCCGCCCCGCGCGTCGTGCTCCACGCGGACCGGCCCGCGACGGTGGCGGTACCGGCGGGCACGCTCTGGCGCGACGTGCGTACCGCCGGGGTGGGGGCGGGCCTCGACCCGCCGGACCGCGCGGGGTGGGCGCCGCCCGCGCAACAGGCCGCGCTGGTGTTGTTCACCTCGGGTTCCACCGGCCGGCCGAAGGGGGTGGTGCTGCACCACGCCGGGCTGGTCAACCGGCTGGCCTGGGGCCACGACCGGTTCGGCTTCACCGCCGAGGACCGGGTGCTGCACAAGGCGTCGATCGGGTTCGACGCGTCGGTGCACGAGATCTTCGCCCCGCTGGTCGCGGGCGGCGTCGTGGTCCTCGCCGGTCCGGGGCTGCCGTTCGACAGCCTCGGCCTGGTCCGGCTGATCCGGCGGGAGGCGGTCACCACCGCGCACTTCGTGCCGACCATGCTGCGGCACGTGCTGGACGAGCCGGAGTTCGCCGGCTGCGGGACGCTGCGGCGGGTGCTGTGCGGCGGTGAGGCGCTCGACATGCGGCTGGTCCGGCGGCTGCGGGAGGTGCTGCCGTGCGGGCTGTTCAACGGGTACGGCCCGAGCGAGACCTCGATCAACGTGTCCTACTGGGACTGCGCGGAGCCGTACGCGGGCAGCATCGCCCCGATCGGCCGGCTCGTCGACGGCGTGGTCGCCCACGTGCGCGACGAGGCGGGCCGGCCGGTCGCCGACGGGGACACCGGTGAGCTGTGGCTCGGCGGGGTGGCGGTCGGCCTGGGCTACCTGGGCGACGACGCGCTCACCGCGGAACGTTTCCGGCCCGACCCGGAGCGGCCGGGCGGCCGGCTCTACCGCACCGGCGACCTGGTGCGGGTCGCGCCGCAGGGGTTCCTGGAGTTCCGGGGCCGGGTCGACGACCAGGTCAAGGTCCGGGGCGTGCGGGTGGAACCGGGCGAGGTCGCGGCCGTGCTGCGCGAGCATCCCGCGGTGCACGACGCGGTGGTGGTGACCGTGCCCGACGCCGACGCCGGGCCGCGCCTGGTCGGCTACGTCGTGCCCCGGCCGAGACGCGCTCCGACGGTCGGTGGGCTGCCCCGGTTCCGGCTGCCCAACGGCATGGCGGTGACCGCCGCCTCGCCCGACGAGGCGGTCTTCCTCTTCCGGCAGATCTTCGACCACGCGGAGTACTCCCGGTTCGGCGTCCGCCTCGGTGACGGCGCGGTCGTCGTGGACGTGGGCGCCAACATCGGCCTGTTCGCGCTCTGGGCGACCCGGCAGGCCCGCGACGTACGCCTGGTCGCGGTCGAACCGAATCCGGACACGCTGCCGTACCTGCGGGCCAACCTGGGCCTCTACGCCGCGTCGGCGTCCGTCGTCGAGGCGGCGGTGACCGACGTCGCCGGCACCGCCGAGCTGATCTCGTTTCCGGAGCTGAGCTACCTGTCCGGCCTCGGCGCCGACCGGACCGGCGCGGCGTCGGAGCTGGTCCGGTCGCACTACCGGCACGACGACGGCGGCGCCGCCGACGACGCCGAGCGGGCCGCGCTGCTGGCGGACGCGCGCCGCCGGCTGACCCCGGTGGCGCACGTCGTGCCGACGGTGACCCTGTCCGAGCTGCTGGACCGGTTCGCGCTCGACCGGGTCGACCTGCTGAAGGTCAACGTGGAGGGCGCCGAGCTGAGCGTGCTGCGCGGGATGCGCCCGGAGCACTGGCCCCGCGTCCGCCAGGTGTGCCTGGAGGTCGAGCGCAGCAGCGTCACCGCGCCACCGGCGCGGGAACTGCTGTCGGCGGCCGGGTTCACCGTGCACGAGATCGGCGACTGGAACGTCGGCGCCGACGCCGACGTCAGCTACCTCTACGCGGTGCGGTCGGGGGAGCAGCCGCCGGCGGGCTCGCCCTGGGCCGAGCCCGCCGACCAGCTGCTGACCACCGCCCAGCTCCAGGGCTACCTGGCGTCGGCGCTGCCGCCGGCGATGCGCCCGGACCAGATCGTCCTCGTCGACCACCTGCCCCGGCTGCCCAACGGCAAGGTGGCGCGGCGGGAGCTGCCGCCGCCACCCCGGTCGCGGGCGGGCCTCGCCGCCGAACCGGGCGGCGTGCTCACCGACCGGCTGCGCGAGGCGTGGCGGGTCACGCTCGGCGTCGACGCGGTCCACGACGACGACAACTTCCTCGCCCTCGGCGGGCACTCGCTGACCGCGCTGCGGGTGGCGGTGCGGGTGCGCGAGATGGCCGGCCTGGAGGTCAGCCCGGCGGGCTGCCTGCGCGCCGGGTCGTTCGCCGACTGGCTGACCCGGGTCACCGAGGGGGGACGCGATGTCCGCGCCGCCCGGTGACGCGTCCCGGCACGTCGTCGTGGTGGGCGGCGGCCGGCTCGCCCGCGCGCTCTGCGACTCCCTGGCCGCGATCCCCACCCCCGTCCGGCTCCGGGTGACCGTGCTGGCCCGCGACCCGGCCGCGGCGGACCGGCTGGCCCGGGCCGCGCAGGTGCGGGCCACGGTCGCCGGCGCCGCCGTCGGGTTCACCGCCCGGCCGTTCACCCCGGCCACCACCGACCCCGGGACCGGGTACGCCGCCGACGCCGCGTCGATGGCCCGGCTCCGGCCCGACGTGCTGGTCTGCGCCGCGTCGGCCCAGTCGCCGTACGAGCGGACGCACGCGCCGTCGGCCTGGACGGAACTGGTCACCGCCGCCGGGTTCGGGGTGACGCTGGCGTTGCAGGCCGAGCTGGTGTCCCGGCTGGCCGTCGCGCTGGCCGCCGGCGCGCCGGACGCGTCGCTGGTGAACGCCGCCTTCCCGGACGCGGTCAACCCGCTGCTGGCCGCGGCGGGCCGGCCGGTGCTCTGCGGCATCGGCAACGTGGCGACGCTGGCCGCCTGCCTGGACGCCGCGCTGGGCGGCCCCGGGCCCCGGCGGTTGGCCGTGCTCGGCCACCACGCCCACCTCGCGGCACCCGCCCCGGCCGCCGCCGACGACACCGCCGAGGTGCGCGCCTGGCTGGACGGCCGGGAGGTCCCGGACGTCACGACGCTGCTCGCCGGCTACCGCGCCCTGCCCCGCCCGGAGTTGAACGCGCTGGCCGGGCACGCCGGGGCCGCCGTGGTGGCGGCGCTGGCCGCCGGGGTGGACGAGGTGGTGGCGAACCTGCCCGGTCCGCTGGGCCTGCCGGGCGGCTATCCGGTCCGACTGCGCGCCGGCCGGGCCGAACTGCGCCTGCCGGCCGGCGTCGACGTGGCGCACGCGTCGGCGTGGAACACCGCCGCCGGGCGCCGCGACGGCGTCGAGGTCGACGACGGCCACGTGCGCTACCCGGAGCGGGCCCGGGCGGCGCTGGCGGCGTACCGGCCGGATCTGGCCGACGGTTGGCACGCCGAAGAGCTGCCGGAGGTCTTCGCCCGGTTCACCGCCCTGCGTGACCACCTGCGAACGGTGCCGCCGGCGCCGGCCCGTGCCCGGAGTGTGTGGGAGGAAGCCCGATGTCCGTGACCGCCCCGACCACCCGCAACCTGATCACCGACTACCAGGAGGTCATCGCCGCGGCGGTGCGGCGGTGCGGCGCGGTCCCCGGCGACGCCCCCGGCACGCCCGGCTTCGCGCCCGGCTTCGACCTGCCCGAGCTGACCCCGGCCGTGCGCGACTTCTACGCCGCCGCGACGGTGCGCTGGGCCCCGCTCGGCGAGTACGGCGGCCACCGCCTCCACCTGCTCGACCTGACCGGCAACCCGGGCACCCGGACCACCAAGACGTTCGCGTCCCTGGTGATCGTCGCCCGCGCGGTGGAGCACATCCGGCGTACCGGCGACCGACTGCGCATCGTCACCCCGACCTCCGCCAACAAGGGTGTCGCGCTGCGCGACGCGGTGGCCCGCGCCTACGCGGCCGGGCTGGTCACGCCCGAGCAACTCGCCATCGTGGTGCTCGCGCCGCGGGCGACCCGGCACAAGTTCCGCCACGACGCGCTCGCCGCCGATCCGGTCGCCCGCCGGCTCAACCCGCTGCTGCGCTACACCGGCGACGACCCGGAGGGCGTGAAGGCGCTCGGCCGCGCGTTCGTCGACGCGTACGCCGCCCGGCTGCACGACGAGCACGGCGTCACGCTCTGGTACACGCTCGACCTGAAGAACTACCTGGTGGCCGACGCGGCCCGGGCCGCGTTCGAGGCCGACGTCGCCCCGACCGGCGGGGCCCCCGCCCGCTGGCACGCCCACGCCGTCTCCAGCGCGTTCGGCCTGCTCGGCTACAACCTGGGCCGCGACGTGCTGGAGACGGCCGGCCGGGCCGACCCGGACGACCGGCCCGGTTTCCTGCTCGTGCAGCACCTCGGCACGCCCGACATGGTGCTCAGCCTGCGCCACGGCTCGTTCGCGCGGGACAACGTCCCGACCTGGACCCACGACGAGAGCCTGGACGCCTGGACGCAGGACAAGGACCCGCGCTTCCCGGCCGTCACCGACGATCCGGCCGAGGTGCTCGACCCGACCTTCTACACCCACCGCCCGGTGACCTCCCCGGCGATGAACGCGCTGATCGACCGGCACGGCGGCGACGGCATCGTGGTGTCGCGGCGCGAGTGCGTCGAGCGCTACCCGGCGGCCCGGGCACAGCTGGCCGACGCCGGGCTCGTGCTGCCGGCCGAGCCGGGACGGCTGCGGGAGTGGTCCATCGTGATGGCGTTGACCGGCGTCGGCAACGCCGTCGACCGGGGCCTGGTGCCGGCCGGACACGACATCGTGGTGCACGGCACCGGCAGCTACGCCGACGACTTCCCGGTCGCCGACGCGGACGCCGAGGTGTCCACCGTCGCCGACGTGGCGGCGGCCGTCGTGGGCCGGCGGTGAGCCCGACGCCGGCCGCCCACCCGCTCGGCCTGCCCGCCGGACCGGCCGCGCGGCTCGTCGCGCGGGCCCGGACCGCCGGGGTCGAGCCGGCCACCGTGATCCTCGCCGCGACCGCGCTGCTGGTCCGCCGGTACACCGGCGCCCAGGTGGTCACGCTGGGCCACGGCGACGAGCCGGTGACGCTGGACCTGACCGTCGACGCCCCGATCCGCCAACTGTGGCGCGCGGTGCGCCCGGCGCCACCCGGCGTCACCCCCGACGCGGTCGTCCGGATCGACCCCGACCTGCGCGCCGGCACGCTGACCGGGCTGCCCGACGACTACGCCGACGACCTGCACGCCGACCTGGTGGAGTTGCTGTCCGCGCTCGACCCGGACGCGTCGTCGGCCGACGTGCTGCGCGCGGCCCGCTACGAGCGGCGTCCGGCGCCCGACCTGGGCCGGCTGCACGGGGGCGACGGCACCGAGGCCGACGCCGTACGCGGGGAGACGATCCCCGCCGCGTTCGCCGCGGTGGTCGCCGCGCACCCGGACCGGGTGGCGGTGCTCGCCGACGACGCGACGGTGACCTACCGCGACCTCGGCGCGGCGGTGACCGCGACCGCGGCGGCGCTGACCGGGCCGGGCGACCCCGCGACGCCGCCCGCGCCGGTGGCGGTGCTGTGCCGCCACGGCGTCGCCACGATCACCGGGATCCTCGCGGCGCTGGCGTCCGGGTCGGCGTACGTGCCGCTGGACCCCGTGTTCCCGACCGTCCGGCTGGCCGGCATGATGCGCGACGCCGGGGTGCGGGCCGTCGTCACCGACGCCGCACACGCGCGGCTCGCCGCCACGCTGGCCGCCGACGCCGGGCTGCCGGCGCTGGCCGTGGTGCCGCTGCGACCGGGCGTTCCCGGGTCCGGCCCGCCGGTGCCGCCCGGCCCGGCGCGACCGGACGACCCGGCGTACGTGCTCTACACCTCCGGGTCGACCGGGCGGCCGAAGGGGGTGGTGCAGAGCCACCGCAACGTGCTGTTCGGCATCCGCAACCACGTGCGCAACTTCGCCGTCCGGCCGGACGACCGCACCAGCGTGCTCACCTCGTTCGGCTACGACATGGCGGTCACCGACACGTTCGCCGCGCTGCTGTCCGGCGCCGCCGCGGTCCCCGTCGACGTGCGGGCGCACGGCCTCGGTCACCTGGCCGGCGCGCTCGCCGACCGGGGCGTCACGGTCTACCACTCCACCCCCACCGTCTACCGCTACCTGGTGGCGAGCCTGGGCGACGGCGGGCGGCTGCCGTCGGTCCGGGCGGTGCTGCTCGGCGGCGAGGAGGTCACCCGGCACGACGTGACGCTGGCCCGGCGGTCGTTCGCGCCGGGCGTGGTGTTCGTCAACGGGTACGGCACCACCGAGATCAGCTTCGCCACGCAGCACCACCTGCCGCCCGACGCCCGACCGGAGCGGGCCGTGGTGCCGATCGGGCACCCGCTGCCGGGCGTCGAGGTGGTGCTGACCGACCCGGCCGGGCGCCCCACCTGCCGGACCGGCGAGGTCGTCGTGCGCACCCCGCACGTCGCGCTCGGTTACCTGGGGCTGCCGGAGCTGACGGCGGCCCGGTTCACCACGCTCGACGGGGTGCGGGCGTACCGGACCGGGGACGTCGCCCGGCGGCTGCCCGACGGGACGCTTGTCTTCCTCAGCCGCAGCGACCGGATGGTGAAGATCCGCGGCTACCGGGTGGAGCTGGGCGAGGTCGAGGCCCACCTGGCCGGGCTGCCCGGGGTGGGCCGGGCGGCCGTGGTGGCGCGGCGTGGCGCGGCCGGCGCCGGCGAGCAGGAGATCATCGGGTACGTCGTGCCGGCCGGCGGGGCGCACCCGCGGCCGACGGAGCTGCGGGAGCGGCTGGCGGCGGTGCTGCCGGACTTCATGGTGCCCCGGGCCGTGGTGCCGGTGCCGGACCTGCCGACCGGCCCGACCGGCAAGCTCGACCCGGCCGCCCTGCCCGACCCGGACACGGAGGTCGACGGCCCGAGCGGTGGGCCGCCGTCGGGGCCGGTCGAGGAGACCATCGCGGCGGGCTGGCGCGCGGTGCTGGGACTGCCCACCGTGGACCGGCGGGTGAACTTCTTCGCCGCGGGCGGCCACTCGCTCCAGCTCGCCCTGGTGCAGCAGCACCTGGAGGAACAGCTCGGGCGGCGGGTGCCGCTGGCCCGGCTGGTGGAGTTCCCGACGGTGGCGTCGCTGGCCGCGCACCTGGCGGCGGGCAGCGCGGTCGGCGTGCCGGAGGACGGTCGCCTGGCGGCGGTCGGCCGCCGGATGGCGCGGCGCCGGGCCGCGCGGGGCGGCGGCCCGGGGGAGGGGGAACCGTGAGCGCGAGGAACGCAGCGCAGCGGAGTCCCGCAGTCGCGAACGAAAGGCAGGCACCGTGAGTGAGGACGACCGGATCGCGGTGGTGGGGCTGGCCTGCCGGGTGCCCGGCGCGGACGACGCGGTCACCCTGTGGCGCAACCTGCTGGCCGGCACGACGTCGGTACGCCGGCTGACCGCCGCCGACGGCGCGCCCACCGACCCCGACTGGATGCCGGTGTTCGGGCGGCTCGACGACCTGGCGGGGTTCGACGCGGACCTGTTCGGCTACCCGGCCGGGGCGGCGGCGCTGCTCGACCCGCAGCACCGGCTGTTCCTGGAGGTGGCCTGGCACGCGCTGGAGGACGCCGGCATCGACCCCGACCGCGACCCGGCCCAGATCGGCGTCTTCGCCGGCTGCGGCCCCAACCGCTACCTGCGGCACCACCTGCTGGGCAGCCCGGCCCTGCGGCCCGCCGCCGGGGATCTCGCCGAGGACTGGGACGACGCGCTGACCGGCGCGGACGGCGACTACCTGCCGACCCGTGCCGCGTTCGCGCTGGGCCTGACCGGGCCGGCGGTGGCGGTCCGGACCGCCTGCTCGACCTCGCTTGTCGCGGTCTGCCAGGCCGCGCAGAGCCTGCTGGACTACCGCTGCGACGTGGTGGTCGCCGGTGGCGCGGCGGTGGTGTCGACCCGGCAGGCCGGCTACCGCCTGCGCCCGGGCGGCCTGCTGGCCACCGACGGGGTGTGCCGCCCCTACGACGCGGCGGCCACCGGGCAGGTGTTCGGCAACGGCGCGGGCGCGGTGGTGCTCAAACGGCTCGCCGACGCGCGTGCCGACGGCGACCACGTCCACGCCGTCCTGGCCGGGTGGGCGGTGAACAACGACGGCGCGGACCGGCCCGGCTTCACCGTGCCGGGCGTGGCCGGGCAGGCGGCGGTGCTGGCGGAGGCGTTGGCGTCGGTGGGCTGGGACCCGGCCGACGTGGGCTACCTGGAGGGCCACGGCACCGGCACCCCGGTCGGTGACGCGATCGAGGTCGAGGCGCTGGTCCGGGCCCGGCGGGGCAGTCGGGCCCCGCTGCTGCTCGGCTCGGTGAAGGGCAACGTCGGCAACCTGGACGCCGCCGCCGGCGTGCTCTCGCTGATCAAGGCCGCGTACGCGATCCGGACCGGGCAGGTGCCGGGCACGGCGCACTTCACCGGCGCGCACCGCGACGTCGACCTGGCCGCGGCGGGCGTCGAGGTGACCGCGCGGACCCGGTCGTGGGACGGGCCGCGGCGGGCCGGGGTCAGCTCGTTCGGCCTCGGCGGCACCAACGCGCACGTGCTGGTGGAGCAGGCCCCCGCCGCGGGCGACCGGGACGAGCCGGCCGGCGCCGACGGCGACCGGGTGGTGCTCGGCCTGTCGGCGGCCGACCCGGTCGCGCTGCGGGAGATGGCCGGCCGGTTGGCCGCGCGGCTGGCCGAGGGCGACCTCGCGGTCGCGGACGTGGCGTACACGCTGGCGGTGGGCCGGCGGCGGCTGCCCCACCGGGGCGCGGTCGGCTGCGCCGACGTGCCGGAGGCGGTCGCGCAGCTCACCGCGTTCGCCCGGGGGCGGCCGGTGGCCGAGGACGCCGCGACCCGGTCCTGGCGCGACGGGGGCGACCCGCCGGTGGCGCGGGGACGGCGGGTGCCGCTGCCCGGCTATCCGTTCCAGCGGACCCGGCACTGGGTCGAGGCGGCGCGATGACCGGCCCTCACCTGCCGTATCCCGACACGTGCCTGCCCGACCTGGTCGCCGGGCACGCCGCCCGGCGACCCGACGCGCCGGCCGTGACGCAGGGCGGCCGGACGCTGAGCTACGCCGACCTGGTCGGCCGCGCCGCCGCCCTCGCCGCGTCGCTGCGCGCGGACGGCATCGCCCCGGACGACCTGGTGGGCGTCTGCGTGGACCGCCGCCCGGACCTGGTGGTGGCGCTGCTGGGCGTGCAGGCGGCCGGCGCCGGCTACGTTCCGCTCGACCCGGCGCTGCCGGCGCCGCGACTGCGCGAGCTGGCCGCCGAGGCCCGCCTGCGCGTCGTGGTGGGCGCGCCGGCCGTCGCGCCCGGCGTCTTCGCCGACCACGCCGTGCGGGACGTGCCCGCGTCGACGGCCCGCTGGCGGCCGACGCCGGCCACGCCGGCCACCACCGCGTACGTGATGTTCACGTCGGGGTCGACCGGGCGGCCCAAGGGCGCGGTGATCGAGCACCGGGCGCTGACCGAGGCGGTCACCGGCATCGCGGAGTTCTCCGGCTTCGGTCCCTCGACCCGTTGCCTGGCCTTCGCCTCGATCGGGTTCGACGCGTCGGTGGCCGACCTGCTCGCCCCGCTCGCCGCCGGTGGCACCGTCGTGCTGGCCGGTGACGCCGAGCGGGCCGACCCGACCCGGCTGTACCGCGTCTGCGCCGAGCAGGACGTCGACGTGGTGGTGCTGCCACCGCCGGTCCTGCCGCTGCTGGACCCGGCCCGGCTGCCCGGCGTACGGCTGGTGATGACCGGCGGGGAGGCGACCGGCCCGGAGCAGGTCGGCCGGTGGACCGAGGGCGGCCGGCGGTTCGTCAGCGTCTACGGCCCGACCGAGGCGACCGTGCTGGTGACCTGGTTCGAGGGCAGCGGCGTGTGGACCCGGCCCATCCCGATCGGCCGGCCGGCCGCCAACCACCGCATCCACCTCGTCGACGACCGGTTCCGCGAGGTCGGCCCCGGCGAGATCGGTGAGGTGCTGGCCGGCGGGCCCGGCCTCGGCCGGGGCTACCTGTTCGACGCCGCGCGCACCGCCGAGCGGTTCGTCCCGGACCCGTTCACCGACCGGCCCGGGCAGCGCCTCTACCGCACCGGCGACCTGGCCCGCCGGCTGCCGGACGGGAACCTGGAGTTCCTCGGCCGGGCCGACCGGCAGGTCAAGATCCGTGGGCAGCGCATCGAGTTGGGCGAGGTGGAGGCGGTGCTGCGCCGCCACCCCGACGTCGACCTGGCCAGCGTCCAGGCGGGCGGCGGCCCCGGCGGGCCGGAACTCGTCGCGTACGTGGCGACCCGCCTGGACGTGGCCGAGCTGCGCGCCCACTGCGCGCGGCTGCTGCCGGCGGCGGCCGTGCCGGCGCGGATGCACACCATGCCCGCGCTGCCGGTCACCATCAACGGCAAGATCGACGTCGACCGGCTGGCCGCGCTCACCGCCGCCGCGCCGGAGCCGGCGCCGACCGGTGAGGCGCCGGCGACCGACACCGAACGCCTCGTCGCGCGGGCCTGGTCGGCGTTGCTGGACGCGCCGGCCGTCGACCGCGACGCCGACTTCTTCCACCACGGCGGACACTCGATCGCCGCGATGCGGCTCGTCGCCGACCTGCGGGAGCGGCTGGGCCGGGACGTCGCGGTCGAGGACGTGCTGCTCGGGCGGACGCTGCGCGGCATCGCCGCCCGCGTCGACGCCGCCGCCGGGACCGGCCCGGCCGCCGCCGTCCGGGGTCGCCCGCCGGCGCTGTCCCCGGCCCAGCGCCGGCTGTGGTTCCTCGACCGCTACTTCCCGGCCGCCGCGTCCGCCTACAACGTCGCCTTCGCCGAACGGCTCACCGGCGGACTCGACGTCGCGGCCCTCGCCACCGCGCTGACCGCCGTCGCGGACCGCCAGCAGATCCTGCGGTGGCGCATCCCCGACACCGACGGCGTCCCGTACGCCGTGGTCGACCCGCCCGCGCCGGTGCCGCTGCCGGTCCGCGACCTCCCGCCGGGCACGGACCTCGCCACCTACCTCGCGGCCGGCGCGGCGAGGCCGTTCGCACTGGCCACCGACACGCTGTGGCGGGCCGAGCTGATCCGGACCGGTGTCGACGAGCACGTGCTGGCCGTCTACGCCCACCACGCCGTGTTCGACGGCTGGTCCCAGTCGCTGTTCCACGCCGACCTGGCCACCGCCTACCGCGCCGCGCTCGGGCAGGGGCCGCCGCTGCCGCCGCTGGCCGCCACCTACGGCGACTACGTCGCGTGGCGGGAGG
The DNA here is from genome assembly GCF_044455765.1 of Micromonospora sp. NPDC051141. Classification (NCBI taxonomy): domain Bacteria; kingdom Bacillati; phylum Actinomycetota; class Actinomycetes; order Micromonosporales; family Micromonosporaceae; genus Micromonospora; species Micromonospora sp. NPDC051141. The sequence continues at coordinate 104,041 of NZ_JBITFD010000020.1, forward strand.
AGCGCTCCCGGCGTCGCGCCGCGTCCGACCTGGACTGGTGGCTGGCGCACCTGAACGGCGCGCCCGTGGTGGTGGAGCTGCCCGGGGGACGGCAGCGGCCGGCCGAGCAGACCTACGCCAGCGCGACGGTCGGCACCCGGCTGGACCGGGCCGCCACCACCGCCCTGACCGACCTCGCCGCCGGGCTCGGCGCGACCCCGGCCGCCGCCGTGCTGGCCGCGTTCGCGCTGGTCCTGGCCCGCCGCACCGGCCTGCCCGACCTGCTCGTCGGCACCCCGACCGTGGACCGGCGCGCGGCCGACTTCGCGCCGATGGTGGGGTTCTTCATCGAGATCGCGCCGCTGCGGCTGCGCCCGCCCCCGGAGGCCGGCTTCGCCGCGCACGTCCGCGCCGCCTGGGCCGAGTTGCTCGCCGCGCTCGCCCACCCGGAGGCGCCGGTGGAACGCGTCGTCGGCGGGTTCGGCCTGGGCGGCCTGCTGGACCGCAGCCCGCTGGTGCAGGTGCTGTTCAACATGTACACGTTCGACGAGCCGAAACTGGAGCTGGCCGGGCTGAGCAGCGAGCCGGTGCCGGTGGCCGCGCCCGGGTCCCCGTTCGACCTCACCCTGTACGGCGTGACCCGGGACGGGCAGCTCCGGGTGGAGATCGTGTTCAACCCCGACGTCTACGGCGGCGACCTGATGGCGGCCGTGCTGGGCGACGTGGAGCGGATGCTGCGCGCCGGGGCCGCCGATCCCGGGCGGCCGGTCGCCGAGCTGCCCGCCTGGACGGCCATTCCCGCCGGGAGCCCGGACGAGGTGCCCCGGGCCGCGCCGGTCACCCGCGCCACGAGCCGGCCGGGGGCGACCGCCGCCCGCCCGGCCACCGTCACCGAACGGCGGATCGCGTCGGTCTGGTGCGACGTGCTCGGCGTGCCCGAGGTGGCCGCCACGGACAGCTTCTTCGACGTCGGCGGCGGCTCGCTGGCCGTCGCCGTGGTGCAGCGGCAGCTCAACCGGCTGCTCGGCACCGACCTGCGGGTGGTGGACCTGTTCCACCACCCGACCGTCCGCGCGCTCGCCGCGCACCTGGACAACGGCCACGCCGCAGCCGGGTCGCCCGGCGACAGCGCCGAGGACGCGGCGGTGGAACGGGCCGCCCGCCGGGGCGCGGTGCGCCGCCAGCGGGTGCTGCGCCGGACCGCCGACGGGCCGGCCGGGGCGGGTGATCCGGCATGACGCACCTGGTGCCCCTCGGTGACACCGGCTGGTCGGTCTGGCGGGACGCGCTGCTGCGCGGCGCCGGGTTCCCGGCCGACGGCCTGGACCGCTTCGCCGCCCCGGAGTGCGCCGCCACCGCCGACCGGCACCTCGCCGGCCAGGTGGACGACGCCGCGTTCCCGGCCGCGTACGCCGACGCCACCCGGGCGGCGTCGGCGGCGGTGTGCGGGATCGCCGCCGACCCGCTGTTCCGCGAGGCCGTCACCTGGCAGAACCCGGACGTGCTGGTGGCGCTGGACGGGCTGGTCCGCGACGGCCCGGACGGGCCACGCAACGTCCGCCGCCGGGGCCGGGAGAACGTCGTCGCCGGCTACTGGCAGCGCTACGTCGCCAAGTGCGAGACCATCGGCTTCTTCGGCCCGGTGTGCTGGGGCGTCGTGGCGCCGGGACCGGCTGCCGTCACCGCCCGGCCCGGCCCCGGCCTGCTCCGCCGGCGCGTCGTCCACCTGGAACACTGGGCGCTGTCCGCGTACGCCGACCGGCTGGTGGCGGACCCGCTGCTGCGGTCGTGGCTGGCCCCCAGGCTGGCGCCGCACGCCCACCTGGACGGGCGGGTCGTGCACCGGCCCGCCCAGCGTCCCGTCCCGGTGTCGCTGACCGAGTCGATCGCGCTGGCCCGCTGCGACGGGCGCCGCCCCGCCCGGGAGATCGTCGACGACCTGGTTCGCGACGAACAGGCCGGCGTGCGCCGGCCCGAGGAGGGGTTCCTGCTCCTCACCCACCTGGCCGAGCGGGGGCTGCTGCGCTGGGACTTCGACCTGCCGCCGGGGTTCGCCGCGGAGGCGGGCCTGCGCGAGCGCATCGACGCCGTCGGCGACCCGGCGGCCCGGGAGCCGGCCCGCGCCGGACTGGACCGGCTCGCCGCCGCCCGCGACCGCGTCGCCGACGCCGCCGGTGACCCCGCCGCGCTGGCCGCCGCGCTGGCCGCCCTGGACACCGAGTTCACCGGACTGACCGGCCGGCCGCCGCGCCGCCGGGCCGGGCAGAACTACGCCGGGCGGGCGCTGTGCCACGAGGAGACCGTCCGCGACGTCGAGTTCACCGTCGGCCAGGATCTGCTCGACGCCCTCGCCCCGGCGCTGGACCTGCCGTTGCGGGCCGCGCGCTGGCTCACCGCCGAGCTGGCCACGGCGTACGGCGACGCGCTGCGTGACCTCCACGACGACCTGAGCGGGGACGGGCCGGTCCGGCTCGGGGACCTGTGGTTCGTCGCCCAGGGGCCGTTGTTCGGTCCCGGTGACCGGCCCGCCGACCGGGTCGCCCGCGAGTTCGCCGCCCGCTGGGAACGGGTGCTCCGGCTCGCCGAGCTGCCCGCCGGCACCGCGCGGCTGACGGTCGACGCGGCCGAGCTGGCGCCCCGGGTCGCCGCGGAGTTCCCGGCCGCCCGACCCGGCTGGAGCGCGGGCCGGATCCACAGCCCGGACCTCCAGCTCGTCGCGGCGTCACCCGACGCCGAGTTCGTCGCGGTGCTCGGCGAGCTGCACGCCGCGTACCCGACGTTCAACGCCGAGCTGTTCACCCACTGCCATCCCGATCTGGCGCGGCTGCGCCGGGCGTACGCGGCGGACCTGGGCCCGGCGCGGCTGCGTCCGGTCTACCCGGTCGACTTCCCCCGGGTCGGCGGCCGGCTGTCGGCGTCCCTGTTCGGCCCGGACGACCACCGGCTCGCGTTCGCCGACGCCCCCGGCGCGGGCCGGGACCGGCTGGTGCCGGCGAACGCCGCGGTGGTCTCCGAGGTGGCCGGCGTGCTGGTGGCGACCGGCCCGGACGGCACCCGCTGGCCGCTGGTCGAGGTGTTCTCCGACCTGATCGCGGTGCACGCCGGCGACGCGTTCAAACTCATCAGCGACCGCCCGCACAGCCCCCGGGTCACCGTGGACCGGCTGGTGCTGGCCCGGGAGACGTGGCGCGCCACCGTCGGGGCGACCGGCCTGACCGACGCCGTCGACCCGGCGCGCCGCTACCTCGCGGTACGCCGGTGGCGGGCCGCGCTGGGCCTGCCGGAGCGGGTCTTCGTCCGGGTGGCCACCGAGCTGAAACCCGAGTACGTCGACCTGACCAGCCCGCTCTACGCCAACCGGCTCTGCCTGATGCTGCGGGCGGCCCGACGGGCGGGCGGCGTGGACGTGCCGGTGACGGTGACCGAGTTGCTGCCCACGCCGGCGCAGGCGTGGTTGCCCGACGGCCGGGGCCGCCACTACGTCAGCGAGCTGCGCCTGCACATCCGCGATGCCGCCGAGCCGGAGGTCATGCCGTGACGAACGAGACAGTGGAGCCGATCGCGATCGTCGGGCTCAGCCTGCGCGTGCCGGGCGCGGACTCGGCGGAGCGGTTCTGGCGCAACCTGGTCGACGGCGCCGAGTCGTTCACCCGGTTCAGCCGCGCGGAACTGCTGGCCCGGGGCGTCGCCGCCGACGAACTCGACGATCCGGCGTACGTGCCGGTGGCCGCCGTGCTCGACCAGGTCGACCAGTTCGACGCCGGCCTGTTCGGGATGAGCCCGCGCGACGCGGAGCTGGCCGACCCGCAGCAGCGGCTGTTCCTGGAGCACGCGCACGCCGCGCTGACCGATGCCGGCTGCGACCCGGCCCGCTACGACGGCGAGATCGGCGTGTACGCGGGCGGCAACGCCGATCTCTACCAGTGGCTCAACGTCCGGCGGAACCCGCGCGCGCTGGCCGACGCCGGTGAGCTGCGGGTGTCGTTGGGCAACAAGCCGGACTACCTGGCCAGCACCGTGTCGTTCCGGCTCGGTCTGCGCGGCCCGGCGATGACCGTGCAGACCGCCTGCTCGTCGTCGCTGGTCGCGGTGCACCTGGCCAGCGAGGCGCTGCGCAACGGCGAGTGCGACACGGCGCTCGCGGGCGGCGTCTGCGTGGAGCTGCCGCACGCCGTCGGGTACGTCGCGGACGAGGGCTACACCTCCGCCGACGGGCACTGCCGCCCGTTCGACGCCCGCGCCGACGGCACCGTCTACGGCAGCGGTGTCGGGGTGGTCGTGCTCAAGCGGCTGTCCGACGCGCGGGCCGACGGGGACGACATCCGGGCGCTGATCATCGGCAACGCGGTCAACAACGACGGCGCGACCAAGGCCGGCTTCACCGCGCCCAGCGTCACCGGCCAGGTGGAGGTCGCCGTGCAGGCCCTCGCGGTGGCCGGGGTGGACCCGCGCTCGGTCAGCTACGTGGAGGCGCACGGCACCGGCACGGTCCTGGGCGACTCGATCGAGATCGCGGCGCTGACCGCGGCGTACGGGCGGCGCGCCGCCGAGCGGGGCTGGTGCGGGGTCGGCTCGACGAAGGCCAACATCGGTCATCTCAGCGCGGCCGGCGGCGTGGTCGGCCTGATCAAGACCGTGCTGTCGATGCGGCACCGGCTGATCCCGCCCAGCATCAACCACGACCGGCCCCACCCGGAGATCGACTTCGCGGCGAGCCCGTTCTACGTGGTGTCGACGCTGACCAAGTGGGAGCCGGCGGAGCAGCGCCCGTTGCGGGCCGGCGTCAGCTCGCTCGGCCTCGGCGGCACCAACGCGCACCTGGTGCTCCAGGAGGCCCCACCGATCGCCCCCACCGAACCGGACGACGGCGGCGGGGAGCTGCTCCAGGTGTCCGCCGCGACCCCGGCCGCGCTGGCGGCGGCGTGCGCCGGGCTGGCCGCCCACCTCACCGACCGGCCGGAGCTGGAGCTGCGGGACGTGGCGTACACGCTGCGGGAGGGTCGGCCGGCGTACCGGCACCGGGCCGCGGTGGTCGCGGTGGACCGGGCCCGGACGGCGGCTGCCCTGGCCGACAGGCGACGCCGGGGCGACGGGGACGCGGCGCACCCGCCCCGGGTGGGTCTGCTCTTCTCCGGCCAGGACTCGGCGCACCCGGGCATGGGCGCGCACCTGGCCGCGACCGAGCCGGTCTTCGCCGCCGCCGTCGAGGAGTGCGCCCGGGTCCTCGGCCGGGACCCGCACGAACTGCTCGTCGGGGCGGGCCCCGACGCCGACGAGCGACTGGCCGAGCCGGAGGTGCGGCAACCCGCGCTGTTCACGGTCGGGTACGCGCTGGCGACGCTGTGGCGGCACTGGGGCGTCACGCCCGCCGCGATGCTCGGCCACTCCATCGGCGAACTGGTGGCGGCCACCGTCGCCGGGGTCTTCGACCTGCCCGACGCGGTGCGCCTCGCCGCCGCCCGGGGCCGGCTGGTCCGGGCCGCGCCGGAGGGCCGGATGCTCGCCGTGCAGCGCGGCGCCGACGAGATCACGCCGCTGCTGCCGGCCGGCGTCGCGGTGGCGATCAGCAACGGGCCGCAGACCTGCGTGCTGGCCGGCGCGCCGGAGCCGGTGACCGCGTTCGCCGACACGCTGCGCGAGCGCGGCATCGGCTGCACGCCGCTGCGCACGCCGTACGCGATGCACGTGCCGCTGCTGGAACCGGTGCGCGACGAGTTCGCGGCGCTGGTGGCGGCGGTGCCGCGCCGGGCGCCGGAGAGTCCGGTGTGGTCGGCGGCGACCGCCGCGCCGTTCACCGCCGCGCAGCTCACCGACCCGGCGTACTGGGCGGAGCAACTGTGCCGGCCGGTGCGCTTCGGGGCCACGGTGGCGGCCCTCGCGGCGACCGGCCCGCCCGACGGGTGGCTGCTGCTGGAGTGCGGCCCCGGCCGCCAGCTCGCCGGGCTGGCCCGGCTCAGCCTGCCGGCGGGGGCCCGCGCGCCGCTGCGCACGCTGCCCGCGCCGGGGGAGCGGCTGACCGACCGGCAGACCGCCCTTGAGGCGGCCGGCCGGTTGTGGACCGCCGGCGTGCCGGTCCACCTGCCCACGCCCGGCCGGCCGCGTCGGGTGTCCCTGCCCGGCTACCCGTACCAGCGGACCCGGCACTGGATCGACCCGGCGCCGGCGGCCGTGGCGCCCGCCGCGCCGGCCGCCGACCGCCGCCACGACGACGGCGTCGTCGAGGTTCCCCTCTGGCGCGAGCTGCCCGCCGCGGCGCTCGCCGAGCCGCCGGCCGCGCTGCTGCTGTTCGCCTCGGGCCGGCGGGGCACGGCGCTGGCGGAGCGGCTGCGGGAACGCGGCGTCGACGTCACGGTGGTCCGCCCCGGGCCGGCCTTCGCGGTCCGCCCGGACGGCTACCAGGTGCGGCCGACAAGCGTCGCCGACCACCGCCGGCTGCTCGACGAGTGCGCCGACGACGAGCGCGCCGGCCGGGTCGTGCACGCCTGGCCGCTCGACGGGGACCCGGCCGACTCCGACGTGGCGGCCGTGTCGGCGGCCCAGGACCACGGCTACCTCGCCCTGCTGACGCTGCTGGAGGCGCTGCCGGACACCGACGTGGAGCTGGACGTGGTGACCGCCGGGGTGGCCGACGTGACCGGTGCCGACCTGCTGCGCCCGGAACACGCGACGGTCGCCGGGGTGGTGCGTTCGGCGCCGCTGGAACGTCCCCGGCTGCGCGCCCACTGGGTCGACGCCGACCCCGGCGAACCCGCCGTCGACCCGCTGGCCGACGAGCTGCTCGGCGTCGACCGGGCCGAGGTGGTCGCGCTGCGGCTCGGTGGGCGTCGCTGGCTGCGCGAGTTCGCGGCGGTGCCGGCCGGCGGTCGGGCCGGTTCCGGGTCGGTCGTCCGCGACGGCGGACGGTATCTGATCACGGGCGGCTCCGGCCAGGTCGGCGGCGCGTTCGCCGCCGAGCTGGCCCGGCCCGGCGTGCGGCTGGTGCTGGTGAGCCGCGCCACGGCACCGCCGGCCGACCGGATCGCGGCGCTGGAGCGGGCGGGCGCCCGGGTGCGGCACCTCACCGCCGACGTGGCCGACCCGGACGCGATGCGGGCGGTCCGCGCCGAGGTGCTGCGCGACCTCGGCGGTCTCGACGGCATCGTCCACGCCGCGCGGCGGCCGGACACCGGCCCGGCCGCCGGATCCCGGCTGGCGGAGGCCACCGCGGAGCTACGGCCGAAGCTCACCGGCGCGCTGGTGCTGCGCGAGGTCTTCGGTGACCTGCCGTTGGACTTCGTGGTGCTCAGCGCCTCGGTGACCGCGCTCGCCGGTGGCCTGGGCCGGGTCGACGACACGGCGGCCAACGCGTTCCTCGACGCGTACGCCCGCGCCCCGCACGGCTGGCCGGCCCGGGTGGTGGCGCTGGCCTGGGGCGCGTGGCGGGAGGAGGGCGTGCCCGACCACGACGGGCTGCCCGCCGCGGCGGCGACGGCGGCGGCGCGGCGGGTCCTCGCCGGGGGCCGCGCCGGTTCGGTCGCGATCGGCGCGTACACCGTGGCCGCGGTCGCCGGCCACGAGCGGCGGCTCGCCTCGGTCACCGCCGCGACCACCGCCACCGCGACCGCCGTCGACGGCGACCTGACCGCCACCGTCGCCGGGATCTTCCGCGACGTCCTGGGCGTCGCCGAGGTCGGTCCGTACGACGACTTCTTCCGACTCGGCGGCACCTCGTTGGTGGCGGCGCACCTGGTGCTGCGCATCCGTCAGGCCGTCGGCGCCCGGCTGTCCATGCGGGTGCTGTTCGACGCGCCGACGGTCGCCGCGATGGCCGCCCGGATCGAGGCGCTGCGCGCCACGCCGCCGGCGGCGGCGGAGGCACCGATCCCGCGCCTGCGCCGGCCGGGACGGCCGGCGTGACCGAGTCGCCGCCGGACCTCGCCCCGGTCGACGGCGTGTACCGCGCCGCCGCCTCGTACGCCCAGGAGCGGGTCTGGTTCACCGCTCAGCTCAGCCCGGGGCAGCCGCTGTTCACGATGACCGACGCGGTCACCCTGCCGGCCGGGGCGGGCCCGGAGCAGGCGCTCGCCGCGCTGCGGACGGTCACCGAACGGCACGAGGCGCTGCGCACCACGCTGTGCCTGGTGGACGGCGAACTCCGGCAGGACATCCACCCGACCGTGCCGGTGGAGCTGCCGGTGACCGACCTGTCCGGGCTGCCGCCGTCGGAGCGGGAGCGGGCCCGCGTCGGGATCGTCGCCGAGTACGCCCGCCTCGACCTGCCGATGGACGGCCTGCCGCTGTGGCGGGCGCGGCTGCTGCGGCTCGACGCGGACACCTGGTGGCTGCTCTTCGCCGGCCACCACGTGATCCTCGACGGCACGTCGCTGCTCAACCTGCGCGCGGAGCTGACCGAACTGTGCGCCGCCGCGGTGGCGGGCCGCGCGCCGGACCTGCCCGATCTGCCCGTCCAGTACGCCGACTACGCGGCCTGGGAACGCGACCGGCTCGACGGCCCCCGCCGGGGCGAGCTGCGCGCGTACTGGCGGGAGACGTTGGCCGGCCTGCCCGCCGTGCACGGGTTGACCACCGACCGCCCGCGCCCGTCGACGCGTGCGTTCCACGGCGCCGACGTGCGCCGCGCCCTGCCCGACGGCGTGGCGGAGGCGTTGCCCGAGCTGTCCCGGCAGACCGCCGCCACCCCGTTCATGGTGCAGCTCGCCGCGTTCGTGGCGCTGCTGCACCGGCTGTCGGGCAGCGACGACGTCGTGGTCGGCATGCCGGTGGCCGGCCGGGACCGCGCCGAGCTGGAACCGCTGCTCGGCATGTTCATGAACATGCTGGTGCTGCGCGTCGACGTCTCCGGCGATCCGCCGTTCCGGACGCTGGTCCGCCGGGTCCGCCGGGTGGTGCTCGACGCGTGGGACCACCAGGACATGCCGTTCCAGAAGCTGGTCGAGGACCTGGCGGTGCGCCGCGACCCCGGCCTGCCGCCGCTCTACCAGGTGACGTTCCACCACCTGCCGACCGGGCGCGGCGCGGCGTTCGGCGGCGCGATGGACGACCTGTCGCTGGAGATCGCCGGCGACGAGCTGCGGCTGGAGTACGACACCGCGCTGTTCGAGCCGGCCGGCATGGCCGCGTTCGCGGACCGCTACCTGCTGCTGCTCGCCGCCGCCGTCGCGTCGCCGCAGACCCGGGTGGGCGCGCTGCCGATCATGCCGGACGCCGAACGGGACCGCGTGGTGACCGGCTGGAACGACACCGGCGCCCCGGTGCGCCGGAGCACCCTGGCCGAGTTGTTCGACGCCCAGGTCCGGCGCACGCCGGACGCGGTGGCGCTGGTCGACGGCGACACCCGGCTGACCTACGCCGAGTTGTCCGCCGCCGCCGACCGGGTGGCCCGGCGGCTGACCGCCCACGGGGTGGGGCCCGAGTCGGTCGTCGCCGTCCACGAGCCCCGCTCCGGCCGGCTCGTCGCCGGGCTGCTCGGCGTCCACCGGGCCGGCGCGGCGTACCTGCCGCTGGACCCGGACCATCCCCCGGAGCGGCTGGCGTTCATGCTGGCCGACGCCGGCGCGGAGGTGCTGCTCGCCGACGAGGTGCCGACCGGCCTCGCCGGCGCGGGCGTGGTGCTGCCGTTGACCGGTCCGGACCGGCCGGTGCCGGTGGGCGGTCCGGACCGGCCGGGACCGGTGCCGGGCCGGGCCGGGCCGGGTAACGCGGCCTACGTGATCTACACCTCCGGGTCCACCGGGCGGCCGAAGGGCGTGGTCAACGCGCACGCCGGCGTGGTCAACCGGCTGGACTGGATGCAGGACGCCTTCGCGTTGGGGCCGGACGACGCGGTGCTGCACAAGACGCCGATCGGGTTCGACGTGTCGGTGTGGGAGGTGTTCTGGCCGCTCGTGGTGGGCGCGCGGCTGGTGCTGGCCGCGCCGGGCGGGCACCGCGACCCGGCGTACCTGCGGGAGCTGATCGCCCGCGAGCGGATCACCACCGTCCACTTCGTGCCGTCGATGCTGGACGCGTTCCTGGCCACCGCCGACGCCGCCGACCTGGCCCGGTGCGGCTCGCTGCGGCGGATCGTGTGCAGCGGCGAGGAACTGCCACTGGACCTTGCCCGCCGGGCCGTGGCCGCGCTCCCGACGGCGGCGCTGCACAACCTCTACGGGCCCACCGAGGCGGCGATCGACGTGACCGCCTGGGCGGCCACGCCCGCCGCGCTGGCCGCCGTCACCCGGGTGCCGATCGGCGCGCCGATCCGCAACGTGCGCGCCCACGTGCTCGACCGGGCCATGCGGCCGGTGCCGGTCGGGGTGGCCGGGCAGCTCCACCTCGGCGGGGTGCAGGTGGCCCGGGGCTACCTGCGCCGGCCCGGGCTCACCGCCGACGCGTTCCGCCCCGACCCGTTCGGCCCGGCCGGCGGGCGGCTCTACGCCACCGGCGACCGGGCCCGCTGGCGGGCCGACGGGACGCTGGAGTACCTCGGTCGCCTCGACGACCAGGTGAAGCTGCGGGGGCTGCGGATCGAGCCGGGGGAGATCGCCGCGGTGCTGCGCGAGCAGCCGGGCGTCGGCGCCGCCGCCGTCGCGGTCCGCGGCGCCACCCCCGCCGGTCAGCGCCTGGTCGCGTACGTGACACCGGCGGCGGGCGCCGGGGCGGTGGACCCGGCGGCGCTGCGGGAGGCGCTGCGGCGGCGGTTGCCGGACTACATGGTGCCGTCGGCGTTCGTGCCGCTTGACGCGCTGCCGTTGTCCGCCAACGGGAAACTGGACACCGCCGCGCTGCCCGACCCGGTGCCCGACGGCGGCGACGCGGCGCACCGCCCACCGGTCACCCCTGTCGAACGGGCCGTCGCCGCCGCCTGGCAGGACGCGCTCGGGGTCGCCGACGTCGGCCTCGACGACGACTTCTTCGCCCTCGGCGGGCACTCGCTGCTGGCGATCCGGATGCTGGCCACGCTGCGCGCGGCGTACGGGCCGGTCGACGTCGGCGTGATGGACCTGTTCCAGCACCCCACCGTGGCGGGGCTGGCCGCGCTGATCGACGGCCCGGCCGACGACCGCCGCCGTCCGCTGCTCTACGAGCTGACCCGGCCGGTGCCGGCGGAGCGGCGGGTGCGGTCCTACGTGTGCGTGCCCTACGGCGGCGGGCTGGCCAGCATCTACCAGCCGCTCGCCGACGAGCTGCCGGCCGGGCACACGCTCTACTCGCTGGCCGTCCCCGGGCACGACGTCGGGGTCGACGACACCGAGCTGCCCTTCGACGAGCTGGTCGAGCGGTGCGTGGCCGAGATCGAGGACCGGGTGGACGGCCCGCTGGTCCTCTACGGCCACTGCGTCGGCGGCGCGCTGCTGACCGGCATCGCCCGGCGGCTGCACGAGCGGGGCCGGCCGATCGAGGCGATCTACGCCGGTGGCGTGTTCCCCACCGCCCGGCCGGACAACATGCTCGGCCGGCTGGTCGACTGGGTCGACTCGCGGGGCGCGGACCGGCGCTACGAGACGTTCCTGCGGTCGATCGGCGCCGAGCTGGCCGACCTGGACCCGGCCCAGGTCGACCGGTTCGTCCACCACGTGCGGCGCGAGGCGGCCGAGGCGCAGGAGCGGTTCACCGCCTGGCTGGACGCCGAGCCGGTCCGGGTCCCCGCGCCGGTGATCTCCGTCGTGGGCACCCACGACGTGCTCACCGAGTACTACGAGGAGCGCTACCGCGAGTGGGACTTCCTCGGCGGTTCCACCGCGCTTGTGGTGCTCGACCAGGCCGGGCACTACTTCGTCAAACAGCGGGCCCGGGCGCTCGCCGAGGTGCTCACCCACCCGGGCCTGGCCGCGCCGGGCACCGCGACCGCTCCGGTCGCCGGTGACGGCTGGGAACTCGCCGCGACCAGCGCCGACCCGGCCGCCGTCGAGGCCGGGGTGCAACCCGGCGTACGCCGGTTCCTGGCGCTCACCGCGAGCCAGCTCGTCTCGGCCACCGGCTCGGCGTTGACCCAGTGGGCGGTGCCGGTCTGGGTCTACCTGAGCACCGGGTCGATGCTGTGGTTCGGCCTGTCCGGGGTGATCGCCTACCTGCCGGCGCTGGTGGCGCTGCCGGTCGCCGGCACCGTCGCGGACCGGTTCGACAGACGCCGGGTGCTGATCGCCGCCTGCGCGGTCGCGGTGACGGCGGAGGCGCTGCTGGCCACGCTGCTGTGGACCGACCGGCTGGGGCTGGCCGCCGTCTACATACTGGTCTGCGTGCTCGGCGCGGCGTCGGTGTTCCAACGCATCACCTACCTGGCCGCGATCCCGCAGGTCGTGCCGAAGCGCTACCTGGGCCACGCCAACGGCATCGCCCAGCTCGCCGTCGGGCTCAGCTCGCTGGCGGTGCCGCTGCTGGCGGCGGGCCTGCTCGCGGCCGTCGGCCTGACCGGGGTGCTGGTGATCGACATGGTGAGTTACACGGTCGCCATCGGCGTGCTCGCGGTGGTGCGCTTCCCCCGGCTGCTCGGCCGCCGCCGCAAGGAGCCGTTCCTGGCCGAACTGGTCGGCGGGGCGCGGATGGCGTGGGCGGAGCCGGGCTTCCGGGCCATGCTCGGCTTCTTCTCGCTCTACAACCTCTGCCTGGCCAGCCTGCTGCTGGTGCCGCCGATGGTGCTGGCGTTCGGCACCATGGGCCAGGTCGGCACCGTGGCGTTCGCCGAGGCGCTGGGCGCGGTCCTGGGCGGGCTGGCGGTCGCGGTCTGGGGTGGACCGAGCCGACGCCGGATGCCCGCGCTGATCGCCATCGCGTTCGGGGTCGCGATCAGCCTGGTGCTCAGCGGCGTACGCCCGAACCTGCCGCTGATCGCGCTCGGCAGCTTCGGCGTGGGCCTCGGTCTGGGCCTGCACAACGGCATCTACCTGTCGCTCATCCAGGTGAAGGTGCCGCAGCGGTTCCACGGCCGGGTGCTGGCGATCATCCAGACGCTGACCTGGGCGACGTTGCCGCTGGGCTTCGCGGTGCTGGTGCCGCTGAGCGGCGCCGTGCTCGAACCGATGTTCGCCCCGGGCGGCGCCCTGGCCGGCAGCGTCGGCGCGCTGATCGGGACCGGTCCCGGTCGGGGGCTCGGATTCGCGTTCGTGGTGTCCGGCCTGGCGTTGGCCGTGGTGGCGCTGGGCGCCTACGGGCTGCGCCGGCTGCGCCACTTCGACACCGAGACCCCGGACGCCCCGGCGGACGCGACCGAGTGGCTACCGCGGCTGCGCCGGGTCGACGATCTGTAGCCGCAGCTCCGAGGCGTACGCCCGGCCGGCCGCGTCGGTCAGCCAGGCGTCGCCGGGACCGGGCAGCAGCTCCGTGACGGTCAGCCCGACCCGGTCCCCGCCCCGCTCGTGCGCGCCGCGCAGCAGCGTGCACAGCAGCCGGGTGTAGACGCCGCTGGTCAGGTCCACGAAGGTGGGCTTGAGTTCGGTGTCGACCCGGACGAAGACCTGCTCGGGCAGGCCGAGCGCGCGCCGCCAGCGCCGCACCGCGAGGTAGCGCGCCCGCTCGCCCTTCACCGTGTGCAGCCCGGTCGCGCCGACCGTGGTGCGCCAGGTCTCCCGCACCAGCACCAGATCGTCGACGGTGACCCGGGGCGTGTGCCCGGCGTTCCCGGCCAGCTTCCACGTGTCGAACACCTGGTGGTCGACGAGCGGCGCGAACACCTCCAGCAGCGGCCACTGCCGCCCGTCCCCGGCGTACGCCCGCAGGCCGCCGTCTTCACCGGGGCGGACCGTGAGGTCGGTGATCGGCACGAGACGGGCCGGGTCGGCGCCGGGGGCGCCGGTGAAGCCGAGCTGCGCGTCGGCCGGCCCGTGCAGCCACTCCGCGATGCGGGCGGTGTGCCGGGGCCAGTCCACCGGGGCCAGCAGCCGCACCCGGCCCCCGGGCAGGTCGGCGCGCATGGCGTCGCGCAGCCGCTGCGGATCCGGGTGGCCGTGGGCGAAGAAGTGCGTGTCGAACGCGGCCAGGGCCACGTGCAGCTCGCCGAGCACGACGGTGACGTCGCCGCGCCGCAGCGCCGCCTCGTCCGGGGCGCACAGGTGCACGTCCGGGCTGTGGATCCGGGCGGCGGCCCAGCCGGGCGCGGAGGCGGGGAACGCGGCGGCGACCCGCGCGGTCAGCTCGGCGGCGTCGAAGCGCAACTCGCGGGCGTCGGGGTCGGCGTCGGCCAGCCCGAGCACGGTCGCCCAGCGGGCCAGGAAGTCGGCGGTGACGGCGGCGCTGGGCGGGTCCGCCCCGAACACCACCGCCTGGGCGTGGAACCACAGGTCGGCCAGGGGCACGTCCGGGCTTCCCGCGTCGGCCGACAGGTCGCGGTGCAGGGCGGCCAGCGCGTCGGCGTACGCGTCGCCGATCGCCGCCGTCAGCCACCGCGCCGACAGCAGCAGCGGCTCCAGCGGGGCGAGCCGGCGCAGCAGCGCGTCGCCGAAACGGATGTCGAGGTCGCGTACGGTCTCCAGGTGGCACAGGGTGCGCCCGGCGTACACCTCCCCGGGCTGGTGCCGCGCGGGCCGGCCGGTCAGCTCGACGAACCGGCGCTCCAGCGTGGACATCGCCGTGGCCAGCGCGTCGGGGTCGTCGGCGGCGGCCACCGCGTCGCGCAGCGCGCCGATGTCGGCCAGCTCGCCGAGCAGCCGGGCGCGCAGCGCGTCGTCGCCGATCGCGGCGAGCTGGTCGCGCAGCGCGTCCTCGGCGGTGAGGTCGACCGGCAGGTCGAAGCCGATCCGCAGCACGCCGCTGCCGGCGAGCGCGTCGAGCTGCGCGTGCACGTCGGCGGCACGCCGGAAACCGCTGGCCGGGTCCGCGAGGAGCCCGGCGACGAGGTCCCCGACCCGTGGTCGCCGCCGGGCCAGCGCCAGCAGCGCGGCCGTCCCCGCCGGCAGCGCCTGCGGCGCGCGGTGCGGGTGCCGCAGCACCCGCTCGCGCAGCGTCAACTCCGGCGACAGGCGCACCGGCAGCCAGTCGCGGGCGCCGGCCGCGCGGGCGAACGCCGCGCCGAGCGCGTCCAGTCCCCACCGTTCCAGGAAGACCCGGCGGTCGCGGGTCAGGGCCGGACCCGGCCGTACGGTGGCGACCGGACCCGGGCCGCCCAGCTCGGTCCAGCAGATCGGGCCGAAGAAGCCGACCGTGTCGTTCTTGAGGCAGTAGCGCTGCCAGTACTTCGCCACCACCTCCTCGCGGTGGCGCCGGCGCAGGTTGCGCGGGGCGTGCGGGCCGTCCCGCCGGATCGCGTCGACGGCCACCAGCACCGCCGGGTTCTGCCAGGTGAGCGCCGTGCGGAACGCGTCGTCCCCGGCGACGTCGTGGACCGCCCGGCCCAGCTCGGCGGCGGCGTCGTCGAACGCGGCGTCGAACGTGGCCTCGTCGCAGGCCCCGGCGAGGTGGGCGTCGGCGACGGCGGCGAGCGCGGGCGCGGCGAACCGGCGCATCCCGGCGACCGGGAAGCCGGCCGAGCGCAGCAGCGCGGACCGCCAGACGTGCCACGGGGTTCCGGTCAGGGGCGTGAGATGCTCTCGGGGCACCCGGCAATGGTAGGCATCGACGGGATCCACGGCGGGACGGGCGAACATGAGCTTCGGGCTGGTGTCCTTCGGGGAGGCGCTCGGCGATCCGGCGCCGGTGGCGGACGTGGTGGGGGAGTACACCGACGACGTGCAACGGGTCCTCGGCTACGGCTACCGGCAGGTGCACCGCGCCGCCCCGGGGGTCGGCGTGACCGACCTCGCCGAACGGGCCGCCCGCCGGGCGCTCGACGCCGCCGCGCTGGCCGCCGCCGAGGTGGACCTGCTGGTGCTGGCCGTCACCGACGTCACCGAACACCTCTACTGGGACGCCGCCGCCGACCTGGCGCACCGGCTCGGCCTGGTGGACGCCGAGGCGGTGCTGCTCACCCAGGCGTGCACCACCGGTGTGCTCAGCCTCGACACCGTCGCGGGCCGGTTCGCCACCCACCCGGGGTACGCGGTCGCGCTGGTGGTGGCCGCGAACCGGACCTGTGAGGCGTACTGGAACCGGATGGACACCCAGCCGATGGTGTTCTCCGACGGCGCGGTCGCCACGGTGGCCCGGCGCGGGCACCCGCGGCTGCGCTGGCTGGCCACCGAGGCGGTGACCGACGGTCGCTACGCCGGGTTCCACCGGCTCGACAGCGGCGGCGCGGCGACGCCCTTCCGGCCCGGCGGCGAACCGCCCGCCGCCCTCGACGGGTGGCACGTGATGGAGTTCTTCGACTACGACGCCGAGCAGTTCGCGCAGTTCGCCCGCGAACTCGACGAACGGGCCGTGCGGGTCACCGAGCGGGCCTGCGCCCGGGCCGGTGTCGCGGTCGCCGACCTGGCGCGGCTGATCCTGGTCGGCGACAACCAGCGGGCCATGGCGTCGCTGGCCGGGGCGCACGGCGTGCCGCTGGCCCGGACCAACCGCGAGCTGGCCGCCGAGCACGGGCATCTCGGGGCCGCGGACCAGCTCTTCGGGCTGAGTCGCCTGCTGGCCGCCGGGGAGCTGGTCGAGGGCGACCGGGTCGCGTTGATCTCGCTGGGCCGGGGCATGCACTGGGCCTGTACCATCGTCGCGGTATAGGCATCGATCATCCGGTCGGTCTGCCAGCGCGCCGCCGCCGCTGCCGCCGGAGGACCCGTTCCGGAAGGGACACGGCATGTCCAGTCGGCTGGTGCGGCTCGTCGCCGACGTGCTGGAGCTGCCGGTCGACGAGGTCGACGCGCAGACCGGGCCGGCCACCACGGCCGCCTGGGTGAGCCTGCGTCACCTCCAGATCGTCGCGGCGGTCGAGGACGCCTACCGGGTCACCATCACCCCGCGCGAGATCCGGGCCGTGCGGTCGGTGGCGGACCTGCGCGCGCTGCTGGCGCGGCGGGGCGTCGAGGAATGACGGCCGTCGCGCCGTCCCCGCTCGGCGACGCCGACCTCGACGCCGGGCTGCTCATCCGCCGCTTCGAGGAGGAGCTGCTCCGCCTGTACGCCGACGGCCACCTCGCCGGCACCACCCACACCTGCCTGGGCCAGGAGCACATCCCGGTCGCGCTGGCCCCGTTGCTGACCGGGGACTACGTGTTCAGCAACCACCGGGGGCACGGGCACTACCTGGCCCACCGCGCCGACCCGCACGGCCTGCTGGCGGAACTGCTCGGCCGGGACGGCGGGGTGTGCCACGGGCACGGCGGCAGCCAGCACCTGCGCCGGGACGGGTTCCTGTCCACCGGGGTGCAGGGGGAGAGCCTGCCCGCCGCGGTCGGCGTCGGGCTGCACCTCAACCGCACCGGGCAGGACCGGATCGTGGCGGCCTACGTCGGCGACGGCACCTGGGGCGAGGGCGCGGTCTACGAGGCGCTCAACATGGCGCAGCTCTGGCGGGTGCCGCTGCTGGTGGTGGTGGAGCACAACCGGATCGCCCAGTCCACCCCGACCACCGCGCAGTTGGCCGGCACCATCGCCGGCCGGGTGGCCGGGTTCGGGATCACCGTCAGCGAGTCGGACTCACTCGACCTCAACGAGGTGCGGGCCGCCGCCGCACCGCACGTCGCGCGGGTCCGCGCCCTCCGGCAACCGCACGTGCTGGTGCAGCACACGGTCCGGCTCGGCCCGCACAGCAAGGGTGACGACTCCCGCGCCGCCGACGAGCTGCGCGAGCTGCGCCGGCTCGACTGGCTGGAGCGCTACGCCGCCGCGTACCCGGAGCAGTTCTCGGCGGCGGACGCGCGGGCCCGGCGGCGGGTCGCGGACGTCTCGGCCGAGGTGCTGTCCCGGCCGTTGGTGAACGGCGGCGTGGCGTGACCCGCGCCGAACGGGTGAGCGAGAACCTCAACCGCGCCCTGCACGAGCTGTTCGCCGCCGACGACCGGGTCTGGCTGCTGGGTGAGGACGTCGCCGACCCGTACGGCGGCGCGTTCAAGGTCACCCGGGGGCTGTCCACCGCCTACCCGGACCGGGTGCTCTCGACGCCGCTGAGCGAGAACGGCATCACCGGCGTCGCGGGCGGCCTGGCGCTCTGCGGCGACACCGTGATCGTCGAGATCATGTTCGGCGACTTCGCCGGTCTCGCGTTCGACCCGATCCTCAACCTCCTCACCAAGTCCGTCAGCATGTACGGCGAGCGCACCCCGATGCGGGTGGTGATCCGCTGCCCGGTGGGCGGCGGTCGGGGCTACGGCGCGACGCACAGCCAGAGCGTGCAGAAGCACTTCATCGGCATCCCGCATCTCGCGCTCTTCGAACTGTCGCCGCTGCACGACGCGGCCGACGTGCTCGCCGCCGCGCTGTCCCGGGGCGAGCCGGCGATGCTGTTCGAGGACAAGATCCTCTACACCCGCCGCCGGTACGTCGACGGCCGCGTCGACGACCGCCTCGTCGTCGAGATGCGGGGCGATGACCGCAACTGGGCCCGCGTGCACGACCCGGCCACCGACACCGCGCCGACGCTCGTCATCGCGCCCGGCGGGGTCGCCGACCGGGCCATCGCCGCCGCGCGGGACGCCGCCGCCCGGGGCCGCGCCGTCGAGGTGCTGGTGCCGGCCCGGCTCTACCCGGTCGACGTGGACGGGTTGCGCGGCCTGCTCGACGGCGCGGCCGGGGTGATCGTCGCCGAGGAGAGCACGGCCGGCGGCACCTGGGGCGGCGAGGTCGCCGCCCGGCTGCACGCCGAGGCGTGGCCGCTGCTGCGCCGGCCGGTCGAGCTGGTCAGCTCCGCCGACCGGGTCATCCCGTCCGCCCCGCACCTGGAACGCGCGGTCCTGCTCGGCGCGGACACCATCCTGGAGCGGATCATGCGGGTTCCGGCCGGCGGGCCGGCCGCGCCGCGGGCGGCCGGCGTCGACCCGCCGCCGGCCGGGTCGCGTCCGGTGGGGACCGCCGAGCCGGGCGTCCCGGTGCGGGTGCCCACGCTCAATCCGACCGACGAGAGCTACCTGCTGCTGGAGTGGCTGGCGCCGGCCGGCGCCACCGTCGGCGTCGGGGAGCCGATCGCGGCGGTGGAGACCGCCAAGGCGATCGAGGAGCTGGCCGCGACGCACGCCGGTGTGCTGCGGCACGACGTGGCCGCCGGGGCGGACTGCGTCCCCGGCGGCGTCATCGGCCGCGTCCTGCCGGTCGGGGCCGCGCCCGCCCCGACCGCGCCGTCCCCGGAGCCGCCGCCGTCCCCGGAGCCGCCGTACCCGGCACCACCGCCGTACCCGGAACCACCGCCGTACCCGGAACCGCCGCCGTACCCGGGCCCGGCCGCCGCGGCCCGGCCGCCGGTGGCGTCGCCGGCCGGACGGCCGTTGTCCCCGGCGCAACGCCGCGTCGCCGAGGTGGTGGCGACCTCGCACCGGGAGATCCCGGCCGCGTTCACCGTGGCGCGCGTCGACGTGACGGCCGCCCTCGGGTACGCCCGCCGGACCGCCGAGGAGACCGGCGCCGACGTCGGCCTCACCGAGCTCGTCATCGCCGCCGTGGCCGCGCTGCACGACCGGTTCCCCGACCTGTACGCCACACTCACCGGCGACGGCCGGGTGCGCGACGCGGCGCAGCCGGCGGTCGGGCTGACCGTGGACGTCGGCACCGGGCTGTTCCTGCCGGTGATCCGGGACGCCGCGGAGCTGGGCCTGGGCGACCTCGCCGACACCGTGGTCGCGCTGCGCATGCGGGCGCTGCGCAACCGGCTGTCCGAGGAGGACCTGATCGGCATGAACTTCCTGGTCGCGCTCAACGACACCCCGGGTGTGCTCCACGCCCGCCCGATCATCCCGCCCGGTGTCACCTGCGCGCTGTCGGTGCCCGACGTGCACCGCGAGGTCGTGCTCGACGCCGACGGCGGGCTACGCGAGCGGACCACCGCCGACCTCGGCCTGGCCTACGACCACCGGCTGGTCAACGGGGCGCGGGCCGGCGCGTACCTGGCCGCGCTCGCCGCCGCACTGCGCCGGTGACCGGGCGGACCCGGACGCATCGTCGACAGGCGATCTAAACTGCGTCGCGGAGCACCGTGAGTGGTCGGTGACCGCCTCCGACGGGGGTGATCAGCATGCTTGTCCGCGTCCTCGGCCCCTGCACCGCCGAGACCGACCGGGGCGACGCGGTGCCGCTCGGCCCGCCCAAGCAGCGGGCGCTGCTGGCCGCGCTGGTGCTGCGCGCCGGGCGGGCGGCGACCGTCACCGAACTCGTCGACACGCTCTGGCCGGACGACCCGCCACGGTCGGCGGTCAAGAACCTCCAGCTCTACGTGCACCAGCTCCGCAAGCTGCTCGGGCCGGCGCTCAGTCACCGCAACGGCGGCTACCGGCTCGACCGGGCGGCCTACCGGCTGGACGCCGCCGAGTTCGACGACCTGGTGGACGCCGCCCGGCGGGCCGCCGCGGCCGACGACCTGCCGGCGGCCCACGACGCCTACCGACGAGGGCTGTCGACGTGGCGGGGGCGCGCGCTGGCCGACCTGGTCGACCGGGGCCTGCTGCGGGAGGAGGCGACCCTGCTGGAGCGCCGGCACCTCGTCACGCTCGACGAGTCCCTGGCGGTGGAGGCCCGCCTGCACGGGCCGGTCGCCGTGCTGCCCCGGGCCCGGCGGCTGATCGTCGACCATCCGTTGCACGAGCCGTTGCGGGAGCACGAGCTGCGCGGGCTGCTCGCCGCCGGCCGCCACGCCGACGCGGCGACCGCGTACCGGGAGTTCCGTCGGCTGCTCGCGGCCGAGGTCGGGGTCGCGCCGGGTCCGACGCTGCGGGCGCTCGGGGCCCGGCTGCCCTGGCACCGCGCGGCCGAGCCGGGCCCGGCCCAGCTCCCCGCCGACCTGGCCGACTTCACCGGGCGGGCCGCGCAGGTGGCGGAGCTGACCCACCACCTCAGCGGTACGGCGGGCGCGCTACGCATCCACGCCGTGTCCGGCACCGGCGGGGTGGGCAAGAGCAGCCTGGCGGTGCACGCCGCGCACCTGCTCCGACCGCACTACCCGGACGGGCAGCTCCACGTGCGGCTGCACGGCCACGGGGAACGGCCCGTCGATCCGGCCGACGTGCTGGCGCAGTTCCTGCGCGCCCTGGGCCGGCCGGCCCCGCCGCCGGGCGGCGACCTCGACGAGCGCGTCCACCTCTACCGCAGCGCGCTGGCCGACCGCCGGGTGCTCGTGCTGCTCGACGACGCGGCCGGGGAGGGACAGGTCCGTCCGCTGCTGCCCAGCGGCGCCGGCTGCGCGGCGCTGGTGACCAGCCGCACGCCGCTGGCCGGTCTGGTCGGCGCCCGACACCTGCCGCTGGACGTGCTGGACGCGGAGGCGGCGGTGACGCTGCTGCTGGCCGCCGCCGGTCGGGACCGCGCCCGGGTCGATCCGGCCGACGCCGCGGAGGTGGTGCGACTCTGCGGTCGACTGCCGCTGGCCGTGCGGGTGGCGGGCGCCCGACTGGCCACCCGTCCGCACTGGACGCTTGCCGCGTTCGCCGGGCGCCTGGCCGACAGCCGCCGGCGGCTCGACGAGCTGCGCGCCGGGGACCTCGACGTCCGGGCCAGCTTCCAGCTCAGCTACGACGGCCTGGACCCGGACACCCGCCGCGCGTTCCGGCTGCTGGCCCTGCTGGACCAGCCGACCGTCACCGCGTGGCTGGCCGCCGCCCTGCTCGGCACCACGCCGACCGAAGCGGAACGGCTGCTGGAGTCGCTTGTCGACGCCCAGCTCCTGGAGTCGTCCGCCGGTGACCGGTACCGCCTGCACGACCTGCTCCGGGTCTACGCCGCGGAGACGGCCGCCGCCGAGCCCGAACCGGCGCGGCGGTCAGCCGTCGTCTCGGCGCTGCGGGCCTGGTTGACGCCGGCGGAACGCGCCGCCGCGGCGCTGACCGGCCCGGACGCCGAGCAGGCGCGGTGCTGGTTCACCGCCGAGCAGGCCGATCTGGTGGCCGCCGTCCGCCAGGCGCACCGGGCCGGCGCCTGGTCGGTCACCTGGCGGCTGGCCCGGTCGTTGACCCGGTTCCTGGAGGAACGCTCCCAGTGGGAGGCCTGGCGGACCACCCACGAGCTGGCGCAGGACGCGGCCCGCCGCGCCGGGGACGTCGCCGTCGAGGTCGCGCTCACCCAGCGCCTCGGTGACCTCTACCGGGACCGGGGCCGCTTCGTCGAGGCCGCCGACCACTTCGGCCGCTGCCTGGACCTGGCCGGACGGACCGGCGACGACCTCCAGCGCGCCGCGGCGCTGCGCGGGCTCGGCGACGCCGGCTGGGGACGCGGCGACGCGCGGACCGCGATCACCCGTTACCGTGCCGCGCTGCCGCTGTTCGTCGCCGGTGACGACCGGCGCGGCACGGCGGAGACGCTGCGGGGGCTGTCCGTGGCGTACCGGGGCCTGGGCCGGCTGTCCGACGCGGCGGCGGCGGCCCAGCGGTGCCTGAGCGCGTTCGCCGCGCTCGGGGACCGCGACAGCGAGGCGTACGCCCGGCGCACGCTGGGCAGCATCCGGCTGGACCAGGAACGCTACGACGAGGCCACCGAGTGCTTCCTGCGCTGCCGGGCGGACTTCGCCGCGCTGGGGGACCGGCTGGGCGAGGCGGCAGCGCTGCTCGGTCTCGGGATGACCCAGGTCGACCAGGAGCGCTTCGCCCGGGCCGTGCCCACCTACCGGGACTGCCGCGCGGCGTTCGCCGACGTCGCGGACGCGCTCGGCGAGGCGTACGCCCGACGGGGTCTCGGCGACGCGCTGACCGGGCTCGGGCGGCACGAGGAGGCCGCCGGGGAGTTGACGGCCGCGCTGGCGGTCTTCCGCGCCGGCGGGGACGTCCGCTGGGAGGGCTACGCGCTGTTCAGCATCGGCCGGCTGGAGCTGGCGCGGGGCCGGCCCGACGAGGCCCGCGCCGCCCTGAGCGGGGCGTTGCTGATCTTCGAGCGGATGGCAGCCGCGCTCTGGATCGACCGGACCCGGGGGCTGCTGGCCGCCCCGCCCCCGCACGCGGGCGGCGTCTGAGTCGCGCCGGTCCGCCCGTACGCCCTGCTCAGCTCGCCCGTATACCACCGCTATACCGGCCCGGCCGGATGGTGGTGGGGCCCGGCGTCGACCGGGATCGGTACGGGACCGCGGACGTGGCCCGGTCGGCGGTGCGACCGCCCGGACCACGTCCGCATCGATGCGTGAGGAGACACCAGTGGACGAGGACGAGAACAGCCGGCCGGGTCGGGGGCTCTCCCGGCGGTCGCTCATCCGGCTGACCGGCGGCGCGGCGGCGGTCGGCGTGGGCGCGTACCTGGGGGCGGGGCAGCCGGCCTCGGCGGCGCCGTTCTACCGGGCGCACGGCCCGGTGCTGACCGACGGCTACCAGACCTGGCTGACCGCGATCTCCAACCAGTCGGCCAACCTCGCCAAGGTCGTCACCGGGTGGGGGTTGGCGGGTGGCTGGGCGGCCAACCCGGACTACGTCTGGACCGCGTGCGGCGCCACGGACTACCTGATCGTGCGGACCGTCACCGGGGACACGAACACCATGATCGACGCGAACAACGCGGTGAACGAGATCCGGAACTCGCGGTTCTTCGAGTACAAGCGGATCCGGTCCGGCGCCGGCAAGTGCATCATCGAGCTCGGTAACGAGCCGAACATCGGGGTGAGCGACATCTGGGGTTACGGCTGGTGCCTCAGCGCCACCATCGACCGCATCCGGGCGGAGTTCCCCGGCGCGTTGATCTGCGGCACCGCCCTGTCGCCGAACAAGGGCGTGCGGCCCGACGACTGGTACGGCAACCAGAACTACCGGGACGCGATCGCCAAGTGCGACTTCGTCGGTGTCCACTTCTACAGCAACCCGAGCAACGGAAGCTTCACCGAACAGGGCAACGTCAACGAGCTGACCTACGCCGAGACGTTGCAGCGGGCCGGGTCGATCTGGCCCGGCAAGCGGGTGATCGGCACCGAGTACTCGATCCGCACCACCGCCATCTCCCAGTACGACAAGGGCTACAAGTACGCCAACCTGATCCACTTCGACAACTCGGTCGCCAGCAACCTGTGGGGCGCCACGTACTACCACGTGCAGACCAACCCGGGCGGCGTGGACGTCAACGAGAACGTCGGCTCCGAGGGCGCCCGCGGCTACCGTCGGCGGCTCAGCGAGGGCGGGCTCTGACCCGTTCGGGTGGGACCGGCCCGTGGGCCGGTCCCACCCGGGGACGCCGTCGATCAGGGGCACGGGTGCCGGGGTGGCCCGATCCGGGGACCGTGCCGCCCCGACCGCCGGGTCAGCTTCCGCAGATGCCGTACGCGTGCAGGCTCCACGAGCCGGCGAAGCCGTCGGCGTCCTCGTCCGCCCGCGTCCGCACGGTGTTCCCCCCGGTGATGTTGACCGCGGTGAGCAGCACCTGGCCGTTGCCGGCGTTGATGTCCGCGCCCGCGCTGTAGAGGCCCTTGCCGGCCGGGCACGCCGCGATGCTGTTGTCGGACGGGTTGCTCGCGCTCGTCCCGATCAGGGAGATGCGCTCCAGCCCGGCGGGCGCGGTGGCGCAGACGGCGATCGCGGTGGCGCTCCAGCCGGCCGGCGAGGTGCCCTGCACCGCGACCGCCCGGACGGTCACCGACGTCAGGTCGAACGACGGCACCACCTGGTCGAGCACCACGTCGCCCAGGCCGCTGTTGATCCGCCCGCCCATCCCGATGACCTTCTTCGTCCCGCAGCTCGCCGTGACGAGCGCCGTCCCGACCGCCCCGGTCGTGGCCACGACCTGGTAGCCGGCCGGCGCGGTGGCGCACTGGGCGAGGCTCTGGAGTCCCCAGTCGCCGACGAAGTTGACCGGGCCCACCTCCCGCATCGTCGCGACGAACCCGGTGCCGTTCGCCAGCGGCTCCAGCCGGTCCAGCCCGACCCGTCCGGCGGCCGACGAGCCGGCGGTGAGGAAGCCACCGCCTCCGGTGACCACCTTGCCGGCCGGGCAGGACGCGAGCGCGGACTTGTCCGCGCTGCTCTCGGCCACCGACTGGGTGACCGTCTCCAACCCCGCCGGCGTCGCCGAGGCCGGCGCCGCCCAGCCCAGGCCGGCCACCACGGCCGCCGTCGACATGGCAACCGTCAGCGCGCCCCGTCCCTTGGTTACCCGCATCTCGCTCTCCCTGTCCGTTTCGGCCGGCGTCGCGCCGGCCCGCCTCCCGCCGGACCCGTGGCCCGGCGGCTGGGGAAAGCCTGGGCGGGGCCGCTTGTCGTCCGCTATCCGACCGCTTGTCGTCGGCCACGTCGGCCACGCGGTCCATAGACTGGGTCGTCCGACCACGACTGACGGGGAAAGCCATGCGGTGGTCCCTCCTCGGTCCCGTCCAGGTGACCGCCGGTGGGCGGGTCCTTCCCATCGACCGCCCGCAGCAGCGTGCGGTGCTGGCGCTGCTGCTTCTCAACGCCGGCCGGCTGGTGCCCCTCGGGCAGCTCGTGTCGGCGCTCTGGGGCGCCGACCCGCCGGCCAGCGCCCGGACCCAGGTGCAGGTCTGCGTCTCCCGGATCCGGGCGGCCCTGCGGGACGCGGGCGCGGCCGACCTGCTGGCGACCCAGGGCGGCGGCTACCGGCTCACCGTGCGCGGGACCGAACTGGACCTCGCCGAGTTCACCGTGGCGGTCGAACGGGCCCGCGCCGAGGAGACGGCCGGCCGGCGGGCGGAGGCGGCGCGGCTGCTGCGCGACGGGCTGGCGCTGTGGCGCGGGCCGGCGTTGGCCGGTGCGGCCGGGGCCTTCGTCGACGACGCCGTCGCCGGCCTGGACGAGCAGCGGCTGCTCGCGTACGAGCGGCTCGCCGCCGTGGAACTCGGCCTCGGCCGGTTCGCCGCGACCGCGCGTGCGTTGCGTCCCCTGGTGGTCGAGCATCCGCTGCGGGAGCCACTGGTGGCCGGCTACCTGCTCGCCCTGGCCGGCTGCGGCCAGCGGGCCGCCGCGCTGCGCGTCTTCGCCGAGACCCGCCGCCACCTGGTCGACGAGTTGGGTGTGGAGCCCGGCCCCGAGTTGAGCGGGGCGCACCTGCGGGTGCTGCGGGGAGAGACCCCGGCCGGGCCGGCACCGGCACCCGCACCGGCACCCGCACCGGCACCCGCACCGGCACCCGCACCGGCACCCGCGCCCGCGCCGCCCGCCGGCCCGCCCCCGGCGCAGCTTCCGGGCGACCCCGCCTGGTTCACCGGCCGGACGGCGGCGCTGCGCCGACTGGACGCGCTGCTGCCCGCCGAACCGGCGGGGGCGACCGCGGACGGCGGTGAGCGTGCTCCGGGGCGGGCGGTGGTCATCTCCGCGATCGCCGGCACCGCCGGGGTCGGCAAGACCACCCTCGCGGTGCACTGGGCCCACCGGGTCGCGCACCGCTACCCGGACGGGCA
The DNA here is from genome assembly GCF_044455765.1 of Micromonospora sp. NPDC051141. NCBI lineage: Bacteria > Bacillati > Actinomycetota > Actinomycetes > Micromonosporales > Micromonosporaceae > Micromonospora > Micromonospora sp. NPDC051141. The sequence continues at coordinate 130,316 of NZ_JBITFD010000020.1, forward strand.
GCTCTACGTCAACCTGCGCGGGTTCGACCTGGACGGGCGGGCCGTGCCGCCGGGCGAGGCGCTGCGCGGCTTCCTGGAGGCGCTGCACGTGCCGCCCCAGCGGGTGCCCACCGACCTGCCCGGGCAGGCCGCGCTGTTCCGGACCCTGCTCGCCGACCGCCGGGTCCTGGTGCTGCTCGACAACGCCCGCGACGACGAGCAGGTGCGACCGCTGCTGCCGGGATCGAGGGGCAGCCTGGTGGTGGTGACCAGCCGCAACCGGCTCACCGGGCTGGTGGTCAGCGACGGGGCCCATCCGGTGACGCTGGACCTGCTCCCGCCGGCCGAGGCCCGGGAGCTGCTGTCCGGTCGGCTCGGTCGTGGCCGGGCCGGGCGCGACCCGACCGCGCTGGACGAGATCGTGGGCCGCTGCGCCGGCCTGCCACTGGCCCTCGCCGTCGTCGCGGCCCGCGCCGTCGGGCAGCCCGACGTGCCGCTGGCGGCGCTCGCCACCGAGCTGCGCAACACCGACCCGGACCGGCTCACCGCGCTGGCCACCGGCGACCCCGCGACCGATGTGCGGGCGGTCTTCTCCTGGTCGTACCGCGCGTTGGACGCCGACTCGGCCCGGTTGTTCCGGCTGCTCGGGCTGCATCCCGGCCCGGACGCCGGTCGGGCGGCGGTGGCCAGCCTCGCCGGGTTGCCACCGGCCCGGGTGGGCCCGCTGCTGGCCGGGCTCACCCGCGCGAACCTGCTCACCGAACGCGCCACCGGCCGGTACGCGATGCACGACCTGCTCCGCGCGTACGCCTCGGAGTTGTGTCACGACACCGACCCGGCGGCCGAGCGGGAGGCGGCCCGGCGTCGCCTGTTCGACCACTACCTGCACGCCTCGCACGCGGCCGACCACCTGCTCGACCCGTACCGGCTGGCGCGGCCGGCCGCACTGCCGCCGCCCGAACCGGGGGTGACGGTGGGCGACCGGCCGGAGCACGCGTGGGCGACCGCGTGGTTCGCCGCCGAGCACCACGTCCTGCTGGCGTGCGTGGAGCAGGCGGCGGGCATCGGCCTGGACCGGCACGCGTGGACGCTGGCGGCGGCCCTCACCACCTATCTCGACCGCAGCGGGCACTGGCCCGAACTGGCCGCCGCGCAGCGGACCGCTCTGGCGGCGGCGGTGCGCCGGGACGACCTGGCCGGTCAGGCCCTGGCGCACCGGGGACTCGCCATCGCCTGCACCTGGTCGGGTGAGCACGAGGCGGCGCACCGGCACTACCGACGCGACCTCGAGCTGTACCGCGAGTTGGGCGACGACACCGGCCGGGCGCACACGCACCTCGGGGTGAGCTGGGTGCTCGCCCGGCAGGGCCGGCTGCGGGCGGCCCTCGACGAGACCCGGCTGGCCCTCGACCTGTACCGGGCCGCCGACTACCGGGTCGGCCAGGCGAAGGCGCTCAACAACCTGGGCTGGATGCACGCCCGGCTCGACGAGCCGGGGCCGGCGCTGCGCTGCTGCCGGGCCGCCCTGCGGCTGCACGAGGAGAACGGCGACCGGCACGGCGCGGCGCTCACCTGGGACAGCCTCGGCTACGTCCGGCACGGCCTGGGCGACCACGACCGGGCCGCGGACTGCTACCGGCGGGCGTTGGCGCTGCACCGGGAGCTCGGTGACCGGTACGACGAGGCGGAGGTGTTGGACAACCTGGGCGACAGTCTGCGGGCCGCCGGTGACGTCGACGCCGCCCGTCGGGCGTGGCGGGAGGCGCTGACAATCTTCGACGAGCTGCGCCATCCGGACGCCGGCCGCCCTCGGGCGAAGCTGGCCGCGCCGGCCGTCCCGGTGGCGTCGGCGGGCGTCGGCGAACTCTAGCGTCGCGGCGTCGTCACCGCGTCCGGTGGCGCCGGGGCCCGTCCAGGTGTGCGGCACCGGTTCGGGAGCGTCCCGTGGCGCCAGGCCCGCGCCTTTCGTCGGGTCACCTCCCGGTCGGGGCCCGCCACCGGGTGGTGACGGGCCCCGACCGGGTCGGCACAGCGGTCAGTTGAAGGTCGCGTCCAGCGCCGCGGCCAGCTTGTCGTGACCCGACTCGTTGGGGTGGGGGGATCCGCCGAAGGCGGTCTTCTGGAGGTCGTTGACCCCGAGGGCCGGAGCCGGGGCGAACCGCACCCTCGGGTTGTCCGCCGGCAGCCCGGTGCGGATCACCAGGTTGAGCTGGTTGGTCCACTGCGCGACGGTCGCCTTCCAGCCCGGGTCGTCGATCAGGTCCCGTTCCTGGGAGGGGATCTGACCCGGCAGGTAGCCGTGCAGCTCCTGGGCGAGGTTCACCCGGTACTGCTCGGCGAGCCGGCCGACGTCGAACCGGGCCGGGCTGATGTCGTAGTAGCCCATCCACACCACCTTGTCGGCGCCGGCGCCGAGCACCTCGTCGACGATCTCCTCGACGTCCGTCTTGATCTGCTGGTAGAGGGCCGGGCCGTCCCAGGTGGGCACCTCGACCCGGTGGTGGATGTACCTGATCCCGGTGACGTCACCGACGATCTTGCCGTGACACGCGCCGCCGTCGATGACCCTGGCCTTCGCGGTGAAGTTGCCCGCCCGGTCGAACCAGTCCATCTGCGCCTGCAACGGCAGCTTGTGCTCGGTGAAGTACCGCTGCATCAGTTCGCGGTAGTGGTCCATCAGCCCGCAACTGGCCAGGGCCTTGAGCAGCCCCGTCCAGGTGGTGTTGTTCACCCCGCCGGTGCTGACGAAGTAGGCGGCCTTCCGGTCGGCCTTGGCCTGCTGGATGGCCCGGGTGGCCAGGTCGACGGGGGGCCAGTTCCGGGCCCAGGGGTTCTGGCAGGCGTCCTGGTGTCCCGGGGCCGCGCCGAGGATCTGCTGGGTGCCGTAGCCGGTGCGGGCGAAGTTGTAGTACTCGACGACCCGTTGGTTGCGATTGACGGCGTACTTGCCGGCGTAGCTGAACAGCATGTCGTTGCCGGGCATGCCGCGGAAGTCGGCTCTCGTGTTGCCCACGCAGGCGCCCATCGGGAAAGCGTTCATGAACTGGAGGTGGGCGGAGGTGACCGAGTCTCCGGTGGCCACGAGCACCACCGGCTGGGCGGGGTTGCGGTTCGGCGGGCAGTAGCGGTCCTTGCGTGCCTCGCCCAGCCTCTCGTCGGCCGCGTTGCCCGGACACGGCGGGCCGGGCGTCGGGCTGGGCGGCGGGTCCACCGGGCCGGTGGGCGGATCGGTGGGCGGGTCGGTGGGCGGCGGGCCGTCCGTCGGTGACCCGCTGGGGCTGGTCGACGGGGAGGCGCTGGGGCTGGTCGATCCGCTGGGGCTGGTCGAGGGGGATCCGCTGGGGCTGGCCGATCCGCTGGGGCTGGTCGACGGGGATCCGCTGGGGCTCGCCGATCCGCTGGGGCTGGTCGACGGGGAGGCGCTCGGGCTGGCCGATCCGCTGGGGCTGGTCGACGGGGATCCGCTCGGGCTGGCCGATCCGCTCGGGCTGGTCGACGGCGAACCGCTGGGGCTGCCCGACGGGGAACCGCTCGGACTGCCGCTCGGTCCCGGCGACGAGCTGGCGCACGGCGACGAGCTGCTGCTCGGGCTCGGGCTCGCGCTGGTGCTCGTCGGCGCGCTCGGGCTGCCGGTGGGACCGCTCGGGTAGGCCGACGTCGTCGTCCCGGCGAGGGCCGGCTCCGCGGCCACGGTCCGCCGCACCGGGGTCGCCGTCGTGGTCGCGGTCCCCGTCGTGGTCGGGGTCGCCGACGGGCAGCCGTTCGCCTCCTGCCAGTCCTGCACCAACGCCTGGTGCACGTCGGCGGGCAGCGGTTCCCCGTCCGGGACGCAGGGGTCGAAGGTCCAGCGGGTGAGCACTCCCCGGTAGGTGATGTCGCGGGTGCAGATCCCCGGGTCGGCGCCGGCCTGGGCCGCCACCGGCCTGACGGTCACTGGCTCGGGAGGGGTGACGTGGACACCGATCCCCAGGGTGAGGCCGAGGACGGCCACCGTCGCCAGGGCGGCGGTGACAGCGCCCGATGCCCTCGCCCTTCGGTGCAACGCGGATGTCATGAGCTGGCGTCTCCTCTCGTGCGGTCGGCCGGCGCGGGCGCACGACGCCGGTCGGTGCTCCTACGCCTCGCGTGGAACGTAGCCACGGGTGATAATTCGTCGATGAATCCGCGGTGAGGCGGTGGGACTGATCGTGCGGATACGAGCGCTGGGACCGGTGCGGATCTGGGACGGCGCGCAGTGGGCGCCGGTCACGGCGCCGCACCACCGCGTCGTGCTGGCCGTGCTGCTGGCCGAGGCCGGGCGACCGGTGAGCAGGGATCGACTGGTCGACGAGATCTGGGGTGACCGTCCCACCCGGACGGCGGCCAGCGCCGTCAACGGGTACGTCATGCGTCTGCGCCGGTTGCTGCGGGCCGGCGGGGCCGGCGACGTGGTCAGCCGGGCGGCCGGCTACGAGTTGGTGACCGGCGAGGACACGATCGACGTCCAGGTGTTCGAGCGGATGGCGCGCGCCGGGAAGCGGGAGGTCGCCGAGGGCCGCGTCGCCGACGGGGTACGCCAGTTGTCCGGCGGCCTGGCGCTGTGGCGCGGCCCGGCGCTGGCCGACGTGCCCGAGACGCTCACCGTCTCGGCGGCGGCGGCCCGCCTGGAGCAGCTCCGACTGGCGGCGTACGAGGAACGCTTCGCCGCGCAACTGGAGCTGGGCCAGCACGCGGAGATCGTCGAGGAGCTGGCCGCGCTCGCGGACGCGCATCCGATGCGCGAGCGGCTCTGCCGACACCTGATGGTCTCCCTGTACCGCTGCGGGCGGCGGGCCGAGGCGCTGGAGGCGTACCGCCGGGTCCGTGACGTGCTCGTCAACGAGACCGGGATCGAGCCCGGCCCGGAGCTGCGGGACGTGGAACGCGCCGTGCTCACCGACGACCGGAGCCTCGCCGCGCCCGCCGTCCGGCCGGTGACCCCGGCGCAGTTGCCGGCCGTGGTCACGCACTTCGCCGGCCGCCGCGATCCGCTGGCGGCCCTGGACGCCCTCGCCGGCCAGCGGCCCGCGCCGCCGGTGGTCGTCACGGGGCTGGCCGGGGTCGGCAAGACGGCGCTGGCCGTCCGCTGGGGGCACGCGGAGCGGGACCGGTTCCCCGACGGTCAGCTCTACGTCGACCTGCGCGGCAGCTCACCACGGCCGCCGGTGACACCGATGGCCGCGCTCGTCCACTTCCTCCAGGCGCTGGGCGTACCGGCGGAGCAGATCCCGGCGGAGCCGGACGAGGCGGTCGGGCTCTACCGCAGCGTGACCGCGCTGCGGCGGATCCTCGTCGTGCTCGACAACGCCGCCGACGCCGACCAGGTCCGTCCGTTGCTGCCCGGGGGAGCCGGCTGCGTGGTGCTGGTGACCAGCCGCGAGCAACTGCGTGGCCTGACCGCCCGGGAGGGCGCGGTCCGGCTCCGGTTGGACGTGCTCTCCCCGGTCGAGGCCGACGACCTGCTGGCCATGCTGCTGCCCGGGGCGGCCGGGCGGGACACGGCGGAACTCGCCCGACTGTGCGGCTACCTTCCCCTGGCCATGCGCATCGCCGCCGCGAACCTGCGGGCCGAGCTGACCCCGATCGGCCGGTACAACCAGCGGCTCGCCGCCGGCGACCGGCTGGCGGCGCTCGGGGTTCCCGGCGACACCACGACCGCCACCGTGGCCGCCTTCGACCTGTCGTACGAGGCGCAGCCGGCGGCTGCCCGCCGGGTGTTCCGGCTGCTCGGTGTCGCTCCGGGGGATGTCGTCACCCCGCCGGCCGCCGCGGCCCTGGCCGACGTGCCGGTGGCCGAGGTGGAGCCGCTGCTCGACGCGCTCGCCCGGGCCCACCTGTTGGAGCAGTCCGCTCCCGCCCGCTACCGCTGGCACGACCTGGTGCGCCTCTACGCCCGGCGACGCGGCTCGATCGAGGACACCGATCGGGAGGCGGCGCTCGACCGCCTGTACGACCATTACCTGTCCACCATGGACCTCGCCGCCGGCCTGCTCTATCCGAGTGTCGTGCGGCTGCCACTGCCGTCCGGCGTGAGCGCGCGGCACCGGGTCGGGTTCTCCACCGCGGCCGAGGCACGGAGTTGGGTGGAGGCCGAGCGGGACAACATGATCGCCGCCGTCATGGCCGCCGGGCCGGAGCACCGGACGGCCGCCTGGCGGCTCACCGACCACCTGCGCTGGCACCTCGACTTCACCTCGCCGTCGGCGGAGTGGCTGCCGGTCACCGAGGCCGCTCTGGCGTACGCCCGGGAGGACGACCATCCGTTGGGGCAGGCCGCCGCCCACCTGAGCCGGGCCACCGTCCTGCTGGCCACCAGCCGGTACGCCGAAGCGCTCGACGACTTCCGGCGGGCGCTCGGGTTCGCCCGGCGCGGTGGTTGGGCCGAGGGCGAGGGCAGCGCCCTGAACAATCTCGCCCACGTGTCGTTCGAGACCGGCCGGCTGGACCTGGCCGCCAGCTACAGCATCGAGGCGTTGGAGATCGACACCCGGATCGGCCGGTTCGCCGGCCGGTTGGCGCGGTTGGCCAATCTCGGCAACATCCGTCTCCAACAGGGCCGGCTGGCCGACGCCGTCACCTACTGCGAGCAGGTCATCGAGTTGGAGAGCCGGGTCGGCGAGTGGCACGGGCAGGGCACCGCGCACGGCTGCCTGGGTGAGGCCCACCTGCTGCTCGGCCGCTACGACGAGGCGTCGGTCCAGCTCGGCCGGGCGTTGGCCACGCACCGGCGGGCCGGCGCCCGCAGCTGCGAGGCCGACACCCTGCGGCTGCTGGCGGCGGTCCACGGGGCCACCGGTGACCTCGACCGGGCGCGACGCGACGCGACCGAGGCGCTGCGGATCGCCCGCGAGGTCGGTGACCGTTGGGTCGAGGCGCACGCCCTGCTCGCCCGCGCCGACCTCGACCTGCGGGCCGGCGACGCCGATCCGGCGATCGACCGCCTGGGGCAGGTTCTCGCCCTGGCCCGGGGCGACGGGGCCCGGCACGCCGAGGCGCAGGCGTTGATCGGTCTGGCCCGCGCCCACCGGTTGCGCGGCGGGACCGGGGAGGACGAGGCGCGGGCGTACGCGTCGCGGGCCCTGGCCATCTCCCGCGAGTACGGCTACGAGCTGTTGGCGAAGGCCGCGTCGACGGTGCTCGGTCCGGAGCCCGCACGCGTCGGGCGGTCGGCCGTCGATCCGGCGACGGAGAGCCGGTCGGCGTCGGACGGCTGAATACGCACAATGATTCCGAGCGCGTCGACACCATTCCCGGTCGACGCACCCCATCTCGACAATTGGAGTCGTGTTAGGGTTCCGCGATGCTCGGCCGAATGCTCATTCTTGCCCTCTCGGTCATCCCGAAGCACGCGATCAGTCGCGGCGCCGGATGGCTCGCCACCCGCACCGTTCCGGTCCGGTGGCGCGGCCCGGCGTACCGCACCTACAGCCGGATCTTCGGCGCTCGGCCGGAGGAGGCGGCTCTCCCCCTTGAGCAGTACCCGTCCGTCAACGCGTTCTTCACCCGTACGCTCAGGCCGGGATCACGTCCACTCGCGGCCGACGCCATTGTCTCCCCGGTCGACGCCACCGTCGGCGCATACGGCGTCATCGAGTCCGACACGCTCGTGCAGGCCAAGGGACGCAATTATTCCCTCACCGCGCTGCTCGGTGACCGCGAGTTGGCGGACAGATTCGACGGAGGCACGTACGCTACGTTCTACCTTTCGCCGAAGGACTACCACCGCATTCATTTCCCGTTGTCCGGAAAGGTCACCGCGGCCACCTACATCCCCGGTGAACTCTGGCCGGTCAACGTCGCCGCCGTGGCCAACGTGGCGAACCTCTTCGCGGTGAACGAGCGCATCGTCATCGAGGTCGACGGCGAGCGCGGCGGGCGGGTGGCGATCGTCGCCGTCGGCGCCACCATGGTGGGGATGACCCGTCTCGCCTTCGACGACCTGCACACCAACGCCCGACGGCGCGAGGTGCTCCGTCGTCGCTACGATCCGGCGCTTCCCGCGTCGGCCGGCACCGAGCTGGGGCACTTCGAGTTCGGGTCCACGGTCGTCCTGGCCTGCTCACGAGACGCCGGAACCATCGAGCCGCTGCCGGTCGGGGCGACCGTACGGATGGGCGAGCGACTCGGTGCGCCGCCCGCCGCCCCGCCCACCGACGGGTCGTGACGGCCGGCCCGGCGCGAAGAACGCCGCGAAGACCTCGGCCGGAGGCGGGAGCTGTGGCGGCGGTCAGCCGCCGGCCCGGGGGGCGCCGGTAGCCGGCGGAGGCGGTCCGGCCGGGAGGCGTAGCCGGAAGACGTTGCCGCCGCCGGGCCGGGGCGCCACCTCCACGCTGCCCTCGTGGTCGGCGACGGTCTGGGCCACGATCGCCAGGCCCAGCCCCGACCCGGGCACCGCGCGGGCGGTGGCCAGCCGGTGGAACCGGCCGAAGATCCGGTCCCGCTCGGCGGCCGGGATCGTGGCCGCCCGGTCCGCCACGCTCAGCTCCACCGCACCGCCGGGCGCACCCGTCACGGTGACCTCGACGGTCTGGGTGGGGGGTCCGAACTTCACCGCGTTGTCGAGCAGGTTCACCACCGCGCGCTCCAGCGCCGTGGGGCGTCCGACCAGCGGCGCCGGTCGGGACACGAGGGCGATGCGGGCGTACGGCGTACGGGCCCGCGCCCGGTCCACCGCCGTCTGGGCCACCTCGGCCAGGTCCGTGCGCACCGCGGTCTCCTCGACGCCGGACGAGCGGGCCAGGTCGACCAGGTCGGCCACCAGGTCGGACAGCTCGACGCTCTGCCGGTCCAGGTCGCGCAGCAGCTCTCGGCGGTCGGTCGCGCCGAGCCGCTCACCGGCGTGGATCAGCAGCTCCACATTGGTACGCATGCTCGACATGGGGGTGCGCAGTTCGTGGGCGGCGTCCTCGATCAGGTCACGCTGCGCCTGGCGGGAGCGACCCAGCGCGGTCAGCATCCGGTTGAACGCCCGGCCGAGCTGCCCCACCTCGTCGTCGCCGTCGACCCGGATCGGACGGTCCAGGTCCTGGGTGTCGGCGACCCGGGTGGCCGCCCTGGTCAGCCGGTGCACGGGCGCCAGGCCGGCCCGCGCCATCACCCGGCCGGCGAGGGCGGCGAGCATTGCCGCCCCCAGCACCAGGGCGAGCATCACCAGGGCGATCTGGCGCAGCGAGGTGTCCACGTCGCGCAGCGAACGGGCGTACTGCATCGTCGAGCCGTTCGCGCCGGGCCGCACCAGCACCCGGAACCGCCCCTGCGGCACACTGGTGCTGTAGTACGCGGCCGGGGTCCGGCCGGCGGCCACCGCCTCCTCGCGCGAGCCGAAGGGCAGCGTGGCGGTCCGTGGGCTGGCCAGCACCGTCCGCCCGTCGGCCAGTCGGGCCTGGATCTGCACGGCGGCCGGGCCGTTCAACGGGCTGGACGGGATGTCCGGGATGCTCGCCGGGTCGATGTCGGCCACCGGGCCGTGGGAGATCGCGCGCAGCTCCTGGTCGACCTGCGCGATCAGGGTCCGCCGCACCGACAGCCAGGCCAGCGCGCAGACCAGCACGGCCGTGCCGGTGACCGCCACCGTGGCGACCAGCGTGAGCCGGGCCTGCATGGACCGGCGGTGGCGCCTCATCCGTCCGCGCGGAGCACGAACCCGACCCCGCGCACGGTGTGCACCAGACGCGGGGCCCCGGTCGCCTCCAGCTTGCGCCGCAGGTAGCCGACGTAGACGTCGAGACTGTTCGAGGTGCGGTCGAGGTCGTACCCCCACACGTGCTCGAAGATCTGCCGGCGGCTCAACACCTGGCCGGCGTGGTCGAACAGCGTCTGGAGCAGGTTGAACTCGGTGCGGGTCAGCTCGACCGGGACGTCGCGCCAGCGCACCCGGCGGGAACGGCGGTCCAGCCACAGGTCGCCGACCCGGGCCGTGTCGGCGGCGCCGGTGTCGCCGGCCACCCGGCGCAGCAACGCCCGTACCCGGGCCAGCAGCTCCTGTAGGGCGAACGGCTTGACCAGGTAGTCGTCGGCGCCGGCGTCCAGGCCGGCGACCCGGTCACCGATCGCGTCGCGGGCGGTGAGCATCAACACCGGGGTGTGGTCGCCCATCACCCGCAGGCGCCGGCACGCCTCCAGGCCGTCGAGCCGGGGCATCATGACGTCCAGCACGATCAGGTCGGGGGACCCGGCGGCGGCGCGGCGCACGGCCTCCTCGCCGTCGGCGGCGACCTCGATCGCGTACCCCTCGAAGCGCAACGCCCGTTCGAGCGAGTCCCGCACGGCCTTGTCGTCGTCGGCCAACAGCACCTGGAAACGGCTTTTCACGGACCAACAATAGGAACCGGAGGTGGCGGCGGTGCCGTTTTCTTAGCCACTTCTTATGGCGCGCTAAAAGTGCTCTCACGGGTCGCCGGAAGGCTGGTCCCATGCCAGTCACCACCCCGGCCGGTCAGCCCGTCCGCGCCCGCCCCGCCCCGGACCGGGCGCCGGTGCTCGACGTGGTCATCCCGGTCCACAACGAGGAGAACGACCTCGACCCGTGCGTACGGCGGCTGCACCGGTACCTCACCGACACCTTCCCGTACGACTTCCGGATCACCGTCGCCGACAATGCCAGCGTCGACGCCACGCCCGCCGTGGCGGCCCGGCTGGCCGCCGAGTTCCCGGCCGTCGAGGTGGTCCGGCTGGAGGAGAAGGGACGTGGCCGCGCCCTGCGGGCGGTCTGGTCCCGCTCCGGGGCCGCCGTCCTGGCGTACATGGACGTGGACCTCTCCACCGACCTGGCGGCCGTGCTGCCGTTGGTCGCGCCGCTGCTGTCGGGGCACTCGGACGTGGCCATCGGCACCCGCCTGGCCCGGGGGTCGCGGGTGGTCCGCGGCCCGAAGCGGGAGGTCATCTCGCGCGGCTACAACCTGATCCTGCGCGGCACCCTCGGCGTCCGGTTCAGCGACGCGCAGTGCGGCTTCAAGGCGATCCGCGCGGACGTCGCCCAGCGTCTGCTGCCGCTGGTGCAGGACACGGCCTGGTTCTTCGACACCGAGCTGCTCGTCCTCGCCCAGCAGGCGGGGTTGCGCATCCACGAGGTGCCGGTCGACTGGGTCGACGACCCGGACAGCCGGGTGGATGTCGTCCGCACCGCCCTGGACGACCTGCGCGGCATCTGGCGGCTCGGTCGCGCCCTGGCCTCCGGTCGGCTGCCGCTGCGGCAACTGCGCCACGACCTGGGACGCAACCCGCTCGTGCGGGACGTGCCGGCCAAGCTCGGTGGGCAACTGGTCCGCTTCGCCGCGATCGGGGTGGCCTCCACGCTGGCCTACCTGCTGCTCTACGCCCTGCTGCGGCAGGGCCTGGCGGCCCAGCCCGCCAACCTGCTCGCCCTGCTGGCCACCGCGGTCGCCAACACGGCGCTCAACCGCCGGGTCACGTTCGGGGTCCGCGGTGGACGGGGCGTCGTCTCGCACCAGGCGCAGGGCCTGGTGATCTTCGCGTTGGGGCTGGGGCTCACCAGCGGCGCGCTGGCCGTGCTGGGCGCGCTCGGCGGCACCGACTCGCACCTGGTCGAGCTGGCCGTGCTGGTCGGCGCGAACCTCGCCGCCACGCTCCTGCGCTTCCTGCTCTTCCGCTCGTGGGTGTTCCGATCCGCGCGCTGACCGCCCCCACCACCGTTCCCGGGAGTACCCGTACATGTCCTCACTGACCGAATCCGCGCCGATCCGCGTCGCCGGCCCGCGTACCGTGCCTGGGCGGCTGCGTCGGCTCCTGCGCGGGCGCCCCGCCGATCCCGCCTGGGCCCGGCCGGCGCTGCTGGTCCTGCTCGCCGCCACCGCCGTGCTCTACCTCTGGGATCCGGCCGGGCGCGGCTGGGCGAACCCCTACTACGCCGGCGCGGTGCAGTCGGGCACCCAGGACGCGAAGGCGTTCTTCTTCGGCTCGGTGGACGCGGCGAACTTCATCACCGTCGACAAGCCGCCCGCGTCGCTGTGGCTGATGGCGATCTCCGGCCGGATCTTCGGCTTCACCAGTTGGAGCATGCTGCTGCCGCAGGCTCTCGCCGGGGTGGCGGCGGTGGCGCTGCTCGCCGCCACGGTGCGGCGGTGGCACGGCCCGGCCGCCGGCCTGATCGCCGGCGCGGCGCTGGCCGTCACCCCGGTGGCGGTGCTGATGTTCCGCTACAACAACCCCGACGCCCTGCTGGTCCTGCTGCTCGTGCTGGCCGCCTGGGCCACCACCCGGGCGGTGGAACAGGGCCGGATCGGCTGGCTGCTGCTCGCCGGCTCGGCCATCGGCTTCGGCTTCCTCACCAAGATGCTCCAGGCGTTCCTGGTGCTGCCGGCGCTGGCCCTGACCTACCTGGTCGCCGCGCCGGTGAGCCTGCGCCGGCGGCTGGGGCACCTGGTGGCGGGCGGGACCGCGATGACGGTGGCCGCCGGCTGGTGGGTCGCCGTCGTCGAGCTGTGGCCCGCCGCCGACCGGCCCTACGTGGGCGGCTCCGAGGACGACAGCGTGCTCGGGCTGACCCTCGGCTACAACGGCCTGGGCCGCATCCTCGGCGGCGACGGCAACGGCGCGGCCGGCGCCCAGGGCGGCGGCCCGGGGCTGCCCGCCGGCACCCCACTGCCGGCCGGCGTCGAGCTGCCGGCCGGCGGCCCGGCAGGCATGAGCGGCGCCACCGGGATCGGCCGGATGTTCGGCGACGCCATCGGGGGACAGGTGTCCTGGCTGCTGCCAGCGGCGCTGGTCGCGCTGGTGCTGGGTGTCTGGCTCAGCGGTCGCGCGCCGCGCACCGACCGGTTGCGCGCCTCGGTGCTGCTGTGGGGCGGCTGGCTGCTGGTGACCGCCGCGGTGTTCAGCTTCATGGCGGGCATCTTCCACGAGTACTACACGGTGGCGCTGGCGCCGGCGATCGCCGCGTTGGTCGGTCTCGGCGGCCGGGAGCTCTGGGTCCGCCGGGAGACGCTGTCCGCCCGGCTCGGGCTGGCCGCGATGGTCGCCGCCACCGCCGCCTGGGGGTACGTCCTGCTCGACCGGACACCCGACTGGTACCCGGCGCTGCGGTACGCACTGGCCGCGCTCGGCGTGGTGGCGGTGGTGGGGCTGCTGCCGTCCCCGCGCCGGGCGCTCCGCCTCTCCCTGGTCGGGCTGGTCGCCGCGCTGCTCACCGGTGCGCTGGGCAGCACCGCGTACGCGGTGCAGACCGCGTCGTCGGCGCGCAGCGGTCCGATTCCGACCGCCGGCCCCCGTGGCGGTGGCTTCCCGGGCGGCGCGGAGCTGACCGAGATGATGGCGCGGATGTTCCCCGGTGGCCGACTGCCGGCCGGGTTTCCCGAGCCACCGGTGGGCGGCGGGCTGCCCGGTGGTGAGGTACGCACCGACGACCCGGTGGCGAAGCTGCTGCGGGCGACCACCACCACCTGGGCGGCGGCGGTCGTCAGCAGCAGCGACGCGGCGTCGTTGCAGCTCGCCGGCGGACGGCCGGTGATGGGGCTGGGCGGCTTCACCGGCAGCGATCCGGCGCCCACGCTCACCGAGTTCCAGCGCCACGTCGCCGACGGCGACGTCCGCTACCTCGTCGCGACGGGCGGCGTGGGCGGCACGATGCCGGGCGCGGGCGGACCGATGGCCACCTCGGCCTCCGTCGCCGCGATCACCGACTGGGTGTCGTCGACGTTCGCGTCGACCACGATCGGCGGCCGGACCGTGTACGACCTGACCAAGGAGAAGAACTGATGCCCCTCGCCCGTGTCTCGGCCCGCGGCCGGCTGATCCGGCTCGCAATGGCCACGACCGCCCTCGCCTGCCTGGCGGCGACCGCGGCCTGTGGATCGGAGGACGCTGGCAGCGACGCCCCGGACGGCGGACCGGCGAGCGCCGCGCCGTTCGACCCGTCGGCGGTGCAGGGCTACCTGTCGTGCCTGTCGGAGCACGGTGTGCCGTTGCCCACGGCGATGCCGGACGGTGCCGCGTCGGGGATGCCGGGCGGAGCGCCACCCTCGCCGCCGCCGGGCGGGGCGGTGCCGTCCGGCGCCCCGGGCGGGGCCGTGCCCAAGCCGGCGGGGGTCGACGACGCGACCTGGCAGGCGGCCCAGACGGCCTGCCGCACGATGCTGCCGGGCGGCGGGTGAAGCGCACGTCACGATCCGGCCGGCGCGGACGCCCGCCTACGGCCTGATCGTCCGGGCAAGGGGAATCAGGGGCGAAGGACCCGGGCGGTCCGGGCCGCCCGCCCCCGGCGGGGACACCGGTGCGGCGGCGACGATCGGGGTACGGCCGGACGACACGACCGGCGCCGACGATCGGAGTGATCCGTATGACCGCCGTGATCGCCTCGGGCCCCCGCCCGCTCCCGGCCGCGTCCTCGGGGCGGGGCACGGCCGCCCCGTCCGCCACGACCATCGACACCCTGGTCGACAACGGGCTCCGGGCGCTCGACGACTACGCGGCCCTCGACCAGGAGCAGGTCGACCGGATCGTGGCGAAGGCCTCGGTGGCGGCGTTGGGCCGGCACGCGGAGCTGGCCCGGATGGCGGTGGCCGAGACCGGCCGGGGTGTCTTCGAGGACAAGGCCGTCAAGAACATCTTCGCGTGTGAGCACGTCACCAACCACATGGCGGGCCTGAGGACGGTCGGGGTCATCTCCCGGGACGAGATCGACGGCATCGTCGAGATCGCCGAGCCGGTCGGCGTGGTCTGCGCCGTCACCCCGGTCACCAATCCCACGTCCACGACCATCTTCAAGGCGCTGCTCGGCCTCAAGACCCGCAACCCGATGATCTTCGCGTTCCATCCCGCCGCGCAGCGGTGCAGCGCCGAGGCCGCCCGGGTGGTCCGGGACGCGGCAATCGCGGCCGGCGCGCCCGAGCACTGCGTCCAGTGGATCGAGCAGCCCTCCGTCGAGGCCACCGGCGCGCTCATGAGGCACCCCGGGGTGTCCACGATCCTGGCCACCGGCGGCAACGGCATGGTCCGGGCGGCGTACTCGTCCGGCAAGCCGGCGCTCGGCGTGGGCGCCGGCAACGTGCCGGCGTACGTGCACCGCACCGCGAAGCTGCGCCGCGCGGCGCACGACATCGTGCTGTCGAAGTCGTTCGACAACGGCATGATCTGCGCCTCCGAGCAGGCGGTGATCATCGACGCCGAGGTCTACGCGGCGATGATGGCCGAGTTCCAGCGGCTGCACGTCCACGTGGCCACGCCCGACGAGAAGCGTCGGATCGAGGAGTTGATCTTCGGCGAACCCGCCGGCGGCGACCCCACGGGCGGCGTCGACTGCGCCGGTGGGCGGCTCAACCCGCGGGTCGTCGGCCAGAGCGCGCGCTGGATCGCCGAACACGCCGGCGTGATCGTCCCGGCGGAGACGTCGGTGATCCTGGTCGAGGCGGACCACGTCGGCCCGACCGAGCCGCTCACCCGGGAGAAGCTCTGCCCCGTCCTGGCGGTGCTGCGCGCCGGGTCGACCGAGGACGGCATCCGGTACGCCGAGCAGATGGTCGAACTGAACGGCCTCGGTCACAGCGCCGTCATCCACACCGAGGACGAGCGACTCGTCGAGGAGTACGGCCGGCGGGTCAAGGCGGTGCGTGTCATCTGGAACGCGCCCGCGTCGCAGGGCGGCATCGGCGACATGTACAACGCGTTCCTGCCGTCGCTGACGTTGGGCTGCGGCAGCTACGGACGCAACTCGGTGTCGAACAACGTCTCCGCGGTCGACCTGCTCAACATCAAGCGGATCGGGCGCCGGACCAACAACCTCCAGTGGTTCAAGGTCCCGCCCAAGATCTACTTTGAGCCGAACGCCGTCCGCTACCTGGCCGACATGCCCGACGTGCACCGCGTCACCGTCGTCACCGACCACACCATGACCCGGCTGGGCTACGTCGACCGGCTGATCACCGTCCTGCAACGACGCCCCGACCGGGTGGCCCTGCAGATCATCGACGATGTCGAGCCGGAACCGAGCGTCGGCACGGTGGACCGGGGCGCGGAACTGATGCGGTCCTTCCGGCCCGACACCATCGTCGCCCTGGGCGGGGGCTCGGCCATGGACGCCGCCAAGGTGATGTGGCTGCGGTACGAGCACCCGGAGGTCGTCTTCGCCGACATGCGGGAGAAGTTCTTCGACATCCGCAAACGGGCCTTCAAGTTCCCGACGCTGGGGGAGCGGGCCCGGCTGGTCTGCATCCCCACCACCTCCGGCACCGGCGCCGAGGTGACCCCGTTCGCGGTCATCACCGACACCGCCACCGGCAAGAAGTTCCCGCTCGCCGACTACGCGCTGACGCCGAGCGTGGCGATCGTCGACCCGGTGCTCGCCGCCGACCTGCCACCCACCATCACCGCGGACAGCGGCTTCGACGCGCTGACGCACGCCACCGAGTCGTACGTGTCGGTCTACGCCAACGACTTCACCGACGGGCTCGCGTTGCAGGCCGTCAGGCTCATCTTCACCTACCTGGAGCGGGCGGTGCGCGACGGCGCGGCCGACGCCGAGGCGCGGGAGAAGATGCACAACGCGGGCACCATCGCCGGCATGGCGTTCGGCAGCGCCTTCCTCGGCATCGTGCACGCCATGTCGCACACGCTGGGCGCGACCTTCCACGTGGCGCACGGGCGGACCAACGCGATCCTGATGCCGCACGTCATCCGCTACAACGGCACGACGCCGACCAAGCTGACCGGATGGCCCAAGTACGAGCACTACCGGGCGCCGGAGCGGTTCCAGGACATCGCCCGGATGCTGGGCCTGCCGGCGGCCACCCCGGCCGAGGCGGTCGAGTCGTACGCCACCGCGGTGGAGCGGCTGCGCGACGCGGTCGGCATCGAGCCGTCCTTCCAGGCCGTCGGCGTCGACGAGGACGCCTTCCTGGCGGCGCTGCCCGAGCAGGCGCTCAACGCCTACGAGGACCAGTGCGCCCCGGCCAACCCGCGGATGCCGATGCTCGACGACATGCAGGCGCTCATGCGGGCCGCGTACTACGGCAAGGGGTGACGGCCGGACGACGGCCGGGCGTCGGCGGCGTGCTGCCGGTTCACGACGAGCAGCGCCACGGTGCAGGCGACCGGCAGGATGCCGGCGAACTCGTTGTCCAGGAGCCAGAAGACCTGCACCACGAGCAGCTCCACCATCAGGGCCACCTCGAACAGCCCGGCCGCCGGCCGGCCCCGGGTCGAGCGCCACAACCCGAGCACCCCGAGCACGAACGCGGTGGATGCGAACGCCGCGTAGACGGCGTTGGGCAGGTTGGGCTGCCGAGACAGCAGCACCAGCGGGCGACCCAGCGAGAAGAGGGTGAGCAGCGCGATCGCCGGGGCGGTCCAGCGGCGGACGAACGGGCGGCGGCAGAAGCCGGCCAGCGCCGCCCGCCACCGCTCGCGGATCCGGGTCAGCCACTCGCCGCCCGTCGCCGAGCCGGCGTAGCCGTCGGCCGTCCGCTGCGCCGCGTTGACCAGTCGTTCCCGCTCGCTCAGGGGCCGCCGCCGGACGGCGAGTCGCACCGCGACGTAGGTCGCGACGAAGACGGCGTAGATGATGGCGGCGACGGGTTCGTAGAAGTAGTTGTTGTCGGCGGTGAGGAACTTGCCGACCTCGTCGATGAACAACCCGAACCCGACTCCGGCCACGAGGGCGGCGGCGTTCTTCACCGCGCTGCCGAGGAACAGCGTGGTCATGAGCTGGGCGGCGAGCATGCCGAGGCCGCCCCACAGCACGTGCGCCACGTGCAGCCCGCCGCTGCCCACCTGGGGGTAGCCGGCCATACCCAGGAACGCCCTGGTCACCAGGATCGTGATCACCGCGGCGACGAGGAACAGCGTGAACCGGTCCGCGCCGCCCTCGTCCCGGACCAGGTGACGCGCCCACAGTCGACGGACCCGGGCCCGCGGCGGACCGGACCGCCTGTCGGGCCGCAGCGGGCCACTGGTGGACGTGGACGCGGGCCGGGTCACGTCCTCATCCTCCGCCGGTCGGCCGGCCCGGACGTCCACAGGAACCCCCGACGTCCACAGGAAACCCTCCACACCTCGCCCGGCCACTGAGGGAAATACCATACCGGATCGGCCATTGCCGGCGCCGCCCGACGACGGGGTGGTCCTCGCCCGGACCGAGGGACCGGGCGCTGCCCCGCGCCCGGGCCGCCGCCGCATGCCGTCCTCGACGATCGGTGCGCGGCGCCAAGCTGGGGATACTGACGGAGTATAGGGATCCTGCCCATGGTGAACGAGCCCTCTCGGTCGCCTTCAGGCAGGGGATTCCATGTACGCCGCAGACCCGATCAGCCCGCTCGGTGGCTCCCCACTGCTCTTTCTGCTCCTCCAGATCGGCGTGCTGCTGCTGGCCGCCACTCTGCTCGGCAAGCTGGCCGCGCGGCTCTCCTTCCCGGCCATCGTCGGCGAATTGGTGGCCGGCGTCCTGCTGGGACCGTCGTTGCTGGGGGGCGTCGCACCGGCGGCGTTCCGCTGGCTGTTTCCGCCCACCGCCGAACAGTTTCACCTGCTCGACGCCGTCGGGCAGGTCGGGTTGGTGCTGCTGGTGGCGTTCACCGGCGCGAGCCTGGATCTGCGGATGATCCGCCGACGCCATCAGACCGCGCTGCGGGTGAGTCTGCCGGGGCTGCTGATCCCGCTGGCCCTCGGCGTCACGGTGGGGGTGCTGCTTCCGCGGTCGCTGCTGTCGGAGCACGGCCAGCGGCCGGCGTTCGCGCTGTTCCTGGGTATCGCCATGGCGGTCAGCGCCATTCCGGTGATCGCGAAGACCCTGATGGACCTGCGGATGATCCACCGCAACGTCGGTCAGCTCATCCTGATGGCAGGCACGGTCGACGACCTGCTGGGCTGGCTCGGCCTGTCCGTGGTGACGGCCGTCGCGACAACGGGACTGCGCGCCGGCGACCTGGTGCTGCCGATCGCCTACCTGGCCGCCGTGGTGCTGGTCGCCGTGTTCGTCGGGCGTCCGCTGGTCGGTCGCGTGATGCGGGTCGCGAGTCGGTCGGAGGGCCAGGGCCCCGTCCTGGTCGGCGCGACCATCCTGATCGTGCTGTGCGCGGCCGGCACCCAGGCGCTGCATCTGGAGGCCATCTTCGGCGCGTTGATCGGCGGCATGTTGATCGGCAGCGCCGGGCCGGAGGTGGTGCGGCGCCTCGCCCCGCTGCGCCTGCTGGTGACCGCGGTGCTGGCGCCGCTGTTCTTCGCCACCGCCGGGCTGCGCATGGATCTCACGCTGCTGGCCGAGCCGCTGGTGCTCGGCATCGCGACGCTGCTGCTGGTGATCGCCATCGTGGGCAAGTTCAGCGGCGCGTTCCTGGGCGCGTGGCTCAGTGGCCTCAACCGCTGGGAGGCGGTCGCGCTCGGCGCGGGCATGAACGCGCGTGGCGTGATGGAGGTGGTCATCGCCATGGTCGGTGTGCAGCTGGGCGTCCTGACGACCACGATGTACACCACGATCGTCCTCATCGCGATCGTGACCTCGCTGATGAGCCCGCCACTGCTGCGCTTCGGCATGTCCCGGCTGCAGATCACCGCGGACGAGGAGATGCGGCTGCGCGCGTACGACGAGCCGGCCGGGGCACCGCCGGCGATCACCCGCCCGTGAACCGCGCGGACGCGCGGATAGTCGCCGTATAGATGAACTATCGCGCCCGCCGAAAGGCTGCCCAGGTGCCGTGCTGTCCCGCACCACCACTACGTCCGCGCCACGAGCGGAACCGTCGCGAGCAAGGGAGCGGTCTCGGATGACCACCGAAAACATCGATCAGGTCCCGTCCGTGTCCGACCTGCGCAGCGAACTGCTCCTGCGCCGGCTCGGCGGGGGCCGGACGGGCAGACGATCCGGGCTGCCCCGCGCCGACCGGGACCGGCCGCTGCGCCTGTCGTCGGGTCAGCAGCAGATGTGGTTCCTCAACCGGCTCGACCCGGACAGCCGCGAGTTCCTGGTCCCGCTCGCGTTCCGGGTCCGCGGCGTGGCCGATCGGGACGCGGTCGAGCGGGCGCTGTCCGCGCTGATCGCCCGGCACGAGATCCTGCGTACCCGCTACGTGCTCACCGGCGACGAGCCGGAGCAGGTGATCGACGCGCCGGCCCCGATCCAGGTGGCGACCGACGTGCTCACCGGGTCGGCCGACGAGCGGGAGGCGCGCTGCGCCCAGGTGCTCGCCGCCGAGGCGGCCCGGCCGTTCGACCTCGAGCGGGACTGGCCGATCCGGGCCCGGCTGGTGGCCCTCGAAGCCGACGACCACGTCCTCGCGGTGATCTTCCACCACGTGGCGTTCGACGCCTGGTCGGCGCAGGTCTTCGTGCGTGAGTTCGCCCAGCTCTACCGCGCGTTCGTCGAGCACGCCGTCCCCGACCTGCCCGACCTGCCCGTGCAGTTCGCCGACTTCGCCGCCGCCCAACACACCGCCGACGCCGAGCGGGAGACCGCCCGGCACCTGGGCTACTGGCGCGAGCAGCTCGCCGAGCTGCCGACGATCGACCTGCCCGCGGACCGGCAGCGTCCCGCCGTGCGCGAGCATGACGGCGCCGCGGTCGAGTTCGCGCTTCCCACCGCGCTCGCCGGCCAGGTGCGGCAGCTGGCTGAGCGGCTCGGCACCACCCCGTTCGTGGTCTTCCTCGCCGCGTTCCAGTTGCTGGTCTCCCGGTACACCGGCCTGACCGACGTGCCGGTCGGCACCGTCGTGTCCGGACGCAGTCGGCCGGAGCTCCAGGGACTGATCGGGTACGGCATCAACAACCTGGTGATGCGTACCCGTTGGCACGAGCGGCAGAGCTTCGCCGAACTCGTCGCGGCGGCCCGCGAGGTGCTGGCCGACGCCTACGACCACCAGAACGTGTCGTTCGCGCGGCTGGTCGACGAGCTACAGCCGGAGCGGGACATGTCGCGCAGCCCGCTCTACCAGGTCGCCCTCACCATGCACGAGCCGCGCCGCGACGCCGTGACGCTGCCGGGTGCGCGGATGTGGCCGTACCCGCTCACCGGCGGCATCGCCAAGTGCGACCTGGAGTTGCAGGTCGGCGACGCCGGCGACGGTCGGCTCGGCGGCCATCTCGTCTACGCGACCGCCCTGTTCGACGAGTCCACCGTCGAGCGCATGGCCACCCACCTGCGCAACCTGCTCGCCGCCGCGGTGGCCGACGTGGACGCGCCACTGGCGAGCCTGGACCTGCTCGACGCCGCGGAACGCGCTGTGGTGATCGGTGCACCCCGGTCGGCGGCTCCGGTCCAGTCGTGCCTGCACGAGTTGTTCGAGGAGCGGGTGCGGCGGTCGCCGGATGCGGTGGCGGTGGTGGTGGGTGGGGTGTCGTTGTCGTATGGGGAGTTGAA
>NZ_JBITFD010000021.1:0-80123 GCF_044455765.1 Micromonospora sp. NPDC051141
ATCGGGTTGACCGGGCTGCTCGGCGACGATGGCGGGGCGGTGTTGCCGTTCGCGTGGACCGGGGTGCGGTTGCACGCGACCGGGGCGACCACGCTACGGGTCCGGCTCACACCAGCCGACGACGGGGCTATCGCGGTGGCGGTGTTCGACACCGCCGGCCAGCCGGTGCTGACCGCGGACTCGCTGGTGATGCGGCCGGTGACCACCGACCAGTTGGGCGTCGGGGTACCGGATGCGGCGCAGTCGCTGCTCGCGGTGGAGTGGGTACCGCTACCGGACGCGGAATCCGACACCACGTCGGCAGCTACCGAACTGGGCTGGGCATGGCACAGGCAGCGCCCGCAACCTCTGCTGGTGCCCCACTCGCCAGCCGGGCTTGATGGTGAGCTGCCTGCGGTGGTGGTCGCTGAGTTGCCGGCTGCGGGTGATGGGGTGGGTGTTGTTGAGGCTACGCATGCGGCGTGCACGGTGGTGTTGGGTTGGGTTCAGGAGTGGTTGGCTGATCCGGGCACGGAGAGTTCCCGGTTGGTGGTGGTTACTCGGGGTGCTACTGATGGCAGTGATTTGGCTGCGGCTGCGGTGTGGGGTTTGGTCCGTTCCGCGCAGTCCGAGCATCCTCACCGGTTCGTCCTGCTCGACCTCGACGACAACACCCACTACGACACCGATCTGGGCAGGATCCTGGCAGCGGTAGTCGACAGCGGTGAGCCGGAGATCGCGGTACGCGCTGGTGGCCGGTATGTGCGGCGGTTGGTCCGGGCTGGTGCTGGTGGTTTGTCGTTGTCTGGCTCTGGTGGGTTGTTGGCGGGTTTGGATGCGGGTGGCACGGTGGTGGTCACTGGTGGGACGGGGGTGTTGGGTGGGTTGGTGGCCCGGCATCTGGTCACCGCGCACGGGGTCAGGCATCTGTTGTTGTTGTCCCGGCGGGGTCCGGCCGCTGCGGGGGCGGCGGAGCTGGTCGGTGAGCTGACCGGGTTGGGCGCCCGGGTTCAGGTGGTGGCGTGTGATGTCGCTGACCGGGATGCGCTGGCTGAGGTGTTCGCAGGGGTGCCGGCCAAGTATCCGGTGGTGGGGGTGGTGCACACCGCGGGTGTGCTTGATGACGGGGTGGTCGAGGCGTTGACGCCGCAGCGGCTGGAGCCCGTACTGCGGGCGAAGGCGGACGCGGCATGGTGGCTGCATGAGCTGACCCGGGACTTGGATCTGGGGTTGTTCGTGGTGTATTCGTCGGCGGCGGCCACGCTGGGGTCCCCGGGGCAGGGTAACTACGCCGCGGCGAATGCGGTCCTGGACGCTTTGGCGCTGCGCCGGCGGTCCGAGGGTCTGGTTGGGCAGTCGTTGGCGTGGGGGCTGTGGGCTCAGCAGTCGGCGATGACCGGGCATCTCGGCGAGGCCGATCTGGACCGGATGCGACGCAACGGCTTCCTTCCCCTGTCCTCCGAGCAGGGCCTGGCGTTGTTCGACACGGCAGTGCGCACCGACCGGCCGCAACTCGTGCCGATGCGGGTGGACCTTGCCGCGCTGCGTCGCGCCGCCGCTGGTGGCCTGCCGCCGTTGTGGCAGACCCTGGCCGGCGGGTCCGCCCGCCGGGCCGCGTTCACCGCCGACACGCCGGTGGATCTGACCACCAGGTTGGCGGCGATGGGCGTGGAGGAACGCCGGCGGACAGTCCTGGAACTGGTACGTACCCACGCGGCTACAGCCCTTGGTCACGACAGTGCTCAGGCGGTCGCACCTGATCGGGCGTTCCGCGAGCTTGGTTTTGATTCGTTGACTGCTGTGGAGTTGCGTAACCGGTTGGCTGCCGCGACGGGGTTGTCGTTGCCGGCCACGCTGGTTTTTGACTATCCGACGCCGGTGGTGTTGGCCGGGTATGTGTTGACGGAGCTGCTTGGTGAGCAGGCCGATGTTCTGGCGCCGGTGGTGGTGGGTGCGGGTGTTGATGAGCCGGTGGCGATTGTGGGGATGGGGTGTCGGTATCCGGGTGGGGTGGGTGACCCGGACGGGTTCTGGCGGTTGTTGGTTGAGGGTGTCGACGCGGTGGGTGGGTTCCCCACCGATCGGGGTTGGGATGTCGGGTTGTCAGATGACCCGGGTTCGGCGGGGTCGGGGAGCAGTTATGTCCGCGAGGGTGGGTTCCTGACTGACGCGGCGTTGTTCGACGCGGGGTTCTTCGGGATCAGTCCGCGGGAGGCTGTGGCGATGGATCCGCAGCAGCGCCTGCTGTTGGAGGTTTCCTGGGAGGCGTTGGAGCGGGCCGGGATCGACCCGTCGGGGCTGCGCGGCTCGGACACCGGCGTGTATGTCGGCTTGATGTACCACGACTACGCCATGCAGTTGGCGGCGAGCCCGGCCGCGACCGAGGGATATGGCACCGGGACCAGCGGAAGTGTGGCATCGGGGCGGGTGGCGTACACCCTGGGCTTGGAGGGCCCGGCGGTGTCGGTGGACACGGCCTGTTCGTCGTCCCTGGTCGCGGTGCATCTGGCGGCGCAGGCGTTGCGCTCGGGTGAGTGCTCGATGGCCCTGGCCGGCGGTGTGACGGTGATGGCCACGCCGGGCGCGTTCGTGGAGTTCTCCCGGCAGGGCGGGCTGGCCGCCGACGGGCGGTGCAAATCGTTCGCGGACGCCGCCGACGGCACGGGCTGGGGTGAAGGCATCGGAATCCTGGTGTTGGAGCGGTTGTCGGATGCCCGCCGGCGGGGGCATCAGGTGTTGGCGGTGCTGCGGGGCAGCGCGGTCAACCAGGACGGGGCGTCGAATGGGTTGAGTGCCCCGAATGGTCCGTCGCAGCAGCGGGTGATCCGTCAGGCCCTGGCCAACGCCCGGCTGTCGCCGGGCGAGGTGGACGTGGTGGAGGCGCACGGAACAGGCACGACGTTGGGTGATCCGATCGAGGCGCAGGCGCTCATTGCCGCGTACGGCCGGGACCGGCCGGCGGATCGGCCGTTGCGGTTGGGGTCGGTGAAGTCGAACATCGGCCACACTCAGGCCGCCGCAGGGGTCGCCGGGATCATCAAGATGATCCTGGCGATGCGACACGGCCTGATGCCCAGGACGCTACACGTGGACGAGCCTTCCACACACGTGGACTGGTCGGCCGGAGTGGTGCAACTGCTGACCGAGGCCACGCCGTGGCCGGTCAACGGTCGGCCGCGGCGGGCCGGGGTGTCGTCGTTCGGGATCAGCGGCACCAACGCCCACCTCATCCTCGAAGAAGCCGATCCCGCACCGGAAAAGGCGTTGGACCATGAGCCGGCCCCGCTGCCGGCCGGCGGGGTGGTGCCGTGGTTGTTGTCGGCCAAGTCCGAGGTGGCCCTGCGGGCGCAGGCGCAGCGGTTGGCCGGTTTCCTGACCGATCGGCCTGAGGTCGCGCCGGTTGCGGTGGGGCGGGCGTTGGTGGACAGCCGGGCGACCGGGTTCACCCATCGGGGTGTGGTGCTCGGCCAGGATCGGCAGGTGTTGGTGGATGGGTTGCGGGTGCTGGCCGCGGGTGGCCAGGCGTCGGGGGTGGTGAGCGGGGTTGCCGGTTCCGGGCGGCTGGCGGTGGTGTTTTCCGGGCAGGGGAGTCAGCGCCTCGGAATGGGCCTGGGTTTGTATGAGGCGTATCCGGTTTTCGCTGACGTGTTCGATGAGGTTTGCGCGTCCTTTGACCGCCATTTGGAGCGGTCGTTGCGGGACGTGGTCGCGGGCGAGGCGCAGTTGTTGGATCAGACGGTGTACACCCAGGCGGGGTTGTTCGCGGTGCAGGTGGCCTTGTACCGGCTGATCACCTCCTGGGGAATGGTTCCGCAGTGTCTGGCGGGGCATTCGATCGGCGAGTTGAGCGCGGCTCATGTGGCCGGGGTGTGGGATCTCGCCGATGCGGTGGCGGTAGTAGCCGCGCGAGGCCGCCTGATGCAGGCGCTACCTACTGGCGGCGCCATGGTCGCGTTGACCGCCAGCGACGTCGAGGCGCAGGACCTGATCGCCGGGCACACCGACCTGGTGGGCGTCGCGGCGGTCAACGGTCCCCGCTCGACGGTGATCTCCGGTGACCAGACCGTGGTGTTGGACCTGGCACAACAGTGGCGGGACGCCGGTGGCAAGGCGCGGCGGTTGCGGGTCAGTCACGCGTTCCATTCGCCGTTGATGGAGCCGATGTTGGCCGACTTCGCCGACGTGTTGGGCGGGGTGGTGTGGCGTGAGCCGACGATCCCGGTGGTGTCCGGCACCCCGGGTGCGGACGTGATCGAGCCGGGATACTGGTTGGCGCATGTCCGGCAGACGGTGCGGTACCACGACGCGGTGAACGCGCTGCGTGAGCAGGGCGTGGGCGTGTTCCTCGAACTGGGCCCGGACGGCACCCTGACCTCGATGGCCGACACCGACACCCCCGACGCAGGGGTGTGGCTGCCCGCGCTGCGAGGTGACCGGGACGAGCCGCAGACACTGCTGACTGCGGTCGCCGGGGTCCACGTACACGGCGGGACGGTGGACTGGCCGACACTGCTCGACACAAGCGCAGGTCGGCGGGCTGTGGAACTGCCGACGTATCCGTTTGAGCATCAGCGGTTCTGGCCGCAGTCGGCGGTGGCTGGTGTGGGGGATGTTCGGGGGTTGGGTCAGGGCTCGGTTGATCATCCGTTGTTGCGTGCGGCGGTGTCGTTGGCTGATGGGGACGCGGTGGTGTTGACCGGCCGGTTGTCGTTGTCGGAACAGCCGTGGTTGGCCGATCACGCGGTGTTGGGTGCGGTGTTGCTGGCGGGCACGGCTTACGTGGAACTGGTGATGTACGCCGGGGACCAGATCGGCTGTGGCGTGGTGCAGGAGTTGACGCTGCAGACCCCGTTGCTGCTGCCCCAACAGGGCGGGGTGCAGGTGCAGGTGTGGGTCGGTGACCCCGACCAGGACGGTCGACGACCGGTCAACGTGTACTCCCGGGCCGAAGGCGCGGAGGGTGTGGGGGGTGCGTGGATTCGGCATGCCACGGGTGTGCTGAGCCCGCAGGCTGGTCGGGTGCCGTCCGGGTTGGGGCAGTGGCCGCCGGCTGAGGCGCGGCCGGTGGTGGTGGACGGTCTGTATGAGCGGTTGGCCGGTGGCGGGTATGTGTACGGGCCGGTGTTCCAGGGTTTGCGGGCGGTGTGGCGTTCCGACCGGGATGTGTACGCCGAGGTGGCGCTGCCCGAACACGCCGCAGCGGATGGGTTCGGGTTGCATCCGGCGGTGTTGGACGCGGCGTTGCACGCGATCGGGTTGACCGGACTTCTCGGTGATGAGGCGGTGTTGCCGTTCGCGTGGAGCGGGGTGCGGTTGCACGCGACCGGGGCGACCACGCTGCGGGTCCGGCTCACACCAGCCGACGACGGCGGGGCTATCGCGGTGGCGGTGTTCGACACCGCCGGCCAGCCGGTGCTGACCGCGGACTCGCTGGTGATGCGACCGGTGACCGCCGACCAACTCGGCGCCGGGATGCTGGACGCGGCGCAGTCGCTGTTCGCGGTGGAGTGGGTGCCGCTACCGGACGCGGAACCGGTGGCTGCCGAACCGGTCTGGGGACGGCACGGGCAGGTTGATGGTGAGCTGCCTGCGGTAGTGGTCGCCGAGTTGCCGGCTGCGGGTGATGGGGTGGGTGTTGTTGAGGCTACGCATGCGGCGTGCACGGTGGTGTTGGGTTGGGTTCAGGAGTGGTTGGCTGATCCGGGCACGGAGGGTTCCCGGTTGGTGGTGGTTACTCGGGGTGCTACTGATGGCAGTGACTTGGCTGCGGCGGCGGTGTGGGGTTTGGTCCGTTCCGCGCAGTCCGAGCATCCTCACCGGTTCGTCCTGCTCGACCTCGACGACAACACCCACTACGACACCGATCTGGGCAGGATCCTGGCAGCGGTAGTCGACAGCGGTGAGCCGGAGATCGCGGTACGCGCTGGTGGCCGGTATGTGCGGCGGTTGGTCCGGGCTGGTGCTGGTGGATTGTCGCTGTCTGGCTCTGGTGGGTTGTTGGCGGGTTTGGATGCGGGTGGCACGGTGGTGATCACTGGTGGGACGGGGGTGTTGGGTGGGTTGGTGGCCCGGCATCTGGTCACCGCGCACGGGGTCAGGCACCTGTTGTTGTTGTCCCGGCGGGGTCCGGCCGCGGCGGGCGCGACCGAGCTGGTCGGTGAGCTGACCGGGTTGGGCGTCCGGGTGCGGGTGGTGGCGTGTGATGTCGCTGACCGGGATGCGCTGGCGGCGGTGTTGGCGGGGGTGCCGGTCGAGCATCCGGTGGTGGGGGTGGTGCACACCGCGGGTGTGCTTGATGACGGGGTGATTGAGGCGTTGACGCCGCAGCGGCTGGAGACGGTGTTGCGGGCGAAGGCGGATGCGGCGTGGTGGCTGCACGAGCTGACCCGTGGCATGGATCTGGGTTTGTTCGTGGTGTATTCGTCGGCGGCGGCCACGCTGGGGTCCCCGGGGCAGGGTAACTACGCCGCGGCCAACGCGGTCCTGGACGCTTTGGCGCTGCGCCGGCAGGCGGAGGGTCTGGTTGGTCATTCGTTGGCGTGGGGGCTGTGGGCTCAGCAGTCGGCGATGACCGGGCATCTTGACGAGGCCGATCTGGACCGGATGCGACGCAACGGCTTCCTTCCCCTGTCCTCCGAGCAGGGCCTGGCGTTGTTCGAGGCGGCAGTGCGCACCGATCGGCCGCAGCTCGTACCGATGCGGGTGGACCTTGCCGCGCTGCGTCGCGCCGCCGCTGGTGGCCTGCCGCCGTTGTGGCAGACCCTGGCCGGCGGGTCCGCCCGCCGGGCCGCGTCCACCGCCGACACGCCGGTGGACCTGACCACCAGGTTGGCGGCGATGGGCGTGGAGGAACGCCGGCGGACAGTCCTGGAACTGGTACGGACACAGGCCGCCCTCGTGCTCGGCCATCCCGACCAGACGACGATCAACCCGGACAGCGCGTTCCGAGACCTCGGTTTCGACTCGCTGACCGCGGTGGAGCTACGTAACCGGCTGGCCACCGCGACCGGCCTGTCGCTGCCGGCCACGCTGGTCTTCGACCATTCCAGCACCGGAGCCTTGGCCGATCATCTGCTGAGCGAACTGGCTTCCGCCGTGAGTGCCGGCAGCCAGCCCAGCGCCGGAGCCGACTCGGCCGGCCCGGGACCTGTACGGGTGTCGAACCTCGCGGAGATGTACATGCAGGCCGAGGTCGACGGCAGACACGACGAGTTCTCCGACGTGGTCGGCCGGTTGGCGAAGCTGCGCCCGACGTTCGGTGTGGACACGGCCGACGAGGGGGTCCGGCCTCCCACCCGGATCGCCACCGGCGGCGGCAGGCCCAAGTTGTACCTCTTCAACCCGTACGTGGCCCCGGTCAATTTCCCGTATGCGCGGCTGGCGTCGGCCTTCCACGGCACCCGCGACGTGTCGGTGTTGCACTCGCCCGGCTTCCACGCCGGTGAGAAACTGCCGGAGAACATCGAGGCGATGACGTTCGCGTACGCCGAGACGATTATCCGAGACAACGCGAACGGCGAAGAGTTCGCCCTGGGCGGCACCTCCAGCGGTGGGCTGATCGCCCACCGGGTCGCTGCCGAACTGGCGCGGATGGGCATGCCGCCGGCTGGCGTCATTCTGCTCGACGCACCGTCGCAGGAGGACCATCAGACGGTGTCGGAGGACGGGCCGCTGTGGCAGAAGCAGATCTTCGAAAGAATCAGGCGGACCGGTGATGACGGCGATGACAGCTGGGTCTTCGCGATGGTCCACTACCTCTCCTTCCCGTGGTGGCCCGCGGAGCACATCGAGATACCGACGCTCCAGATCCGGGCGTCCGAACGGATCAGCGGACCGGCAGACAACGACGACTGGATGTTCACCTGGGACTACGCCGCCACAGTCACGTTGGCAGATGTGCCAGGGAACCATCTGCAAATAACCGACGAATACGCTTCGGTGAGTGCGTTGGTCGTCAATGACTGGCTCTCCCGCTCGCCCGAGGAGCGCCCAGCGTTCGTGGACTACCGGGGATCGAAGTAGAGGGGACCATCCTGAGCTCGGGGGCTCGCGGACCTGGACCGTGCGCACGCGCACGACGCCGCCGGTCGTCCGGGCGTCGCGTACATCGAAGGTGTTAACTCTTTTTCATGGACTGGCAGGATCTGCGCGCGCTGCGGGCGGCGGTGCAGCACGGGTCGATCACCGCGGCGGCAGCGGCGCTCGGTCGGACCCGGCCCGCCCTGTCCCGACGGATCGCCCGCCTGGAGCGACAGCTCGGCACACCGCTGCTGGTGCGGACCCCGCGGAGCTGCGTGCCGACCGACGCCGGCCGGCTCTTGGTGGACGCCGCCGCCCGGGCCGCTGCCTCCTGGACCGCCGCCGTCGGACAGGCCCGGGATGTCGCCGGCGGCACGGCGGCCCCGCCGCCCACCCCGGACTCGGTGACCTGGTCGGACCTGGCGGTGCTGCGCGCGGTCCACGAGTACGGCGGCGTCGCGGCTGCCGGCCGAGAGCTGCGACTGGCCCGGCCCGCGGTCTCCCGGCGGATCGCCCGGCTGCACCGGGTGGTCGGCGTCGCGTTGCTGGTGTCCGGCGCCCGACGTGCGACTCTCACCCCCGCCGGACACGTCCTGCTCAAGGGCGCCGACCGAATCGATGCCGCCCTGGCCCAGGCGGTCTCGCCGCGGCGACCCACCAGAGCGCCATCGCCGCAGGCCCGCCTGCCCGAACGGCTGAGAGTGGCCTTCGGGCTGATCTCCCCGCAGCAGGTGGTCGCCCGGCTGCGTGCGTCGGTACCCGCCACCGCCTGGCAGTTGGAACAGGTGCCGCTACCGACGGCGGTGCACCGGATGCGCGCCGACGACCTGGACCTCTTCTACGGCTGGTCGATGGGGTTGGCGATGCCGCGCGGCCGGGGGCCGGTCCGGATGCGGTCGCTGCTGGCTGCGCCGTACGCGGTGGCCGCGGGCGCCGGGCACTGGGCGGCTGGCCGGGCCGGGCTGCGGGTGACCGATCTGGCCGGCGAGGAGTGGGTGGTGGACCCGGATCCGGTCATCCGCGCGTACGAGTTGGGGCTGTGCCGCCGCTACGGCTTCGTGCCGGAGACCGTGCACGTCGCGGGGGATTCGGCGGCCATTCGGGCCCTGGTGAGCGCGGGACAGGCGATCAGTTGGGTGGTCGGCGGGCTGATGCCCGGCGACGACTACGTGGTGGTGCGTCCGTCGGACGCGCCCCTCGGGCGGCTGGTCCTCATGTGGAACGCCCGGGTGCTGACCGACGCCGACGCCGGCTGGCTGGGAGAGCTCATGCTCGACCTGAACCTGCGGCTGTGGCGCGAGCGTGAGCCGGCCCTGATCGAGTGGCTGCGCCGGCACGCCACGTCGGACCTTCGCCGTCGGCTCGGCCGGTCCGCCGGTGGAGCGTGAACCGAGCTGTACCGGCCGGGTCGCAGCGCGCCGGAATGGCCGGGCCTCCGTCCGGCAAGGGCGTTGATCACGTCGGTGACCTGCGCTTTCGATGTGGACACCGGTCTGGTCCGGTACATCTTGGCCGGCCCGATCGTCGATCGGCGCCGTAAGGCGATCGTTGCACGAGCGCGGGGCGTGCCGAGAACGGCTCTGGCAGCCCCTACCGGCGCGGGCGAGGCTGACGGCGGCTGATCGTCGCCCGGAACCCACCCCGTCCCGGGGGCGGCCCGGCCGACCGACCGCGTCCGTGTCGTACCGCAACGGATACGGACGCACGATCCGAGAGGACCTCCATGTTTCTGCGCAACCGCGTGTGCGTCGGCCTGCTCGCCGCCGCCGGCGCGCTGGCGGCAGGGCTGGCGAGCATCGCCACGCCGGCGATGGCGGCGCCCGCGCCCGCAGCGGTCGGCTACACCGCCGTCGAGGGCGTACGCACCCTGACCTTCCTCAACGCCCCGGAACGGCTGCTCTACGGCGAGGACACCGACCGGGACCTGATCTATCGGGGTTCGCTCGACCCCGGCGCCCACCGGGTCTTCTTCGAGCACGGCAACTACAGCGGGACCCCGTTCGTCTACGGCATCCTGGTGCAGAACACCTCCGGCTGCGACCTGACCGTCAAGGTCGACCGCAAGGGCTACGGCACCTACCCGGGCGCTGGCGTGGGCGCCGCCGCACCGCTGGCCACCATGCTCAACGGCAACGGCGCGGAGACGGCGAAGTCGCTGCCGCGCAACACCAGCGCGTGGCTGTTCACCGCGACCGCCCCGGCGAACGCCTTCTTCACCGGCGCGATCGACCTGAACACCACCCGGGTGGTGAGCTCCTGCGTCGGCGGCGCGGTCTTCGTCAAGGTCGGTGTCTTCAGCGCCCTGCCGACCGCGTCGGCTGCCGCCGCGCTGCCGTATCGCGGCGCCGACAACGGCGACGGCCTGCACAACGACCGCAAGGTGTACGACGGCCGGGTGACCGTGCCGTACGGCGTCAACCGGCATGCCAACGAGGTGGTCGCGCAGAACCTCAACTACACCATCGACGCCACGACCGCGCTGAACCAGAACTTCCCGGTCAGCTACGGCGGGGTCACCCGCGACCGGTGGACCACCAACGCCACCCCGTCCCGTAAGCCGGCCGCCATCGGCAACGACATGCTCTCGGTCTGGATGCCGCTGTCGTCGAGCAGCTTCACCCTCACCGAGATCAACCCGTTCGAGCTGGACCCGCGCAACAGTGACGGCACCACCGGCAACCTGGCCAACTGGGGTGTGGTGGAGACCAACACCGGGCGGATCACCAACAACACCGGTGTGTCGCACACCGTGCGCTACGTGCTGCGCCAGGGCGACACCGGAGGCAACGTGCGGTTCGCGCACCGGTGCAGCGTCAACGGCGCGGCTGCGGCCTGGACCAGCGTGGACATGCCGGCGGGCGCGCCGGCGAAGACGAAGGAGTGCGTGATCACGGTGCCGGCCTTCGGCTCGGCGACGTTCTCGGTGTCCCAGGTGCTCGGCGGGCCGAGCATCGGGGTACTGGAGAACTATCTGGTGATGACCGCCTGACCGACCGGTCTCGGGTGGGTGCCGGCCGTACGGTCGGCACCCACCCCGTCGCCCCGGTTTCCCCGGCCGGTCGTGCCGCCGGTGCAGACCCGACCACACGTCCACCGCGGGCGTGGGAGCACAGATCGCCGGCGCCGGCCACTCCGTCGTTGACGAACAGTCGGCGGCTGTCGTCCGGTACCTGACGGCATTCCTGGCTGATCTGCGGAAACGGGAGCCCACGTCCGCGCGCCCCCGTTCGGCGCAGGTCGGATTGAGCAATGCGGAAGAAGATGAGGGTACCGGCGCGTACTATCTTTCCCCGGTAAGCATTGATCAGCATGAAACGACGCCTGGTCGCGGGCCGTGTCCCGTGGTGGGCCCGAGGGGTCGGCGTGCCAGGTCAGAAGGGCGAGCCTGAACGCCCTCGGCCAGTCGTTGGTGATCGTGCCTGCGTCGTACCCGGATCGCGCTCCCGGCCGTGGCGCCCGCGTTCGCGGCGACGCGATCCGGGCAGAGAGCCGGTTCGGCCGGGTCGCCGACCCCGCATGGGAGGAGAAGACCGGATGAGTGGTCCGCGGATCGTGTCCCGGGAGGACTGGCTGCGTGCGCGCATCGAGTTGCTCGCCAAGGAGAAGGCGCTCACCGACGCGCGGGACGAAGTCTCGGCAGCGCGGCGGGCCCTGCCGATGACGCCGGTCGAGAAGGACTACCGGTTTCGGTCCGCGTCGGGTGAGAAGAGCCTGCTCGACCTGTTCGAAGGGCGCCGGCAGCTCATCACGTACCATTTCATGTTCGATCCGAGCTGGGACGAGGGCTGCGTGAGCTGTTCGTTCCTCGTCGACAACGTGGCGCACCTCGGGCATCTGCATTCCCGCGACACGTCGTTCGCGGCCGTCTCCCGGGCGCCGATGGAGAAGATCGAGAAGTTCAAGGCGCGAATGGGCTGGACGATCCCGTGGGTGTCCTCCTTCGGAACCGACTTCAACTACGACTTCAAGGTCACCGTGGACGAGTCCGTCGCCCCGGTCGAGTACAACTACAAAGACAAGGCGACGCTGGAGCGCGAGGGCCTGACCCACCACATGAGCGGTGAGCAGCACGGGCTGAGCGTCTTCTTCCGGGACGACGACTCGAACGTCTTCCACACCTATTCGACGTACGGGCGAGGGCCGGACATCGTGCTCGGCACGTACAACTACCTCGACTTCACACCGCTGGGACGGCAGGAGGTCGGCACCGGCATCATGTTCTTCAAGCACCATGACCGGTACGAGTCGGCGGCGGACGGGCCCAGCTGCCACTGACCGGCGCGCTCCCGAACGGTTCGGGCGGGCTGGTCCCGCCGCCTCCCGAGGAGAGTGCGTTCCGTGCGGGCATGTGCAAGCGTCGATGCATGCTGACGTTGCGGCTTCTCGGTCCGATGCAGGTGCAGGCCGCCGGTGTTCGAGTGGACGCGGGGCCGCTTCGGCAACGGATGGTTCTCGCGGCGCTCGCGATCGATGCGGGAAGGCCGTTGCAACCGGAGGCGCTGATCGATCGGGTCTGGGGGCAGGCCCTACCGCTACGGGCACGCCACACCCTGCACGTCTACGTGGCGCGGATCCGCAAGGTGCTCGCCGCGGCCAGCGACCTCAGCGGTTGTCCCGCCACCCTGACCCATCGATCGGGTGGTTACGTACTGGAGGTGGACCCGGACGCTGTCGACGCGCACCGCTTCCAATCCCTGCTCGACCGCGCTCTGCCCGACCGCCATCCGGTGCGGGAGCGGGCGGAGTTGCTGAGGGCCGCGCTCGACCTGTGGTGTGATCGTCCGTTGGCCGACCTCTCCGGCGAGTGGGTCGAGCAGGTGCGGGAGCAGTGGCAGCAGAAGCGCATCATCGCGCTCACCTCCTGGGCGACCGCGGCGGTGGAACTCGACACCCCGGAACTGGCGCTTCCCGAACTCCTCACGGCCAGTGCCGAACATCCGCTGGTGGAGACCCTGGTGGCGGCGTTGATGCGGGCGTACGCCGCAGCCGGCCGGGGCGCGGAGGCACTGCGGCACTACGCGGCGACCCGGCAGGTGCTGGCGGAGCAACTGGGCACCGAGCCGGGACGGGAGCTTCAGGCCCTGCACGGGAAGCTGCTGCGCGGCGACCTCGTGCCGGTGTCGTCCGGGCCGGCGCCGAGCCGCCCGCGACAAGCCGAGCCGGAGGATCTCGGCGGCGGTGCGGTCGACCGGGCCTTCGACGGACTTGCCCGGCCGGCACAGTTGCCGCACGCGGCGCCTCGCCTCGTCGGCCGGGACGCCGAGCTGGCGGCGCTTGACCAGATGGCGGTCGGCCCGGCGGTGGTGGTCGTCTCGGGCATGGCAGGTGTGGGCAAGACGGCCCTGGTGGTGCACTGGGCCCACCGGGCCGCGCGCGAGTTCCCGGACGGGCAGCTCTACTGCGACTTCGGTGGTTTCGGTCCCGCCGAGCTGCCGGTCCCGCCCGAGGTGGCGCTGGGCGACTTCCTCCAGGCGCTCGGGGTGCCGTCCCCGCAGATGCCGATCGGGGTGGCGGCGCTGGCGGGCCTGTACCGGAGCCTGCTCGTCACCCGGCGCATGGTGATCGTGTTGGACAACGCCCGTACCAGCGACCAGGTCCGCCCCCTGCTGCCCGCCGCCTCCAGGAGCGTGGTGCTGGTGACGAGCCGCGACTGTCTCACCGGCCTGGTGGCGGGCGCGGCGGCTCAGCCGCTCGCTCTCGGCCCGCTTCCACCACCGGCCGCGCGCGCTCTGCTGCGCTCGCGGCTCGGGAACCGTGGCGGCACGACGGAGGCGCTCGGCGACATCGTCGCCGCGTGCGGCGGTCTTCCGCTCGCTCTGACGATCGCGGGCGCGCGCCTGGCCACCCGCCCCCTGCTGTCGGTGTCGCAGTTGGCCGCGGACCTGCTCGCCGCCGGAACACTCGACGCCCTCGACGGCGGCGACGCCTACACCGACGTCCGCACCGTCCTTTCCTGGTCCTACCGGACGCTGCCGGATCGACCCGCACGTCTGTTCCGGTTGCTCGCGGTCCAGCCCCGGCAGGAGATCACGGTGCCGGCCGCCGCCAGCGTCGCCGGGATGTCCCCTTCGCAGGCGGAGCGGGCGCTGGCCACACTCGTCCGGCTGCACCTGATCGACGAGTCAGCGCCTGGACGATTCCGGCAGCACGACGTTCTCCACCGGTACGCCACCGAACTGCTGCACGCGAGCGAGACCGCCGCCGAGCGGAGCGCCGCGCGTGACCGGCTGCTGGCGCACTACGCCGGCACTGCCGTCGCCGCCGCACGTCTGCTCGAACCGCACCGCGAGATGCCGCCGGTGCCGCCCGCCGGGCCGGACGTGTATCCGGTCGTCCTGGGCGACGTCGGTACGGCCCGGCAGTGGCTGGACACCAACCGGGCCGCACTGGTGAACGCCGTGCGGGAGGCCCACGCGACCGGTGCCTACCCGGCGGCCGGGCTGATCGCCGCCGCTCTGGCCACCTACCTGCAGCGGCACGGGCACTGGCACGACCAGGCCACCGTCGCGCGCATCGCGCTGCGCGCGGCGGTGTGCCTCGGTGACGGTACGGCGCGTGCGCTCGCGCACCGGGGCACGGCACGCGCGTTGATCCGCCTGCACCGCTACGCCGAAGCCGAGGTGCATCTGCGTCGTTCCCTGCGCCTGGACCAGCGCCTCGGTGACCCCCTGGGGCAGGCCCGGGCCCTGAACGGGCTGGCGCTCGTGGCGCAGCGCCGCCGCCGCTACGCCGACGCGCTTCGCCGCAACGGCGAGGGTCTGGCCCTGTTCCTCGCCGCCGGCCACCTCAGCGGCGCCGCCTCCACGCTCAACGACATCGGCTGGCAGCAGACCCTGCTCGGACGGCACCGGCATGCCCTCTCCTCCTGCGAGCAGGCTCGGGTCTGGCTCGGTCGGCTCGGCGACACCCACGGTCAGGCATGCGCCTGGGACAGCCTGGGCCACATTCACGCCCGGCTCGGCAGCCACGGCCTGGCGGCCCACTGCTTCCGCCAGGCGGTACGGCTGTTCCAGTCACTCGGCGACCGCTACCTGCAGGCGCAGGCTCTGGTCAACAGCGGTGTCAACGAGATGGCGCGGGCGAGGCGTCCCGATGCTGTCCGGTCGTGGCAGGAGGCGTTGGTGATCCTGGAGGGGCTGGGCAGCCCGGAGGCGCGAACCGTCCGGCGCCTGCTGGCGGACGGCCGGGCACTCTCCGGGCCACCCCGGGACGAGACGGCCGAACCGCCGTACGCGTGCCGGCAGGGATGACAGCCCGGTCACGCGGGCGGCGCGCGCCCACCCGCCGTTGATCAGGCAGGTGGGCGTGTGCCGTCGTCGGCAGGCGAAAGCGCGGCGTCGACAGGCGGATCACCGAGCACAGCCCGCGCCCGCCGCACCCCCTCGTCCAGGGCGCTCGCCAAGCCGGCCAGTTCGGCGCGCTGGTCCGCGGGCAACGCCCGCGCGGCAGCCCGCCGCAGGGCGAGCTCGGTCCGCGCGAGCCCCGCGGCCCGGTTGCAGTCGGCGTCCTGAACCGCGACGGCGATCTCTCGTTCCCGGTCCACCTTCTGCGACACCAGATGTTTCCGCAGTTCCTTCGGGTTCTCGTACCGAAGGCCATGCCGAGCCATGCACCGGCTCCACTCCCGCAGGGGCGCCTGTAGCCGCGGATCGGCGGCCACTGTCCTGGCGAGCGTCATGTTGATCCCCGACGGCAGAAAGGTCACCCGGGCCCAGGTGGTGACATCCCCGAACACGGCAGCGTGCGCCCGGGCGGTGCAGCCCTCCACGGGATACCCCACCTCTCCGGCCCCCGGGACCCGCAACTGGGCCACCTTGTGCGACCGGCCGAACAACGCCTCGTCCAGGCGGGCGCCGCCGGAGGCGCGGGGCGGCTCTCCGGCGGCGCCGCGGCCCGCACCGGCCAACCCGTACCCGTCACGCCGTCGAGCTTCCAGGTTCAGCGCGCGATCCTCGTCCGAGCCCGGTGGCGGTCGGTACACGAAGCCGGACCAGGTGAGCCCGGCAGCGCGTACGCAGCGCCGGGTCGCCCGCTCGTCGGCCAGTTCGACGACGTAGTTCCGGTCGGGGTAGGCGCCGGAGTTGGTGGCCAGGTCGATCGCGGCGGTCGTCAGTTCGGGTCCCACCTCCGGAGGTTCGGTCACGGCCGCGGCGGTGGGGATGGTCTCCGGCTGCCCCGCGCAGCCGGAGAGCACCCCCACCAGCAGGGCCGACAATGCCAGGAGCCGCGTTCGGCGTGCCTCGCGCATCACCAGCCAGCCTTCCTCTTCAGCGTGCGGTCAGCGCGGCGAGCACCAGTGGACCGAGGAGACGATGTCCTCCCAGGAGCCGACCGGGCTCGGGCCGGGATCGGTGTTCATGTAGGCCCGGTAGGCCCCGAGCGCCATGGGCAGGTAGGTGCCCGCGTAACCGGGATCCGTCCAGAGGTAGACCCAGCAGGTCCTGCCGTTGTTGAACGCCGAGGACGCCTTGTCGTTCGCGGTGCCGATGCTGCTGTTGTCGTACTTCCCCTGCCAGCGCAGGCCGGTGAAGTTCCGGTCCCACCACAGGCAGACATGCTCGTCCGGGCAGTCTCCGCGGCCGTCCGCCTGGGCCGGCGCGGCGAACGTGGTCGCCGCCGCCGCGACGACGCCCACCATGACCGCCACCCGTCGCACGCTCTTCCTCATGGCTCTCCTCCGATCGATGCGGTTCGTCCGTCCGCCGGCTGCGGCTGCGGTCCCGCACCGCCGGCGGACACCAGCGTCGACGACCGGAGTCAACCGATTCCTTCAGAGCGCTCAAATGCCCGGGTCACCGGCTGTGCCAGGCCGCTGCCCGGCGGCCTCCGACCACCCTCGGGCGCCGTCCACACCGGCCCTGATCCCACTCGCGACAGCCCACCCACGGCGCTGTGCGGGCCGGCCGGCCGCCCAGACCGCCCTCGACGTCGGTGTCCGCGGCGTTCGACATTCGTCTGATCCGTCCGTCCTCGCTCCATCTGACGGTGACCGGTCCCGCCGGATGTATCAATCGCGCCGTCCCGCGCTCCTGAACAACGTCACCGCGTCGGCCGGGTAGGCGACAACGCCGGGTCGGCGGTCCCTCGACGATGGGAGAGGCCTGTCATGGGCAACGTAGGAAGACGTGTCCGCCGCTCGGCGCTGGCCGTGCTCACCGGCACGGCGCTGGCCGCCCTGCTGGCGGTCACCACGGCCGCCGCCGCGCCGGTCGAGGCGCGGCAGGACAGGGCGGCAGCGGCCCGCACCGACGTCTACATCCGGGACGTCGCCGCCGACGTCGGCGTCCAGCCCCACTCGTACAACCCGCTGTGGGCCAGCCCTGACATCAAGGTCTGCCCGACCGCCGTCGAGTGTGCCGTCAGCC
Organism: Micromonospora sp. NPDC051141; assembly: GCF_044455765.1. Taxonomy (NCBI): domain Bacteria; kingdom Bacillati; phylum Actinomycetota; class Actinomycetes; order Micromonosporales; family Micromonosporaceae; genus Micromonospora; species Micromonospora sp. NPDC051141. The sequence continues at coordinate 17,364 of NZ_JBITFD010000021.1, forward strand.
AGAACCCGATCGTCGGCGTCACCAACTACCTCTTCATCAAGCTGCGTAACCCCGGCCCGTACGGCACCGGCACCAGCAGCGGCGTGCTGCGGGTCTACCGGACGACGCCGGGTGGCGGCGCCGTCTGGCCGACGCACTGGACCCAGATCGGCGCGATGAGCGTGACCGCCTTCGCCGGCACCACGACCGTGACGATCCCGTGGACCGGAGTGCCCGGACCGGGCCACTTCTGCCTGCTGGCCAGGTGGGTGTCCGCCACCGATCCGATGACCTTCGAGGGGCCGGACATCAGCACCAACACCCGTCACAACAACAACATCGCCTGGCGCAACGTCGACTCGGTGCGACTCGTCGCGGGCGGGACGCCGGTGGTGCGGCCGTTCGCCATCGGCAACTCGCTGCGGGTGGCGACCAGGAACGACCTGGTCTTCACGCAGCCGGGGGAGCCGATCCAGGACGTGGGCGGCCGGGTCGTCGTCGACCTCGGGCCGACCCTGTTCGAGCGGTGGCAGGCCGGCGGCAAGGTCGGCACCGGCGTACGCGAGGTCGGCAGGAACCAACTGGAGGTCGTCGAACCGGCGAAGGCCAGCCTCGGCAACCTGCTGCTGGAACCGGGTGAGCGGGTCGAGTTCTCCCTCACCTTCGCGGCCGCGGTCGCCTCGGACAAGGAGTTCGCGCTCGACGTGACCCAGTTCGGCCCGGACACGAGCGGGGCGGAACGGACCGACCTCGGTGGGGTGGAGTACCTGATCGGCGTCGGGCGGCAGTAGCCCGGCCACCGGCGGGGGTCGTGGGCCTGGGCAGCCCGCGGCCCCCGCGCGCCCGCCGGGACGGTCCGGCGTCCCGGCGGGCACCGCCACCCCGGGGGCCCGGGAGACAGGTCGGTCGTGGAGCCGTCGCCGGTGTCGGCGGCGGTGTTGGCGGTGGGTCAGCGCAGCGAGACCCAGGTGGTGGCCACCACGTAGCCGTCGGTGTGGGCGCGCAGCCGGACCGGGCCGGGCGGGGGAGCGCCCAGCGAGAAGAAGCCGACCGCGTCGACCGGCGCCTCCGCGTACGTGCCCGAGGCGGTCTGCGCGGACACCCGCCCACCTCCGGGCGGGGAGAGTTGACCGACGATGCCGGCGTCGGACACCTCGATCTCCAGCGCCACCACGGCACTGCGGAACGACAGCGTGCGCGTCGACCCGGCCGACCGGGTCAGCGCCGGGGCCGTGTCGCACGCCGAGTCGAACGTCAGCTCGGCGAGCGCCACCTCCTGGTCGACGTTTCGCCAGGTGAACGCCGCCCGCGCGGCGGTCAGGAACTCCTCCGGGACCGACCCGGGCTCCCGCAGCGCCGCACCCAGCTCGGCGGTCAGGGCCGCGTCATCGGCCGGCGGCAACGGCTCCATCGCGTTCACCTCCGTTCGTGCGGGTCGCGGTCGTGCCGAGGAACGGGGCGAGCGCCGGGCAGTCGCGTAGCCGCCGCAGGCATCGGGCCTGGGTCGGCCCGATGCTGCCGACCGGCACGCTCAGTCGCTCGGCGACCTCCCGGTAGCTGGCCGGCGGGTCGGCGGTCAACAGGGCCAGCAGCTTCTGGCAGCGCGGCGACAGTTGCGCGAAGCCCTCCCGCAGCGCCTGCCGCCGCTCCGCGCGGAGCAGTTCCTCGTCGGGGGCCGCCACGTCCGTCGTGCGGGAGAAGCCGTGGTACGCGTCCAGCGCGTCGTCGTACGGGTCGAGGAGTTGGGTGCGCCGGCCGAGGCGGGACAGCCGGTAGCACTCGCGCCGGGCCGTGGTGGCCAACCAGGAGGCGAGGGCCTGCGGATCGCGTACCCGGCCCAGCTGCTCGACGAGACGCAGCCAGACGGTCTGGTTGACGTCGGCGGCGTCGGCGCGGCTCAGGTCGTACGACCGGATCACCGAGTAGACGAGCGGGGTGTACCGGTGGACCAGCTCCACCCACGCCGACTCGTCGCCGCCCGCCGCGGCGGTCACCAGGGCGGTCGTGCTCGGGTCGGTCACGGCGACGCCGTCCGTCGGCCGGTGCGGCACTGCTCCGCCGCTCGCGACCGCTCGTTCCCGCCGCCGCGCTGCGCCCGCCGCCGGCCGGGACCACCGCACGGTGCTGCCGGTTCGTTCGCGACCCGCGCGTTCATCCGACGAGCACGCCGTAGTCGGGGTGCCAGCGCGGCGCGGCGAGCAACGTCAGCCGGGCCGCGTCGGCGCTCAGTCCGCCGGCGGTCATCAGCGCGGCGAGCCGACCGGAGACGTGCGCCGTGGCGAACGAGGTGCCCGCCCAGGCCGCGAAGCCGTGGAACACCCGGGTCGGCCGGCCCGGTAGCGGCAACTGCCCCTCGACGTACGTGCTGTGGCGCTCGCCGACCGCGCAGACGTCGACCCACGGCCCGTATCCGCTGTAGGCGGCCGGCACCACGCCACCGGCGCCCGGGCTGACCGCCGCCACCGCGACGACCCGGCCCAGCGCGGCGGGCCAGATCGGCCGGCTGGTGCCGGCGTTGCCCGCCGCCGCGACCACGGCGCTTGCCGCGGGTAGCGCGGCCACCGCGTTGGCCAGGGGCAGCGACGGCTGGTCGTCCTGGGTGAACCCGCCCAGGGAGAGGTTGACCACGGACACCGCCGGCGCGAGCCGGGCCGTCGCGGCCACCACCGACGCCTCGTCGCCGACGCCGGTGGCGGTCAGCGCCTGCTCCGGGTCGACCCGGACCCCCGGCGCGGCCTGCCGCACCACCCCGGCGACGAAGGTGCCGTGCCCGCCCTGGGGGGCGAGCACGTCGGTGTGCACGTAGAGCGGGTCCTCGTCGTCGACCTCCGGCAGGTACGCCCCGCCGAGCCACTGCGGGTGGTAGCCGCCGGCCTGCCGCCAGATGCCGGTGTCGCAGATCCCGACGGTCACGCCGGCGCCCTCACCCAGCCGGGCCGGGTCCGGCGGCGAGAGCGCGGCGACCGTCGTGGGCGGGCCACCCGGGTTGCCCATGATGTTGCCGAGACCCAGCAGCACGTGGTGCGGCTGCACCTTCGGCGCCGGCTGACCCGGCCACTGCTGGGGGTCGCGCAGTTTGGTCACGAGCGTGGGAACGTCGGTCTCCCGGTCGAAGAGCAGCCGGGTGACGCCGGCGAAGCCGTCGCCCACGACCACCACGTGGCCGAGGGCACGCAGCCGGGCGGTGACCCGCTGGGCGTCGGCGTCGGCGGCGAGCAGCTGCCGTGGCCGGTAGAGGAACTCCCGGCCCGGCGTGGTGTGCCGGCGGACGTTCTTGTCGGCGGCCAGCGCCTCGTCGAAGGCGCGCTGGTAGGCGGCGTCGTCCGCGCCGTCGGCGCGGACCGGGGCGGCACGGGACCCGGCGGCGAACGACGCCGCGGCGGCCAGCGCGGACGCGGCCAGCAGCCGCCGTCGGGACAGGTGGCCGGCCGGACGCGGCGCGGCGGGATGGTCAGGCGACACGGGTCCTCCATGCGGTCGGCAGAAGCGTCCGCCAATGGCCGGCGTGAGCCACGTTTCCCGGGTGCCGTCGATTCTTGCAAAGCATAGTCGGATGTCAATGGCGTTAAGCGCTGGTGCGGATTCCCGACAGGTCCGCGTAGACATTGACGGCCGGGCATCGGTTCGGGGACTCTTTGGGCATGCCCGACAGCACCGGTTCCGGTGCCGGCACGGCCCAGGCGGCGCTCGACGCCGTCCAGCGCTACCCGCGCGAGGCGATCGCGATCGCCCAGCGGGTGCTCGCCGCCGGGCCCGCGGCCGACGAGCGCTCCACCGCCGAGCGGGCCGTCGGTCTGGCCCTGCGGGAGCTCAACGACCTGCCCGGCGCGCTGCGCCACCTGCGCCGCGCGGTCCGGGCCGCCGGCACGCCCCGGGCCCGGGCGCTGGCCCGGATGAGCCTGGGTTACGTGTTGGCCAACGCCGGTCACACCGCCGCGGCGCTGCGCGCGGTGACCGCCGCGCTGCCGCAGCTCGTCGGCGCCGACGCGGGACGGGCCCGGATGCAGCGGGGTGTGGTGCTGCACTACCGGGGTCGCTACGACGAGGCGGTACGCGACTACGGCCTGGCCGTCGACATCGCCCTGCGCGAGGGCGACCTGTTGCTGGAGGCGCGGGCGCGCAACAACCGAGGGCTGCTCAACGCGCACCGGGGCACCGCCGGCGGCACCGACGACGACCTGTCCCGCGCGGCAGCCGCCTTCCAACGGCTGGGCCTGGACCTCGCGGCGGCCGACGCCCGGTGGAACCGCGGCATCGCGGCCGGCCAGCGCGGCGACATCGCCGGCGCGCTGCGCTGCTTCGCCGCCGTCGACGAGGAGTACCGGCGGCTCGCGGTACCCCGGCCGGCGTTGCTGCTGGACCGCGTCGAGCTGCTGCTGTCGGTGCCGCTGGTCGACGAGGCGGTGGTGGTCGCGACAGCGGCCGTCCGGGAACTGGGACGCCGGGGCATGGCCTCCGACCTGGCCGAGGCGCTGCTGGCCCGGGCCCGTGCGGCGCTGCTCGCCGCGGACCTGGACACCGCGACCGAGGCCGCCGCCGCGGCCCGGACCCGGTTCCGTCGCCAGGGGCGGCCCACCTGGGCCGCCTTCGCCCGGCACGTCGAGCTACGCGCCGAGTACCGTCGCGGCACCCGCTCGGCGCGCCTGCTCACCGCCATGGCGCGTACCGCCGACCAGCTCGACGCCACCGGATGGCCGGGGCCGGCGCTGACCACCCGGATCGAGGCCGGCCTGGTGGCCGCCGCGCTGGGGCGACCGGGCCGGGCCCGGACCCTGCTGGCGGTGGCCGCCCGGGCCCGCCGTCGCGGCACCGCCGACCGGCGGGCACAGGGCTGGTACGCCCTGGCCCTGTCGCGCCGCCTCGGTGGGGACGAGCCCGGGGCCGCCCGAGCGCTGCGCCGGGGGCTGGCCGTGCTCGACCGGCACCGGGTGTCGCTCGGCGCCACGGAGCTGCGTGCCCACAGCGGAGCGTACGGTCAGGAACTGGCGGCCGAGGGCCTCGACATCGCGGTCCGGGCGGGCGCGCCGGCGCGGGTCCTGGCATGGGCGGAGCGGTGGCGGGCCAACGCGCTGCGGGCCCGCCCGGCCCGGCCCCCGGCCGACCCCGACCTGGTGGCGGCGCTCGCTGAACTCCGACTGGTCAGCGGCCTGCTCGAAGACGAGGTGCTGGCCGGCCGCCCGGCAACCGCCCTGCGCGGCCGGCAGGCCCGGCTGGAGCAGCGCATCCGGGACCTGGCCCGGCGGGTGCCCGGTGGGGGCGTCGTGCTGGCCCCGCCGGGGGTGGGCGCGCTGGCCGCGCGGCTCGGCTCCCGGGTGCTGGTCGAGCTGGTGGCCCACGGCGACCGGATCCGGGCGGTGCTGCTCCGCGACGGCCGGGCCAGCCTGCACGACCTGGGCCCGCTCGCCGCCACGGTGGACCTGGCCCGCCGGCACCGGTTCGCCCTGCGTCGGCTGGTCACCACCGGCGACGAGGCCGCCGCGCGGGCGGGGGCCGGCCACGCCGCGACCGCCCTGGACCGGCTGCTGTTCGCCCCGCTGCGGTCGCGGCTGGCCGACCGGCCCCTGGTGATCGTCCCGGTCGGGGCGCTGCACGCGGTGCCCTGGTCGGCGCTGCCCACCTGTGCGGGGCGTCCGGTGACCGTCGCCCCCTCGGCCACCGCCTGGCTCGGGGCGGACCGGCGGGAGCTGCCGACCGGGCCGCCGGTCCTGGCCGCCGGCCCACGCCTGCCGGACGGGCACCTCGAGGTACGCCGGCTCGCCCAGGTCCTGCCCGGGGCGCGGCGGCTCACCGGGTCCGACGCCACCGCCGCGGCGTTGACCGCCGCGCTGGACGGGGCGGGGCTGGTGCACATCGCCGCCCACGGCACGTTCCGCGCGGACAACCCGCAGTTCTCCACGCTGGAACTGGCCGACGGGCCGCTGTTCGCCCACGAGTGGGAGGCGGTCGCCCGGCCGCCCGGCTGCGTGGTGCTCTCCGCCTGCGACTCCGGCCTGACCGGGCTGCGCCCCGGCGACGAGGTCATGGGATTCACCGCGGTGCTGCTGGCGCTCGGCACCCGGTGCCTGATCGCGACCGTGCTGCCGGTGCCGGCCGAGCCCACCACGGCACTGATGCTGGACCTGCACGCGCGGATGCGGGCGGGCGCCGGCCCGGCACGAGCCCTCGCCGACGCGCAGCGGGCGTTCGGCGCGGCGGGCGACGGTCCCGCCCGGGCCACCGCGGCGGCGTTCGTCTGCCTCGGCGCCGGCTGACCGGAGCGGGAACGGTCGCACCGCGGGCCGTCGGGGCGTGGTCAGCCCTCGGCGAGCCAGCGAAGCGGCTCCGGCCGGTCACGAGACGAGCTGCCGGAGCACGGTGGGGTCGGTGATCCTGTCGTCGGCGGCGAGCATGATCGCTTTCGACAGGATCGTCGAGAGCATCGGGTCGTCCTCGAACGGCAGGTGCAGCCGCCCGGCGCCGCCGCGTGCCGCGACGATGCACAGGTAGGCGTCGTTCGGCTCCATCATGATGTTGCCCGAGCCGAGGTGGATCCGGTAGCCGCGCACGTTCCCGCGTACGTGCAGGTACCGATCCGTGAGGGTGACCCGGTCGGCGATGGCCATGCGGGGGAGCAGCCGGGCCAGCGCGTCGCGGCGTACCTGCGCCGACGGGGCCAGCGGCCCGACCGCGGTGCGGTGCCAGTAGTCCCGGAACCGGTCCTCGCCACGGTCGGCCCACTGCGGGTCGGTGGCGATCGAGGTGACACCGACGAACAGGTCCACGTCCCGCATCGCCTCGGTGAACACCAGCGGCGGCACGTCCGTGAGCGGTGCGGGTCGCCAGGTCGCGCCGTCGGATCGGGCGAAGCGCACCTGGTCGGTGGCGCAGTGGTGGACGTCGTGGTCGCCCGGGTCGTCGGTGTCGACGAGTTGGTGGTGGAAGGACGCCCGCCAGGCGCCACCGCCGAAGAGTTTCGTGGCTTCGCTGTCGTAACCGCCGTCCCACGTGCCCAGGTAGCCGGCCTGCCAGCCGCGGGCGCGCATGAGCGCGTTCGCCTGCCGGTAGCGCAGGATGTGCGCGGCGAACCGGTTGGAGTAGGAACCGGTCCGCTCCTCGGCCGGCGTGAGCAGGTAGACCTCACGGAACGCCTGCTTGAATGGTTGCGTCAGGCCGGCGGCGAGCACCCGCTCCCGCCAGGCGAGGGTCTCGTCCACCCGAGCGCGGACGGGATGCCACAGCCGGATCCGATCGCCGGGTGCCGGTCGCCCGTCGAGACCGACGATCGTCCACCCGTCGCCGTCGCCGTCGCCCCGGGGCAGGCCCGCCGACCAGCGCCGCCCGTCGGTGCTGGTCTCCCAGAGCAGCCGCCGCCCGTACGTTCCGGTGATCGGGTGGTCCAGGAAGCGCGACACCCAGTCCGGGTACGCCCACACGCGTTCCTCGGACAGCAGCGCCTCCACCCGCTGGCGCTCGGCGGTCAGCGTCGCGTTGACGCTCTTCACCAGGCCACGGAGCTGCCTCAGCTCGTCGGCGTGCGCCTCCTTGACCGCCGCCGGGACACCCCTGAGCGCGGTTCCGCCCCGCGCGAACGTCAGTCGCGCCTTCTCGCCCTCGACCCGCACCGTCGCCTCGTACGGGCCGACCGGAGTCCGCCGGCTGCCGGTGGGGTCGAGCCCGTGGTCGTCGACGGCGAGTTCCATCACCTCGCTGAGCGACCACCCGCGCAGGGCGCCGACGCGCGCCAACGCGGTCTGCACCCGACCGCGTACCGCCTTGTTCTTCACCGTCACCGCGAGCCGCGCCAGGGTCCGCACCGGCGCCTCGCCGTCGCGCTCCGCGAGTAGTCGCACGGCCGCGATCGCGGTGCGCTGGGCGTGCGGGAAACCGGACGCCTGGCGGGGCGCGGCCGAGGCGACGGCGGTGACCCCGGCCAGCAGGTCGGTCGCCGCCTCGTCCGACTCCCGCGACAGCGCCCACGTCAGGCCACGCAGGAGACGATCCGTGTCGTCGTGCACGGACCGCCGGTGGGCGACGAACGCCGCCAGGACCGCGCGGACCGCCTCGCGCCCGTCGGCGACGCTCGTGAGGTGCCCGTCGAGGACGCGCAGCCACCGCGCCGGCGCCGCCGGCTTGTCGAGCGAGGCGCAGTGCGTCAGCAACTCGGCCACGCCCGGGGCGGCCAGGACGTCACCCAGGTTGGCGCGGACGAGCGGACCGAACTCGTCCCCGTGGTGCAGCAACCAGGACGGCACGCGGCAACCCGTGGCGCGGTCCAGCGCCTCCCCGATCAGCGTGACGACCCGGCGCCGGGGGCCGGCCGCCGGAACGTGGCGCGCGGTGAGTTCGGCGAACAGGGCCGACAGCGCCGGCGCCAGATCGGCCAGGTCGGCGGGAGGCAGGTGCCCGGCGATCGTCGCCGGCAACTCCAGCTGGGCGCCGTCGTCGTAGCCGTGCCCGCGCCCGGCCACCTCCAGGCACCACAGCAGATCCGCCCGGGTCCAGTCGTGCCCGCCGTCCGCGAGATTCCGCACGACGTCGTTCAGCGCGGTCGGAATCGAACTGGTCGCCACCTCCAGGTGCATGGCCAGTGCGGCGCGGCGACGACGCTCGGCCGACCACGACTCGGTGACGGCCCACTCCGGCGTGCGGGTCACCGACGCGCTCCGGTGGTAGGTGGTCGTTCTCCCGATCACCGCCCGGATCCCGGCGTCCGCGTCGACCAGACCGGTCTCCACCTTCCGGCGGTCCGCCGCGCCCAGCGTGGGAAGCAGCCGCGCCCAGCCGCGCACGTCAGCCACCCACCAGGGGAACGAGCCGCACGAAGGCCACCTCGGGATCCGCGAGCAGGTCGATCTCCTCGTCCAGATCCTCGACCTGGTGGTCACCCACCAGCAACACGAAGCCGTTGCGGGCGAAGGCGGCGCACGCCGCATCCGCCTGACGCTCCCAGTCCAGCCGCCGGCCCCGGCCGACCCGGTAGCCGTTCAACGTCGCCTCCGCGTCGGTCGGCCGCACCAGGCCCCGGAAGAGGTCGGCCTGGTCGGCGTTGAACCGCGCCACCTCCTCGCGGACCCGCAACCGGACCAGCTCCCGCGCGCGGATGCGCTCGGGCAGGCCGGTCAACGGCCACTGATCGATCGCCCTGCCCGTCGCTGTCTCGTCCCGAACCGTCACCGTGGCCATCGCGCCGTTCTCCTTGCCTTGAGGTGAGCGGCATCATGGCACGACAGTCCGACGGAACGGCTCCGCAGCGAGGGGCCGAGCGCGCGTGGAACCCTCCACCGATCGACCTTGGCAGACCATCCGAAGCCGGTGGCGGAATGCCGATCCCTGAGCGGTGTACGCGTAGGCGAGACGGGTGTGGTCGACGATGGCGCGGCGCACGTAGTCGAAGCTCCGGTCCGGTCCGGGGCATGGGCAGCGTCAGAAGCTGCTGACCAGCTTCACGAACGCCTCGTCGATCGTCGCCGGATCGGTGGCGTCGAAGGCCTTGCCGGACGACGCCTTGGCGATCCGGTCCAGGGTGGTGAAGTCCGACTCCCGGTCGAAGGCGATGCAGAACACCTTGACCGGACGCTGCGGGTCCAGGGCGACCTCGGCGAGCAGACGGGCCAGGTCGTTGTCCCGGCTGTACTCGTTCTTGCCGTCGGTCAGCACGACGATCGCGTTGATCCGCTGCGGGTCGTACCGGTCGAGCAGCTCGCGGTGCGCGGCCCGGACCGTCGCGTAGAGCGCGGTGCCGCCCTCGACGTGCAGGCCGGCGATCTTGCTGGTGATCCGCTTCTGGTCGAACCCGCCGAGCGGGACCTCCGTCCGGTACGGGCTCTTCGGCCGCTGCTTGGTCTCCGAGGAGAACGACAAGAGCCCCACCCGGTCCTCGGAGTTGAGCAGCGCGAGGCCCTTGCCCGCCGCCGCCGAGGCGACCTGGAACCGGGTCCGGTTACCCACCATCGCCTGCATCGATCCGGACGTGTCCAGCGCGATCAGGATGTTGGCCTTCTTGCGGAGCGTGCGCCAGCCGTCCAGCATCGCGCCGACCACCTGCGGGTCCGGGGGCTCGAAGTAGGTCAGTCCGCCGGTGGGCTCGGCGCCGACGCTGGCGAGCAGTTCCGCCGACGCCCGGCGCTCGTGGTCCCGGAAGCCGAGGCGGGCGAAGCTCTCCTGCTGCGCGTCCTCGGTCAGGAACGCCTGGAAGTCGGCCGCCGCCGCGCGCTGCCGGTCGTTGGCGGAGGGCAGCACCACGAACGGGTGGTCCAGGTTGAACGTGCCCTCCTTGGGATGGACGGCGACCAGCGGGACGTTCGGCCGGCGGCCCCGCTCCTGCCCGTCCTGCCGAGGACTCAGCGCCCCCGTGTTGTAGAGGTCGACCAGCTCCTCCTGCAGGACGATGGCGCTCATGTCGTCGGTGCTGCCCGCGCCGCCGGCCAGGTCCGCCTCGGCGAGGTTGCGCAGCAGGTCCACCGAGTCGTCGCTGTAGTGCGACACGTTGGCCTCGATCCGGCGGACGAACTGGGTTACCGCGGGGTCGGCCAGGTCGGCGCGGGTCAGGTCGCTGGACCGTCGCACCGCCGCGTAGTAGGTGGCGATGGTCGCGGCCAGCCCGGAGGTGGACAGGTTGGGGTTGTCCTTGCCGAAGGTGAAGCGACCCCACTCCGGCTTGCCGAAGCCGGCCCACCCGTCCCGCCCGGACAGACCCAGGATCTCCCCCCAGCCCAGCGGCCCGCGCCCGCGTACCAGCTCGGCCTTGGGCTGCGGCATCGCGATCACCAGTGGGCTGTTGGCGATCGACGGGTAGCGGTCCGGGGTCTGCGGCGCCCGCCCGGCGGCCTCGTCGAGCAGCCGGAGCTGGCCGGTCCACAGGCTCGACGTCGGCAGCCAGACCTGCGGTTGCGGCAGGCCGGTGCGGGCCCAGTCGGTGGCCAGCGCCTCGGTGGCCTGGCCCGAGTTCAACGCGCTGACGTGCACCCGGGCGCACCCACCACCCTTGATCGACCGGTTGCCGCGGTTGTAGCGCTCGGCCAGGTCGACAAGCAGGTCCGCCTTCTCCGTCGAGGAGTTGACCTCAAGCGTGGTGGCGCAGTCGGCGCGGGCCCCCGCGCTGCCCGCGTCGCGCTGCCGGACGAACACGACCGCCCCGGCGATGACCACGAGCCCGGCGGTGACGGCGGCGGTGTAGGGCAACCACTGCCGCGTACGCGGAGCGGATGGGGTCATCGGGACGTCCTCCTCGGCGGGCGGCTGGTGGCAGCCAACCTATCGATGCGGCGCCAGCCCGCGCCCCGGGCCCCACCGCACCGGCTCACCCGTGGTCGCTTCGTCCCCCGAGCGCGGTCGCGACCAGCAGCCGGACCAGGTAGACCACGACGAAGGCGACGGCCCCGACCGCGGCGGCCGGTCCGATCGCGCTCGACGCGACGTAGCCGGCGGCGGCGCCGGCCGCACCGAGGAAGAGCGCGGTCGAGATGCCCCAGGCGTCGAGGGCCTCACGACGCAGTCGCCGCGACGCGCCGTCCGGGCGCGCGCCGACGCCGGGCTCCGCCACCGGCGGGTGCGCCGGTCGGGTCACCACCGGCGGGTGCGCCGGTTGGGTCACCACCGGCGGGTGCGCCGGTTGGGTCGTCACCGGCGGGTGCGCCGGTTGGGTCGTCACCGGCGGGTGCGCCGGTTGGGTCGTCACCGGCGGGTGCGCCGGCTGGGTCGGTCCGGCCCGGAACGGTGTGGTCGGCGTCGGCGGCGGTGCCGGAGTCGATGGTGTCGGGCGCGGCTGCGGCGTCGTCGGCGGGATCGGGGGGAGCGGGTGGTTCGGCGTCGGCGCGCCCGCGGTCTCGTTGCCGGCCTCGAGCAGGCTCTCCCGACGCAGCGGCGCGGTGACCGAGGCGTCCTGCCGGAGCAGCCGCACCAGCACGCGCTCGGCGTCCGGCCGGTCCGCCGGATCCTTGGCCAGGCACTCCCGGATCAGCTCGTCCAGCACGGGCGGCAACGGCGGCAGCTCGGGTGGATCGTGCAGCACCCGGTGCATCACGGCGAAGAGCGAGTCGTTGCCGAACGGCGGCCGACCGCCGGCGGCGAAGGCGATCGTGGCCGCCCAGGCGAAGACGTCGCAGGGCGGACCGACCGCGTCGTTGCGGAACCGCTCGGGCGCCATGTACGCGGTGGTCCCCATGACCCGGCTGGACGCCGTCTCGGTGACGCCCAACGCGCGGGCGATGCCGAAGTCGATCACCCGAGGACCGTCCCGGCCCAGCACCACATTGTCCGGCTTCAGGTCGCAGTGCACCACGCCGGCGCTGTGGATCGCGGCGAGCGCGGTGACCGTGCCGACCGCGAGCCGGTGCAGGGCGTTGCCGGCCAGCGGACCGTTCTCGCGCACGTGCCGGTGGAGCGTCGGGCCCTCGATGAACTCACTGACCACGTAGGGCTGCTCGCCGTCCACCTCGGCGAAGAGCACCTGCGCGGTGCAGAACGGAGCGACCCGGCGCGCGGCGGCGATCTCCTTCACGAACTGCGACCGCGCCCGTGGATCACTGAGATCGACGTTGACCATCTTGACCGCGACCCGCTCGCCGGCGTCGTCCTCACCGAGGTAGACGACGCCCTGCCCACCCGCGCCGAGCCGGCCGACCAGCCGGTAGCGGCCGGCGGTGACCGGGTCGTGCGTCCACAGTTTGGCCAATCCTGGCACCGGCGGGCCGGCCGGTTCTGACATCCCGACTCCATCAGTGTCGTGCCCGGCCACCGGCGGCGCAGGACACGGTCATCGTGCCATGCCGCCGCCGGTGGCCGGAGACGTCCGACCACGGTTGGAGATCAGCGCTGGCGGCGGGGCGCGGTCCGGGGGTGCGCCACGGGTTCGGGACAGTCGTTCCGTCCGGCCCCCGACACGCCGGGCCGCGTCTGCCGGTGTGCTTCCTGGTCGCGGGGCCCGATCCGCTGGGAGCGATACCAACGGGGGCGACGATCCACATCCTCCGGTCGCTACACTCCCCGACAGAGTCCGGAACCGCACCCGGCACCCGGTGCGCCGACCAGGATCGGATGGAGACGCCAGTGACCCGCGACAAGGCCGCACCCCGCGGAATCGACCGCACCGTACCCAGCGTGGCCCGGGTCTACGACTACTTCCTGGGCGGTAAGGACAACTTCGAGGTCGATCGGAAGGTCGCCGAGCACGCCCTGCGGATCACTCCGGACGGGCCGGCCGCCGGCCAGGCGAACCGGGCCTTCCTGCGCCGGGTGATCCGGTTCCTGGTCACCGAGGCCGGCATCGACCAGTTCCTCGACCTCGGGTCGGGGCTCCCCACCCAGGGCAACGTGCACGAGGTCGCCACCGAGCACAACCCGAACGCCCGGGTGGTGTACGTGGACAACGACCCGATCGTCCTGACGCACGGGCGGGCCCTGCTCGCCGCGGAGGGCACCGCGACGGTGATCCAGGCCGACATCCGGCGACCGCAGGAGATCCTCGACGATCCGGACGTCCGCCGGTTCCTCGACTTCGACCGGCCGGTCGGGTTGTTGCTCTTCGCGATCCTGCACCACCTCGGCGACGACGAGGAGCCGCGTGCGGTGTCGGCGGAGCTGATCGACGCGCTGCCGTCGGGCAGTTACGTGGCGATCTCGCACTTCCGTGATCCGGGCGAGCGGGACCCGGAGGGCTCCCGCAAGGCCCGCGAGGTCGAGCGGGTCTTCAACGAGTCGTTGGGCACCGGCCGGTGGCGTACCGACGAGGAGATCCTCTCCTTCGCCGACGGGCTGACGGTGCTGGAGCCGGGGCTGGTGCCGCTGGCCGAGTGGCGTCCGGATCCGGGCACGCCCGCGCCGAAGCAGACCGACACCTACCACACCTTCGTCGGGCTGCTCGCCCGCAAGCCCTAGGCAGTCTCGGCGTCACCCGTCGAGGTGGCCGGTGGTGACCAGGTGGCGGTACCAGTGGGCGCTGTCCTTCCAGGTGCGCTGCTGGGTGTCGTAGTCGACGCGGATGATGCCGAAGCGGCGGTCGTAGCCGTAACCCCACTCGAAGTTGTCCAGCAGCGACCAGACGAAGTAGCCCCGGACGTCCGCGCCCCGCGCGCGGGCGTCGGCCATCGCGCCGATGTGCCGGCGCAGGTAGTCGACCCGCCGCTCGTCGTGGACCCGTCCGTCGGGCGAGACCACGTCGTCGAACGCCGCGCCGTTCTCGGTGATCATCAACGGCTGGCCCGGGTACGCGTCCCGTAGCCGCAGCAGCAACTCGGTCAGGGCCGGCGGGTCGATGTTCCACCCCATCGCCGTGTGCGGGCCGGGCTGCGGCAGGAAGTCGACGTCGTCGGCGCCCACCCACGGGGTGTGGGCCGAGGCGCCGTGGCCGTCGGCGTCGGAGCGGGGCGTGTGGCCGTCCCCGGCCCGGACCAGGGTGCTGGCGTAGTAGTTGACCCCGAGCACGTCCAGCGGCACCGCGATCAGCTTCTCGTCACCCGGGCGCACGAACGACCAGTCGGTGATGGAGGCGGTGTCGGCCAGCAGGTCGGCCGGGTACGCCCCGTCCAGCATCGGGCCGAGGAACGCCCGGTTCGCGAGGGCGTCGATGCGCCGGACCGCCTCGGAGTCGGCGGCCGAGCCGGACGCGCCGCGCACGACGTGCAGGTTCAGCGTCACCGACAGCTCGGCGCTCGGCGCCAGCTCCCGGACCACCCGTCCGGCCAGGCCGTGCGCCAGGTTCAGGTGGTGCACCGCCGCCAGCGCCGCCGCCGGTTCGGTGCGGCCGGGCGCGTGCACGCCGGAGGCGTATCCCAGGTATGCCGAGCACCAGGGCTCGTTGAGCGTGGTCCAGGTGTGCACCCGGTCGCCGAGCGCCGAGACGATCCCCGACGCGTACTCCTGGAAGCGCAGCGCGGTCTCCCGCGCCGGCCACCCGCCGGCGTCCTCCAGCTCCTGCGGCAGGTCCCAGTGGTACATGGTCGCGACCGGTCGGACGCCGCGCTCCAGCAGGCCGTCGACCAGCCGGGCGTAGAAGTCCAGGCCGGCGGCGTTGAACCGGCCGGAACCGCCGGGCTGCACCCGGGGCCAGGAGATCGAGAAACGGTACGCGCCGAGCCCCAGCCCGGCGATGTGGTCGAGGTCCTGCGGCCACCGGTGGTAGTGGTCGGCGGCCACGTCCCCGGTGTCGCCGCCGAGCGTACGCCCGGGGGTGTGGCTGTAGGTGTCCCAGATGGACGGGCCGCGGCCGTCCTCGGTGGCCGCGCCCTCGACCTGGTACGCCGCCGTGGCCGAACCCCAGACGAAGCTCTCCGGGAAGTCTCGTGCCGTCATCGTTCCGTCCTCTCTCTGCCGGCCACCACCACGCAGTGGTACGCCGACGACTCGCCCGCCACCAGCTCGGCGGTCGCCACGCCGTCGCGGAAGACCACCTCGAACTCCGTGCCCGGTCCCGCGCCGGGCGCCGGGATGCGTACCCGCTGCCGTTGCCCCTCCGCCGGGGCGTAGAGCCGCAGCTCCACCCCGTCGGCCCAGTCGTAGTCGGGCCGGTCGGAGCGCGCCCCGAACCCGATGACCGCGCCGGGCCGGACGAGCACCGGCAGGCTGTCGTACCCGTGCTTCTCGGTCACCCAGGCCGGCCCGGTGAGCTGCGTGCCGGTGACCAGGTGGGTCCAGGTGCCGGCGGGCACGTAGAAGGTGACCTGCCCGTCGGCGCTGAGCACCGGCGCGACCAGGATGTCGGCGCCGAGCATGTACTGCCGGTCGAGGTGCGCCACGGCCGGATCGTCCGGGAACTCCACGATCATCGGACGCATCATCGGGATGCCCTCGCGGTGCGCCTCCTCGGCGGTGGCCGCCAGGTACGGCATGAGCCGGAGCTTGAGCCGGGTGAAGTGCCGCAGCACGTCCACGGCCTCCTCGTCGTACGCCCACGGCACCCGGTACGAGCCGGAGCCGTGCAGCCGCGAGTGCGAGGAGAGCAGGCCGAACGCGATCCACCGCTTGAACACCGCCGGATCGGGGGTGCCCTCGAAGCCGCCGATGTCGTGGCTCCAGTAGCCGAAGCCGGACGACGCCAGGGACAGCCCGCCGCGCAGCGACTCGGCCATTGCGACGAACGTCGACTCGCAGTCGCCGCCCCAGTGCACCGGGAACTGCTGGCCGCCGGCGGTGGCCGAACGGGCGAACACCACCGCCTCCCCCTCGCCCCGCTCGGTCTCCAGCAGCTCGAAGACCGCCTTGTTGTAGAGGTACGAGTAGTAGTTGTGCATGCGCTGCGGGTCCGACCCGTCGTGCCACACCACGTCGGTCGGGATGCGCTCGCCGAAGTCGGTCTTGAAGCAGTCGACGCCCATGTCCAGCAGCGCCTTGAGCTTGCCGGTGAACCAGGCCACCGCGTCCGGGTCGGTGAAGTCGACGAGCGCCATCCCGGCCTGCCACTTGTCCCACTGCCACACCGACCCGTCCGGGTTGCGCACCAGGTAGCCGGCCCGACGACCCTCCTCGAACAGGTACGAGCGCTGCGCGATGTACGGGTTGATCCACACGCACACCTTCAGCCCGCGCTCGTGCAGCCGGCGCAGCATGCCCTCCGGGTCGGGGAAGGTCGCCGGGTCCCAGACGAAGTCGACCCAGTGGAACTGGCGCATCCAGAAGCAGTCGAAGTGGAACACCGACAGCGGCAGGTTCCGCTCGGCCATCCCGTCGACGAACTCGGTCACCGTCTTCTCGTCGTACGACGTGGTGAACGACGTGGACAGCCACAGCCCGTACGACCAGGCGGGCACCCGGGCCGGTCGGCCGGTCAGCGCGGTGTAGCGGCGCAGCACGTCCTTCGGGGTGGGCCCGTCGACGACGTGGTAGGTCAGCGACTGGCCCTCGACGCTGAACTGGGTCTGCGCGACGACCTCGGAGCCGACCTCGAACGACACGTGCTCCGGGTGGTCCACGAACACCCCGTACCCGGCGCTGCTGAGATAGCACGGCACGTTCTTGTACGCCTGCTCGCTGGCGGTGCCGCCGTCGGCGTTCCACACGTCGACCGTCTGGCCGTTCTTCACGAACGGGCCGAACCGTTCGCCCAGCCCGTACACCGTCTCGCCGACGCCGAGCGCGAGCCGCTCGTGCACGTACCGGCGGCCCTCGCCGTCGGTGACGATCCCGACGCTGCGCCCGGTGGACGCCGTGACCAGCCGGTCGCCGTGCCGGAACTCGACCCGCCACCCGTCGACCAGCGCGACCCGGACGGTCAGCTCGCCGGTGGTCAGCGACGCGCTGATCCCGGTGATGTCGACGGTGACCGGGTGGGTGTCGTCGGTGCGCAACCCGAAGTGGGGTTCGCGCGGCAGCCCGCCGCTGTGGTGGCCGATGGTGACCCCGACCACGCCGGGCGCGGGGGAGAAGAACCGGACCGTGACGACCGGCCGGTTGAGCGTGTCGCCCCGGCCGTTGATCTGACCGGCCGGCGCGAAGACGGTGAAGCCACGCTCGTCCATCTCGACCGACTCCACCGTGCCGGGGCGCAGCACGCTGACTCCCGGGCGCAGTTGCCAGTACCCGTCGGTGAACTTCACTTCTCGGCTCCTGCCGTGATGCCACGCGCCAGAGTGCGCTGGAAGATGAGGAAGAAGAGGATGGCCGGCACCAGGCTGAGCAACGCGCCGGCGTTCGTCGTCGGGGCGTCCATCAGGCGGTCGCCCTGCAACGACGCGAGCGCGACCGGGATGGTCTGCGTCTGGTTGTCGATCAGCATGACCAGCGGGATGAGGAACTCGTTCCAGGTCCAGATGAAGAAGAAGATGAGCAGGACGGCGAGGGTCGGCCGCAGGTTGGGGAAGACCACCCGCCACAGCACCGTCCACTTGCCGGCGCCGTCCAGCGCCGCGGCCTCCAGCAGTGAGCGCGGGAACGTGCCCAGCACCGAGGCGAGCAGGTAGGTGCCGAACGCGCTCTGGATGACGGTGAAGATGATGATCACCGACAGTCGGGTGTTGTAGAGGCCGATCTCCTTCGCCACGTAGTACAACGGGTAGATCAGCGCCTCCTGCGGCAGCATGTTGGCCAGCAGGAACACCCCGACGATCCAGAGCCGGCCGCGGACTCGGCCGATCCCCAGGGCGTACGCGTTGAGCAGCGACACGACCACGCCGAGCACCGCCACGGACCCGGCGATCAGCGCCGAGTTCCCCAGCTTCAGCGGGAAGTTCACAGCGGACCAGTACGTCCGCAGACCCTTGGTGTAGAACTCGGTCGGCCAGCTCAGCGGACCGGCCGACGAGTAGTCACCGGGCGACTTGAACGCGTTGAGCAGCATGAACGCGAGCGGCACCAGCATGACGAGCGCGCCGATGGTGACGCCGGCGAGCACCACCCACCGGCTGACGCCCCGGTGGTGCCGGTCGCGCACCGGCCGGCGTACCGGGGCCTCGGTGATCGTGATGGCCATGTCAGATCCCCCGGTCCCGGCGCTCGCTGCGGGCCTGCACCACGATGAAGACCACGGCCACCACCACGATGACCACCGTGAGCACGGTGGAGATCGCCGAGCCGTACCCGACCTGGAGCTTTTTGAAGAACGTGTAGTACGCGAAGTACGACGGCACGTTGGTGGCGTTCTCCGGGCCGCCCCGGGTCAGCGCGAAGATCGGCCCGAACACCTTCAACGCGGCGATGGTGCAGGTCAGCGCCACCACGAACGTCTCCGGCCGGATCTGCGGCAGCGTGATCGCCCGGAACCGGCGCAGCCAGTTCGCCCCGTCGACCTCGGCCGCCTCGTACAGCTCCGGATCGACCCGCTGCAACGCCGCCATGAACACGACCACCGGGTAGCCGATCTGCACCCAGATCATCACCGCCATCACCACCGGCAGCGCGGTGTCCGGGTCGCCCAGCCAGTCGTGGCGCAGCGCCCCGAGACCGACCGCGTCGAGCAGGCTGTTGAACGCGCCGTCGGGGCGCAGGATCCAGCCCCAGACGATGCCGGCGACCACCACGGGCAGCACCTGCGGCAGGTAGAACGCGGCCCGCAACGCCGCCGCCGTCCGCGGCCTGAACCGACGCCCGACGACGTCGAAGAGCACCGAGGCGAGCAGCAGCCCGAGCACTGTCGGCACCACCACCATCGCGACGATCATCGCCACGGTGTTGCGGAACGACGCCCAGAACACCTCGTCGTCCAGCAACCGCCGGTAGTTGTCCAACCCGACGAACGTGGGGTCACCGACCCCCGACCACCGGGTCAGCGACAGGTAGCCGGTGCCGACCAGCGGCGCGCCGATGACCAGGACGAACAGCGCCGCTCCGGGGAGCAGGTAGAGCCAGTACGCCGCGTCGCGGCCCCGCTTTCGGCGGCGGGACGGGGGAGCGGGGGCGGGGGTCGCCGCGGACGGCGCGGCGGCGACGGTGTCGGAGACTGCCATGGCGGATCCTTCCCGGCGGGGCGGCCGGGCGCACCGGTCGTGCCGGTCGCGCCCGCCGCTCGCCGTGTCACTTGCCGGTGATCTCCTTGACGCCGTCGGCGTACGGCTTGGCGATCGTGTCGAGCACCTGGTCGGGGGACCTGGACCCGTTGATCAGGGCCTGGAACCCGCCGACCAGCACGTCGTAGTAGCCGGGCACCGGCCAGTCCGGGTAGAAGGCCAGACCGTCCTGCTTGCTGACCGTGTTGAAGTCCTCGATGAGCTTGCGGTCCTTCGGGTCGGTGATCCTGGCGGGGTCACCGGCCACCGGGACGCCACCGTTGTTGCCGATCAGGTCCTGGATCTCCGGACGCAGGGTGATGTCGATGAAGTCGTACGCCAGGCTCTTGGCCCTGCTGTTCGTCGGGACGACCCAGAGGTTGCCGGACGAGCCGGCGTTGAGCCTGTTGCCCGGGAACAGGAACGTGTCCCAGTTGGCCTTCATCTCGGCCTTGAACCGGCCGTACCACCAGCTCCCCGAGACGATCATCGGCGTCTTGCCGGCGATGAACGCGGTGCCCATGTCCTCGGCCTTGAGGCTCGCCGAGTTCTTGGCCACGTAGCCCTTCCGCACCCAGTCGGCGAAGGTGTCCGCGCCGTACTTCAGCGGGTCGGCCGTGAAGTCGACCGGGTTCTTGTAGAGCTGGTAGTCGTCGACGAACGTCCGGTCGGCCTTCGACAGGGCCAGCTGGTAGAAGAGCTGCCCGGCCGGGTACTCGGCGCCGGCCATGCCCAGTGGGGTGATCTTCCTGCTGACGAAGGTGTCCATCGCGGCGGTCATCTCGGCCAGGGTGGTGGGCACCGCGACGCCGTTGCGGTCGAACAGGTCCTTGTTGTAGTAGACCGTGACGTACTCGCCGTAGTTCGGCACGCCGAACCAGTTGCCCGACCCCATCACGCCCTTGTCCGTGTAGCGGGCGGTGGTCTGGAGGCTGGGGCTGAGCTTGCCGGCCCAGCCGCGCTTCTCCGCCTCGTCGCTGAGGTCGGTGAGCAGGCCCTGGGAGGACAGCAGGCCGGCCGTCGCGTTGCCCTTGTTGTACTCCATGATGTCCGGGCCCTCGGTCGAGTTGATGATCATGCCGGCGTTCTGCTGGATCTGCTCGAACGCCTTGCGCTCGAAGCGCACCTCCACGCCCGGATGTTCGGTCTTGAAGATCTCGATGGCCCGGTCCCAGCCGACCCCCATCGCGCTGTTCTCGCCCTCGTAGTGCCAGAGCTTGAGGGTCTTGGCCCCGCTGTCGTCACCGCTGTCGTCGCCCCCGCACGCGGCCACGGTGGTCGTCGCGGTCGCCGCCAGGGCGAGCGCCGCGACGATCCGGCGGAATCGCTGCATTGCTATCCTCCTCGTTGAGTATCGAGCCGGTACTTCACTGGGTCCGTCGTCGCGTTGCCGCGCGGCGACGGGCCGTTTCTCCTGGTCAACCCCCCATGCGTTGGCGGCTTCCTGGGGCTGCGGTCGAGCCCCGGATCTCCAACGCGCACGGCAGCAGTTGCTGGTGGCGCTCGTCGCCGACCCCGTCCAGGTGACGCGCCAGCGCCTCGATCGCGATCCGGCCCATCGCCGATCCGGGCGACGTCATCGCGGTCAGCGCCGGGGTGGCCAACTCGGCGACCTGCGGCGAGGTGACCATCGAGACGACCGAGACATCGCCGGGCACGGACAGCCCTCGCGCGGTCAGTTCGCCGAGGATGCCGAAGATTGCCGTCTCGTTCATGGCCAGCACGGCCGTCAGGCCCGGCGCCCGCGCGAGGGCGGCGGCCAGCGCCGCCCGGCCGCCGGCGGCGCTGTCCTCCGCCGGGATCATGACCGGTTCCAGGCCGTGGCCGGTCATGGCCGTGACAAAGGCGTCCCGGGTACGCAGCGCCGGGCCGTAACCGCGGGCCAGGGTCTGCGCCGAGTGGTTGACGTAGACGATTTGCCGGTGCCCCAGCCCGACCAGGTGCGCCACCGCCTCCCGCACGGTCTGCCCGAAGTCGATGTCGACGTAGGAGAGCCCGTCGGTGTCCCCGGTGCGCCCGATCAGCACCAGCGGCACACCGGCCTCCTGGAGCGCGGCGACCCGCTCGTCGGCGAGCTTCACCTCCATCAGCACGACGCCGTCGAACATCCGCTGGCTGGCCAGCCGGCGCAGGTCGTCGAGGTCGCCGCCACCCCCGACGGGCGACGGGTGCCGGTGAGCACGTAGGACACGGTGCTGACCGAGACCTGGGCCAGGCGGGCGACGTCGTGCATGGTGGCCATCGCGCACCTCCTCCGGACGGGCGGGGCACCGCGTGCGAATGATCGTCGAAGCGCTTCGACGAAGCGGTTCGACAGACGCTAGGCCGCTGTTACGGCGACGTCAATAGCCGATGTCGAAACACGTCCCGTGGCCGCGAGGCCGCCTCACGAAGCCGGGTCGGGCTCCCGTCGCGCCGTCGGGTGGGCGAGCGGCAGCCCGAGGTCCCGCCAGCCGCGCGCAGGCGGCGAGGTACATCTCCGGTGCGGGCTTCGGCGCCGGCACGTCGTCGCACCCGACCACGGCATCGAAGGCGTCGAGCAGGCCGACCTGGTGCAGGTACTCCTCGACGATCGGACGTGGGACGACCAGGGGCCGGTTCTCAGCGCGGACGAGAAGCAGTTCGTCACCATCGCGCGGGCGCTGCTCTCACCGTGGCAGGACATCGGCACCGTGTCCGAGGCCGTCGCCCGGCTGGACGGCGCGCGTCCGTTGACGTGGATCAGTGGCCCGTCCGCCACGAGCGACATCGAACCGAACCGGGTCGAGGGGGTACCCGGCCCCCGGAACCTCGTCGTGCTGGTCGTCGCCCCGGGCGCCGGGGCGGATGACCTACGAGACGTCGCCGCCCCGGCGGCGGGCCAGTCGCCAGCCGACGTAGGCGAGCGTGAGAACGACCGCGCCGGCGATCAGGTACCACCCGAACCGGTGCAGGTCCACGAGGACGGCCCGCAGGTGGTCGCCGGTCAGGTAGCCGGCCGTCGTCCACAGCCCCACCCAGGCGGCGGCGCCGAGCGCGTTGTAGGTCACGAAGCGCCGCCACGGCATGCCGGTGGTGCCGGCGACCACCCCGTTGAACTGCCGCAGACCGTCGACGAAACGGGCGGCGGCGACGAGCTTCGGGCCGTGGCGGCTCATCACCGCCTCCAGCCGGGCGAACCGGTCCGGGTCCAGACGCAGGCGGCGGCCGTGACGCAGGACGAGCCGGCGGCCACCGTGGCGGCCGATCAGGTAGCCGATGCTGTCCCCGGCCACCGCGGCCAGGAACGCGGTGGCCGCCACGGCGACGACGCTCAGCCGGCCGTGGGACGCGTACCCGGCGGCCAGGACGATCGCGGTCTGGCCCGGCGCCGGGACCCCGAAGCCCTCCACGCCGACGAGCAGGGCGAGCCCCGGGTAGCCGTAGTGGCTCACCAGGTCGGTGAGCAGCCGGAACGGGCTCACCGGCCGGTCCCGGGAAGGCGGCCCACCACGTCGACGAGCCTAGCCGGCGCGAGCGTCGGCCGGTGGTGCCGGCGGCCGGCTCACCCCCTCGGGGGGACGGCGCGGACCTCGACGACCACGGCGAGGGTGCCCACCGCCGCGCTCAGGGTCGTCGCTCGACGTCCGTGACACGCAGCCGCGGATCGTCGACCGGCGACGTGTTTCCGTTGTCGGAGCGCATGCCGGGCTGCAACGTCAACTTCACCCGATGCACCTGGCTGTCGGTGTGGTCCGCGCCGCCCCCGGCGGTGACGACCGTCCACAGGCTCACCTTGGCGTCGCCCTTGGTGACCAGGGAGACGGTCATCTGTAGTTCCACCTCGACGGCGTCGATGGCGAAGGTGAGCTGCTCGTCGTCGGCCCATTCCACGGCGGCCAGCAGTTGCGTGCGTAGATCGTGCAGGGCCTCGGGAATGGTGAGGCCGTCACGGGCGGAGAAGGATGGCATCGGGCTCCTCGGTTGTCGTCGGGGCGATCAGCGCTCCTGCACCCCGGGGACGGCGGACCGCAGTAGGTCCTGGTGCACCCGGGCGAGCAGTTCGTCGTGGTCGATCCCGTTCAGCCGCATGACCACCCGGGCGGCGCCGCTGTCGGGGTGGCGCAGCAGCGCCAGGGCCAGTGCCGCCGCGGGTATCGGCCGCATCCGGAAGGTGCGGGTGAAGTCGTCCACCCACACCAGGGCGTGCCAAAGGCTCCCGGTGAGCCTCGCTCCCGCCGCAGGCACGTCCTCGGGGGCGTCGAGCAGCCGACGGGACCGCGGGTCGAAGGGCCAGATCCGCTGCCACTCGCCGTACGGGTCCGCCTGGATGAGCGAACTCAGCACCCGGCCGGTGGTGACCGCGGTCCCGGTCGGCTCGTCGAGGGCGGCGCGCAGGGCGGCGCGGGCGTTGTCGTCGAACTCTCCCAGGTCGGGTAGCCGGGGCTGTGCCACGGCATCCGTCCGGGGCAGCAGCAGCGCGGCCTGCTGGATGAAAACCTCGCCGGCTCTGCCCCGCCGGCCCTCCTCCTCCTGCCACCGGCTCAGCAGCTCCCGGAGCCGGTCGGTCACGGCCGTCCGGTCGGCCGCGTCGTAGAGCGCCGCCTGCCAGGTTCGCAAACTCCGGACCACCTGTCGGGCCCGGACGTCGCGGATCCGCTCGACGTAATGCAGGGCGACCCGCACGGCGGCGTCCGGGTCACCGAGACTCGCCGCCTCGCGCCAGCACCGGACGGCGGCGGCGCCGCGTCCGGAGGCGGCGAGAGTCGTGCCCATCGCCGTCTGCCAGGCGCCCGGTGTGTGGCCGGTGCTCCTCGGCGCCCGCCGATCCGGCGGCCACAGCGCCTCGGCGACACGCGGGTCACGGAAGCGGTACCCGCCCGCGTCGACGACGAGAACGCCCGCGGCGACGGCGTCGTCGAGGAACCGGTGGGTACGCCACGGCAGCCGGCCGACAGTCGCGTACGCCGCGCGGACCACCTGGAAGCGCAGCCACGGCTGGTGGGCGACCGCCCGGACGACGTACCCCAGCAGGGCGGCGCAGAGCAGCACGGAGACGACGATCTGCCAGGGCCGCGGTTCGATCGGCTCCGCCACCACCCAGTTCCGTCCGTCGCCCGCGCCGGCGAGCTGCCAGGCCATGACGAGCGCTGCGTAGCCGCCGAGGTAGCCGCCGACGTGTTGCAGGGCGGCCCGCCGGTGCGACCGCCGGGCCGTGGCCGGCGGTCCGTCCGGGTCCGACGGCACCGGCCGCCGTTCGACAAGCGTCACGGCGAAGATGAGCAGCGCCGGCACCAGGGCCAGCACCGGGAGCCCGACGACCGGCCCACCGAGCGCGTGGATCGGCACGTCCACCAGGAGGGCGGCCTGGTGTCCGAAACGGGCCGACGGCTGCCGTGCCTCGACCGGCAGCACCCCGAGCCACCACCGCCACACTCGTGGGCCGGCGAACCAGACGGTCGCGAGGGCCAGCACCATGCCCATCCAGGCGCCCACCGCCTCCCTGGCCCGGCTCGCGGGTCCGACCCGTCGCCAGGCCAGCGGCGCGGCCTCCGGCGGGCCGTAGGGGACGGCGTCGGGCGTACCGGCGAACTGCCACCACCGGAAGTGCCGCCGCCCCCGGCGGGCGAGCACCATCGCGACCGTCCGCAGCCACCGTGTCGCCGACATCGGCCGCCACCGGCGCGCGAGTCTGGCGAGCGCCCAGTCCGGCAGGGGTCCCGGCCCGGGGGGTAGGACGTCAGTGACCGTCACGGCCCGATTTTCCTCCACGGGACGGCTCCCGGACACCGGCGCGACGGCTGGCGTCCATGACGGACGGTCCGTTCCGGCGAGGCGACCGTAGCGGAACGCGGGTCATCGGTCACGACGGACCGGGTGTTCGGGGGACGATCACCGTCGACGTCGCCGCTTACCATCGGTGCCTGTTCCATCGCGGTGCGGAGTCTGGAGGTCGCTGCGTGGGTCTGCTCCCGGACGACCTGGTCGCCGCCGTGGTGCTGTCCTGCGTCGTGGTGGTGACCGGCGCACTGGCCTGGGCCTGCGTCCTGCTGACCCGGCTGACCCGGGCCACCTCGGCGGCGCTCGAGGAGAGCCGGGTCGCGCGGCGTGAGGCGAGCGAGGCGCTGCGGTCGCTGCCCCTGCTGGCGCGCTCGGTCGCGCGGTACGTCGAGGACGCGACCGTCGAGCGGCAGGAGGCGCAGAGCCGGCGGGTGGCGCTCCACGTCGGCCAGGCGTACGCGGGCGCGCCGGCGGAGGGACTGCCGGGTGCGGTGGTGGTGCAGGTGTTCAACACCAGCCCCGACTTCCTGTACGCGGTGAGGGTCGTCTACGAGCCGGACGATCCGGCCGAGCGGCAGGTCAGGCTGGTTTCGCAGCTCGCCCCGCAGAGTTCCGTCGATCTGTCGTTCCGGCTGGTGTCCGCCCGCGTGTGGGACGAGGAGGTGTCCATGATCTACACCGACAGCAGGGGCAGGACCTGGCGCCGGTTCGCCGGCGCCCCGTCCGCCGATCCCCGGTGGATCGGGGCCGTGCCGCCGCAGGAGACGACGTGACCGCCCACCCGCACCAGGTGGTCGAGATCGCGTGGGAGAGCGAGCGGCTGCGGGGCCAGGGCTCCGGGTACGTCGTCGCGCCGGGCGTCGTGCTGACTGCCCGGCATGTCGTCGCCGACCGGCCCGGCGGGCCGACGCCGGTGCGGATCCGGCGTGCCACCGACCCCGACTGGCTCGACGTCTCCGAGATCGTGCCGGCCGCCGACGACGCCCTCGACGCCATGGTGTTGCTGTTCGGTCCGGCCGCCGACGCCACCGACGAACCCCCGGATCTCGCGGTCGTCGACGTCGACCAGGCGTTGCCGTTCCACGCCACCGGCTTTCCCCGCGTGCAGCGGCAGGGAAAACGACGGCACCCGGAGTCCGCCCGCGGGGTGACCGAGCAGTTCTCCGGCCCACCCACGGTGATCTCGCTGCACGTCGAGTCCGCCGCGCCGCAGCCGGAACCCGACCGGACGACCGGAGCCGGGCAGGCCGGAGCCTCCGCCGCGCCGCAGGCCGTCCGCTCCGGCTGGTCGGGCCTGTCGGGGGCGGCCGTGTTCACGGTCGGTGGTCTGCTGCTCGGGATGGTCACGGACGACCACGGCGAGTTCGGCGGCCGGCGGCTCGAAGCGGTGCCCGCTGCCCGCCTCGCCGCCGACCCGAAGCTGCGTAGGCACCTGCCCGAGCGGTGGGAGGGGACCGGTCGCCGCCGGCTGAGCAACGAACTCACCCTCGCCATGGGGTCCGGGCTCCGGGTGCGGATCACCTCGCCGCAGCCCCCGCCCGACGAGGTGGTCCGGACGCTCCTGCGGCAGTCCTGGCTGGCCCCGCTGCGCGCCGCCCACCAGGTGGTCGACTTCACCGGCCGGCAGTCCGCACTGAACGAGCTGACCGACTGGCTCCGGGCGCCCGAGCCGACGGCCAACTATGCGGTGATCTCCGGCATCGGTGGCAGCGGCAAGAGCCGCCTGGCCCGTGAGCTGTGCCGCTGGGCGGTCGAGGCCGGGTGGGTCGCCGGACCGGCCGAGATCGTCACCACGGACACCCGTCCCGCCCGGGCCGACGTACGCCGGCCGGTTCTGCTGGTGCTCGACTACATGGACGGCCGGGCCGACCAGGCGGGGAAGTTGCTGAGCCACCTCCGCAACACCGGTGACGACCAGGTACGGGTGGTCCTCGTCGTGCGGGTCGCCGAACAGTTCCTGCGCCGGTTGGGGGCGGTCGTCGGCCTGGACCACCAACCACCCGCGGTCGACCTGCGCCTGACGCGGGAGTCGTTCGCCACCGACGAGCGGATCGCCCACTACCGGGCCGCGCACGCGGCGTTCAGTCGCCTGCACGACCGGGAGCCGGGCCCGGCACCCGCCGCCGCCGAGCTGACCGACCGGCTCACGAACCTGTCCACCCCCCTGCTGGTGCACGCCCGCGCCCTGCTCGACGCCCGGGAGGGCAGCGCGGACGTCCCGGGGCCGGCCGACGCGTCCGTCCCGACACTGCTCGCCACCCTGGTGGACCGGGAGGACGCCCTGTTCTGGGAGCCCGCCCTCGCCGACGTGGTGGCGGGTTCCCCGGCGCGCCGACAGGTCATGGCGGTGGCCAGCTTGGTCGACGCCCCGTCGACGGACGAGGCCGGGAAGCTGCTCACCGTCGTCGACGGTCTCGGCGCCGCGCCCGGGCGCGGCGCCGACGTGGCGGCCCGGTTGCCCGAGCTGAACGGCGACGGCCATCTGCCGGCGGTGCAGCCCGACCTGCTCGGCGAGCACCTGATCACCCACCTGCTGTTCGGCACCGACCGGGTCGAGCGGCTGTTCGACCTGGCCACCGCGGCGGAGCAGCGCTCGGGGATGCTGGAGATTCTGTTGCGCATGTGCGCGTCGCCGTACCCGGAGACGGCCTCGGGCGCGCTGGAGACGCTGCGCACGGTCATCAGCCGGCGGCTGCCGGAGCTGGTGGACCAGGCGATCCAGATCGTGGACGAGACGGACGACCCGGTGGCGGGGGCGCTGCCCGAACGGCTGGCCGCGGCTCTCGGCCTGGTCGACCGTCCCGAAACGGCTGCCCAGGTGGCGGAGCGCACGTTTCCGCCCGACTCCCGGCTCCAGCACCTCTCGGCGGTCATCTACGGGCAGGCGGTCGCCCACTGGCAGGGCGCCGGCGACCTGGAACGGTCGATCGAGTTGCGGCAGCGGACCGTCCAGGCGTATCTCAACGCCGGTCAGGCCGACGCGG
Source organism: Micromonospora sp. NPDC051141 (assembly GCF_044455765.1). Lineage (NCBI taxonomy): Bacteria > Bacillati > Actinomycetota > Actinomycetes > Micromonosporales > Micromonosporaceae > Micromonospora > Micromonospora sp. NPDC051141. Next base: position 45,457 of record NZ_JBITFD010000021.1, read on the forward strand.
CGCTGCCCTGGTCGACCGAGGCGCTGGCCTACGTCTCCCGGTTTCCGGGGCTCAGCCAGAACAGCAGGCTCGGCAAGGTGCTGACCTCCCATTCGCTGGTACGCGCCGGGACCGGCAACCCGGCCGCAGCGGTCGATGCCGCCCGCGAGGCCGTCGAGATCGCCGAGCGGGCCGAGGCGGCGGAGCCGGGTCGGTACGGCGCGCAGCTCGCCGAGGCCCGTGCCGGCCTCTGGACCGTCCACGTCGCCGCGATGGAACTGGCCCAGGCGCGTGCGGTCGCGGAGCAGGCGTCGCGGGACGTCGAGGGCCTTCCGCCGCAGCTCGCCATGACGATCCTCGCGCAGTACAGCACGTCGTTGATGCACGCCGGAGAGGTCGAGAGCGCGATGCTCGCCCTGAGCCAGGCTCGCGATCTGGTCAGCCTGGACAGCCCCTCCCACGTCATGCTCACCGGCACCCTGGCCGGGCTGCGCGAGGCGAACGGCGAACTGGAGGAGGCTCTGCTTCTGGCCGCCGAGTCCGTGGCCGCCGCCGACCGGTTGCCCGATCCGCTCAGCCAGCTCGCCCGGGCCACCCGCGCCCAGATCCGGCTCACCGCCGCAGCCGTCTTCGCGGACCACGACGACGCGGAGGCGCTACGCCTGACCGGCGAGGCGCGCGACCTGCTGCGGTCGCTGTACGAGGAGGCACCCACCCTGTACGGCGCGATGTTCGCGGTGAGTTGGCTGAGCCACGCCGAACTCCTGGCGACGCTCGGCCACGCGGACCGCGGCGTCCGGGAGGCGGCCCTGGCGTACGCCACGGTGGAGGAGCTGTACGAACGTCACCCGCAGGTCGTCTACGGGCTGCTGGCTCCGGCGGCCATGGCCCGGGCGACCACCCTGACCGCGGCCGATCGTGCCGCCGAGGCGGGCGCCGCCCTGACCGACACCCTCACCAGGTTGGGCCGGCTCGACCTGCCCGGCCGGCCGCAGCTCCAGGCGACGCTCCTCGTGGCCCAGGCGCTGCTGCTGCTGGAACACCTCGACGATCCGGCCGGCGCGCTCGCCGCCGCCACCGACGCCGTCCGGATCGTCCGTGGACTGGTCGGTCGTCCCGGGGCGGAGGAGCATCGGGGTCTGCTGATCTCCTGCCTGATCCTCGCCATGCTGGCCGCGGTCGGCGCGGACCGGCCCGAGCAGGCCCTGGCGGCCGGTGACGAGGCGGTGGAGCTGGCCCGCCAGGTGGCCGACGAGACCCACGTCGACCTCGGCCGCCGCCAGTACGCGCTGGTGCTGGCGCTGCGGGGCGATCTGCACCACGACAGCGACCGGTACGCGGAGGCGGTCAAGGACTACCGGGCCGCCTACCACCAGCTCAATGTGGTCACGCCACTCCCGGGTGACCACGACGACCTGGTCTTCCTCGACGGTCGGATGCGGGACTGCGCCGCCGCCCTCGACGACGGCACGACGCCGCCACCGGTGGCCGCGCCCGACACCGGCGACGACAGCCTCTCCGCGCTGGTGGTCGGTGAGCCCACCGACGCCGACCCGCTGCCGTGGCGGCACCGGGTGGTCCTCGGCACCTACCGAGGCGTACCGGTTGCCGCCGGTCGCTACCGCCCGGTGCTGGTGCTGGGGCCGCAGCGCAGCCGCAAGACGACCAGCCTGGTCACCCCGACCCTGCTGGAGTGGGACGGGCCCGCGCTGGTGACGTCCGTCCGCACCGACGTGCTCAGCGCCACCATCCGCAAGCGTCGCGCGATGGGTGAGGTGTCGGTGTTCGAGCCCGCCGAACGGTTGGTGCGCGGCAGCGCGGTGAAGAAGTGGAATCCGCTGGACGACTGCCGCACCTGGGAGGGCGCGATCGTCGCGGCTCGGTCGCTGACCGAGTCCAGTCGGGTGAGTGGGCGTAGCGGTGTGCGGGACGGCCAGTACTGGTACACCTCGGCCACCCAGTTGTTGCAGTCCCTCATGTACGCCGCGGCGGCCACCGGCAAGGGCATGGCGGACGTCGTCCGGTGGGTGCGGTCCATGGAGCGGGCCGAGGTCACGGCGCGGCTGCACGTCGCCCCGGAGCCGGTCGAGCCGCTGGCCGCGTTCACCGGCATCCAGTCGCTGGCCGACGTGACGATGGCCAGCGTCTACGGCGTGGCGGCGACGTTGCTGTCGGCGTACGACTCGGTGGCCGTGCAGCGAAACTCCGAGACGGACTTCGTCGTCGCGGACTTCTTCGACGGGCGCGCCAACACGCTCTACCTGTGCGCCCCACCGGAGGACCAGGAGTTGCTGGCCCCCATCTTCACGGCGCTCATCCGGCGGGTCATCGCGGAGGCGTACCGTCGGCAGGCTGTCGGCGAGACCGTCCTGCCGCTGCTGCTGCTCCTGGACGAGGCGGGCAACATCGCCACCATCGAGAGCCTCGACGGGTTGGCCACCACCGCGGCCGGCACCCGGATCCAACTGGTGACCGTCTTCCACGACATCTCCCAGATCGAGGGGGTCTACGGGGAGTCGCGGGCGCGCAGCATCGTCAACAACCACTCGGCGATGCTGTTGCTGCCGAACAACCGGGATCCGCAGACCACCCGGCTCGTGCGGGACATCATGCTCGATGACCGGTCGACGGCGGGGCAACGCTCGTTGCGTCGGATGGCCGCCGGCACCGCGCTGTGCGTGTACGAGAACCTCACGGCCGACACGATCGTGCTGCGGTCGTCGGACCACGACGCCGATCTACGCCGGATCGCTGGCGACCCCGTCGAGGACGATCCGGCGTTCCGCGACGTGCTCACGTTCGGTCGGGGCGCGTCCTGAGAATTCCGCCCGGAAGGCTCGGTGCAGTCGTCGCGCATCGAATTGATTCGATATAGCATCGCGGCAGGGCAGCGTCACTCCGACCGGGCGTACGACGCGGAGTGTTCGCCATCCACCGGGCGGACCGGGTAGCCGGCCGGTGGTCACCGACTCGAACGCGGCCGGGTGGACGCCACGACGGCGTCACCTGCCGCGTGCTGGTCCCGCCGCGAGCGCGGCACGCCGACCGTCGACCGGCCGGACCCCGTGCCGTGCGCGGCACCGGACCAGACCGCACACCGAGGAGTAGGCACAGATGAACGACGTACCCGATCGACCGCGACGCCGGAGCAGGAGCGCCGTCCGGCTGCTCCTGGGCGGCGCCTGCGCCCTGGCGGTCACGGTGTCCTCGATGGCCGGGGCCACCTTCGCCCGCGCCGATCTCAGCGGGCCGCCCGGAACCACCCTGAAGGCCGCGGCCGAGCGCAGCGGCCGGTACTTCGGCGCCGCGATGGGCGGTGACCGGCTCTCCGACTCGGGCTTCCTGACCATCGCGAACCGCGAGTTCGACATGATGACGGCCGTCAACGAGATGAAGCCCGACGCGACCGAGCCCAACCCGGGCCAGTTCGACTTCCGGGCCGGTGACGCGATCTACAACTGGGCCACCCAGCACGGCATGCGGGTCCGTGGGCACACGTTGGCCTGGCACGCCCAGCAGCCGAGGTTCTGGGGAAGTCTCAGCGGCAGCGCGCTGCGGCAGGCGATGATCGACCACATCAACGGCGTGATGGCCCACTACCGGGGCAAGCTGGCCTACTGGGACGTGGTGAACGAGGCGTTCGCCGAGAACGGCAGCCGCCGGTCGTCGAACCTGCAGTCCACCGGCAACGACTGGATCGAGGTGGCGTTCCGGACCGCGCGCGCCGCCGACCCGGGCGTCAAGCTCTGCTACAACGACTACAACATCGAGAACTGGACGTACGCCAAGACGCAGGGCGTCTACAACATGATCAAGGACTTCCGGGCCCGGGGCGTCCCGGTCGACTGCGTCGGTCTACAGACCCACTTCACCGGGGGCAGTTCGCTGCCGTCCAACTTCCAGACCACGCTGTCGAGCTTCGCCGCGCTCGGCGTCGACGTGGCGCTGACCGAGGCCGACGTCACCAACGCCTCGACCAGCCAGTACCAGGGCCTCACCCAGGCCTGCATGAACGTGCCCCGCTGCGTCGGCATCACGACGTGGGGCATCCGGGACAGCGACTCCTGGCGTGGCAGCGAGAACCCGCTGCTGTTCGACCGCAACAGCAACCCCAAGGCGGCGTACGGCGCCGTGCGCGACGCTCTCAACGCCGCCTCCACCACGGTGCCGGGCACGACCGCGCCGCCGACCACCGCGCCGCCGACCACGACCCCGCCGACCACCGTGCCACCGACCACCACCCCGCCGACCACGCCGCCCGCCACCGGGCAGCCCGGCGCGTGCACCGCGACGTACCGCATGGTCAACAGCTGGAGCGGCGGCTTCCAGGGCGAGGTCACCGTGACCAACAACGGCTCCACCACGCTCACCGGCTGGACCGTGCGGCTGACGCTGGCCGGCGGGCAGACGATCGCCAACGTCTGGAACGGCGTCAACACCGGCACCAGCGGCACGGTCGGCGTCCGCAACGCCGACTACAACGGCTCCCTCGGCGCGAACGCCTCGACCACCTTCGGATTCCTGGTCAACGGCAGCAGCAACGCCGCCCCCGGTGGCCTCTCCTGCACCAGCCCCTGACCGACGACACGAGGAGGATGATCATGCGTAGGCTCCTCGCGGTGTTCGCCGCCGCCCTGACGCTCGGCACCGTCGCCGGCAGCGGGCTGGCCGGCGCGTCGACCGCCGCCCCGCGTTCCTGCCCCCGCGGCCTGCTCTTCTGCGAGGACTTCGAGCGGCTGCCCCCGGGCGGGCCCAGCACGCTGAAGTGGGGCGTCGACACCCGCCACGGCACGCTCACCGTCGAGCGGGCCCGCCGGGGCAACCAGGTGCTGCACGTCCACACGGTCGACAACGGGCGCGCCTTCCTGCGTGTGGACGACGTCGCCGCGCCGGGTGACCGCCTCTACGGTCGGATGCGGCTGCGCGTCGACGCGTTCCCCACCGCCCCGGACTGGGCGCACTTCACGTTGGTGGAGGTGACCGGCACCGGCAGCGCGGAGGTCGTCCGCCCGGTCGGCGGCCAGTACGCGCCCACGGTCCCCGGCACCTTCTGGGGGATCGGTGCGGACGGCGGCCCGACCGGCGACTGGACCAACTGGCGGGAGTCCGCCCCGGTCACCGAGGACACCTGGCAGTGCGTCGAGTGGCGGCTGGACGCGACGGACAACCGGGTCGCGGTGTGGATCGACGGCGTGGCAAACCCGGAGCTGACCGCGTCCACCACCGAACACGGCGGCAACGACGTGCCCTTCGTCCTGCCGACGGTCGACACCGTGAAGATCGGCTGGCAGCTCTACCAGGGCGGCACCACGCCGGGCGAGTTCGACCTCTGGATCGACGACGTCGCCCTGTCCGGCAAGCGGCTCGGCTGCTGACCGGACCCCGCTGGCGGACGCCTGGCCGGTGCCCACCGGCCAGGCGTTCCGCTCACCGCGGTCGGGGACGCGGCCGGACGCCGCTCAGGCGCAGCCGCGGTACTGCAACGCGGCGTCCTTCATGTACGCCCACAGCGCCAGGCCGTTCCAGTAGTCGTAGGTGAGCGTCCAGCCGTTGGCGGTGTTGCCGGTCGGGCCGGTGACGACCTGGCCGTAGCGGCGGGTGCCGTACAACGTGGACTCGTTGGGCTCGGTGTACATGCCCGCGTAGTCCCAGACGACGGTGAAGCTGCTCGTCGTGCACGCCGCCTGCGCCGTCCCGGCCGGCGCCAGGGCCGTCAGCGTCGACGCCACGAGGCAGGCCGCCATGGTGCGCGACAGCAGTCGTCGAACGGTCATCAGTTCCTCCACTCGATCGTGGTGCACAGGATGTGCCTCCCGGGGACACCCACCCGCCGAATTATATTGGCCGGCGCCGATCCCCGCCGGTGAGACGACATCGTCGACAACCGGGCCGGCCGGACGGCGGTCCGTCGCCGGCCGGTGATCGCGAGCTGGGCCGGCCTGCCGGCGAATTCGGTTGTGGCGGTCGTCTCGGGCCTGCGAACCTGGTGACGGCCCCCACCGCACCCGGCGGGCACCGGCCACCACGACGACGAGGAGTGACGATGCGAGCAGATTCCACGCTCCGGACCCTGGACCGTCCTACCGTGGAGTTCTGCCGTGGCCTTGTTGAACCTCGGAATCGTCGCCCATGTTGACGCCGGAAAGACCAGCCTGACCGAACGCCTGCTCTACGAGGCCGGTGCGGTCTCCCGCCCGGGCAGTGTCGACGCCGGCACGACGCGGACCGACTCGATGGAGTTGGAGCGCCGACGCGGCATCACCATCCGGGCGGCGGTCACCTCGATCGCGATCGGCGATCTGAGCGTCAACCTGGTGGACACCCCCGGTCACCCCGACTTCATCGCGGAGGTCGAGCGCTCGCTCGCCGTCCTGGACGCCGCCGTGCTCGTGGTGTCGAGCGTGGAGGGGGTCCAGCCGCAGACCGTCGCCATCTGGCGGGCGCTGCGGCGTATCGGCGTGCCGACGGTGTTCTTCCTCAACAAGGTGGACCGTCGCGGCGCCGACGTCGACCGGGTGACGGCCCAGGTGCGCCAGCGGCTCGGCGCGTGCCCGGTCACGCTCACCGCTGTCGCCGACCAGGGCACGCGCGACGCCCGGGTGCGGGCCGTGGGCCTCGACGCCGAACCGGTGGTGGCGGCCGTGGCGGAGGTCGACGACGCGGTGGCGGCGCGCTGGCTGACGGACGAGCCGGTACGCGTCCGCGACGTCCGGCGCGCGATCCGGAACGCGGTGCGCCGGGGCGGGCTCAGCCCGTTGACGTGCGGCTCGGCGATCACCGGAGCCGGGGTACGGCAGTTGTGCCGCCTGGTGGCCGACCTGCTGCCGCGCGACGAGCAGCGGGACGGCCCGCCGGCGGGCACGGTCTTCGCCGTCGACCGGGACGGTCAGGGCCGGCGGACCTGGCTGCGGTTGTGGTCCGGGCAGCTCCGGGTCCGGGACCGGGTGCGGCTCGCCGGGGCGTCACCGCAGACGGTCACCCAGATCGCCGTCACCGAGCCCGACGGTGTCCTGGTGCGCCCCTCGGTGTCCGCCGGGCAGATCGCCGCGGTGCGCGGCCTGTCGGCCCGGATCGGCCAGCACATCGGGGACCCGCCGCGGCGGCACGCCTACCGGTTCCCGCCACCGACCCGGCAGGCGGTCGTCGAGCCGGTCGACCAGGCCCAGCGCCTGGCGATGTTCGCCGGCCTGGCCGAGCTGGCCGACGAGGACCCGTTGGTGGACCTGCGCCTCGACGAGCAGCAGGCGGAGGCGGTGATCCGCCTGCACGGCGAGGTCCAGAAGGAGGTGCTGGCCGCGCTCATGGCGGACCGGTACGGCGTCCGGGTGCGGTTCTCCGGCACGCTGACGGCCTGCATCGAACGGGTCGTCGGCACCGGCGCCGCCGAGGAGCGGGTGCGGGAGCGTGGCAACCCGTACCTGGCCGGGTTGGGGTTGCGCATCGACGCCGCGCCGGTGGGGCACGGCGTCGAGTTCCGCCCCGGCGTCGAGCCCGGCCGGCTTCCACCGGCGTTCGTCGCCGCCACGGAGGAGGGCGTGCGGGCCGGGCTGCGGCAGGGTCGGCACGGCTGGCCGGTCACCGACTGCACGGTCACCATGACGGCGTCCCGGTACTGGCCGCGGCAGAGCCGGCCGCACCAGAAGTTCGACAAGTCCATCTCGACGGTGGCGGCGGACTTCCGCAACCTCGCCCCGGTGGTGGTCGCCGCGGCGCTGCGCCGGGCCGGCACCCGGGTGTGCCAGCCGATCGAGCGCTTCGACGTCAACCTTCCGCAGCAGGCGGTGGAGACGGTGCTGGCGCTGCTCGGTCGGCTCGGCGCGATCGTCCACGACACCGCCGTCACCGGCGGGTACCTCGAGGTGAGCGGCACCCTGCCGACGGCGCGGGTGCCGCAGGTCGTGGCGGCCCTTCCCGACCTCACCGGTGGCGAGGCGGTGCCGACCACCACCTTCGACCACTACGCGCCGGTCACCGGTACGGAGCCACCGGGGTTGCCCCGGCGTGGACCCGACCCGGCCGTCCGGGACGAGTGGTTCCGTGCCGTGCCCCGGTAGCCCCCGGGCAGGTGACGTGCCGCGTTCCCCTCGGGTCCGACGCGCTCGGGTCGGGTCCTGAATGGTGATTCGAGCGGCTGCGTGCTGTGCGAATAATATTTATCTCGATATATTGTCCGGGGTTGCCGGAGGGGGCGTCGTGGAAAGGCCGAAGGCGGTTTTCTGATCGTTCTGTCGTCGCGCCGGCACCGGCCCTCACCAGCGCCGACGCGACGACGGGAGGAGAACGAGCCGCATGGACCCATGAATCGTCGACCCGGGTTGATGGCCCGCCCGACCCCGCCCGACGGAGGCGAGTGAATTTCTTTTTTGGCGCGCTGTCGCGCCGCCTCCGGCGTATTCGTCATCGGCGCAACGTTGTTTCTGCGGGGGCGGCCGAACGGCGGTCCGTACCCGCCGGTGACGCCGTTCCGCCGCCCTGCGTCCCGGGGACCACCAGTTGCCCGTCCACTCTCTCCGGATGTGAACGATGCCGTCTCCGATCCTGTCCTGGCGCACCATGGGCGCCGACCTGTCCGCCTCCGTCGTCGTCTTCCTCGTCGCGCTCCCGCTCTGCGTGGGCATCGCCGTCGCCTCCGGCGTACCCGCCGAACTGGGCCTGGTCACCGGCATCGTCGGCGGGCTCGTCGTCGGCTGCCTGCCCGGCAGCAGCATGCAGGTCAGCGGCCCCGCCGCCGGCCTGACCGTGCTGGTCGCCGACGCGGTGAGCCGGCACGGTCTCGGTGGCCTCGGCACGGTCGTCCTGGTCGCCGGCCTGATCCAGGTGATCCTGGGGTTCCTCCGACTCGGCCGCTGGTTCCGAGCCATCTCCGTGGCCGTGGTGCAGGGCATGCTCGCCGGCATCGGCCTGCTGCTCGTCGTCGGCCAGCTCTACGTGCTGTCCGGCCGGGAGGCGCCCCGGTCCGGGGTCGGGAAGTTCACCGGCCTGCCCGCGCTGTGGAGCGACATCCTCGGTTCCGCCACGGTGCGGACGTCACTGGCCGTCGGCGTGGTCACGCTCCTGGTCATGCTCTCCTGGGACCGGCTGCCGGACCGGCTGCGAAAGGTGCCCGGCGCGCTTGTCGCGGTCATGGTGGCCGCCGCGACGGCCGGCGTCCTGCGTCTGCCGGTGGCGACGATCACGGTGGAGGGGCTGCTCCCGGCCGTGCAGCCGTCGCTCGGGCACTGGACCATGCTGACGGAGCTGAGCGTGCTGGCCAGCGTCGCCACGTTCACCCTGATCGCGTCGGCGGAGAGCCTGTTCAGCGCCGCGGCGGTGGACCGGCTCCACCACGGACCGCGTACCGACTTCGACAAGGAGCTGGTGGCGCAGGGCGCCGGCAACGCGGTCTGCGGGATGCTCGGCGCGCTGCCGATGACCGCGGTCATCGTGCGTAGCTCCGCCAACGTACGGGCCGGCGCGCGAACCAAGGCGTCCCGTGTCCTGCACGGGGTGTGGCTGCTGCTGTTCGCCGCCGCCGCACCCGGCCTGATCGAGCTGATCCCGTTGCCCGCCCTGGCCGCCGTGCTCATCCACGCCGGGACGAAACTGCTGCCGGTGCGGTCGATGCCGGAGCTGTGGCGCGGGCACCGGGGGGAGGCGCTGGTGCTGCTCGCGACCGCACTCGTCATCCTCCTGACCGACCTGTTCGTCGGGGTGCTCGTCGGCCTCGGCCTGGCCATCGTCAAGACCGCCTGGGAGACCTCCCACGTACGGGTGGCGGTGGCCGACGGGGGGACCGGCCCGATCGACGTCACGCTCACCGGCAACGCCACCTTCCTGCGACTGCCCACGATCCTCACCGCGCTCAACGCCCTGCCGACCAGCCGGCCCGTACACCTCGACCTGGGCGGTCTGCGGCACGTCGACCTCGCCTGCCGGGCGGCGCTGACCACCTGGATCGAGACGCACAACCGTAGCGCGGGCGTCCTGGTGCGGGTCGCCGCCGCGGACGGGACCCCGGACGGCCCGCCCGACCACCGGGACTCCACCGGCGCCGGCGTCGTCGAGGCGCTGGTCAGGGCGCGCGGAGCGGAAACCGGGCCGTGACATGATGACGCCCATGAGCGAGCAGCGGGACGTAGGCGGACACCACGGCGTCAAGGACGCGACCGGGGCGGGTGTCGACGCACGGCTCGCCCTCGCGCAGGACCCGGCCACCTCCCAGATGACCCTCATCGACCTGGCGTCCGACCCGTCCGCCGCCGTCCGCAAGGCGGTCGCGACCCGCCCCGACGCGCCGGCCCAGGCCCTGCGACCGCTGGCCCGCGACCACGACCGGCACGTCCGGGAGGCGGTGGCACGGAACCCCTCGACCTCGGTGGGCAACCTCCTGCGACTCGTGAAGGACACCGACCGTTGGGTCCGCTGGGCGGTCGCCGGCAATCCGGCCTGCGACGAGTCGGTCCGCCGGGCGATGGCGGACGCCCCCGACAAGGAGCTGCGCGGTCTCCTCGCGGAGCGCCGCGAGCTGGAGCCCGAGCTGGCCGCGCGGCTGGTCGACGACGTCTCACCCGAGGTACGGGAACGACTCGCCACCCACACCCACGACCCCGACACGATCACGGCCCTGATGGCCGACCGCACCGCACGCGTGCGCAAGGGGCTGGCCCGGAACCCGCGGACCACCGCGACCCAGCGCCGCGCGCTCGCGCAGGACCCGGTGGCGGACGTCCGCGCCGCGCTGGTGCTCGCCGTGGAGTTGGACGAGGCGGACCTGCGACCCCTGCTCGACGATCGCGCCGTGCAGGTGCGGATGGCGATGGCGAGGTCGGAGCTGATCCCGGCAGACATCCGTCGGGCGCTCGGTCGCGATCCCGACGAGATGGTGGCCGGCGTCGCGCGGGACTTCCGCCCCGGCGCGGGCGCGGCCCCGGTGGTGCGCGCCGCGCGCGGCGGTCCCCGGTCCTCCGGGGCCGGCCGGGGCCGACCGGGTGGCGCGCGGCGCTGAGGCCGGTAACCGGACGGTCGGTCCGGCCACGTCACTCGCGGTGACCGATGGCCTCGACCGGCGGGGGCGCGTCGCGAGCCGGGTCGCCGCCGTGACACCCGATGACGACCGGGGCCGGCCCGGTCACTCCCCGGCCGCGCCCGTCCCGGCGACATCGACGATCGTGACGGGCGTGCCGAGCTGGACGGTACGGGAGACGGTGCAGAGCCGGTCGTGCGACTGACGCAGTGACCGGGGCAGCGCCTCGCGCGCCCGGTCGCCGTCCGCGCCCTCCGGGAAGGTCACGGTGAACTCCACCCGCAGGTCGCGCATCCGGTTGCCGCCGGCCTCGTCGCGGATCTTCTCGCCGGTGACCTCGACGGTGAACCGGTCCGGCTCGGCGCGGCGGCTGGTGATGTGGTCGACGTCGACGGCGGTGCACCCGCCGATGGCGGCCAGCAGCAGTTCCACCGGCGTGAACGTGTCGTTCTGGCCGGAGCCGATGGAGATCGATCCACCACGGGGGTTGCGCACGGTGTAGGTGCCGAGGGCGGTGCGCTCGATCTCCACCGAGCGGAAGGTGTCGTCACTCATGCCCGCGAACCTACCCGGCGGCCGGCGCCGTCAGCGCACGAACGTGACGTCCGGAAACCCGGCGGAGGGCCGGGACGAGGACGTTGGCACCCGTTGTCGGACCGGGGGTTGGCCCCCACCCCCGGCGCGACACGGCGGTGGCGGTCGATGTCTACCCTGGCCGCGTGACCTTCCTGACGGTTGTCGTCGCCATCCTGGGAGTCCTCGGATACGCCATGCTGGTTCTGGCGCCGGTGTTGCTGGCCCTGGCGGTGTCGGAGGGTCGCCAGCACCGTTGGGTCCGCCGGCATCCGGTCTCCCCGTGTGCCGCGCTGCGCCCGGGGACCCGACTGCCCGGGCGGATGGCCGTCTACGGCGAGACCGCGCCGGGACCCGCCGGGCTGGTGGTCGCGCCGCTGTCCGGCGTCGAGGCGGTGTGGTTCCACACCATGGTGTACACGGTCGACAGTTCCGGTGACCCGCCGCTCACCAGCACGGAAGTGCTGTGGGAGCAGTCCGCGGGGGACCCGTTCGGGGTGGCCGACGGCACCGGCACCGCCGCGGTGTCGGCGCGGCTCCTCCAGGCGGCCACCAACGACCCGCGACTGTCGGCGTGGGCGCGGACGCGGCTGCCGGTGGCGCACGCCGGTCCCACGCCGGTACGGACCGTCGTCGGCGAGGAGACCACCAGTCCTCGCCGCCACGGCCGGTGGCTCCAGGACCTCATCGACCGCGGGCTGGTCCCGGCGGACGCGGCGCGGCGGGTGGAACGGGTGTGGGTGGTCGAGCAGGTCGTGCCCCCGGGCCTTCCGCTGCACGTGATCGGCCGGCCGCTGATCCTCGACAGCGGGGTCGCCGCGCTCACGCTGCCGAGAACCGGTCGCTACCTCGCGGTGAGCCGGGAACCCGCGGAGACCGAACGGAAACTCCTCGACGACCGCAGGTACGGCATGGGGTGTGCGCTGTGGGCCGCGGTGGTCGCGGTGGTCTCCCTCGCCATCGTCTGGGCCGTCAGCTACGCGATGAGTCGGTAGGCGGCGCGGGCGCGTCAGGTGGTGGCGGCGTCGTGGACGGCCATGGTCTCCTGCCGGTCGGGTTCCTCGCGCAGGACGGCGCAGTGCAGCCAGGCGTCCGGGATGGCGAAGCCGTCCACCAGCGTCCGCAGGTGTGGGCGCAGCTCCTTCAGCAGACCGTTCACCACCGCCGTGATCGCCTTGGCGCGGGCCGGGGTGAGCCGGCCGTGCTCCAGCAGCCAGCCCTTGTCGGCCTCGACGACGCTGAGCGCGTAGAGGTCGCAGACCCGGGAGAGCAACGCCCGTACGGCCGGGTCGGTGGTGGCGTCGATGCCGGCGACGAACGCCTCGAGCGTCACCCGGTCGACGTGCGCCGCGGCCACGGCGAGGAGGTGGTCCTGCACGTCGTTGAAGATGTCGAAGGGGCGGTCCTTCTTCGTGGCGGCGCCGTTGCGCAGCCGGCGGACCGCGCCGTCGAGGCGGTGCCGCTCGCGGTCCTCGAAGACCGTGAGCTGCCAGCCGCGGTCGGTGACCGCGACCTCGTCGTCGCGGCCGGGCACGGCGCTGGTCAGCCGCTCGATGAGCGCCCGCGCGGCGGTGCGTTCGAGCACCATGTCGCGGATCTGGTCGGCGACGAAGGAGGCGCGTCCCCAGCCGTCCAACGAGCCGAACTCGTCGCGGTGGCCGGTGAGCAGCCCCTTGGCCACCAACTGCAGCAGCACCGTGTTGTCGCCCTCGAACGTGGTGAAGACGTCGGTGTCGGCCTTGAGGCTGGGCAGCCGGTTCTCGGCCAGGTAGCCGGCGCCGCCGCACGCCTCCCGGCACATCTGGATGGTGCGGGTCGCGTGCCAGGTCTGCGCGGCCTTGAGACCGGCGGCCCGGGACTCCAGCTCCCGTTGCCGGTGCTCGTCGACCGGTCCGTCGCCGCCCTGCACCTCGCTGAGCGCGGTCACCAGCGCGGTCTGGGCGAAGGTCAGCGCGTACGTGGTGGCCAGCGCGGGCAGCAACTTGCGCTGGTGGGCCAGGTAGTCGTTGAGCAGCACCTCACGGTCGGCGTCGGGGGCGCCGAATTGGCGGCGGATGTCGCCGTAGCGCACCGCGATGGTCAGCGCCGCCTTGGTGGCCGCCGAGGCGGCGCCGCCGACGCTCACCCGGCCGCGGACCAGGGTGCCGAGCATGGTGAAGAAGCGCCGGGAGTCGTTCTCGATCGGGCTGGCGTAGGTGCCGTCCGCCGCGACCTGGGCGTAGCGGTCCAGCAGCATGTCGCGCGGCACGCTCACGTGGTCGAAGCTGAGGCGTCCGTTGTCCACGCCGAGCAGGCCGGCCTTCGGCCCGGCGTCGCCGATGGTCACCCCGGGCAGCGGGTTGCCGTGCGCGTCGCGGATCGGGACCAGCCAGGCGTGCACGCCGTGCCGCCGCCCCTCGATGATCAGTTGGGCGAAGACCACCGCCAGCCGGCCGTCGCGGGCCGCGTTGCCGATGTAGTCCTTGCGCGCCGCCTCGTGCGGGGTGTGCAGGTCGAACGTCTGCGTCCGCGGGTCGTACACGCAGGTGGTGCGCAGGTGCTGGACGTCCGAGCCGTGGCCGGTCTCCGTCATCGCGAAACAGCCGAAGACCTCGCCGGCGATGATGTCGCGCAGGTAGGCGTCGTGGTGGCGCCGGGTGCCGAGGGCCGCGACCGCGCCGCCGAACAGGCCCCACTGCACGCCCGCCTTCACCATCAGCGACAGGTCGACCTGGGCCAGCATCTCGATGGCGACGATCGAGGCGCCGACGTCGGCGTCGCCGCCGTACTCGGTGGGGAAGCCCCCGCCGATCCCCAGCCCGACCGGGAGTTCGCGGAGCAGCCGGCTGATCCGCTCGCGTGCCTGGTCACCGGTCTCGCCGTACACCGGGAGGAAACGCCCGTCGAGGTGCTCGCGGTGCGCGTCGCGGACCCGGGCCCACGGGCCGTCGAGCACGGCCCGCAGGCGGGCCGGGTCGACCGGGCCGGTCTCGTTGCTCATGGCTACCTCGGATGCCGACGTCATACCCACCTCTCCTACCCGGAGAACGCCGCTGATCAGCCGCGGTGACGTGGTGAGAGCCGTCACGGCGACCGGTTCGACCGGCATATCGAAAAAGGCATACGCCCGCGCAACAGCGCTCCCCCTTGAGTGGAGGCACGGAACCACACGCCAGGACCGAGGAAACGGAGCGTGATCATGGAATCGGATCCCGTACGCGGTGTCGACCGGAGGCGGCTGCTCGGGTGGGGCGGGCTGGCCGCGGTCGGCGTGACGGCCGGCACCCCGCTGCTGGGCGCCGGCCCCGCCCAGCGCGCCGGACCTGGTCCGGTTCGCCGAGGCGCTGCGCGACGGCACGCTGCTCGACCGCCCCTGGGCCGACCTGTTCGCCGGGGCCAGGCAGCCCGGTCCGGCGCCCACCTCGTTCGACGGGTACACGATGCCGGTCTCGATCATCGGCGGCCAGTGGGTGTTCGGGCGCGGCGGCGGAGCCGGCGGCGTCGGTGCGAACTGGACCGTCTACCCGGACACCGGATGGGTCGGAGGGGTCCTCAGCAACTACGACGACGTGCCGCTGCCGGAGATCTGCCTGGCGGAGGCGGAGGCGGTCACCGGCGAGCACGTCGAGTCGCCCGAGGGCGGCTGACGCGCCGATCGCGCGCCGGGGGCGGGCACCGTCACGTCGACACCGTCCGGCGGCGGGTCAGCGGTTGAGGTAGGCGGCCAGGCCGCCGAGCTCCTCACTGGCGATGAAGACCGAGCGCACGTTCAGGATCGCCTCCTCCACGTGGATGGGGCAGCCCCACGCGGAGTCGCCCCACGAGTCGGCGATCTTGGTCTCGGCCGCCGCCGGGCACCCGCCGGTGCCGCCGAGCTGACACTGCTCGGGGTGCGGCGTGGCGGCCAGCGTGGCGGCTGCGGCACGCACCCGGGCGGTGAGTTCCGCGGCGGCGGCGGCGCGCTGCTCGGCCTCGGCGCGCAGCTCCCGCTCCGCGCGTACCACCCGGGCCAGCTCGTCGTGGGCGGCTCTGGCGCGTGCGTCGGCGGCCGCCTCGGCCTGCTCGATGTGGTGTCGTTCGATGGCCAGCGCCGCGGTGCCGGTGAAGACCCGGGCGAGCGCGAGGTCCGCGTCCTGGGGGACGCGCGGGGTGCGGTGGTACACGGCGAACGTGCCCAACAGGCCGCCGTCGCGCCCGAGGATCGGCGTCGACCAGCAGGCGCCCAGCCCGGCCCGCTCCGCGAGGGGGCGGAAGTCGGTCCAGAACGGGTCGGTGGCGATGTCGGTGACCACGACCGGTTCCCGCCGGTGCGCGGCGGTGCCGCAGGAGCCGACGCCTTCGCCGGTGGCGATGCCGTCGATGGCCTGGTTGTAGAAGTCGGGCAGGCTCGGCGCCGCGCCGTGGCGCAGGTGCTGGCCGTCGGGATCGGCGAGCAGCACGGAGACCAGCAGCTCCTCCGGCGCGAGCTGCTCGATGCAGCGGGCCATCCCGTCGAGCACCTCGGCCAGCGGCGCCTGGCGCGCGATCTGCTCGACCAGCGCCCGGTGCTCGGCCATCAGCCGCTGGGCGTGCTTCACCTGGGTGGTCTCCAGGCCGATCACCCGGATGCCGACGACCGCGCCGGAGGCGTCCCGCCGCGGCTCGTAGGTGAAGTCGAAGAACGCCTCCCGCGCGTGCGCTCCGGTGCCCAGCACCACCCGGACGTCGCGCCCGGTGTAGGGCTCGCCGGTGCGGTAGACCTGGTCCAGCAGGGCGATGAAACCCTGACCGGCCAGCTCGGGCAGCAGCTCCGCGAGCGGCATCCCGGTGCCCGCCCGGTGCTCGCCGATGGCGGCGAGGAACGCCTCGTTCGCGCTCCTCACCACGTGGGTCGGCCCGGCGAGCGACGCGAAGACCGCGGTGGACTGCCCGAACAGCGAGCGTACGTCCTCCTCCGCGCCCGGCCCGGCCACTGTGGCGTCCGCAGCACCGGGCTGTTGGCCCTCCACCGCCGTCATGGTGCGGTCTGCCTCTCTGCCGAGTCGTGGTCACCGGTCCGGAAGTCCGGAGTTCCGTCTCGTGGTCCGCGCGAGGTCGCGACGCCCGTTCAGCCGGGCGGCGGCGGGCGGATCGGCCGAGACGCCGATCGTGCCGCCGAGCCTAACGGATCAACGTGAACCGTCCGGGCCGCCGGCACGGCTGAACCGCGCCGTCACCGGTGCGCGGGCGTCCCGCGTCGACGGTCGGCGCGCCCGGGCGCGACGCGCGCCCCCCGGCCTGACCGTTTCTCCGCTATCCTGACCCGTGGTCTTGTTGGTTGGTTCGGGTGGCGGGGTTGGTGGGTATGGAAAAGGGCACTATCGTCCGGTTCGACGACGTTCGGGGTTACGGGTTCATCGCGCCGGTGCGCGGCGGTGACGACGTCTTCGTGCACGCGAACGACTTCGGCGACCAGCGGCACTCCGTGGCGGTCGGCATGAAGGTGAGCTATGAGGTCGTGCAGTCCGAGCGGGGTCTGAAGGTCGCGCGGGTGACGCTGGACCAGCCGCCGGTGTCGCTGCACGGCGCGACGTCCGCCGTGCCGGCCGGCGTCGGGTCGGCGCCGATGGAGGACGACGAGTTCGACGTCCTGACGGTCGGCCAGTTCGAGGCGTCGGTCACCGAGCTGCTGCTGGCGAACGCGCCCACCATGACCGGCGGGCAGATCGTCCAGGCCCGGCGTGCGCTGATCGCGCTGGGGCGTCAGCACGGCTGGGTGGAGGACTGACCGTCCCGGCGCCCGCCGATCAGCGGTTGCGCTCCACGACGTAGGCGGTCAGGTCGAGCAGGAAACGACCGTCCTCGGTGTCGGCCGCGGCGCCGAGGGCCCGTTCCCCCTCGCGTCGGGCCGCCGCGGCCAGTTCCCGGGCGCTGCGCCGGGCCGACTCCACGCAGTCGTACGCGAGCAGCCGCCCGTGCAGCCAGCGCACCTCCGACGCGGTGCGCGTCGCCCGGGTCCGGCCCAGGAAGCGCAGCGCCCGCTCGCGTTCGTCGGGCGTGCACCGGCGCAGGAAGTCGATGAGGATGAGCGTCCGCTTGCCCTCCCACAGGTCGCCGGCGATCTCCTTGCCGTACCGGGCGTAGTCGCCGGTGAGGTTGAGCGCGTCGTCCTGGATCTGGAACGCGGCGCCCAGGTACCAGCCGTACCGGTCCAGGACGTCGACCGCGTTCTCCCGCCCGGTGGCGACCAGGACGCCGGCCCGGCACGGATAGATGCAGGTGTACCAGGACGTCTTCTTCAGGCACATCCGGTAGTAGTCGTCGGCGTCCAGGTCGCACACGTTGTCGCGGATCCAGCCGACCTCGATGGCCTGCCCCTCCAGTGAGTGGCGCAGCATCAGCTCGGTCTCGGTGAACAGCCGCCACGCGATCCCCGAGCCGAGCGCCGCCCGGTTCGCGGCGAGCCGCCGCAACGCCAGCAGGTTCGTCATGTTGCCGACGTTGAGCGCCACGCCGACGCCGTACTCGGCGTGCAGGGTCGGCCCGCCGCGTCGCTGCTCGCTGGCGTCCTGGATGTCGTCGTGGATCAGGAACGCGTTGTGGAACAACTCCACGGTCACCGCGGCGTTGAGCCCCACCGGCTCGGCGCCGCCGAACGCCCGGCACGTCGCCAGGCACAGCGCGGCGCGCAGTCCCTTGCCCCAGCGCCGGGGATACTCCGCGACCAGGTCGTAGAGGTACCGCGGCCCGCCGTCGGGCAGGTCGTCGAGCAGCGCGTCGAGGGCGAGCCCGCGGTAGCGGGCCAGCATGCGGTCCACGTGCCCGCCGGCCACCCCCGTGGTCGGCGCCACCGCGCCGCTACCGGTCCGTCCGGGTCGGGCCGGCCGGACCCGGTGACGACAGCCGGTCCGCGAGCCCGTTGGCCACGTCGGGCGCCAGCCGCGCGAGATTGAGTACGGTGTCGAGCGCGTCGTGCGCGTCCGAGGTGTAGCGGCGGATCACCTCGCCGCGTTGGTCGCCGGTCATCGTCAGTTGCCCGACCACGGTGTCGATCAGCGCGTGCCCGTCGGTGCGGACCCGCGCGACGAGTTCGTCGAACGCCTCCGGGTCGACCCGGCGGCTCTCGGTCAGCTTCTCCTCGAGCCGCCGGGCGCCGGCCAGCCCCGCCGCGAGTTCCTCCTCCAGCACCGTGGCCGCGTGGGTCACGGTCTCCGAGGTCTCCTCGGCCACCTTCTCGAAGCGCTCGTCCGCGCGCTCACGCTCGCCATTCGCCATGGGGGGAGTCTGCCACCGCGCCAAGGGCGGCACGCCACGAATGTGTCCGAATGGTGACTGTCGGTACGGAGACTCGACTGCGCGATCACCCCGCGCGGTCGCGCGGTTCCCGTATGCTCTCGGCCTTTGGACCATCCACAGGGGACTCGATGAGACTGCCGCTGACGTACCGCTCCGCGCTCAAGTTGATCGGAGCCCACGAGCCGGTCCTCCTGACCCGCCTCGACAAACTGCTCGGCGGCATGATCCTCGCCTCGGGGGTGGCGGGCCTGCCGATGGGGAGCGCGGTCCTCACGGCGGTGTGGGGCTGGGTGGACCAGAAGAGCGAGTTCGTCAAGCTGCTGACCGGCGGCGTCACCTGGTGCCGTGACCGCCTCGCCGGGGCGTCCGGCCACGAACGCCGCCAACTCGTCGCCGCCGCGCACACCGTCCTGGTCGGGGAGGCGCTGTTCCACGCGCTCCAGACCCACCTCGGGTCGGCCTACCGCAGCCTCGAACTGACCGACGAGGAGAAGAAGCACCTCTTCCGGGACAAGCACGACGCGCAGCGGTACGGCGACGCCGTCGCCGTCCTGCTCGACACGGCGATCGAGGTCCCCTGGGCGGGGCGCACCTTCGACGAGAACCTCGCCGACAGCGTCGAGCCCTACCTGCGCGACGCGATCAGCCGCTGCCTGCGTTCCTTCGGCAAACTCGCGGTCTGGGAGCGGGCCTGGACGGCGTACCCCCGCCCGGACGTGAACGCGATCCTGCGGACCGCCCTCGGCCGGTACGAGGAGAACTACTTCCGGCTCGCGACGGACGTGCCGGAGTTCCTGGTCTGGGCGCTGCTGGGGGAGCAACGCGGGGCGAGCCTGGCCGTCCGGGCGGCCAACCGGGAGATCGTCACCGCGCTGCGCAGCCAGGCGCACTCGTTGCACAAGGTCGAGGCGCTACTGTCCCTCATCTCCGGCACGGGTGGTCGCGACCCGGACACCACGGCCCTCCGCAAGCTCAACGAGTCCATTCTCGACCAGCCGCTCATCAGCGCGAGCGAACTCATGGGTGTCGCCGAGGTGGCGATCCCGACCATTCGCGAGGGCTACGTCGCCCCCCGGTTCCGCTGTGCCCTGGTCGACTCCTCCTCACATCCGTCGAGCGAGCAGTGGTGGTCGACCCGTCGGGTGCGGTCCGACCTGGACACCTTCCTCGCGGCGTATCTCGCGTCCGCCGAGTGCACGCAGCGGCCGTTGGTGGTGCTCGGGCATCCCGGCGCCGGCAAGTCGTTGCTCACCCGTGTCCTCACCGCCCGACTCTCGGCCACCGCCTTCCCGGCCTTCCTCGTTCCGCTGCGGCGCATCCGCGACCCGGGCGCATCGATCTACCAGCAGATCCAGCAGATCCTCGACGAGAGCACCCACGCCCGCGCCCTCTGGTCGAAGATCGGCAACACCGGGGCCGGCGGCGCCGGCGGCGCCACCAGGGTCGTCCTGCTGGACGGGCTGGACGAGCTGATGCAGGCCACCGGCACCACCGAATCGGGCTACCTGAGCCAGGTGCAGGAGTTCCAGCGCGTCGAAGCCACCCAGGACGCCCCGGTCGCGGTCATCCTCACCTCCCGGCAGGTCGTGGCGGACATCGCGAACATCCCGCCCGGCTGCATGGTCATCCGGATCGAGGACTTCACCGAACCGCAGATCAGCGCGTGGCTCGACGCCTGGAACCGGGTGAACGCGTCCAGGTCGGCAGCGGATGCCGCCCGCCTCAGCGTGGACGCCGTCCTGGAGGCCGGCGAGCTGGCCCGGCAGCCCCTGCTGCTCCTGATGATCGCCATCCAGGCCGCCACGTCGGGTCGGTTCGCCATGGCGGCCAGCGAAACCACCGTCTACCACCGGTTGCTCGTCGACTTCACCCGGCGGGAACTGCGCAAGGACAGGTCGCACGACCGCTACACCGAGCCCCCCGCCGAGGGCCTGGTCCAGGCCGAGCTGTGGCGTCTCGGGGTGGCCGCCTACGGCATGTTCAACCGGGGGCAGCAGTTCGTCACCGAGGACCAGCTCCAGGAAGACCTCGGGCTGCTCGACCCGCGCGGCGAGCGGGCCGGCCGGGAGGCGGGCCGGTTCGTCCGTCCGCTGACCGCCGCCCGGCGGACGATCGGACGATTCTTCTTCATCCACACCTCGGAGACGGGCGAGGTGGACCACCGGCGGAAGACCTACGAGTTCCTCCACGCCACCTTCGCGGAATACCTGATGGCACACCACGCCGTCGACCGCATCCGGGAGCTGATCGAATCATACGAGAGCTACCGCGCCGGCCGGCTCCGGCCGGAGGCGTCGTGGAACGACGACGAGATCCTCTATTCGCTGTTGGCGCACCGTCCGATGGCCGCGAGCGAGAAGACCGTCGAGTTCGTCCGGCAGATCTTCGACACCTTCGACCCGCGGGAGCGCGTGAACGGCGGCCTGGTCCTGGAGAATTTGCTGAGCGAGGCGCACCGCCACCGGGCCGGCGGGCGCGAGGTCGGCTACAACCCCGGGGCCCGCAGCGGGTTCCAGCGGCTGGCCGCCTATCTCACCAACCTGATCGTGCTGCGGCTGCTGCTCCTGCCGGACCAGTCGATCCGGATCGACGAGTTGGCGCCCGACCAGGATCACCCCCTCGCCTGGTGGCAGTCGACCGTCCGGCTGATCCAGGCCGGTCTCGGCGAGGGCGCCTGGTTCGGCGTCCTGCGGACCATCGAGCCGGTCGTCACCGACGGGCAGTGTGTCCTCCGGCTGCGGCAGGACGACCTGCTCCCGATGGGCCGCGACGTCTACGAGGCACAGTTGCTGTTCGATCCGGACGCGGTCGACGTCGCGTACGTCGGTGTCGCGCTCTGGCGCGGCCTGCACGTGCCCACCGCCGCGCGCACGTCGGCGCAGCTCTATTCCGACGTCGTCGCGCACCGCCTGTACGCGCCGCCGTCGCCCGGCGGCGCACGGGGCCTGCTGGAGCACGTCCGCACGGTGAACGGTCTGACCGGCCCCACCGCTCTGGCGCTGGTGGAATACCTGCTCGCCCACGGTGCCTACCTCACGCTGGCGGAGCTGCGTGACCTCACCGGCGCGGCGACCACCCCGCGCTCCCCGGCGGCGCGCGAGGTGACGGCCGCGCGCACCGCCGCGGTGCGCGCGGTTCCGCTGGTCGTGGCCCGCCCGGAGCTGCTGCACGTCCTACCCCAACTCGATCACTGGTACGGGGAGAAGTTCCCGTCGTCGCTGGACTTCCTGCGCGTCGGCGGCGCGCTGAAACTGCTGGCCCTGACCGGCTCCCCGCGGGGCCGGGACGCCGGCTGGAAGCAGTTCAAGACGTGCGTGCTGGCGAACTCCCGGTGGGCCTCGTCGCTGTCGTTCGAGATCGTGGAGAAGTACGCCGCCCTCGCCTCCGCCGCCGACGTCTGGCCGGCGATCGTCCCGTCGGTGGTGGACGCCATGACCTTCGACCTGGCCAACCACGCCCGCGCCGGTGCGCTCACCCCGCGCCGGCCCGGGGCGGCGGCCGATGACCCGCCGACCGGTCCGCCACCGGATCCGGAACACGCCGAAGCGGACGACACGCCGACGTGAGGGGAGCCGGTCGCCCGCCAAACCGGTGGTCGGATCAGGTCGGGTGGGCGACCATGGTCGGCATGGCGAGGGACCGGGTATGAGACTGCCGCTCCAGGGCGGCTTGCCGCCGGTGGGCGTGCCGTCCGGCGCCGTGGTGGAGATCGCCTGCGACGAGTCGGGGTTCTCCGGCACCAACCTGCTCGACCCGGCCACGCCGGTGATCGCGCACGCGAGCGTCGACCTGGGCGTCGACGAGGCGGCGGCACTCGTCACGACGCTGCGCTCCGACTTCCGGTTCGCGCCGCACGAGTTCAAGTCCCGGCAGTTCCTGCGCCGACCGGAGGCGGCCGACGCGCTGGCGTGGTTCCTGGCAGCACTGCGCGGACGGGCGCACGTCCACCTCGTCGACAAGCAGTTCTTCCTGGTCACCCGCGTCGTCGATCTGTTGCTGGCCGAACCGTCCTACCTGGCCGGCACCCGGCTGGCCGGAAAGCACCGGGCGGACGCCCGCGCGCTGCACCGGGCCGGACGTGCGGTCGGCCCCGACTGGAACGCCTTCCTGGCGGCGTTCGTCGACATGCTGCGGACCAAGCGACGGGACCGGGGCGGCGACGGGAGCGTCGAACGGTTCTTCGCGGCGCGGGACGCGTTGCTGCGACACGCGCCGACCGACGCCGTCCTCACCGCGCTGGACCGGAGTCGGGTGGCCGCCGTCCAGGCCCGGCTCTACGCCGAGGACCGGTCGATCCCGCCGCCGTTGGAGCCGTTGCTGCCGGCACTGGCCGAGACCGTGCTGTTCTGGAGCGCGGGACGGCGGCGGGTGCTCGTGACCCACGACGAGCAGAGCGCGCTCACCGCCGACCGGCTGCGTCGCCTCCAGCGGGCGCTGGCCGAGCGCGCCGGACTGCCGGCGGGGGAGTCGCCGCTGGCCGGCCTGGTGATGACCGACTCCCGGGACGACCCGCGCGTGCAGGTCGCGGACCTGCTCGCCGGCGTGGCGCGGCGGATGCCGGGCACCGTCGAGCAGTTTCTGTTCCCGAGCGTCCCGCAGGACGGAATCGCGGTGAGGGTGGCCGAGATTCTTCGACACCGGCAAAGGCCCTGATGGCGGCCCTCGGCCATCCTTCCTGGCGAGCCGACGGGCCTTGAGCCGTTCCCTGGCCCATCGCAGTGATCCGCACTCGCCGGGCCGCGCTTCGCAATGAGGGCATTCGCCGAGGATCCAATGTCTTCTGACGATTCGTCTTGCCAGCTCCGGCACCCGTTCCGATCGTGGTGCGTCCCTCTCGATCACGCTCTTCTCCTCTCCCGGATGGCAGGCCCCGGCCGCGGAGGCGATGTCACGCAGCCGGGACGCCATCCCTACGCTTCCCTGTTGTACCCGACAGTGTCAAGTATGACAGCTGTCAGGAGTAACAGTCTCACGTTGCATAGCTTTGGGTCATGGTCCGCAATCTGTACGGCAGCGCCGAGCTTCAGGAGCGCCTCGGCGTCTCTCGGGCGCGAATCGTGCAGATCACCAGTCGACCCGACTTCCCTGCGCCGTTCGACCGGCTCGCCGGCGGAGCGGTGTGGCTGGTGACCGACGTGGAGGCGTGGATCTCGGAGCACCGGCCCTGGCAGGCGCAGGGCACGGATCCGGACGAGCGCTGACTTCCCGGTAGCGCCGCTGGGTACGCGTACTCAGCAGGAATCCGGTGCCACGGCTCAGGTGTCGGCGCGTCGGCGTCGGCAGGATCCTTGTCATGGCCGAGACACTGCACCGACCCGCCGCCCTGCGTACCGTCGACCTGCCGTTGCCCGGCGAGGTCGCGCTGTCGGCCACCGGCCGCGCGGTGGCCACGCTGGTCCGGCTGGTCGGCCGGCGCCCGGCCGGGTGGCGGTGGCTGGCCCGGCGGCACCACCCGGCGCTCGACCGGCTGGCCGAGGCGAACGCGCGGGCGGCGTGCGTGCGGGCGGCCCGGCGGGTGCCGGCCTACCGCGAGTTCCTGCGGGCCCGTCCGGCGGGCGTCCGCCGCCGGCTGCGGGACTTCCCGGAGACCGACAAGCTCGGGTACGTGGTGGGCCACGACGCCGCCGCCCGGTGCCGGCGGGGGCGGCTGCCGGAGCGGGGCGTGGTGGTCGACGAGTCGGCCGGGTCGTCGGGGCGGCCGTTCAACTGGCCGCGCGGCGAGCGGGAACTGCGGGCGGTGCACCGGGACATCGCCGGCTACACCGGGCTGGTGTTCCCGATGCGCCGGCCGTTCGTGATCAATGCGTACTCGATGGGGGCCTGGGCGACCGGCACCACGACCGGCGCGGCGATGGCCCGGATCGCGGTGGTGAAGAACACCGGGCCGGACCTCGGCAAGATCATCGACACGTTGCACGAGTTCGGCCCGGGGCACGACTACCTGGTCACCGCGTACCCGCCGTTCCTCAAGCACCTGCGCGACCGGCTGGACGCCGAGGACTTCCCCTGGTCGCGGTACCGGATCTTCGGTAGCTGCGGCGGGGAGGGGATGACCGAGGCGCTGCGGGACTACCTGGAGCAGCGGTTCGTGCGGGTGCGTTCGGCGTACGGGGCGTCGGACCTGACCATCGGCATCGGCGCGGAGACCCGGTTCACGGTGTGGCTGCGGCGCCGGCTACGGACCGACCCGGGGCTGCGCGCGGACCTGCTCGGCGACGGCGAGCAGCGGCTGCCGATGGTGTTCCAGTACAACCCGTTCGCGACCTATCTGGAGACCAACGAGCGGCGCGAGTTGGTCTGCACGGTGGCCGGGCCGGACGTGCTCCAGCCCCGGCTGCGCTACAACGTCGGCGACGAGGCGCTGCTGGTGCCGTACCGCCGGATCGCCGAACTGGCCGCGGCCGACCCGGTGCGCGCGGCCGAGTTCCGCGCCGCGACGGCCGAGGAGCGGATGACGCTGCCGTTGCTGCTGCTGTTCGGCCGGCGCGACTCCACGATCTCCTACCTGGGCGCGAACCTCTACCCGCAGGACGTCGAGTACGGCCTCTACACCGGCAACCCGCACGCCGCCGCGATCAGCCGGTTCTGCCTGGCGCTGGTCGAGGACGCGACGCTGGAGACCCGGCCGGTGATCCACGTCGAGCTGCGCGGCCCGCTCGCCGCCGCCGACCGCGCGGCGCTCGCCGCCGCCTGCCGCGACGGGGTACGCCGGCACCTCACCGCGGTGTCGCGCGACTTCGCGCAGTCCCTGCTGGAGGACCCGTCCGCCGGTGACCTGCGGGTCGAGCTGCACGAACCGGGAACCGGCCCGTTCGCCGGCCCGCAGAAGATCAAGAACGCCTACCTGGTGAGGTGACCATGCGTACCCGAGACTTCTCCCGCGCCCCGGCGCAGGCCCGCGCCGGCGCGATGTTCATCGGCGGCACCCGCTACGCGAGCCCGCTGGTGCTGCTGCGGCTGGCCCCCGACTGGTTCCGGATGGTGCGCGACATGCGCCGGATGTCCGGCTACTGCTGGCACACCGTCTACTGGCAGTTTCCCCTGACGTTGGGCACGATCGCGTTCTTCACCGACCGGGACGCGATGCTGCGCTTCGCGCGTACCCGGCACCACCGCAAACTGATGGCCTGGCTGACCGACGGCGGGCGCAACGCGACCGCCGGGTTCATCCGGCTCTACACGGCCTCGCCGGACGGCTACTCCAACGGCGCGTGGCGGGCCGAGGACGGCGCGATGGGCCACATCGACACGTTCACCCCGCTGGGCGTGGAGACCACCGGACCGGCGGTACGCCGGTGAGCGGACACCGGTTCGAGCGGGTCACCGGCCGGCGCGGCCTCGCCGAGTTCCTCGCGCTCACCGACCGGCTGTACGCGGACGAGCCACGGTACGTGCCGACGCCCCGGCAGCAGATCCGCCGCTGGTGGGCCGACGGCGTGCCGCTGTACGTGCTGCGCGACGCCGACGGCGCGGTGGTCGGGCGGACCACGCTGCACACCGACGCGGACCTGGACGCGAAGCTGGGCCGCCGGTGCCAGTTGTTCGGGCTCACCGAGTTCACCGCGCCGGCCGCCGGGCCGCTGTTCGACGCCGTCACCGCGCACGCCGGCGCCGACCGGGACCTGCTGTTCGGCCCGGTGGCGCTGCTGCCCAACCAGGCCGGCGGCGTGATCACGTCCGGGTTCGACGACCGGGGCTTCACCGACAGCGCCTGGAACCCGCCGCGCTACCCGGCCGCCTACGAGGCGTACGGCTTCGCCCGCCGGTTCGTCTCCGACACCTGGATCTGCCCGGTGGCGGCCCCGGTCGAGCCGCCGCCGGCGTTGGGCGGGCAGCCGGACGGCGCGCGGCTGGAGCTGCACCGGGGCGACGCGCGGCGCCTCGACCAGCAACTCGACCTGCTACGCGGCATGCTGAACGACTCGTTCGCCCAGCTCGGCTACTACACCCCGATCTCCGCCGCGCAGTTGCGCCGGCAGACCGACGGGCTGGCGTACCTGCTGGACTCCGCGCTGCTGCTGTACCTGACCCGGGACGGGCAGCCGGTGGCGTTCGTGCTCTGCGTACCGGACATCAGCGCGTTCCTGGTCGCGGCGCGCGGCGACCTGGGCCCGGTCAACCAGCTCCGGCTGTTGGCCACCCGCCGCCGGTACCGCCGCGAGGCGGTGCTGATCGTCAAGGGTGTGCTGCCGGAGTTCCAGGGGCGCGGCTACCAGCGGCTGCTCTCCGCGCACCTGCACCACAACCTGCACGCCGGCGGCTACACCACGCTGCGCAGCACCTACGTCGGGCGGGACAACCCGGCCTCGGCGGCGCAGTACCGCCGGCTCGGTGGCCGCCCCCTGCACGGTTACACGTTCTACGCGAAGGAGCGATGACATGGACCTCGCCGCGTTCCGCGCGTTGGAGCCGCTGTGTTGGCGTGCGCCGAGCGCGCACAACACCCAACCGTGGCGGCTGCGCTACGAGCGCTGGGCGATCACCGTCGGCTGGGACCCGGCCGACATGCTGCCGGCCGGCGACCCGAGCGGGCGGGACCTGCGGCTGTCGCTCGGCGCGTTCGTGGAGACCTGCCTGATCGTCGCCGCCGACGCGGGGCTGCGACTGGACTGGGTCGCCGACCACGACGAGCACGACCGCCGGGTGGGTCGGCTGCGTCCGGCGCGGCAGCCGTACCGTACGCCGTTCCGCACCTCGGAGGTCTGGGACCGGCGTACCGACCGGGGCCGGTTCACCGGCGGCCCGGACGCCGACGTGCTCGCCGCCGTCGACGCCGTGGCCCGGCGGGCCGGCGGCGGGGTCCGCCTCGTGCCCGGCGCCGGGCGGCTCGGCGCGTTGCTGCGCGCCGCCGACCGGCAGGTGTACGCGGACCCGGCGGTGGTGGCCGAGCTGCGTCGCTGGCTGCGGCTGGACCCGGGGCGGCCGGACTACCGGGCCGACGGGCTGAGCGATCGTTGCCTCGGGTTGTCCCGGCCGGCCGCCGCCGGGCTGCGGGCGGCGCTGGCCGCGTATCCGGTGCTGCGCCCGCTGGGGTTGGCCCGGCTGCTCGCCGCCGGCGACGATCCGCTCGCCCGCGGCGGTGCGGTGCTGGCGCTGGTGGCCCCGCCCGACCTGGACGCACCCGGCGAGGTCGAGTTCGGCCGGGTGCTGATGCGGGTGTGGCTGACGCTGCACGCCGCCGGCCTGGCGGCGCACCCGTTGAGCCAGCTCGTCGACGTCGCCGCCACCCGCGACGTGCTCGGCGCGCTGCTCGACGTGGCGCCGCAGCGGGTCGTGCACGTGACCCGGGTGGGGCGGCCGGTCGCGGCGGCGCCCCGCTCGGCCCGCCGCGTCGGCGGTGGGGGAGCGGGCCGTCGGGTCGCCGCCTCCGGCGGACCGAAGTGCGTGAGCGATAACAATGCCGTCCTGGTGGTGTCGCGGGGTGCTGTCACGTTCGGTGGGTGACGTACCCGAACTTTCGCGAAACCTGGTCGTCATCTCTTGACGGTCGCCGTACTCATCCATGAGAGTCCATATGAGTCGATGCGGCGCGCGATCGGGAGCTCGGCGCCGGCAGGTGGTGAGTCGACGGGGCGCGTGGTGCTTGGGCCGCATCTGTTAGCGCTAACAGACTCTCCCTGTCAGTGGGACGTTGGCCGACGGGCAGAGCGTCACCCAGCTCTGGGGCGGTCGCAACGCGCCCTCCGGCAGCACCCAGAACGTCTCCAACGAGGCGTGGAACGGCAGCCTGGCCGCCGGCGCCTCCACCACGTTCGGCTTCACCGCCAACGGCACGGCGACGACGCCGTCGCTCACCTGCACCCGCCTCTGATCCGCGTGCCCGGGAGAAGACCATGTCAGAAGTGACCCGAAGAAACGTTCTCAAGGCTTCCGCGGCGGGCGCCGGCGCCGCGCTGGCGCCGGCCGCCTGGACCGCCGCCGCCCGCGCCGGCTCGGCGGCGCCACCCGAGGTGCTGGCCGCGAACGATCTGGCGCTGTGGTACGACGAGGAGGCCGGCACCGACTGGCTGCGGGCCCTGCCCATCGGCAACGGGCGGCTCGGCGCGATGGTGTTCGGCAACGTCGACACCGAACGGCTCCAGCTCAACGAGGACACGGTCTGGGCCGGCGGCCCGTACGACTCCGCCAATACCCGGGGCGCGGCCAACCTGGCCGAGATCCGGCGGCGCGTCTTCGCCGACCAGTGGACCTCGGCGCAGGACCTGATCAACCAGACCATGATGGGGACCCCCGGCGGTCAGCTCGCCTACCAGATCGTGGGCAACCTCCGGCTCGCCTTCGGTTCGTCCGGTGGGGCGACGCAGTACCGCCGGACGCTCGACCTCACCACCGCCACGGTCACCACGAGCTACGTGCTGGGCGGCGTACGACACCAGCGGGAGGTGTTCGCGAGCGCGCCCGACCAGGTGGTCGTGGTCCGGCTGACCGCCGACCGGGCGAACTCGATCAGTTTCTCCGCCACCTTCGACAGCCCGCAACGCACCACCGTGTCGAGCCCGGACTCCGCCACCATCGGGCTCGACGGCATCTCCGGCAGCATGGAGGGCGTCACCGGCTCGGTGCGGTTCCTCGCCCTGGCCAACGCCGCCGTGACCGGTGGCACGGTCAGCAGCTCCGGCGGGACGCTGCGGGTCTCCGGCGCGACGAGCGTCACGCTGCTGATCTCGATCGGCTCCAGTTACGTCAACTACCGCACCGTCAACGGCGACTACCAGGGCATCGCGCGCAACCGGCTCAGCGCCGCCCGGAGCGTGGCGGTCGACCAGTTGCGCAGCCGCCACCTCGCCGACTACCAGGCGCTGTTCAACCGGGTCACGATCGACCTGGGCCGGACGGCCGCGGCCGACCAGCCGACCGACGTCCGGATCGCGCAACACGCGAGCACCAACGATCCGCAGTTCGCCGCGCTGCTGTTCCAGTTCGGGCGGTACCTGCTGATCTCCTCCTCGCGTCCGGGCACCCAACCGGCGAACCTCCAGGGCATCTGGAACGACTCGCTCGCCCCGTCCTGGGACTCGAAGTACACGATCAACGCCAACCTGCCGATGAACTACTGGCCGGCCGACACCACGAACCTGTCCGAGTGCTTCCTGCCGGTCTTCGACATGATCAAGGACCTGACGGTGACCGGCGCGCGGGTCGCCCAGGCGCAGTACGGCGCCGGCGGCTGGGTCACCCACCACAACACGGACGCGTGGCGGGGCGCCTCGGTCGTCGACGGGGCGCTGTGGGGCATGTGGCAGACCGGTGGCGCGTGGTTGAGCACGCTGATCTGGGACCACTACCTGTTCACCGGCGACCTCGGGTTCCTCCAGGCCAACTACCCGGCCCTGAAGGGCGCCGCCCAGTTCTTCCTGGACACCCTGGTCGCCCACCCGACGCTCGGCTACCTGGTGACGAACCCGTCGAACTCGCCGGAGCTGCCGCACCACGCGAACGCGAGCGTCTGCGCCGGCCCCACGATGGACAACCAGATCCTGCGCGACCTGTTCGACGCCGCGGCCCGGGCCAGTGAGGTTCTCGGCGTCGACACCACGTTCCGGTCCCAGGTGCGCACCGCCAAGGACCGGCTGCCCCCGAGCCGTGTCGGCTCCCGCGGCAACGTCCAGGAGTGGCTCGCCGACTGGATCGAGACCGAGCGGACCCACCGGCACGTCTCCCACCTGTACGGGCTGCATCCCAGCAACCAGATCACCAGGCGGGGCACGCCGGCGCTCTACGAGGCCGCCCGCCGGACGCTGGAGCTGCGGGGCGACGACGGGACCGGCTGGTCGCTCGCCTGGAAGATCAATTTCTGGGCCCGGCTGGAGGACGGCGCCCGCGCCCACAAACTGCTGCGTGACCTGGTGCGCACCGACCGGCTCGCGCCGAACATGTTCGACCTGCACCCGCCGTTCCAGATCGACGGCAACTTCGGCGCCACCTCCGGCATCGCCGAAATGCTGCTGCACAGTCACACCGGCGAGCTGAACGTGTTGCCCGCGCTGCCCAGCGCCTGGCCCGCCGGGCAGGTCGCGGGCCTGCGCGGTCGGGGCGGGTACACGGTGGCGCTGGCCTGGTCGAACGGCCAGCCCGACGAGATCGTCGTCCGCGCCGACCGCGACGGCACGCTGCGGTTGCGGTCCCGGCTGTTCACCGGCGGCTTCACCCTCGTCGACGCCGGTGACGGCAGCACGCCGGCCACCACCCGACCGGAGACGGACGTCGTCCAGTTCACCGTCCGGGCCGGCCGCACCTACCGGGCGGCGCGACCGGGCGTGACGCCGACACCGACGCCGACCGTCACGCCTCCGCCCCCGCCCACGCCCACGGTGAGTCCGACACCGACGCCGACCACCGGCTCGCCCGCGCCGTCCGGCGCCCGGGCGACGTACGCGGTGACGGGCTCCTGGTCGGGCGGCTTCCAGGGCGAGGTCACGGTGACCGCCGGCGCCACCGCGATCCGCGGCTGGACGGTGTCCTGGACGTTCCCCGACGGGCAGGTCATCAGCCAGATCTGGGGCGGCTCCCACACCCAGAGCGGCGCGAACGTGTCGGTGCGCAACGTCGACTACAACGGCGCGCTGGCGGCCGGGGCGTCCACCACGTTCGGGTTCATCGGCACGGTCACCGGCGCCAACAACCCGCCGACGAACCTCACCTGCACGACCACCTGACCGGGCGGGAACACCCCGGGGCGGGCGGCGTCAGACCAGCAGCGTCTCGCGCAGCCGCGCCCCGGGGTTGATCCGACCCACCACCCGGGGGGCGGCCGGGTCGTACACGTCGATGCTGTGGTTGCGGCGCATCATCTCGCGGACCGGCGGCGGCAGTCGGGGCGGATCGTCCATGGTGGCGAGCACCTGCGCGGCGGTGCCGGTGAGCCGCTCGACCAGCGTTGCGCTGTCGGTGTCCACCCGCACCCGGCCGAACTCCCAACCGGCGGTGGTGAGGTCGAGCACCTCGAACAGGCGGGTCACCAACGGCTGCGGGTCGGTCACCCGGTCGAGGCGCTTCGCCCGGCCGCCGACCACCGTGACGGCGGCGGCCACCTGCGCGTACGGGTGCAGCCCGCTGGGCAGCGCGGCGAGCGGCCAGCGCAGCCACTGCCCGGCCTCCTTCCACAGGGGCCGGTAGTTGCGACGGTGCACCAGCAGCCGCCGGCCGGTGCGCCGGTACACCTCCTGCGCCTGGAACTGGAGGTCGGCGTGGGCCTCCTCGGCGGCCTCGCACACGATCCCGGCGGCCACCACCAGACCGTCGTCGTCGGCGAGCAGCCGACCGATCGCGTCGACCTGCTCGGAGAACCGGATCGGGGCGTGCGCGCCGTAGGAGTGCCGGACGTCCCGCAGCAGTGTCCGCTGGCGTTCGGGGTCCAGTTCGACCCCACCGCCGCCGCCCAGCAACCGCCGGAGCCAACCCATCGTGCCTCGCTTCCGTCGCCGTCTGCGGACCGGGCAATGCTAGTGCGTCGGTGGATGCTCGTATGGTGACGGGGTGGCTGAGCGATCCCTGACCCTGATGGCGGTGCACGCGCACCCCGACGACGAAGCGACGAGCACCGGCGGCGTCCTGGCCCGCTATGCGGCCGAAGGCGTCACGACAGTGCTCGTGACCTGCACCGACGGCCGGTGCGGCGACGGCCCCGACGGCGTCAAGCCGGGCGAGGCCGGGCACGACCCGCAGGCCGTGGTGGCGATGCGCCGGGCGGAGCTGGCGGCCAGTTGCGAGTCGCTGAAGGTCACCCACCTGGAGACGCTCGACTACGCCGACTCCGGGATGATGGGGTGGGCCACCAACGACGCGCCCGGCGCGTTCTGGACCACGCCGGTCACCGAGGCGGCCGACCGGCTGGCCGAGCTGATCCGGCGTTACCGCCCCGACGTGGTGGTCACCTACGACGAGAACGGCTTCTACGGCCACCCCGACCACATCCAGGCGCACCGCATCACGATGGCCGCGGTGGAGCGCACCGGCATCCCGGCGAAGGTCTACTGGACCACGGTGCCGCGCAGCGCGTTCCGGGAGTTCGGCAAGGTCATGCAGGAGATCGGGGTGGAGTTCCCGGATCCGGAGGCGACCGACTCGACGCCGGCGCTGGGCCTGCCCGACGAGGAGATCACCACCTGGGTGGACACCCGAGCCCACGGCGAGCAGAAATTCGCCTCGCTGGCCGCGCACGCCAGCCAGGCGGAGAACATCTTCTTCCTGCGCCTCGGGCAGGAGCGGTTCGTCGAGCTGATGGGGACGGAGACGTTCGTCCGGGTCCGCGACACCACCGGCGCGCCGACGCCGGAGGACGACCTGTTCGCCGGTCTGCGTTGACGGCACGGCCGGCACCGGTCAGGCCGCGGTGGTCTGCGCGGCCAGACGCTCCAGCACGGCACGGACGTCGCCGCCGGTGTCGGCCATGATCCGCCGTTGCCGGGTGGCGCCGGTGCCGTCCCTCCGGAGCCGCGCCGCCTCCCGCAGGACCAGCTCCCGGTCCCCGTGCCGGGTCAGCGCGGGCGCGACGGTGGCGAGCAGCTCGTCGACCAGGTCCCAGGCCGGCCGGGGTCGGCCGGTGCGCAGGTCCACCAGCTCACCGTCGAGGCCGTCGTGGGCGGCCCGCCAGTGCGCGGCGGCGACCAGGCAGTCGCGGATCCGCGGCGCGGGGACGCCCGCGCGGATCTCGTCGATCATGGTGGCGACCAGCGCCCGGACCAGCCCGGCGACGAGCACGGTGTCGTCGACGGTGGGGCAGACGTCGCCGACCCGGATCTCCACGGTCGGGTAGGACGCGGACGGCCGGGCGTACCAGTAGACCATCGCGGCGTCGAGCATGATCCCGGCGGTGATCAGCTCCTGCACGGTGGCGTCGTAGTCGGCGGCGGAGTCGAAGTGCGGCGTGGGCCCGATGCTCGGCCAGCGTTCCAGCTGCATCGAGCGCCAGCTCGCGTGTCCGGTGTCCCGCCCGTCGTGCAGCGGCGAGTTCACGGTGAGCGCCTGCACCACCGGCAGCCACGGGCGCAGGTGGTTGCAGACCCGGACGGCGAGTTCCCGGTCGGGCACCCCGACGTGGACGTGACAGCCGCACACCGCCGGGTCGTGGGCGACCGGCCCGAACCGGCGGGACATGTCGTGGTAGCGCGGCTCGTCGGGCACCGTGCGGTGGGCCTCGCAGACCGGGGTCGCCCCGACCGCCACCAGCCGCGCCCCGACCGCGTCGGCGGCCCGAGCGGCGGCCCGACGCAACGCGACGAGGTGCTCCCGCAGCGACGCCAGGTCGAGGCTGACCGGGGTCACCATCTCCACCATGCTGTGCCGGAACTCCTGCCGGCTCTGCGCGCGGGCGATCCCGGAGAGCGCGTCGCGGACCCGGTCGGCGACCGGCATGCTCTCCCCGGTCACCGGGTCCAGCAGCAGGAACTCCTCCTCCACCCCGAGCGTGAGCGGGTCGGCGGTCGCCGGGGCGTCGGTCGGTCGCGGTCGCACCGCCGTTCCGGGCCGGTCGTCGCGGGGCTGCGCCATGTCTCGACGGTACGAGGCCGGTGGCCTCCCGGATGCCGTTTCCACCGACCCCGCGGGCTCCGCACGCGGGGTCGGTGACGAACGGGGTACGGCGTCAGCAGTCGAAGTACATCGCGAACTCGTGCGGGGTGGGCCGCAGGCGCACCGGGTCGACCTCGTTGGCGTTCTTCCAGTCGATCCAGGTGGAGATCAGGTCGTCGGTGAAGACGCCGCCGTCGAGCAGGTAGTCGTGGTCGGCCGCCAGCGCCTCCAGCGCGTGCGACAGCGATGCGGGGACCTGCTTGACGTCGCCCCATTCCTCCGGGGGGAGGTCGTAGAGGTCCTTGTCGATGGGGGCCGGGGGTTCGATCTTGCTCTTGATGCCGTCGAGGCCGGCCATCATCATCGCGGA